>DATDAV010000300.1:0-78441 GCA_036525235.1 Chryseolinea sp. | reverse complement strand
AAAAACCTTTAACGAAAATCCGGCAGGGAACGCATTATCAGGATCGTCTACCACGAGATGGAATAGCTCAACGGTGATGGAAGTATTTTGTGTTATGCTGATGGCCTTTTGGCCAACAATGGTGGGGGGCACATTCGTTTTCGTTGATATAATCTCTACCTGGACATTGAAATCAAGACTGCTGGTTGTGCCGTCATTTACAGAAACGATCACGCTAAGCGTTCCAACGAAAGCCGGTGACGGATTTATTGTACTCCCGGCAACTACATAGTTGTTGCCCTGGGTTATCTTCAATGTGAAGGCGTCGGGGTATTTGTTGTCAGCATCCGTAACGGTCAAATCCGAAAGGCTAATGGAAAAGGTAGTGCCTTGGTTGGCCGTTAATTTCTTTTGGCCCGTGATAACGGGACTGTCATTGACGGGTATAACGGAGACCTGAAGATCGAACGGGGCGCTGTCATTCTTGCCATCATTAACGCTTACCACGATGGAAAGAGGTCCTGAATAATTTTTTTCAGGAATAACTGTACTTCCATTAAGTGTATAATGGGATCCTGGAGAAATATTTAAAGTAAAGTCTTGTGGAAAGTTATTGTCCGGGTCAACGACCGAAAGATCGGTGAGCTTAATGGCAATCGATCCATCCTCGTTAACCGTCAAGGGCTGCTGACCCGTGATCGCAGGCGCACTGGGCTGGGATTTTAGAACGTCAATTTTAAGATCGAAGCGGTTGCTTTCGTCTTTACCATCATTTACCGACACCTGGACTTTCAGATTGCCGGAAAAATTCGGCGACGGCGTCACCGTTGTTCCATCGACGGCGTAATTGTTCCCATTATACACGGTGAGCGTAAAGCCTGAGGGGTAGTTGTTATCAGGATCCGTTACCGTCAACTGGCTGAAATCGACCGTAACACTTTGCCCTTGATTGATGGAAATGGGAATCTGTCCAGTGATACGAGGAGCCGCATTTACTGGTTTGCTCACTGCAATCTTTAGTTTGAACTTGTTACTTTCATCATCACCGTCGTTTACCGATACCTGGACCTGCAGATCTCCGGAAAAGTCTGTTGCAGGCGTTACCGTTGTTCCATCGACCGTATAATTGTTTCCATTGTACACGGTTAGCGTAAAATCAGATGGGTAATTGTCGTCGGGATCGATAACCGTTAGTTGCGCGAAGGTTATCGTTACGGCTTCACCCTGGTTGACGGCTACCGGTGTTTGTCCTGTTATTCGGGGTGCAACATTCGCCACTGCCCTGACATTAATCTTGAAGTTAAACCATTTGCTATCCTGTCCATCCTCAAACACCCGAACCGGTACAGTAAGCATCCCCGCAAAGTCAGGGTCGGGTGTCACCGTAGCCCCACTGACTTCATAGTTCTTTCCTGAATTTGCTTCCAGCGTAAATCCGTTTGGATATATAGATCCCACATCTCCAGGTATTACGATTAGGTTGGTCAACGCTATGGTGATCGGCGTACCCTGCCGAGCTGACAACGGTGCCGGAATTTGGCCAATGATGACAGGCTTACCGCCCTTCCCCTGACCGATTGAAACAAATGTCTGAAGTAAAAAAAAGAAGAGACAAGCGACACTCCAAAGGTTTTTCATCCCTATGCCGGTACAAAATGATGTAGCTCGGCCAATGAGACCCGGTAAAATCCGTGCCATGAAATATCAGTTTGTAAAGTTTGAAATTTCAAAACCGTGACACTAACAACAAAAAAAGTGGGGCGTCAATTCCACATCCGGGGTGAATTTGCTCTACAGACCGTTCGTATTGATCAATGTTCAAACTTATATGCAGGAATAGGCCTTACTCGCTTTATCCGCTGCTTTTTTGAACACTGGTCCATGTCACAAGGACCAATGCAATCAGCTCAGCAACTGTCCGCTGGATATGAAACGACCACCACTGGTCTCGTAAAATCGTCCAATTACCGGGAACAGAATGAATGTCCCAGGTCAGCATTTCGGTTTGAATGGGCAAATTACCAAACCGCGTTATGATGATACACAACAAAAGAAATAATGCCGCAACCAGCAAGGCAATGAAAGTCTTCTTGTCTTTCCGCTGAAGAAAAGCGGAAGCGATGGTTACGAGCGTTGCCACGATCACCAACGAAACCAACAAAGTCTGAAGGGAAAGAACAAGATGTTGTTGCTGATCAATATAGGTTGCTGCCAAATAATCCGCTGGATTTAGACCCACCCATATGCCAAAACTTGTCCCGGCCAGCAGGGCGACTAAAATGATGTTTACGAACCGGATGATCGTAGTCAGCATGACACAAAATTAAGTAGTTTATAATATCGAAAATCTATTGCCGTCAGAAACGTAACGGTCTACGAACGAAAATTCAGATAACGAGGAATGCCTTTAACGATGTGCTTCGTATTGTCCCACGACAGCAAATTAATTTAAGAAACAAAAACCGCAATGCAAAACTGAATCTTGCAGCAAGGCGCATGAAAACTTCTGAACAAGGAAGGCTTAGCGAAGAGTTTATTGTCTCCTGCTAAAATAGCTTTGCCGCCTACCCTTATCCCCGACACCCAAGAATAAAATATTCCCGCTTTCATTCCATTCGTTATCCACAATCAAATCTCCTTTTGCTGAAAGGGCTAACCTTACCCGGTTGACGTTGCACCTTCCATAAATAAACGGAAAAGCAGGGGGTATTTCTTTTCTGTCATTTCTTAAAAACACTTCGTAGTATCCTTTTCTTGCAAACACGCCTTTAAATGTAGCTGTCTTGACTTTACCGTCACTATCCTGGTAAGTTAGTTCCAATTCGTCTTGTTCATCAAAAACAACCGAAACGCTATCCGCTTTTACCTGATAAATTTCAAACAATTCAAGCAACGCAGGAGAACCATACCTACGTCCATTTATTTTAAAAGCACGATTGCCAAAGGTGCCTGAAAAATGATTATCAAAATATTTAACCTGCGACTTTCTGACGCTTAATCCTGTTCCGCATGAGCATAGTGAGAAAAAAATTATCAGTGTTATTGTAAAAGTTCTTACCATTATCGATGGCGCTTTTGTTAAACGGTTTATTTCAAACGACTTCACAGCCATGGATAACGCTGAAAGTTTTCCTTCCTTTTACAAAGGCATGCGAAATTATAAAATTCATCATATTTATCGTTAGATATTTGGACTTCAACATCTGCGAATTTTTAGCCGGCGTTCATGCAGACCGTTGACATAGCTATCTCTCCGTTGCTCCGGAACGTCGATATTTTCCTATTTTCCTTTGCATCAAAGCTTACCAAAAAATATGAACTTCCGAAAATCGTCGTAACCGCGCTCGGTAGTATCTTTTTTGCGCTGCATTCGAAAGAAGAAATGAGCGCACGCAAGATCGTCTGGTTGGCCAGTGGATTTTGTGCAGCATTGTCCCTAACCCTCCGCCATTTCCATTTTGCGCGCCCTGCATCACACTCATTCCTAATCTTCCTAGATCAACTTCATCTCAACCACAACGTTGTCCCGAATGGCGCGGGAATATGGGCATACCTCGTGTGCTTTCTTCATCACGGCCTGAGCTATATCATTGTCAACACCGGGTAGGCGAACATGTAACGACACTCCGAGATGAAAACCGGCGTTGTCTTTCTGTAGCGACACAAAGGCTTCTACGGAGCTTTCGGTTACACGAATGTTCAGCTGATCTGCAACGGCGCGAAGCGACGTCTCGAAGCATGCTGCATAGGCTGCGGCAAAGAGCTGCTCGGGATTTGTTCCTGCTTTGTTGTCTGGTTTGCCGAGACCGTCTACCAGCGCAAGATCCAGTTGAAGAATGTTGTCGGATGACGTGATGCGCCCATGGCGACCGCCTGTGGCGGTTACTTGAGCTGTGTATATTGTTTTCATAAGTTGTTTGTGTAGAAACGTTAGCATCTATTCCATCGTGATCACAATTTTCCCCATCACCTCTCCTGCTGCCAGATAATGATAAGCATCAAGTGCAGCGTCAAATGAAAATATTTTCTCAATGTGTGGTTGCAAGTTGTGTTGTTCGATGGCGCGGTTCATTGCTTCAAACTCAAGACGACTGCCCACAAACCGCGGTTGCAATGTGATGCAACGAACAAACAACGGTGTGAGAATGGCCCGCGCGTCGACAACGTCAACTTTGCCGAGGGTGGTGGCGGGACTGAGCAACGCGATCTCCCCTCCCATGGCCATGGCCTGCACGCTTTGAGCCAGGGTGTCGATACCGCCGGTTTCCACCACGAGGTTCACGCCTGCGCCGTGCGTTAGCGCCAGTATGGTTTTGCTCCACGCGCTGTCTGTTTTGTAGTTCAACACATGATCGGCACCAAGGGCTTTCAATTTTTCTATCTTCTCGTCGCGCGAGGTGAGCACAAACACCTTGGCCCCACACATCTTTGCAAATTGAATAACAAACACCGACACGCCACCACTGCCGATGGTGAGCACGGCGTTGCCCGCACGCAGGTTGGCCAACGCCGACCATGCGGTAAGGGCCGAACAGGGCAAGGTGGATGCTTCTGCATAGCCGAGATTAGCCGGAATCTGCACCACCGAATCTTCGTGAAGCACGGCATACTCCGCCAGCATGCCATCGAGTGTGCAGCCCAACTGATCCATGATGTCCATGCCGATGCGGCCATCGCGCCAGCGGGCGAAATAATTTCCCATGACGCGATCTCCCACACGAAAGCGCGTCACGCCTTTTCCGACGGCCACAACTTCTCCCGCACCATCGCTTAAGGGAATGACGTCTGTCTTGGCGGGCAACGGATAGGTTTGGTGAAGAATATACTGATCGCGCCGGTTAATGGACGCCGCTTTGATCTTGACTAACACATCCTGCGCTTGCGGGGTTGGGATGGCTTGTTCGCGCAGGCGGATGCCGTCGATGCTGCCAAACGATTCGAGGTGATACGCTTTCATCAGTTTTGTTTTTGTTGATGCAACAAAGGTATCTTTGCCTCCCGGGCCTCAATTGATATTTTACGACAAAATGAAAATCCTCGCCAAACACCTCGGTTGTTTTGTTGACTACGGCCAACTGCGCGGCATACCCGTGCGCGAGTTGCAAAAGGTCATGAAATCGCCTCCCGACTTTGCCGACGCCGATGCCAAGGTGAGCGTGACGGATTTCTATGCCGTGGTGCAACACCTGTCGCTGGCACTAAACGATCCACTGCTGGGCATCCACGTGGGCCAATGCCTCAACCTGAATACGTTGGGCGCCATTTATCGCATTTCGCTAAAGGCCTCCACCAACCAGGAAGCCCTGCATTACTGTCAATCCTATCTCCAAAAAACATTTCCCGGCATCACCATCCACAACGCCACCGCAGGACGCACGGCCACTATTTCCGTTGGTCTGCCACCGGGCCATGAAACCACCACACGCTATATTCTGGAAACCATTTTAACCGTGATGGCCCGCGAGATCGCCATCATCTCGGGCGAAGACATCAACGTGAAATTATCATCGCCCCATCACACCAGCGACTATCCGCCTGAATGGAAGAAGGGCACCACGTTCGAAATGAAATTCAACCAAACCCTTCTCAAAGCCGCCGTGCAGGACAACACCCGCTGGGGGCTTGACCTGCTCATTCCCGAATACTTAGCGCTCATCGAAAGCATGGAGGCGCAGCCATCGTTTGGCAGCAGGGTAAAGCTCACGGCGCTGCGCATGGCAAAGCCAAGCTTGCCTGCGCTCGAAACATTGGCTGGATTTTTTAACCTGAACGCGCGCACCTTTCAACGCCGCCTCGTGGCCGAGAACACTACCTTCCGCCAGATCACCGACAACCTGAAGCGCGACATCTGCAACCTGCTGATTCTCCACGACCGCTTCTCCATCACCGACATTGCCTCGGTGCTGGGCTACTCAGAACCGGCGGCGTTTATCCATAGCTTCAAAAAATGGCATGGCCATCCGCCTCAAAAAATGAGAGACTTCGAACGCGTGGCACGTTAACTGATTTTAATTACAGGCAAGACGATTGATTCAACACCCTATTTCAACCGCAGGGCCAACGGCACCACGATGCCAAGCTGAGGTAGCGATAGCTTTCCGATATATCGTATTTTGAGGTCTCGAGCGGCCGCCTTCGCGAGGCGCTACGGACGGCGAACGATTCGAACCGCTGTAGAATCCACCAGCTGGCGGGAAGCGGCCTGCCTCATAATCGTCAGAGGTCTCGAGCGTACTAAGACGCTTTTACAAGATTTTACAGGATTGACACGAAAGGCAGATAAAGCCAATTTCTTCCCTCATCCCATAACCCAAATCGTTAAATAAAAGGCTATCGGTAATGCTAAAAACGTACTAAAAAGGAGAGAAAATCGCTACAATTAACGCATTCATAAAACGTGATTACATCGATAAAAAAGGGAAGCTCTTGTTTTAATAGATTACAGTCACCAAAAAACGACCAAAAGATTCAAGCCTGGCATTAATTAATCCAAGCTTATTTTCTAAACTCCCCTGCATTCTTGGCTTTTATAAGCCTTTTTAATAATTTTCCAACGCATGCCTATCCCTAAATAGTAGGCGTCCCCCCTCTCGTTACTAATAAACTAACCATTGCCCACCTTCACCTAAATCGTTAGAAAAATGAAACTTAATATGTTGCCCGCTTGCGCACGGATAATACTGAGCTGTGCCGTAGGGATTGTGTTGTCCACGGTTTGCTATAGCCAGGATTATCTCATCGGTTTCACCCAGTATGGCGGCAGCTATAACAAGGGCGTTCCCTACCAGATCAACACCGATGGTTCCGGGTTTACATCCTTCAAGGATTTCGATGGCAACACGGGCGAAAAACCTGGCGACGGTGCAGGATTCACACAATTTTACTATCCTATCGTAAGTTCTTCGGGACAACAGGCCGCTTTCGCGGGATTTTCAGGTATGACACAGTCGGGCGACCAAAATTTAGGTTTAGGAGCGCGCGTAAACGTCACGCCGGGACAAGGCGGTCTTGTCGCCCCATCAGGGTTCCACTTTGGCGGTTCGCTTGGGACGAATCCAGGCGGGCGGTTTTTGATGGGCTTTGACATGCAACTCTTTGGGTTGACGTCCGCTCAAGGTAACAATGGAAACGGTGCCGTTTTTAGAACATCGGCCATCGTCGGTTCGGCCGGCGGCGGCGCTTTATTTTCTTTTGATGGGATCAATGGGAAATCCCCCAAGGGAAGCCTGCTCCTGGGCACCGATGGAAACGCTTTCGGAATGACCGAGTTTGGTGGGACGCATGACATGGGGGTTATCTTTTTGGTTCGCGTGGTAGGACGAGCCGATACGTTCCGAAAGCTCGTGGATTTCGACGGTGCCACCAACGGATCGAACCCCACCGGCAGCCTCGTGCTGGCCGCCGACGGACGCATGTATGGAATGACCCGCACCGGTGGAACCAGTGGCAATGGTGTTATTTTCAGCTTGTCGCGGGACGGCACCGACTACAAGAAGCTGATGGACTTCAACGGTATAGCTACCGGTGGTAACCCTAAAGGATCGCTGACCGAATTTACCGATGGCAAGCTCTACGGCATGACCTCATCGGGAGGCACCTATGGCTATGGCACGATCTTCAGCATTACGCCCTCCGGTGTGTTCACAAAAATTTTGGACTTCAATGGCGCCAACGGAAAATCCCCGGTGGGTGACCTGCTCGTTTCCACCAGCGGCACAGTGATGTACGGCACGGCCTACGCCGGCGGGGCGAATGATGACGGTGTTTTGTTCAAGCTCGAAAATGGAAACCAATTCACAAAACTGTATGACTATAGCAAAACCACCGGAAGCAACCCGGTGGGTGCGCTGCTCATGAAAAAGCAGATCCCCCTGCTCACCTTCCCACCCATCGCGCGAAAGAATGCGTTGAGCGCGCCGTTCGCGCCCGGGGCCACGTCTACCGCCGAATTACCCATTTATTATGTTTCGAACAACACGGGCGTAGCGACTATCGAAAACAATCAAATCAAGATTGTCGGTACGGGACTCGCCACCATCACGGCCTTTCAGCTTGGCAATCACAACTACCTCGCCCAGGCGGCGACGCAGGACGTGGGGGTTGACCTGGCGCCGCAGACCATCACCTTCGAACCCATTCCCGCCAAAACCTTCGGCGATCCTTCTTTCACCATCAAGGCCACATCCAGTTCCGGGTTGCCCGTCACCTTCACCATGGGCTACAACGATGCGGCTACGCTGAGCGGCGACGTGGTCTCCATCACAGCAGCCGGCACGGTGACGATCACCGCGCGTCAAACCGGTAACGCCACGTATGCCGGTGCGCCGAACGTAACGCAGACGCTTCTCATTGACCGCGCTACTCAAACCATCGCGTTCAATCCCACCCGCACGGTGACCTGCTGTCAGCCTTTTTCGCTATCCGCAACCGCGTCATCCAAGCTCGACGTATCGTTCAAGACGGTGGACTGGAAAATTCTGCGGATCGGTGAATACGAGGTTCAGCCTGTTGGGGTTGGGCAGGCCGAAGTCATTGCCTACCAGTCCGGCAACAAGAACTACAAGCCAGCCGAGACACGGGCTACTGTTGACGTATTGAAGGGCAGGCAACTTCTAACGCTTAGCATCTATAATGGTCCCTTCAAATTTGGCGATCCCCCCGGCTATGTGTCTTCCAATAGCTCCAGCGGTCTGCCCGTGACCTACACCAGCGATCCTCCGGGCATTGCCGTGGTGGAGGGCTACAGCCTCTACATCCTTGGCGAGGGCACGACCAAGATCACGGCAACGCAAGCGGGCAACGATCTGTATTATCCCGCCTCACCGGTATCCACGACGGTCACGGTAGGCCCCCCGAAAACGGCACCCACGGATAACGTTATCACCTGGAATAGCCTCGCTTCAAAGACGATGGTAAATCCACCGTTCAATCTCACGGCCTCGGCATCTTCCGGTTTACCCGTGTCCTATGCTTCTTCGGATCCTACGGTGGCGAGTGTTTCGGGCAACCTTGTCACCATCAAGGGTGTCGGATCAACCACCATCACAGCAACTCAAGGTGGCAACAGCGGAATTCCGGCGGCGGTGCCTGTTAAAAGAGTGCTCCAGGTAGATAAAGAAAACCAATACCTTTACCTGTCGCTCGACTCCTACGCACATTTTGGCGATGAGCCCATTCCTTTGCCGCCGACAACCAGCGCAGGCCTGCCCATCACCTACACCAGCTCGGACAACAACGTGGCCACCATTGAAGACTATTTCCTTCATTTTACGGGCGCAGGGCTGGTAACCATCTCAGCCTCGCAGGCCGGCGACAGCCGGTACATGGCAGCGGAACCGGATGGGCAGACCATAAACGTTTATCCCCTCTATCAGAGCGTTACCTTTGACGATCTGCCGGCGAAGACCTATGGCGACGCTCCGTTCAACCTTGTGGCTACCGCCTCATCGGGAATGCCGGTGACATTCTCAAGCAGCGACCCTAAAATCGCAACGGTGACGGGGTCGACCGTTACCATCCTGGGAGCAGGAACGGTTACCATCAAAGCCAGTCAATCCGGAATTCCGGGATATTATGCCGCAGAAGTATCGAAACCCCTTGTCATTAACAAGAAAAGTCAGACGATCACCTTCGGGGCATTGTCTGCGATGAAATATGGCGCCGCGCCGTTTGTCATCTCCGCTTCTTCAACGTCAAATCTGCCGGTCACATTCACCAGCATCAAACCTGCCGTGGCCAAAGTTTCGGGTAATGTTGTCTCCATCACCGGCAATGGCACGGCCGACATTCTTGCTTCCCAACCGGGCAACGAAAACTATCTGCCTGCCGTGGCTCTTCACCAGCAATTCATCGTCGCCGATGCAGGCAACACCTACGCTATGGTGGGCTCCACCTCCAACGGTGGCGAGAATGGTACGGGAATCGTGTACGCCATGAACTCCGAAGGCGCCGACTTCAACATCATCAAGTCTTTTAGCGCCAACAATGGAGGCCTTCCGCAGGCCGGCTTTACGAAGGGCACCGATGGAAGACTCTATGGCATGCTCTATGCCGGTGGAAAATATGGAAACGGACAAATTATCCGCCTTGAAGCCGACGGCACGGGCTACACAGTGCTGCACGAACTGACCGACCCGGAAGGGTCCTCTCCCTTTGGCAACCTGATACAGGCCGCCAATGGCGATCTCTATGGCCTCACCAGCAAAGGGGGCAGCGACGATTGGGGTACCCTTTTCAAAATGAAAACCGATGGCACCGGGTTTACAGTCTTACATAATTTCGCCTACGCAGCAGAAGGGAGCAGTCCCCTCGGCGGCCTTTTGCAAGCCAGCAATGGAAAACTCTACGGCATGACGCGCTACGGTTTCTATGGAGCCGGAACCATCTTCAGCATCCAGGACGACGGCAGTGCCTACACAACGATATTCAATTTGACGGGAAACACACCCATTAGGTCCGGCGGCTACCCGCGTGGCGATCTCATTCAAGGCCCCGATGGCTTTCTGTATGGCACCTTGCTGCAAGGCGGCGTAAACAACATGGGAACCTTGTTTAAAATCAAAACCGATGGCTCCGGCTTTGCCAAGTTGATTGAATTCGACGGAACAGCGCACGGCGCCTCGCCTGCCTCTACATTGTTGATGGGGTCGGATGCTAAAATTTATGGGATGGCCCAGGCCGGAGGAGCCAACAGCGTAGGAGCCATTTTCTCGCTCAACGCCGACGGTTCAAATTTTACGCGTCTGTTTGATTTCGACAACACCACCACCGGCGGTTCGCCAACAGGCGAACTCACGGAAGGAAGCGACGGGTTGCTTTATGGCATGACTACCACCGGCGGCGCGAATTCTTTCGGGACGGCTTTCAGCATTCAAAAAAATGGAACCAATTTTCACAAGCTGATCGACTTCGATAGCCGTGCCGCCACGCCGATATTCGGTCCCCTGGTGGAATCCGGAGCGGGCGTTTTCTATGGCATGACCTCCAATGGTGGAGTGGGCAATACCGGGGCGGTCTTTAGCATTACGTCCAGCGGGACCTTTACGGTGGTCAAGAATTTTCCGGGAGAAGAATCCAGACCGTGGGATCTCGTATTGGACGCAACGGGGGAATTCTATTACGGTGTGGTCGGCAGCGGTGCCTCCAACGGCAGAGGAAGTTTCTTTCGCATCGCTTCTTCCGGGTCTGCCTATCAAAAAATTGTTGATCTGCCGGCGAACTTCACCGCGAAAAGAATTCTCTATGTATCCAATGGCTATCTCTGGTGTCTGGGATTTGCAGATAACGGTGCCTATGGTTACTACCGATGCAAAATCGACGGAACGGACTTGCAGAGAATGACATTGATCGACGGCACCACAAAAAAATCAATTTCACCCCAAACGATGATGCAAGCCTCCGACGGTTATCTGTATGGAATGGGCTACAGCAATGGATTGCCGATGGTGTTTCGGGCAAAAAGCGATGTCTCCGAAGTGATCAAGCTTTTCGACCTGCCCTCGGGCGTAGAACTCAACGCCAGCAATATCCTCGAAGCATCGGACGGCACCTTTTATGCTGCCACGACCTACAACAGTTTTATCTTTAAATTCACAGCATCCGGCGGCTATACAAAAATATTCACCTTCCCTACCGCGGAAGTGGGCGAAATACCGATTAAAATCATCGAGCTGAACGGAGGAAGCCTGGGCGTCATTACAACCAGTCACGGCACAGGTAATAACGGTGCCATCTTCATGGTTGAAAAAGACGGAACGGGTTATTCAAAAATCTATGAACCGAAATACAGCGATGGCATATTGCCGGTCGATATGCTCCAAACCATGGATGGCTGGATCTATGTGGCCGCCGAAGATGGTGGTTCCTCCGGCAACGGCACGGTCTACAAGATCAGGGGCGACGGGTCATCCTTGACGAAAGTGCACGATTTTAACGGTGGGGAGGGAAACTCACCTTCGTCGCTGATCTTCAAGAAAGCTCCGCAGACATTTACGTTTGATGCCTTGTCTGAAAAGAAAACATCCGATCCTGCCTTTATACCCGGTGCCGTCAGCAGTTCAGGCGCACCCATTCAATTTTCGAGCAGCAATCCCGCTGTCGCCATCATTGAACGCGGAAGAATAAAACCGGTTGGAGTAGGCACAACCATCATCACGGCAAAACTACCCGCCAGCGCCAACTTCTTCAAAGCTGACGATGTCGAACGACAACTCGTTGTAGTCAGAGGTGACCAAAGCATTTCGTTCGACGCATTCGCGCCGTTGTATAAGAGCGACGCTCCCTTTGAATTGAAAGCTGTCGCTTCGTCGGGACTGCCCGTCACCTACAAAAGCTCCAACACCGCCGTGGCCACCATTGATGGAAACACGATCACGATCAAAGGCGTTGGTTCCACCATCATCACGGCATCGCAACCCGGCGACGTCAATTTCTATCCGGCGCCAAACGCGCAACAGACGCTCACCGTGAAAAATGGCGGAACACAAACCATACAGTTTATCAATGCCGGCAACCACGCAGTAGACGACGGCGCTTTCCAACTCATGGCGACTGCATCATCGGGGCTGGCCGTTAGCTTCACGAGCGCGTCCGACAACATCACAGTGTCGGGTTCAACCGTCATGCCATTGCGCCCCGGAGTGGTAACCATTCAAGCCACTCAGCCCGGCAACGCCGATTTCCAACCCGCACCACTGGTAGAGATCTCGTTTTGCATCACCCCGCCCCAACCCAAGATCACGATCACCGGGTTGGGTCCTGAATTTGTCTTACACTCCAGCAGTCAAAATGGAAATCAATGGTATTACAACGATAGGTTTTTGCCTGGCGTAAACGATAACACCATCTCGGTAACCGACGAAGGCACGTATACGGTTGTCACCACGATTGCAGGGTGCTCGAGCATATCCGCACCAAAAGCTTTTGTCACTACGGGCACGGAGCAACAACCTCAGATCCTCGTCAACATTTCTCCCAATCCATCTCACGACGCCTTCAATGTGGAGATTGACGGAGCCTTCCAGCAAGCGGCCACTTTGGAATTGATAGACGGCACCGGCAGAAGCATCGCCCGCCGCCAACAAAACACACCGGGAACGACGGTGTTCGACGTTCATGATGCCCCCGCGGGTTTATACCTCATGAAAGTAACAGCCAATGGAAAAATCCTTTTCCGGAAATTGTTGAAAGAATAGAAAATCAATCATCAAAAAAAAGACCGCTAACCTCGTGGCTGGCGGTCTTTTTTTATGGTCGGTGGCGGTGATCCCAGGGAGTTAGGCCACATCCGGTTATCATCCTTTCAAATGACAATGCCATTCAGGGGCTCGGACCCTATGATTTACGACGTTAGATTCTACAGCAAACATAACACTCCATGCTGCTTTGGACCATTATCGGCCGCCTACGCGAGGCGCTACGGACGGCGAACGATTCGAACCGCTGTAGAATCCGCCAGCTGGCGGAAGAGTTCTGCCTCATATTTAAACAATAAAAAAAAGTCACCTGCTATGCAGATGACTTTTTCCCGAAGTCTCGAGCGGCCGCCTTCGCGAGGCGCTACGGACGGCGAACGATTCGAACCGCTGTAGAATCCGTCAGCTGGCGGGAAGCACTCTGCCCTCATATTTAAACAATAAAAAAAGTCACCTGCTATGCAGATGACTTTTTCCCGAGGTCTCGAGCGGATTCGAACCGCTGTAGAAGCTTTTGCAGAGCTCTGCCTAGCCACTCGGCCACGAGACCAATCTAACCGCTTTTCCTATCGGTCGGCATAGCCGCCCGTTCGTCCAAACAGTGTGCAAAACTAAAAAAAACGGGGGTTATTGCAACGCCCGTAAAAAAAGAAAGGTGGCCAAGGCGGCCACCTTTCCGTTCTTTTAAGCTACTTATTCGGCTTTGGGTTCGCCGCTGCCGCCGCTCATTTTCTCTTTCAGAGCGCTCAACGCTTCCAGGTCGCCCAACGTGGATTTCTCCGACTGTTGGTTGATCGACTGGATGGTATTGCCCTTTGCGGGAGCCGGTTTCTTCTTGCCTGCTGTGGCGCTCGGTTTTTCTTCCTCGCCCGACCACATAGCCTTGTGCGAAAGCACGATGCGGCGGTCGTCTTTGGAGAATTCAAGCACTTTGAAATCCAGCGATTCGCCAACATCCGTTTTGGAGTTGTCTTCTTTCGCCAGGTTCTTGGCAGCGCAGAAGCCTTCAATGCCATAAGGCAATTCCAGCACGGCACCTTTGTCGTTCTTGCTGATGATGGTACACTTGTGAACGCTGCCGATCGTGAAGATCGTTTCGAACGTATCCCAAGGGTTTTCTTCCATATGTTTGTGGCTCAGGGCCAGTCTGCGGTTGGCCGCATCCAGCTCCAGCACTTGCACTTCCATCGTCTCGCCCACCTTCACAAATTCCGAAGGGTGTTTGATCTTCTTGGTCCAGCTCAAATCGCTCACGTGCACCAGGCCGTCGATGCCTTCTTCCAGCTCGATGAACAAGCCGAAGTTGGTCAGGTTGCGAACGATGCCTTTGTGTTTGGTGCCCACAGCGTATTTGCTCAATACGTCCTGACGGGTCCAAGGATCTTCGGTCAGTTGCTTGATGCCGAGCGACATCTTGCGCTCTTCGCGATCCAGGGTCAGCACAACGGCTTCCACTTCGTCGCCCACTTTCATGAAATCTTGCGGGTTGCGCAGGTGTTGCGACCAGCTCATTTCGCTCACGTGGATCAAACCTTCCACGCCGGGTTGCAGTTCGAGGAACGCACCGTAGTCGGCCACGTTCACGATCTTGCCTTTCACTTTCGATCCTACCTGGATCTCGGTGGGCAATGCATCCCAAGGGTGAGGCGTCAGTTGCTTCATGCCCAAAGAGATACGTTTCTTGTCGCCATCGAAATCCAATACCACCACCTTAACCGTTTGGTCAAGCTTGAGCACTTCTTCCGGATGGTTGATACGTCCCCAGCTGATATCGGTAATGTGCAGCAATCCGTCTACACCACCCAAGTCGATGAATACACCGAAGTTGGTCATGTTCTTGATCACGCCTTCCAATACTTGTCCTTTTTCCAGGTTGGTCAGGATCACCGCTTTTTGTTGCTCGAGATCTTTCTCGATCAGCACTTTGTGCGATACCACGACGTTGTCGTTGGTGTAGTTGATTTTCACCACTTTCACCTCGATCGATTTGTTCACATAGATATCGAAATCACGGATAGGCTTCACGTCGATTTGCGAACCGGGCAAGAACGCCTCGATACCAAATACGTCCACGATCAAACCACCTTTCGTTCTGCGTTTCACGAAGCCTTCGATAACCTCGTCTTTGTCCAGCGCAGTCTGCACATATTCCCAGCCTTTCACCAGCTTCGCCTTGCGGCGGCTCAGCACGAGTTGGCCCATGGCGTCTTCCCGTTCTTCGATGAACAGGTCAACCGCATCACCAATCTTCAGGTTGGTCATTTCCTTGAATTCAGCCAGGGGCACAAGGCCGTCCGACTTGAAACCGATATTGAGGATCACGTCGCGGTCGTTAATGCCCACCACAACGCCTTTCACTACTTCACCACTGTTCACAGACGTCACGGTGCCGGAGTACATTTTCTCCATTTCCGCACGTTTGTCCTTGCTGTAGCCTTCGCCGAAACCTTTAGAGTCGAACGCATCGAAATCAAATTCACCGGGAATTTGTTTTTCGTACTTCGCTTTCTTCAGTTCCGAAACGGGGATAGCCTCCGTAGAGATCTCTTCCTTGCCTGCCGACTTGATCTCGGCCAACGGATCATCTTCGTCGATGTCGATCTTTTCGCCTTTTGCCTTCTTCACAGGGCCTTTAGCGTCAGTGCTTTCCACCGCCTTACGGGGTCTTTCGCCTGGTTTTGAAATTTTAGCCATAATAAAAATTTACCCTTTCTATACATGTCCCGGCCGGGTAAACCGCGACACTTTTGGTTATACATCCTGTCCATCCCAACCGGGAAGGCTCAGCCAGCTCATTCGAGCGGGGTCGCAAAGGTAGGAAAAATCTGGCAATTTTCAGTCAAAGACTCCCATCAACCGGTTGATTTCCCCCCTTTTAACCCCCGAGCGGCCCCCTCGGAGGGCCTTGGGCCGGGCCCGCCGGTACCGAACATCTGACTAGCTCCCTATTGAGTATACCCACGGTAAGTTCGGACGGGCTATCCCGTTCCAAGTCCGCGCCTCCCTTACCACCTCCATTCCCAAACCCCGATTACCCATTTGTTGGTGTCCCACCAACAAATCCCTGTCCCCTCCCACCGCACTCCACGCTTTCCGCTCCTATCCCTGGACGTTCCCAAAAAAAAGGGCCTTGCGCCCAACTTTACGCCTCCGCGCCCCTGCGGTAAAAAACACACGCCTCCTAAAAGCAAAAGCCCTCCATAACGAGGGCCTGCTTCAAAAATTCCAATGATAATTCCTGTAGTTTATTCCAAGTCTTCGATCCGAAGGGTTCCCAACGAATATTCTAACAACACTTTCTGAAACAGCAAGCGGTACTCAGCCTGTGCTTTGTCAACCTGTGACTGAACATATCGGCCGTTGGCAGTCGAATACTCCACCAGGTTTGTCACACCGAGGTTATATCGCTCCGTCTCGTATTGGATCGCCATGCTAGCGGCTTTAAGCTGGTCCACCGACACCTGGTAGGCTTTTTTCGCCCCCTGGAAGTTGCGCGCCGTGCGAATAATGTCGTTTTTAAGCTGGAATTCGGCATTTTTTGTGGTCAGCTGGGCATTCCGGTAAATCGTACGCTGCTGAACCGTCTGGGTCCGGTACTGCAGCCCGTTAAAGATCGGGATGGTCAGCTGTAAACCATACGATTTGTATACGTTGTTCGTCCTGAACTGCTCTGCGAATGGCCGGGGAATATCAGGGTTTGCAATCGTACTGCTCGTGTTCACTTTATTCAGAACATAACTTCCGGGCCCTGTATTGACCAGCATGTAATCGGTGTTGGTAAACGTAGCCGAATCGGGAACATCGTGCTGATAGTTATAGCCCGAGCCATAGTTGTAAAAGGCAGACAAAGAGGGCATCATCAGCGATCGCGCCGCCATGGTACCATAGCGTTGTGCAGCTTCATTTTTCACGGCGCGCTGATAATCTCCGCGATTCATCTTGGCAGTGGCCAGCATCTGCTCGAGTTCCGTGGGCTCGGCGCCGATCTTGTTAATGTCCCAGGCAGGTTTTCTCACGGCATAATTATCAAACGGGTCCACGAGAAGCGTTTGCGTAAGCAGCGCCATATCATTGGTTAACGTAATCTCAGCTTGTACATGGCGCAACTCGGCAGCCTTGGTCAGCGCATCCTGATTGTATTCGTCAACCGGCGAACGCGACCCCACCTCCACATACTCGTGGATTTGCTGAAGTTGTGTTTTCTGCACTTCAAAGTTCTCCTTCGCGATCCGGATCAACTCAGCATCCAGAAGCACCTGGAGATATTGGGTCGACACGGTATTGATCACGTCCTGCGCCGTGCGGTTCACAAAGTGAGCCTGGGCATCAAATGCTTTGGCGTATTGTCGTATCGTGTTCAGTCGGCCAAAGCCACTGAACAGATTCATGTTGGCGTTGATCGATCCGGAGATGTTGTCACGAATACCATTGATTACCTCTCCCTGCTGCTGGTTGAACGAATTCCCGTTGAACTGGGTGGCCGATCCGTTGAGACTCACGTTGGGACCAATGCCGGCAATCGAAGAATTCTTTTGCGCCTGGCTCAGCTCGAGCTGATTTCTTTGTGTGTTCAACGCCACGCTGTTCATCAGGGCGATCTTCACCGCTTCCTGGAAAGTCAATACCGTTGAATCAACGCCCGTCTGCGCCATGGCCGAACCGCACGCGAAAATTCCTACAACACAAAATACGATACCTGTAATTACAATACGTTTCATTCTACTTCTTTATATGCTAAACATTAACCGTTACTTGCTCATCCGCCACAATAGCACCGTCGCCAACGCGCACGATGCGCTTGCCATAGCGGGCATTCTCTTCCGAGTGCGTCACCTGGATGATGGTGATGCCCTCGTCATTCAATTTTTTGAAGATCTCCATGATCTGTTTGCCCTGGTCGGAATGGAGATTACCCGTGGGCTCGTCGGCCAACAGCAATTTGGGCTGGCCCACGATGGCGCGGGCAATGCCTACCAGTTGTTGCTGGCCGCCGCTCAGTTGTTCAGGAAACAGATCTTTTTTGGCCACCATGTTGAAGCGGTCCAATAGCTCGGCCACCATGCTCTTGCGCTGTGCTCCGGGCACGCCCTTGTAGAGCAGGGGCGTTTCTATGTTTTCGTATACCGTCAGTTCGTCGATGAGGTGATAGGCCTGGAAAATGAAGCCGATGTAGTTCTTGTGCATGTCGGACTTCTGCTTTTCCTTCATTTTGTGCACGGGCTCGTCGAAGAAATAGTATTCGCCCGCCGAGGGCTCGTCGAGCATGCCAACGATGTTCATGAGGGTGGACTTTCCGGCGCCGCTGGGGCCCATAATGGTCAAAAATTCTCCCTGTTCAACGTTGAGGTTAACGCCTTTTAAAACGAAAGTCCGCTGAAAGCGCGAATCCACGTACTTGTCAATGTCCTGTAGCTTAATCATGAAAATGGGGTTTGGTTTACGTCGAATTTACCCCTTGGCCAGGCATGAAGCCAACAATAATGCCAAGGGTGTTGAAGCCTTAGACGTGTCAAAAATGCCCTTTGTTGCGCTTCCACACGTCCGCTTGTGCAAAATGGTGTCCTTTTTCGGACAAGGCAAACTTTAAAGGGCCAAAGACGCCACGAATGGTGCAAACCCTGTTTTTTGGCTAAAAAATGATGGGATAAAGGATCACATCCACCCGGCGGTTCATCTGCATGCCCTGGAAGGAGTTGTTGCTGTACACGGGGTTGTCCAGGCCCCAGTCTTTAATGGTGATCTTGTGTTCGGGAATGGCCTTGTCCAGCAAAAGCTGCTGCACGGTCTCGCTCCGCATTTTGGAGAGCCACTCGTTGTATTCCTTGCCGCCAATGGGGTCCGTGTGGCTGATGAGCTGGATGTCGTATTTGTCGAGCAGGTTTGGGATGGAATCCAGCCAGTAGTAGAGCTCCTCCACCTGGTGGTCGTCCACATAATAGCTGCCGCCACCAAAATAGATGCTTTTGCGTATCTCGTCCGATTGCTGGGCGAAGGTGACACCCGCCAGCATCAGGAGCAACGTCAACGAAAGCAACCCTTTCATCATACACTAAATTTACAGAAGCCCCGCTAACAAATGAAATAATTACGGTGCCGAAAAACCACTGCCTGTCGATACCTTCCCCGCATCTGTCTAAAATCACCCCTCAGTCCATGCACGCCTCAATCCCAACTACCCTCATCAAAAATCACTTCTCTTCGGTTTATTCAACAAAATGAGTTCAATCTTTTCCATAATCTCCGGCGTCAATTTATGCCGCGCGTCCAACGCCTGAAAATTCTCCTTCAACTGCGCCGCTTTCGACGCGCCCAGAATAACCGAACTAACGTGCTCGTTCTTAAGACACCACGCAATGGCCAACACCGGCATGGACAAGCCTATTTCTTTGGCAAAGACCGTGAGCTTTCGTGCCCGTTCCAGGTTGGCCTGCGCCAGGGTGCGGTCCTTCAACCACTCCAGGCCTTCAATGCCCAGGCGGGTCTCTTTCACAAAGCCCTCGTTGTACTTTCCCGTCAGCACGCCGCTGGCCAGTGGCGACCAAACGGTGGTGCCCAATCCCACGGCGGTGTACAACAGGTTGTAGTCCTCCTCCACTTTGAACCGCTCCAGCATGTTGTATTGGGGCTGCTCCATGGTGGGGCCGATCAGCGAGTGTCGTTGCGCCACCAGGTGGGCTTCCATGATCTCGGCGGCGGTCCATTCGCTGGTGCCCCAATAAAGGATCTTGCCTTGCTGGATCAGGTTGTGCATCGTCCAAACGGTTTCCTCGACGGGCGTTTGCTTGTCGTGGCGGTGGCAAAAGAACAGGTCGAGATAATCCACCTGCAGGCGTTCGAGCGACTGCTCGCAGGCCTCCACCACGTGCTTGCGGCTCAATCCCTTTTGCGTGGGGCGCATGTCGCTGCCACCCAATCCAAAAAACACTTTGCTCGACACCACGTAGCTATCGCGACGCCAGCTTTTCTTTTTCAGGATCTCGCCCATCACAATTTCCGACTGGCCACGCGAATAGATCTCGGCATTGTCGAAAAAGTTAACGCCATGGTCATACGCCACCGTCATCAATTCGTCGGCCGTCGCATCGCCCACTTGTTTGCCAAAGGTGAGCCACGAGCCAAAGGAGAGCACACTAAGTTGAAGGCCTGATTTTCCGAGTCTGCGATATTCCATAGGTGGATAGTTAGGTGGTGTTTACAAGGGTTAGTCTGTGGGGAAATGAAAGTTGGCGCATCGCCGGCTCCCGTTCAAGCGTTCTTTTATAATTTTTTTAAAAGGCGAGCCGGTCACCCGTGGGTGTTCAGCAATTGCTGCAAATCTTGTAACGTATTGGCCTCCGAAACCACTTTGTCTTTCCGCCAACGGTAGATGCGTGGAAAACGCAGGGCGATGCCCGATTTGTGACGAGTGGATTTGGCGATGCCCTCAAAGGCGATCTCGAACACCAGCTCCGGCTTCACGCTGCGCACAGGACCGAAGCGTTCGGTGGTGTTTTGTTTCACCCAACGGTCCACTTCGCGGATCTCTTCATCGGTCAGGCCGCTGTAGGCTTTTGTGAACGGCACCAGTTGGTCGCCGCTCCACACGGCAAAGGTGTAGTCGGTATAGAGGTTGGCGCGACGACCGTGGCCGCTCATGGCATAGATCATCACGGCGTCGATCGTGAACGGATCGATCTTCCATTTCCACCAATCCCCACGGCGACGGCCATCGCGATAGATCGAGTCTTTGCGTTTCAGCATGATGCCCTCGCTCCGATACTTCCGCGAATGCGTGCGCTCCTCGCGAAGCTGGTCCCACGTAGAAAAGTTTATCGTCGCCGACAGTTGCAACACCGGGTGAGGTTTTGCCGCGGCAAGCGTCTCCAACTTTTCCCGCCGCGCCGTCAGCGGCCACGACCGGACATCGACTCCATCCCATTCCAACACGTCGTAGGCCACAAACGCCACGGGCACCTCCTGCAACAATTTCGAGGTGATGGACTTGCGGCCAATGCGCGTTTGCAAATGGTTGAACGAAAGCGGAAGCCCATCGCGAAACGGAAGGATCTCCCCGTCCAACGCCGTGCCGTTGGGAAGCAATTCCAGGAAGGCCGCATACTCCGGGTATTTATCCGTGACCAACTCCTCCCCTCTCGACCACACAAACAATTCGCCGTTCCGCACGATCACCTGGCCCCGGATACCATCCCACTTTCGTTCGGCTTGCCACTCCTTTGGGTCGCCCAGTTCCTCCACCGTTCCCTCCAGCGCATACGCGAGATAGAATGGATAGGGTCTTGAAATATCTTGTGTGTCCTCCGTCAAAACCAACGTCTCATAAGTCGTTGTCTCCGGCGACCAATTGCCCATCAACCGATGTGCGATGACGTTCTCTTTTACCCCGGCATATTTGGCCAGCGCTTTCACCATCAACTGCTGCGACACGCCGACGCGAAAACCACCCGTGATGAGTTTGTTAAATACAAAGCGGTCCACTCCACCCAGCCGGTGCCAGGCCCAATTGATCTTCACCTTTTTTTCTTCGATGTCCAACGGCTCAAGGCTTTTGATGAAGTTGATCCAAAACGTTAAAGTTTCATCCGATCGTTCATCGGGTTCCGGAAGCACCAGCGAAATGGTTTCAGCCAGATCGCCCACCACGCTGTAGGATTCTTCGAACAACCACATCGGCAAGCCTGCCCGCTCCGTGGCCCAGGTGCCCAGGTAGCCGGCGCTCACCGTGCGGCGGGGCCGGCGATGCGAAAGGATGGCGATGGTCCAGATGCGGTCTTGCGTGGCCGCCACTTCAAAGTACGACACCAGGGCCTTGATCTTGTCCAGGGTCTTTGTGGTCTGGTCCAGTTCGGTAAAGAGTTGGGCAAAGCGCTTCATGTTTCCAGGGCTTTATCTTCTGCTGCGGTGGCTTCCGCCATCTCACTCAGCTCGCCTTCGTATTGCGTTTTCACTTCGCGGGCGTCGAGGCCGTGCTCGGTCAGCCAGCGGGCGAAGATCTCCGAGTAGCCGTGGGTGACAAATACTTTCTCGGCTCCTGTTTCGCTCACGGCCTGATTAAGCTCGCGCCAATCGGCGTGGTCCGAGAGAACGAAACCCCGATCAGCTCCCCTGCGCCGGCGCGTTCCCCGCAAGCCCATCCATCCCGAAGCAATGCCCAGCGAAAACGGCTCGAACTTACGCAGCCAAGGCGAGCCTATGGCCGACGGTGGACAGATCACCAATGCACCTTCAAAATCGGCACGCTTCATTTCAGACAGTACCCGCACCGTAGGCGGAAGCACCATGCCTTGCTCGCGAAAAATGTTGGTCACGGCTTCGATCGCACCGTGCACCATAATTTTACCCAGACTGGCATCCACATTTTTCAGAATGCGTTGGCTTTTGCCCAAAGCATAGCCCGCCAACACGGCCACCTTGCCCTCCTCCTGGCTTTTTCGCCACCAGCGATTCACCTCGTCAAACACGTCGGTCTGTGGTTGCCAGGCATACACGGGCAGCCCAAAGGTAGATTCGGTGATGAAGGCATGGCATTTCACGGGCTCGAAAGGTTCGGACAAACCATCGTGCTGAAGCTTGTAGTCGCCGGAGAAGACCCACACTTCACCGTTCAACTCCACCCTGATCTGGGCCGAGCCCGGGATGTGACCGGCCGGATGAAAGGAGAATTGCACGCCGTTGATCATCACCTTCTCGCCAAACGCAACGGACTGGATATTGTCCGTGAGCTGCAGGCGGTGTTTGATGATGGGTTCTGCCGCAGTGGTGCACAAGTATTGTTCGTGACCCCACCGCGCGTGGTCGGAGTGACCGTGCGTGATCAATGCTTTCTTCACGGGTTGCCACGGATCGAGATAGACGTCGGCGGCAGGGCAGTAAATTCCTTTGGCGGTAAACTCAAGTAAATTCATGCCTTATGGTTTGTGCTTCATGAAGGATAAACAACCCGCGGCGTTAAAAGATCGGGATCGTCTAAAAATTGAAGATTAAAAACATAACCGTTCAAAATCGATCCGAAGCTCAGTAGTTCAGCACGGTCACTTTTGCCGCTCCCGTTTCCAACACGTCGATCACCAGCAGGTTCCCAAACTCGGTTTCTTCAAAGTCTTTGAATTGCGCTTTGCCCAGCAGCCGGTTGGCCATGCGTGGCGTGGTGTTGGAATGTCCGCAAACCACTACGGTGTGGCCGGCATGTTTTTTCAGGATGGCGTCGATCTCCTCCGGCTTTTTGGGGTCGTAGGTTTCAACGATCAGGCCCTTTGCCTGGGCAAGGGGTGCAATGGTGTTCCGGGTGCGTTGAAAGGGCGATGAATAGATGGCGTCCACGGTGGTGTTCTTTAGCAACTCCGCCAGGCGGGTGGCGCGTTCGAGGCCCTGGGGTGTCAGGCCGGGATCGTCGGTGCCGTCGTTCAGCTTTTCTCCATGGCGCATCAGGATCACCGTGGTGATCGATTGCTGGGCCATTGCAGGGGTGAGCGTTGCCATAAGAAAAAGGAAGGACAGGAGGATCTTCTTCATAACACTAGGGAGTATGTTTTTGCTGTATGGATTTTGGGATCGTGCAATTTTCGGTGCGGCGCGTGTCGGCCAGGTGGAAGATCTTCCAGCCGTCTTTTTGCTTGTGCAGTTGGAAAGCATCCACACCGCAGTGGCTAAAGGTGTTGCCGATATAGAACGCATAGTCGCACCACACCTGAGCGAAGTCGCCGTCTTGCTGCACCTTCACATCCCATATTTCTTCATACCAGGTCTGCGGATGCGGCGTGCCCACGGCCTTCAGAAACCCCAGGGCTGAGGCCTCGCGTTGTAACACGGGATTGCCGGTCTTATCGCGGCGCACGGTGGCCATGGTGATCTCGCGCGCAAAGGCGGCGTGTACCAGCGCACTGTCGCCGGTTTCCATGCCTTTGAAAAGCTGCTGGACGGTGGCCGTGATGGCCGGATCGGGCGAGGGTTGCTGCGCTACTGCAAAAAAGCTGCACGCTGTAAACAGAATAGCAAGAAGAGCATTTCGGTATATCATATATTGATTACATTTATTACCATAGCTTCGAAGGCAATCAAAACCCAAAGTCTTGGTTTTGCGACCCGGTTTGCCATCGGGATGCTAAATATGGAGAATAGTTGTTAATTTTAGACTCCCATTTCAAGCCATGAAGCAAAACGTCTGCGGTTCGTTCTATTTAGCTTTCTTCTTGTCTCTTTCAGCTTTCGGTCAGAAGATCGACAGCCTGCAGGCCGTTCTCGACACCGCCCGGAACGACCATAAAGTGAAGACCCTCAACGAGCTGTTTCGTGCCAACCTGCGCACCGATCCCGTCAAGGCCCTGGGCTATACCCGTGAGGCGCTGAACCTGGCCACCGAGATCGGCGACAAAAAAGGCATGGCCGCGTCCTACAACAACCTGGGCATCATCTACCGCAACCAGGGTGCGCTCGACAAGGCGTTGGACTACTACATCACCTCGATGAAGATCTACGAAACACTGAGCAACAAAGAGGGCATTGCCTCCACCAAGAACAACATCTCCACCATCTACTCTATCAAAAAAGAATACGGCCAGGCTATGAAGTACCTGGAGGATTCGTATGCGCTTTTTGTCGAGCTGAAAGACGATCGCAAGATCATCGGGTCCATGAACAACCTGGGGAACCTCAACATGGAGATCCAGCTATATGAAAAAGCTGTAAAATATTTTTCAGAAGCCTCTCAGCTCAGCGACAAGATCGGGATCAAGTTTGCCGACCCCCTCAACAACATGGGCAACATCTATTTCCGGCAAAACAACTACCAACGCGCCGTGGAATTCTACGAGCAAGCTTTGGCCATCGAACGCAGCAACGACAACAAGCTGGGCATCCTCAACGTGCTCACCAACCTGGGCATCACCTACGCCAAAGCCAAGCAACCCAAGCCCGCGGCGCAATACCTCGACGAAGCCACGAAGCTCTGTCAGGACGTGCAGGCCTTCTCTTTCCTGCCCGCGCTCTACAAGGCCCAAGCCGAAAACGCCTCCACCCAAAACAACTGGCAGGTGGCCTACGACATGATGCTGAAGTATGACGACGCCCGCGAAAAGATCTTCGGCGAAGAAAGCACGCGCAACATCGCCCAGATGGAGATGGTGATCGACTTCCAGGAAAAGGAAAAGGAATACGACATGATGCAACAGCAAGGCGAGATCACAAAGCTGGAGCTGCGCAACACCCGCATGTTCATTTTGCTCATCATCCTGGCCGTGTTGGGGATCATCGGAGCCCTTAACTTTTTCTACATCAACAAGAAAGTACGCCACAAGAAAAACTCACCCGTGGCGTAGACGCTGTACAGAAATCGACGGGTTTGGATGGCGTGAATGCCAGCTTTTTCAGCACCGGAAAATATTTCACATCCATCCCTACAATCATCATCACAACGCGCTACCGTTTGTCCCTATTTTTCGGGGGAAATTCGTCAGTTAAAACGATTGCAGAAGGGGTTGCTCAGCAAGCGTGGTTTCACTAATAATTAATACAAAATCCTTTTAAGGTTTCCCCTCAACCTATACCTTTGTCGAGTAAACAAACTACTTCCATGTTTCATCAATTTATCGGGGACGGCGCAAACATTTTCATAGCCATCGTAGCGGTTCTAGTCGGATTTGCCACAGCTTTGGGCTATATCGACTTTTTGAAGACCAAAAAAGAAGGCAAGAAGGATTGAATCAACTGCTAACAATACCAAAGAAAAAGCCTTGGCAGTAACGATGTCAAGGCTTTTTTATTAAGGTGTTAGCGCAGTTCAGGGTTCGTTCCGCTGGCTTCCGTAGGGCGATTTGTAGTGGCTTTGCCATTCGTTCCACTTTTCGGTTTTGTAATGGCCTTCGCCAATGAACTGGGCCATCATGTGAAATTCAGGTGCCTTTCTGTAGCCCGGCAGTGGTTGCAGCATATCAAAATCCTCATTCAGAAAAACTACCGTCGGATAGCTGAGCTGGTTGTTCAGCAACGCCGCTGCCAACTGGTGATAGCCGCGGTCGCCGCTAGGCACAAACTTGAATACGTGTCCTTTGAAAGTTACATCGGCCTGTTGTTCGGCGTTGAACTTCACGGGATAGAACTTGTCGTTCAACAGCTTGGCCACCACCGGGTCGTTAAAGGTTTCCCGGTCCATCACCTTGCACCAGCCACACCAGTCGGTGTAGACGTCTATAAAAATTAGGCCGCTTCTCCGTGGCCGCTTTTTTGATAGCTTCCTCCAACGTCAACCATTTCACGGGGCCTTCCTCGGGCACGCGACTGGTTATCAGGGCCATGGAGGTGGTCATCAACACCAGGGCAGCTGCGGCGATCACGACAATTAATTTCTTCATAACCTGTAATACGGTTTATTCTTCGTCAACAAATCTAACCAGAAAAGAGGTCTGGCGCATACCTTAATAATTTCGGCGTCTGCCGAGTAACCTCTGTTCCGGCGTGCAGTATCTACTGTACGAATCAACAAGATCCAATGTCCACATATGAACGCTATATCGCCCAGTACCACAAAATAAGGCCCTAAACGGCTTTTTCAGGGCTGGCATGGCATTGGCAAAGTCTAAAAACGTGAACAGAAGATTTACCTATAAAGAGCTTTCCATCATCCTGGGCATCCTGGTGGCCGTCCTCGTGGTGCTGGTCTTCACGGTGCCCGTCTTGCCGGCCCACGCCCTGGGGCTCTCCTTGCCGGAAAAACCCGCGCTTGGCCAACCCATTCTCAAAGTGGTTTTGGATACCTTGTTCTAGCGCCTGCGGGGCGCGTCCTTCAGATCAAAATAATACGTGTTGATGTTGAAAACCAGCGAGAACCGGTTGCGGGAAATGCTGGTGATGCGCTCTTCCGAGATGGGTATCGAGTAGCCGTAGAACAGATCGGCAAATCCCAGTATCGAAAGTCCAATCTTGGGGGTGGCCACCCAGGCTTTGCGGTTGGCTCCTTCGGCGTTGTAGTTGTGGTCCATGAAATAGGTCACATCGAAAGCCGCTCCAAGCAACCCTGCGGTAAACTCATATCCCAGCTTAGGACCTATCAGGACATTGCTTTGTTTGATAAAAAGATCCACCGTGCAATAAGGCCCCTTGGAAACCAGCGTGAGGGGATGCCGGTAGATGGTGTGCCATTGAATCCCCATTTCGACAAAAAGCCTGTCTTGAACGCCCACCCCTAACTTAGGAATGATGAGGGGCTTGGTCCAAAATTGTGTGAACGGCCGGTTCGTGCCAACGGAGTCACTAGGTTGGGCAAACGCACTGCCTGCGCTGAGAAAACAGACGCAAAAAATTAAGCACCACCCATATTTACTCCCGGTAAGCATAGTAATGCAATATAACCTCTATTGCCCGCTTTATGGCCTCGTTGATCGGGAAAAATTCACGCGTCAGCTCGAAATCTATAGCGTGTAGCTGCATGTAGAATTGATTCATCACCGGCACGGGTTTCTCCTCTACAATTTGTGCCGCAGCAGCTTCGAATTGCTGTTGTTGCTCGGTCTTGATGATCTGACACGTAACCAGTTCTTTCGCACCATATTTGTTGGTGCGCGCCGAGTAGCCAAACAAACGGCAAATCAAACCACGGTGTTTGTACTCACTGCACAAGCCGGCGCCCGGTTGGGTTGGGTTGAGGATATGACAAATAGCCGAATCGGAAGATTTGATCTTCTCCAGCCATTCAAAGGCAAGGTTCTGGGTATAGAGATAATGGGCGAAGGGAAGAAATTCGAGGATAGTGGCTTCGATGTCCGGTTTGAAACAGCATTTGCCACAGCCCCATGCACAGTGCAATCCCGACCAGGACTGAAACGTTGAAATCTCCCGGTCAAGGTTTTCGAAGACCTGCTCAACCGCCCGCACTTTTTCTAGCAACATGGTGCAAAGGTAGCAATTGAATCTTAACCTACGGGTGATCGGCCCGGCGCATAAACCTGTCTAATGCCTTTCGGGCGGTGGCGCGCACTTCATTTTTTACCACGGGCGTCCATCCCAGGAACAGACCCGGCGCGCCGAGCGCCTGACGCGACCAGTGCCAGAAATCGAAGGTGTCGCGGTGCTTCACAATCCGGCCATCCCTGAATTCAAAGGCCGCACGAATCCGGTTGTGCACGCGCCGTCCCGTGCGCGAAAAAGTGTAGACCGCGTCCCAACGGCAGGTGCCTTTGGATTGGTCTGCCGCAATCTCGCTGAACGTTACCTCCAGGTCTTTCGACGACGTAATCAGCATTTCCCACATGGCCTTCACCTCGGCGCTGTTGAGGTTCTGAAACACGGGGTCGCTAAACGTCGCCTCCGGATGATAGAGTTCCTGCATGGTAACATAGTCCTTGTTTTGGAAGGCGGCATAAAACTGGTGGATGCATTGTTCGTTTCCCGGCATAGCGAAACAAGGTAACGATTTGCCTGCGGGATTCCGTCTGGCCGTTCGGAAAATCGTCACCTTAACGCAAGGCGGAAAAGGCCACCAGCATACCCGCCACTCCCACCAGGATACCAATAACAATGAGCACGATTCGCTTCATCACTTCCCTAGACAATACCCATTTGAATTTCGGTGACATTGGAAGTTAGATCAGTGAAGTCGACATTGGTATAGATCTCGCGGTTCATGGCAAGCGGTTCCAGCTTGTTGGCAAAAATGAAGGCGACCATTTTTTCATAGGCCTGTGGGATCGATGTCCAACTACCTTCGTGCACCGTGGAAACACACTTGAACGGTTCGGTGCGTTTGAAATGAAAGGTGCCGTCGTATTCCTGCGGGGCTGTGGCAACCGGCAAGGCCACCTCCAGCGTGAACGGTTTTGTTTCGTCGCCTGTGAATCCGAAATAATGCCAGTGGATGGGCCCGGTGATGTCCAGCTTGTTTTGCACGGCCTCACGGAAAAGTTCCTGTCCCACCGGCAAGTAGTTGATGAGGTCCTTGAGTTGCGTGACGGTCCTGAAAAAGAGGAACGTGATGGGTTTTACTTCCTTGATTTGCATAAAGATCGTTTTTTATGCTAATCACGCACCCGGGGCTGACAGCCCTATGTCAACAGAAATAAGAAAGTTTTAATTTATTTTTTTGCGAAGGCGGCTTTGCGAACATCTTCCTCCTCCAATCGCACCAATTCCTTTAGCAAACCCAGCGAAACGGCGCCAGGTTTGCCGTCGCCAATCACCTGGTCGTCAATCTGTACGATTGGCACGATGCGTTTGGTGGTGCTGGTGAGGAAGGCTTCTTTGGCGTCGTAGGCATCTTGCAACGAAACTTCGCCTTCGCGGATGGTGTACGAAGAAAGGCCCAGGATGTTTTTGCGTGTAACACCGCGCAGAACATTTCCAGCTGCCGTCCACACGCTGTTGTCTTTTTTCACGATAAAGAAATTCGAACGCGGCAACTCCGAAACCAGGCCGGCGCTTTGGTAGAGCACATCCATGGCGTTCTGTTGGGCGATCTTTTCCGTGAGCCAGATCCCCATGGAATAGTTGATGGTCTTCACCCCCGGAATGTCGCGCACATAGTGGTGCGTGATGATCTTTACACCTTTTTCAATTTGCGACGGTGGCGGCAACGTCAGCGCTTGCTGGGTGAGGATGAGGTTGGGGGCCACAATTTGATAGCCGTCCGGAGAATAGCCGCCGGTGAGCAACATCTTTATGCCGGAAGAAGGCAGATTATTTTTTTTGATCAGCGAATAAACAATGTCGGTCAGTTGCGCGCGATCGTAAGGAACCTTCAGTCGCATGACATCCGCCGAAGCATAGAAACGGTCGAGATAGTCGGGCAGAAAAAAGGGGTGACCGTTTTCGATCTTGAAAAAATCAAAGATGCCATAGCCGCGCTGAATGGCGAGGTCGCTCACGTGGACCAATGCTTTTTCCTGTGGCACGATCACATCGCGAAAAAAAACATAAAGAGGTATTGCCGTCATGATGGCGCGAAAGATCGAAAGAATTCATACAAAAAAGAAAGCTGCGACAAAAGATAACTCCTGCCGCAGCTTTTCCGATCTATAGAGAAGGTCTTATAAACTTGCCGTTGCTTTCGGCGAGAACAAAGGCTTGTAGTAGTCGCGATACGACCAGGCCAGGTACAGGTTCAAGGCCAGGATCACGATGCCCATCACCGGGTTGTCGGTGAGGAACGCATGAAACAACAAGATGTGGATGCTGATCGGCGCCAGAATCACCAGGGCCAGTGGCACAAACACACCCGCCAGTAACAGAATGCTCATCACCACTTCCAAACCTTTCAGAAAAGGAAAGAAGTAGCCGGACTGAAACAAAGCCCCAGCAAAACTATCGGCCGGTCCACCCGCCGAAGGAGGTGTGGGCAGAAAGTGCAGGAAGAAATTCAGTCCGAAGACAAAGAAGATCAGCCCGAGTACAACACGCGCACTAACAACGCTGATGGATTTGATTTTTGTTGACATAACTTTAAATTTTCAGATTATAGGTGTTCAGATTTAAGTGTTGCAATGTTCAGGCGCTCACCGTTTCGTCTGCGAACACGGGGTAGTCTATCAAACCTTTTGCCCCCGGGGTGTAGAAGGTGCTGGCATCCAGCAACACGTTGAGCGGGAAATTTTTACGGAAGCGATCCACGAGATCGGGGTTGCCGATAAAGGGCTTGCCAAAAGCCACCAGGTCGCCATGACCGGCGTCGAGGTCTTCGTTGGCACGGGCCAGCGTGTAGCCACCGGAAAGAATAAGCGTGTTGTTGAACCGTTCGCGGATTCCCTTCTTGATGGCTTGCGGCACTTCGGGAGCACCGCCCGCGCTGTGATCCACCAGGTGGATATACACCAGATCCAACTTGTTTAGTTGTTCCGCGAGATGATGATAGGTCGCCGTGATCTCATCGTAGTGCGGCATGTCGTTGAAAACACCGAAAGGCGAAAGGCGAATGCCCGTGCGATCTTTACCGATCGCGTTGCTCACGGCTTCGGCCACTTCCAATACAAAGCGTGTGCGGTTCTCTACGCTGCCACCATATGCATCGGTGCGCTGGTTGGAGAAGGGTGAGAGGAATTGTTCCAATAAATATCCGTTAGCACCGTGCAATTCCACGCCGTCGAAACCTGCGGCGATGGCGTTTTGCGCGGCCTTTACGTATTCAGTTTTTGTCGATGCGATGAGGTCGGCATCCATGGCCTCGGGGGCCGGATGTTCTAACATGTCGCCGCTCTTGTCGGTCCACATTTTGCCTTTGGCCACGATGGCCGAGGGGGCAATCAGTTTTGCTGAGGCCGGAAGATTGTGGGGGTGACCAATGCGGCCTGCATGCATGAGTTGCATGAAGATCTTTCCGCCTTTCTTATGTACAGCCTCCGCTACGGGCTTCCAGGCCTGGGTTTGCTCGTCAGAGAAGATGCCCGGTATGCGCGCGTATCCCAAACCATGAGGCGACGGCGATACGCCTTCCGTGATGATCAACCCAGCCGAAGCGCGTTGGCCATAATAGTCGGCAATCAGGTTGTTGGGGACGTTATTTATAGCACGGCTGCGCGTCATGGGCGACATCACGATTTTGCTGGTCAGTGTATGGCGGCCGAGGGTATAGGGTGTAAGGGCGGTTGATGTACTCATAGTTTTGAATTTTTAATACATTTAAATGTTTCGATGTGTTTTCTCAAAAAAAAGCCCTTAGGAGGCTTCTTATCCCTATAAATGCGCCAGGGAACAAAAAGGTTCATCGACGCATTTAAATTTTTCGATCTATTTTTCCAAAAAAAGGATCAGCTTGATTTCAACAGATTTACGGCGTTGGTGTACTCTTTTACCAATTGCTCGTTCAGGTTGTATTTGTGATGTCTTCCCTCCTTTTCGGCTTCGATGAGGCCGGCTTCCACCAGTATTTTGATGTGGTGGCTAATGGAGGGCTGTGTGAGGTCGATAACGTCCTGTATTTCGGAACATTGACCGCAACCACCTTTTTTAGAGATGTGCTGCAGGATTTTGAGGCGATTGGAGTCGCCCAAAGCCTTCGAGATTTTCTCTACTTGTTTCCAGTTCAGTGCCATGATCATGTATAGATCAATGTAAATATATTAATCTGAGCTAATTACACAAAGACTCTTAAAAAAGTTTCCGGGCTTGCGGTGCTGTGCGCGTGGGCATGCTGGGATGAAACCATCGGAAACAAGCGGCAAAAAGAAGCGGATCATGCATGTCATACACATACTATTTTGCGAATCACTTTTTTATCAGATGATTCTATTGTCTTTGAACAATAATGCTCGCAAAAGAAAGTGCGGATCGCCATCCTCGCAAAAAATCATAGCCGCAAAGTGTGCGACGTCCAGTCGGCAATGTCTTGTTCGTCGTGGGTGATCAGGATCAGGGTGGTCTCCGGGTGCAGGTGTGCCTGCAAATAGGCCCTGACGCGCGCGCGTTGGTCGAGGTCCAGGAACTGAAAGGGCTCGTCCAGGAGGATCAATTCCTTTTCGGTGAGAAAAGTGCTGATCATCAACAGCATTTGCAACTGCCCCGACGACAGGAACCGGACCGGCTTGTCGATAAAGGGTGCGACCTGAAAATAATCGATCAACGCGTTCAGCGTTTGCGTTTCTGCGTTCCGGTGAATGTTCCGGACGTAGTCACGCCCCGTGGCGGCAATGGTCTTTGGAGCGAGGTAATTGATCAGTTCCGGCCCCAGGTAGGCGATGCGTCGCTTGATATCCCAGATCGACTCGCCCGTTCCCCGGCGTTTCCCAAACAGAAAAATGTCCTGCGTATAGGCCATGGGATGGTCGGCAAAGATCATGCTGAACAACGTGGTCTTGCCCGCGCCATTGCGGCCCACCAGCGCCCAACGCTCACCTTTATTCACCTGCCAGTGGAAATGTTCCAGGATAACTTTCTCGCCATACTGGATCCGCAGGTCGGTGATGGCGATGACCGGCTCCCCTTCCGTGGCAGTTTCGCGGGCCACGCTTGGTTTAGAATGAGGATCATCAAAAGGCTGGGCCGCGATCGTTTCTTTTTGCCGGATGGAAAAATCCTCCAACACAAGCCTGCGGTTGATCACGGTGGGAAGCTGGTGATAGTGGTCCACCATGATCATCTGGATGCCATAAGTATTCGCCATGAAGTCGATCAACTCGCAAAGGTCCTTGCGGCTTCCCGGGTCCAGGCCTTCAAACGGATAGTCCAGCAACAACACGCGCGGTATCTCGCGAATAAGACTCTTGTGAAACAGCACTTTCTTCAACTGCCCGTTCGACAACCGCGTAACATCCACATCCAGCAAGTGCGTGATCGACAGGTTTGCCGGCATGGGCAACGACGACAACTCCTCCACACCTTCTCCCAGGATCTGACGCACGGTGATCACGTCATCGGGCGCCATGGTGTAGTATCGTTGCTGATAGAACAGGTTGGGATTGTTGTTGAGAAACGCCTGCAGTGCATGCGTGGGGATGTAGTGGATCTTGCGCTTGCGCTCCGCATGGCGTTCGTCCCACGAATCTCCGGAAATAAAATCGTAGTGGATCTCTCCCTTAGGCAAATGGGTCATGCCCGCCAGCATTTCCAACAACACGGTTTTGCCGCTGCCGTTGGGGCCGGTGATCACCCAGTGCTCGCCATCGTTGATCTGCCAATTAAAATCCTGGAACAGGCGCAAGCCCGACCGTACTACATCCGCGTTCTTTATTTCGATCATCTACCGTTCTCTACAATCCACTATCTCAAAAGGAAAGGTCCGCGACCTTATTTTCCCGAATTACTAACGAACGCTATTGAATTACTATCCGGCGACCACGACGGAACATTGATCGTTCCCTGACCGCCATACAAATAGGCGATCACGCGCGGCGCACCACCCGACACGCCCATCAGCCGCAGCATCACGCGTTTGTAGGACGGGTGATCGTTTACAGGAATGTCCGGGGGAAAAGAAATGAAGGCGATCCATTTTCCATCGGGCGAAATGTGGGGGAACCAGTTGTTGTATTCGTCGAAGGTGAGTTGTTCTTTGGCGGAGCCGTCGGGTTTCATGCGCCAGAGTTGCATGGTGCCCGATTGGTTGCCGTTGTAGTAGATGTATTTTCCGTCGGGGGAGTATTCGGGGCCATCCACGTGGGTACCCACGTTGTTGGTGAGTTTGATCTCCTCGCCGCCGTTCACGGCGATCTTGTAGATGTCGTATACTTTGCCATCGCGTTGGCCCACAAAGACGAGCTCTTTTCCATTCGGCGCCCAGCCGTGAAGGTAGGAAGGAGTTTTCTCTGTGATTTGTTTGGGCGTGCCGCCGCCGATGGGCACCACGTATACCGTCGAGCCTCCACCCGGCAATCCCTCGCGGTGGTGACTGAGCGCGATCATTTTCCCATCGAAAGAGATCACGTGGTCGTTGTTGTTGTGGTTAATAGATTCGGTGTTGATCTTTTCGGGTGTGCCCCCGGTGATGGGCATTTTGTAGAGCGAGCCGTTCTCATTAAACAAAAGTTGTTGACCACCCGGCATCCAGTTGGGCGCCTCAAAACGGCCGGTGGATTCGCGGATCACTTTGCGTTTGCCGTCCCACACGTTCATCACTTCCATGCGGCAGCCGATCCATCCTTCCTTGCCCGGGTTATAGGCTTCGGGCACGGGCTGATCGATGCGGACATTCCACACCCGGGCTTCTTCCACCACATCTGGATTGTGCGAGGAGATGAACAAGCCGGCGAGCACTTCGTCTTTCATGCTCTCCATGGTCACCGAGCCGATCACTTGCAGCGGCTCGCCGCGGTGGGCGGCGCGCATGGTGATCTTTTTGCCGGCGCGTTCCAGTTGAATGATGTTGTAGTTCTTCTTGGTCGTAAATATTTCGTCTTCGGGATCTCTCATAAAGGCGCCTTTCAGCAAACGCCATTGCAATACGGTGAGGCCGTCGCCGTGGTTGGTGGCCGTGACATGGGCGGCGTTGTCGTCTTTCGATTCGCGGACCATCCAGCCGATCTTGCGATGGGCATCGGTGCCGTTGCCCACAAATTCGAAGTTGGCGGTGAGGATGAAGTCGCCTTTCAGTTTTTTGTAGGCGTATTGAAATTCATCGCGGGCAAACCAGATGTTGTAGCCCGAGCCTTTCAGCGTATAGGTCTGGGTGGCTTCGTCGTATTGGGTGGATCCGGCCAGCTTGGGATTGCCCACGTCGGTGTAATCCTGGAAGATGCCCACAGGACGTTCCTGGGCCGTGACTGCACTCGTTGCCAGGACGCAAAGGAGAAGGATGAAAGCTCTCATGAAAAGGGTGGTTAGGTTGTTTTAGGTGTTGGGAATCAATTTAGAGAAAAACAGGTTTCATAGGCGCGACGGATGTGTCGGGCGGTTGGAATGTCCCGGAAGTGGTCGGGCGGCCATACGGGCGCGGTTCTATCGGTTTATTTTCGTACCTTTGCACATCATTCCGATTAAATCACATAAAAAAGGCGTTTTCACGCCACATTTTTCAGGAGGCATTCATTTAAACAACGCTTTCAAGCCCTCCGCAGCACCAAAATCCAATCATGTCATTTGAAAAATTAAATCTCATTGAGCCCCTTTTGAGGGCTTTGAACACAGAAGGCTATACGACACCCACTCCTATTCAGGAGCAATCGATACCCATCTCACTGGAACGACGCGATCTGCTTGCCTGCGCCCAAACCGGCACCGGCAAAACCGCAGCGTTCACGCTCCCCATTCTTCAACTGCTTCACCAGGACGAACTTTTTGTAAAAGGTCCCGCTGGCATTAAAGCATTGATCCTTACGCCTACGCGCGAACTGGCCATCCAGATCGGCGAAAGCATTGCCGCCTACGGCAAATACCTGCGCATCCGCCACACCGTCATCTTCGGTGGCGTGCCCCAACGCTCCCAAACCGACGCCTTGCGTGCCGGTGTCGAGATCCTGGTGGCTACCCCGGGCAGGTTGCTGGACCTCATGGACCAGCGCTTTGTGAAACTCCAAAACCTGAAAGTGCTGGTTTTGGATGAGGCCGACCGCATGCTGGACATGGGCTTTATCCACGACGTGAAGAAAGTGATCGCGAAGGTCCCCACCCAACGCCAAACCCTGTTCTTCTCCGCCACCATGCCTCCCGAAATCGCCAAACTGGCCGACACCATCCTCACCAACCCACAACGTGTGGAGGTGACACCGGTATCGTCTACGGCGAATCTGATCCAACAGTCGGTGTTCTTTGTGGAGAAGAGAGACAAAAAGAAATTGTTACTTCATCTCTTAAAAGACCAGTCCATCGCCACGGCCCTCGTGTTCGCGCGCACCAAACACGGTGCCGACCGCGTCGCCAAAGATCTGAACCAGGCCGGCGTCCGGGCAGAAGCCATTCACGGAAACAAATCGCAGGGCGCACGCCAACGCGCGCTCGCCAACTTTAAACAACAGCACACCCGTGTGCTCGTGGCCACCGACATCGCCGCCCGCGGCATTGACGTGGAAGACCTGTCGACCGTGATCAACTACGAGTTGCCCAACGTGCCCGAAACCTACGTTCACCGCATAGGCCGTACGGGACGTGCTGGTGCGAGTGGTGTTTCGTATTCGTTCTGCGATGAAGAAGAGAAGGAATACCTCAGCGACATTCACAAGCTGATCAAAAAGACTATACCGGTTGTAGAAGATCATCCCTACCCGTTGTCGCACGCCGGCATGCCCAAGACGCACGCTGCACCTGCACAGCGTCAGGGGAACAATGGCAACCAACAACGCCGTCAAGGTCCGGGTGGAGGCAATCGTTCACGTCGTCCGGGTAATCAGGGCCAGACGCGCCCCGGTAACTCCGGTCGGGACGGTGGCCGTCAGGGCCGGTCAACGGATCTTCCCGATTTAAACCAGGGGATTGACAGCACACCGCGTCCTGACAACAAAGGCAACGCCGGTCGTTCTGAGGACAAGCGCCGCGCAGGTGGCCGTCCGGACAACAGAAACAATGGTGGTCGTTCCGATAATAAAAACAATACGGGTCGTTCCGGAAATGGAAACGCCGGCAATGGCCGTCATTCCGGACGGTCCGGCAATGGTCATTCTTCCAGTCGCGCAAGTAACGGGAACCCTACACAACCGGGTCATTCCAATCCTGCAGCAGGTCGTTCGGTCCAGGTGAAGAACATCGATCAGCCCGCTAAGTCAACGCAGTCGGATTGGTCAAGCTCCGATAGCCAGTCCGACCTGGATTGGGGTGGTGGACTTCATTTGAGCTACGAATAAACATAGTCACCGGTTTTGATGCCCGGTCCTTTTGCCGTCTCATAAAACACACCTGCATTAACGTTATATTTGAGCGTTAATGCAGGTGTATGTTTTTACGAGCGTTTCTTCTTCTCATGTTGTTGTGTTTTACGGTTTTCAGTCACGCCCAAGATGCCAGGGACTTCATGTTTGGTGCGGCCATGGATCTGGCCAAGACCGACTATGAAGGCATCCTCAAGAAAGCGCAGTTCTCCGCCGAAGGCCATTATTTTTTTACCCGCAGCCTCACCGCGTCCGCGGGCTTCGATGTTTGGACGAGCGACGGCATGAGCTTCGTGGTGGGCGGGCGTTGGTATCCGATGGATAATTTCTTCACCCGTGTTCGGGGTCTCATCGGTGAAAATGATATCGCGTTGGGTGCGGGATGGAACCAGGCACTTAGCGATCGCTGGCGCTTCGAAGCGATGGCGGATTTTTATTTCAAAGGTGAGTTCGCTATGCGGGCGGGGTTGATGTACGTGGTGCCACATAAGTAAAGTAGTACGGCCTTCATTTTTTACCGCAAAGACGCAGAGAACGCAAAAAAGGCGCAAAGAAAAGCCAAGTGTTGGTCATCATTGGGATCTTGGGGCTCCAGTTGCAACGGTTGGGATATGTCATGCATCAAAAATTCAAGCAGTCATAAAAAAAGGCTGCCTTTTTCGAGGCAGCCTTCTCTTTTATCATATCAAAAATTACTTCGCAGCGGCGAGGCGTTTTGCCACTTCATTCCAGTTCACCACATTCCAGAAAGCGGTGATGTAGTCGGGTCTGCGGTTCTGATAGTTCAGGTAGTAAGCGTGTTCCCAAACGTCCAGGCCAAGAACCGGTGTGCCTTTCACTTCGGCAACGTCCATCAAAGGATTGTCTTGGTTCGGGGTGGAGGTGATCTGAAGTTTGCCGGTGGCATCTTTTACCAACCAAGCCCAGCCCGAGCCGAAGCGGCCTGTGCCGGCAGCGGCAAATTTGGTTTTGAACTCGTCGAACGTTCCGAAGGCGCCGTTGATGGCGTCGGCCACTGCACCGGTAGGCGCACCACCCGCACCGGGACCGAGTACGGTCCAGAACAGGCTGTGGTTATAGTGACCACCGCCGTTGTTGCGGACGGCTGCAGGGTATTTGGAAATATTTTTACAGATCTCTTCGATGCTCAGGCTCTCTTCGGGCTTGCCGGCTACGGCAGCGTTCAGGTTGGTAACATAAGCGTTATGGTGTTTGCCATGGTGAATTTCCATGGTACGAGCGTCAATATGCGGCTCCAATGCATTAAACGCATAGGGTAGAGCGGGAAGGGTAAAGGCCATGATGAATGATTTTTAGGGTTTAACAAATATTTTTTTGGGAATCAAATATACAACCATTCGCTGCTGAAGAAAATTTCATGCTGGCGCGATTTATCTATCGATCACCGGTGTTTTTTCTAACAAAAGCACATCGTTCTTGTTCTTTTTCTTTTTAAAAAGGCAAGTCGTCGGTAGCCGTGTTCGATGCCATGAACGGCTCTTCGTCGGGGGGAGGAGGCGTTCCGCCGCCGCTGGTTTTCTCGATCTTCCAGGCACGGGCTTCGGTGTACCAGCGACCGTTGTATTCGCGGCTTTCCAGGTCTACGGCCACGCTAATGAGTTCGCCAACGGCAAGGTTGTATTGATCCACTTTATCGCCCCAGATGGACAAGCAGATCTTTTTGGGATATTGTCCCGGCGTTTCCAAGATGAATTCCTGCTTTTTCCAGGGACCTTTTTTTCCCATCCCGGTTTGCATCGGCAGCAATTGTGCTACTCTTCCTTTTACTTCCATGATTGATTTATCGTTTTGCTGTTTATAATTATTTATATCACCGTTCTCCCGCTTTGCGTATGCGCGCAAAGAACGTGTCGATCAGTTTCTTGCACTCCTCTGCTTTCATGCCTTTCTCCACCGTGGTGCGCGGATGCAACAGCGGCGTGTTCACCAGGCTGTAGCCGCGTTGCACGTCGGAGGCGCCGTAGACAAGCTTTTGCAACTGCACCCAGTGCAGGGCTCCGGCGCACATCACACAAGGTTCTAACGTGACGTAGAGGGTACATTCACTGAGGTACTTCGAACCTAAATAGTTTGCCGCCGCGGTCGTCGCCAGCATCTCGGCGTGGGCGGTGGCATCCGTGAGCTTTTCGGTTTGATTGTGGGCCCGGGCAATGATCCGGTTTTTGCAAACCACCACCGCACCCACCGGCACTTCATTGATCGCTAACGCCTTGTCGGCTTCCTTTAGGGCTTCGCGCATGAAGTATTCGTCCGTAAAGAGCTCCATAGGGTCACAAAGCTAAACGCCTTGGGCAAAATGACAAGCGCATGTCCGCTCCTTTCGGAGCCGGGGACCTATTTTATCTTGACGCTCATCATCATCGACCGGGCCGTTTCCTGCCAATCCTGCTGCAGGCGCTTGGGGCAATTGAACGAAAATGCCAGGGTCTGGCGGGATTCCACGAGGTATTGAATGTACGTATAGCGCAACACGGGGTCCTGCAATCCTTCCTGTTTCCGGCTGCCATTGAGGCGCGAATCGAACTCGAAGAATATCAATTTTTTACCACCCACATCATGTATGCCTTCGTCGATCATGTTCACGCGGTCGAACATGTTCATGATGCTGGCACGGAAAAATTTCTGGGCCAGGGCCAGGTCGGCATCGGGCCATTGTGTAGCGGAAATGTTTACGCTAAAATCCAATTCCCGCTCGGCGTTGGTATAGGCGGCCAGGGGTGCCCGGATAGAGGGATAGCGTTCGTTGAAATCCATATCGTCCATAGGATGCCAGTCCTGGGGTACCGAAACCGTTATGGCGTCGTTCACTTTTATTTTCTTCATCTTGGGCTTCCCTGCGGCCAGGCACAGGAGGGCCAGCAGACAGAGGGCCATGGGGGTGGCACTTTTAATTTTTAGCATATAAGGCGCAGACACAAAGTATTGTTAAATTCGCGGCTAAATTAATTAAAACTCAGATGTTACGGACTCATACTTGCGGTGAATTGAGGTTATCAGACGCAAATAAACACGTTACCCTGGCGGGCTGGGTACAGCGCGTGCGCGATAAGGGAAGTGTTTTGTGGATCGACCTCCGCGACCGCTACGGTATTACCCAATTGATCTTTGAAGAAGGCAAAAGCGCCGCCGAACTGGTGCAGAAAGGCCGCGGCCTGGGCCGTGAGTTTGTGGTGCAGGTAGAGGGCGTCGTAACCGAGCGCCTTTCCAAAAACGACAAGATCGCCACCGGCGATATCGAATTGAAAGTGACGGCCATCAACATCCTTAACGCCGCCAAACTTCCCCCCTTCACCATCGAAGACGACACCGATGGCGGCGACGAGTTGCGCATGAAATACCGCTACCTCGACTTGCGCCGTAACCCCGTGCGCGAAAGCCTGCAACTGCGCCACAAGATGGCCCAGCAAACCCGTGCCTACCTCGATGGCCAGCACTTCATCGAAGTGGAAACGCCCGTGCTCATCAAGTCCACGCCCGAAGGCGCGCGCGACTTTGTGGTGCCTTCGCGCGTTCATCACGGCGAATTCTATGCGTTGCCCCAATCGCCTCAAACCTTTAAACAATTGTTGATGGTTTCCGGCTTCGACCGTTACTATCAAATCGTGAAATGTTTTCGCGACGAAGACCTGCGCGCAGACCGTCAACCGGAATTCACGCAGATCGACTGCGAGATGGCCTTCATCACGCAAGAAGATATTCTCAACACCTTCGAGGGCCTCGTGCGCCATCTCTTCAAAAATGTGAAAGGAATCGACATGCCGTCGGTACCGCGCATGAACTACGACGAAGCCATGAAACGCTACGGCTCCGACAAGCCCGATACGCGCTTCGCCATGGAGTTTGTAGAGATCACCGAACTGACCAAAGGCAAAAATTTCCCCGTGTTCGAAAGCGCCGAATTGGTGGTCGGCATCAGCGCCGCGGGATGTTCTGAATATTCGCGCAAACAAATCGACGAGCTGACAGAATTTGTAAAACGCCCGCAGATTGGCGCAAAAGGTTTGGTGTATGTACAATACCGTACCGACGGTTCAATCAAATCTTCGGTGGATAAATTTTATACACCGGAAGAACTGAAGACGTGGGTGGATAAATTCAACGCCAAACCCGGCGATCTTATCCTTTTGATGGCTGGCGAGACCTACACCACCCGCAAGCAACTGAACGAACTGCGCTTGTTGATGGGCGACAAACTGGGCCTCCGCGACAAACAAAAATTCTCCGCCCTGTGGGTGGTCGACTTCCCGTTGCTGGAGTGGAACGAAGAAAGCAAGCGCTACCACGCCATGCACCACCCGTTCACCTCGCCAAAACCGGAAGACATCAAGTTGCTGGACACCGATCCCGGCAAGGTGCGCGCCAACGCGTACGACATGGTGATCAACGGCACAGAAGTGGGCGGCGGTTCCATCCGTATCCACGACCGGCCTACGCAGCAAATGATGTTTAGTCACCTGGGCTTTTCGGAAGAAGAGGCCAAGAAGCAATTCGGCTTTCTCATGGACGCTTTCGAATTCGGCGCGCCTCCCCACGGTGGCATTGCGTTCGGCTTCGACCGGTTGTGCTCCATCTTTGGTGGCGCCGATTCCATCCGCGACTTCATCGCGTTCCCTAAAAACAATGCAGGACGCGACGTGATGATCGACACGCCTTCGACGATTTCCGAAGAGCAGATGAAAGAACTAGCGTTGCTTCCGCGGAAATAATTTCAAATCGAATCTCATCTCTTTACGCCTACACTTCGCCATTCGCTTTGTGTAGGCGTTTTTTTTGTTCTTGCCTCGTGTGACGCGGCCATAGCGTAAATCGCAGATACGCAGGAATACAAAAGGCACTCACGGCCTTCCTCCCATCGACAATTTCATTGCTTTACACACTTCCAATAGGCTGAGGCATTGCATGCCCTTGTAGGATCGAAGTGTCTGATTCGAAGCCCTAAAATCAATACCAGCAGAAGTTCAAAAAATCATGCACTCACCTTCCTCCGTTTCATGGTGATGTCCTGTTTTCCAGGATGCCTTTTTCGCAGGAACAACAAGGGTGCGTCGAGGTAACATTACGTGGGTGGTTTGAGAATAACACAAAAAGTTCTTCAACGATTTTTCAACTCTAGTATTGCATCGGAGATGTAGCAGTCTGAAATTCTTAACCTGCCGTCTCCGCAAAACTTATGAAAAGATGTCTTATCGTTGCAATCCTTTTGGTGTGTAGTACCTTTTTGTTTGGTCAATCGCCCGGAGGTATCTCCACCAATTTATTGTGGTGGTTAAAAGCAAATGCCGGTGTGTATGTTGACAACGGTGTGACGCTGGCGGCCAATGGCCAGACCGTGCAATTTTGGAGAGACCAAAGCACATCGGCCAACCACGCTACAACGGCCGTGGCCGGCAACCGGCCCACGTATGTGACCAATGTCATCAATGGCAATCCGGCACTGCGGTTTACGCTGGATCATTTCCTGGATGCCGGCAGCGTTTCCGGCATTGGTGGCACGCAGAGCTTCTACATTTTCCTCGTCTTCAATCAATCGGCGTATAGCCCGGGTACGCCCACTGACAATGCCGGTACCTTCATCATCGACAGACCTTCTGATACCAACAGCCTCACCAGCTTCAAGGTCGTGAACACCGACAAATACTGTTACCAGCGCCGCGACGATGGGCGTCTCAATGCGGGTGGACCGGTCACAGCAACACCCGTTGCGACCGACGCCTTTGGCATCGCCGACTACTTTCGCAACTATGTCTCCGCTGCATCGTCTACCGAAGGCATTTATCTGAATGGACGCCTGGATGTTTCACAAGCCGGGCCCACGACCAGCATGACCGGTCCGCCGATCCGCATCGGGCGCCATGCATTGGGCGTGAACCTGGGCTTGAATGGTTATTTCTCGGAGATCGCTGTCTACAATGCCAACCTCACTTCGGCGCAGCGACAACGGATCGAATCATACCTCGCCCTGAAATATGGCATCACCCTCGACCAAACTATCCTTACCGACTACGTGCGTTCGGATGGTACCGTTATTTATCCGGCCTCCACTACCCGCAGCGGCTTTGTAGCCGATATCGCCGGCGTGGGCCGCGACAATGCCGCAGCCGGCTCGGGTTTATACCAGACAGCTTCTCAAAGTCAAAACGCAAATTCCATCCTGAATATCTCCATTCTGAATCCCGCCCTCACGCTCGCCAACAACGAATTCCTGGTATGGGGCAGCAACAACGCAAGCCTCAGTTCCACCAACTCGTCGGATGTGGATGGCGTTTTCATCAAACAGCGACTGAGCCGCGTGTGGAGAGCATCCGAAGTCGGCGATGTTGGCCTAAACACCGTCAGCTTCGATTTGAGCAGTCTCCCGGGGCCTCTTAATGGCAGCAATCTTCGTGTGTTGATCGATAGCGATGGTACGTTTGCCGCTGGTTCCATTTCCTATCTAGGAACGCTGAGCGGCACCACCTTTACGGCCAGCATCAACCTGACCAATGGCGACTTTTTTACCTTGGCCACAACCAATACCACCACCTCACCCCTACCCGTAACGCTGGAGAATTTTACGGTCACCTACGAACACCCCGCCGTAGTAGCCTCTTGGAAAACAGCAACCGAATTGAACAACGATCATTTCACGCTCGAGCGCAGCGGTACCGATCTGAGCTTCGGCAATGTAGCGCGTGTGGCGGGCGCCGGAACATCCAACATACCCCACACCTACTCCGCGTTAGACACCGATCCTTTTGAAGGCCGCTCATATTACCGGCTCAAGCAAACCGACTTTGATGGCAAAGTCACGTATTCGGGTACGCAAACCATCTTCATAGAACCTTCCGGAAAAAAGCTTTCGGTGTTCCCCAACCCCGCCGATGGCAGCAAGCCCTGGAAGTTGAAATACGGCAACGACACCTTTCAACTCGACCGGGTCGAGATCATGGATGAGCAAGGCAGGTTGTTGGAAGTCATTACTCCGGAAAACAAAAAGGAAAAAGAATTCGCTATCCACCCCCGCAAACTCCTGACACCGGGCTTGTATGTGTTGAATGTCCACTACAACAACAAGCAAGAATTTGTAAAGCTGGTCGTGCGCTAAAGCACATTTCGGCGACTCTTAAAAACGTCTTCGCGCAACGGCTACAGTATGCGCGAAGGCGTTTCTATTTTAACGGCATTCGCCAGCCTTGGTGATGCCCTGCGTATCTCAGTTCCTCAAGATAACGGTATGTTGTCCGCGTTTGCGCAGTGGCGGATTGTCCTTTGTGCCGTGGTCGGTGTAGCTGGCGCGCAACAGGTACACTCCTTTGCCTGCGTCTTTCTCTGGTTTTTGTTTTGTTTTGAATGCACCGGAAGGGCCTGCCAGGAAAAAATGATCCGTATTCTTGTTGCTTTTCAGTATCCATCTCGCGATCTCTTTTGCCTGCGCTACCGCCACCTCGGGATGGGGCGGCATAGGAATGTTTCCCCACGTGCCCAGCGAACCGCCGACTATTTTCTTCGATAAAGCATCCTCCACCGCTGCACTGTAGGTATACTTTGCGGCAATGTCCTGGAAGGATGGGCCGATCAATTTGTCCTTGGCGGTGTGACAGTTGAGGCACGGCAGCGTGGTGATGGCCAGCAACGCCTCCGGCTCGGATTCCGTCTTGGATCGTTCCGAACGGTAGGCTTGGAGTTGTGCAGAATCCGGTAGGTATAAAACCTGCAATAACACTTCGTGCGGTGCGATCTCGTCAAATTCAGAATTGCCATCTTCTTTGTCATTGACGCTGATCGTATAATTGATCATCGTATTCCACTGAAATTTTACATTGCCGGTGGTAAGCGTAATGCGCACCACTGGCACGGCGTTCTCGGCCAGGGTTTCGCTTTCGCGGAACGAAGAAAGCAATACGCCCAACATCAGGGTTAAGGCTATCACACCGCCGCCCACGAAAACTTTGCGGAGTTTATTCATTCGCAGCGTCATGCACCGGTCAGGCTTTGTCGATTTCCTGGGCCACGCGGTTGGCCGAACGCGTAGCGGCCTCTGTACCCCAATTCAAATTATCGGCATACGCCCCCGCAAAATGGATGCGACCGAAAGGCTTCATCACCTCGGGCCAGAATTTCTTTAATGTGCCGATGCCAAAGGGCGTCCGTTCGCAGGTGGAGGCATAGGTCTCCTTGGTCCAGTCGCGGCTGGTGGCAAACTCGATGGTGTCGCGCTTGCCGGGGTACACCGAACGGAAAGCCGCCAGGCCCCGTTGTGGCGAAACACCTCCAGGACCTGTGCCCAGAATGACCACGCGTTGCGTTTCCACTTCATCGGCCGATTGCCACACCGACCAGAGATCGGGAGTGTCGAGCTCCAGGTTGATGCTCAGCTTGTCTTCCAACCAGAATTTGGACGAGGCCTGGAACACAAAGCGCTGATAAGAATCGTAGACGAGATTGTCGAGCACGAATTGTTTCTCGGGTGAGAAGCCCGGCGTTACGGGAATGTTTTTGAAGGCCGGCGGCGGAATGCAGTTCACGAAGTAGTCGGCCTGCATTTCTTTTTGTTCATTGAATTGTTTGTACGTAACGGTCACGCCACTGTCGCCATGTTTGATGGAAAGTATTGGGCAATTGAGCCACACTTTGGAGCCCAGGCGCTTAGCAAACGCGTTGGGTAGCATTTGATTGCCTCCTTTTAAACGGAACACTTCCGGGGGCGCCAGGGGCACGCCACGCAGGTGGAGAATCGCCGCGCGCCACAATTCGAACTGCACGGAATAGTCGGCGCCTCCCAGGAACTTCAAGGCTGTGGCTGAGGCTCCGTCTTTCTTATACAATTCGGCCATGGGCGTGTTGTCCATGTTATCGTAGCCCACGCCAAACGGTTGATATTCGTCTTTGAATTTATCGAGGTAGGGTTTCACATACAGCGACTCCAGATCCCACCACGGGTTTTGCGAGAGAAATTTCACTTCGCGGTCGTTGAAGCCAAATTTTTTGAGCACCACAGGGTCGGCCAGCATTTCTTCCGTATAGAATTTGTCGTCGATGCGGCGCAGCAAGTTTTTACGGCGGGGATAGGGCAAGGCGGTCAGTCCAAATTCCTGGATATAGCTCCAGTAGCGTTCGTAGCCCGGCTTGCAAATGTGTTCCATGCCGCCGTCGCCGTACAGGCCATCGGATAGACCGTCGTGTACAGTGAACACGTGCCCTCCATGGCGACCGCTGGCTTCCATGACCACCACCTCGTGGCCCCGGCGCGTTAGTTCGTAGGCCGTGCAAAGGCCCGCCAATCCCCCACCCCCAACGATCACTTTTTTGGGATTGGCCGACGGCGTGATCTCCATTTTTTCCGGGCCGGACTTCGGATCGCCTTCCAGCCACGATTTTGGATCTACTACCGACGCGCCCACGCCGGCCATCATGCTATTCTTAATAAAGTCTCTTCGTTTAAAAGTGCTCATAGGAAAGGAGGTAAAAAGTGTATTTTCAATTTACGGCTTTCAGTAAATAAAAAAAGATTTTGTAAGTCATTTTACATAAAAGGAAAGTATTTGAAGCTAACAATGGCAGCGAATCATTTCTAAAAATCAATAGATGGCTTCAACTCCCAGCCTTAAAGAACCGCTGCGTAAGGCCAAAACTTCTATTTTTGATACCTTCTTAACCCCACGTCTTATGGTCTCCGTTCTTGGAATTCCCTTGGATAGCAACTCTTCCTTTTTATCCGGCGCAGCCTCGGCTCCCCAAAAGATCCGCGAGGCCTATCACTCCGCTTCCGCCAATTATTGCGCGGAAAACGGAATGGACCTCAACCAAACTCAGTTGTGGAAAGATCAGGGCGACCTGGACCTTCCCGGTATGCCAGACGCCTTTACGTCCATCGAACAACAGGTTTTCAACTGGCTTGGCAAAGATCACAGTGTGCTAAGCCTCGGGGGCGATCATTCGATCACCTATCCCATCATAAAAGCGTTTGCAAAAAAATATGGCAAGCTCAACATCCTCCACCTCGACGCCCACGGCGACCTGTACGACAATTTTGAAGGAAACAAATTTTCGCATGCCTGCCCGTTTGCGCGGATCATGGAAGAGGGCCTGGCTTCGCGGTTGGTGCAGGTGGGCATCCGCACCTACAATCCGCATCAACGGGAACAAGCCCGGCGCTTTGGTGTGGAATCCATCGAAATGAAGGACTGGAAAGACGGCACGGCCCTCCACTTTGACGGGCCGCTGTATATTTCGCTGGACCTGGATGCGCTTGATCCCGCCTTTGTACCGGGGGTATCACACCACGAACCCGGCGGCTTCACCACGCGTCAAGTGCTTGCGATCCTGCAGGGCCTGGACGCTACCATCGTAGGCGCCGACATCGTGGAATTGAATCCTACCCGCGACATCAACGGCATGACAGCCATGGTGGCGGCCAAATTTTTTAAAGAGCTATTGGTGAAGCTTTTGCCGGCGGCTTCCGTATAATCTCTTAAAAAAATGAAAGACCTCTTCTCCACCCAGGCCAAGCAATACGCGGCCTTCCGCCCGACTTATCCCGAGGCGTTGTACGATTTCATTTTTCAACACGTGCAGGGAAATGAAAACGCCTGGGACTGCGCCACGGGCAATGGGCAGGTAGCACAACGCCTGGCGCGTCAATTCAAAACGGTTTACGGCACCGACATCAGTCAGAAACAACTGGACCAGGCTTCGGCGGCGAACAACATTCACTACGCCGTGAGTCCTGCGGAAAGCACACCCTTTCCGGATCATCAATTCGATCTCATCACGGTGGGCCAGGCGCTTCATTGGTTTGATCTCGATAAATTTTATGCGGAGGTAAAGCGCGTGATAAAACCCGGGGGGTTGCTGGCCATTTGGGGTTATGGGCTATTGTACATTGAGCCCTCCATCGATGAAGCCTTCATGGATTTTTATGAGAACACTGTGGGACCGTACTGGGACAATGCCCGTCGGCTAGTGGAGAACGAATACAAAACGATTGCTTTTCCTTTCACCCCCATTCCCTCGCCGCCGCTGGCCATCGAAGCCGAGTGGACGATCGATCATTTGTCGGGGTACTTATCCAGTTGGTCGGCGACCCAAAAATTCATTCAGCAAAAAGGGTACGATCCTGTGCCGGAATTCATTCAACGCCTTGCCGTGCTCTGGGGCGAGGGTTCGCGGCGGGTAAGTTTTCCACTGTTCACCCGGGTGGCGATTATCGCCTAGTGAAGTTTCAACAGACGGTCGTATTTTTTTATTAAGGGAAAATTTACACTATATTGGTATTGAACGCGCAGTAGCCTGGAGCCCTCATTTTTTCTACTGCCCTCTTTACCTATGAGAAAAATTATTGTTGCAGCCCTCCTATGGGGATGGGTGTCCTCCTATGGTCAATCCCCGGGAGGAGTTTCTACCAATTTACGATGGTGGCTCAAGGCCAACGCCGGCGCCTACACGGACAACGGCACCACGCTGGCTACCAATGGCCAGGCCGTTCAGTTCTGGCGCGATCAAAGCACGGTGGTTAATCATGCCACACAGGGCACAGCCGGGAACAGGCCCACCTATCAAACCAACATCATCAACGGCAACCCTGCGTTGCGCTTCACACAGGATCATTACCTCGATGGCACAGCGGTTTCGGGCATCGGTGGAACGGATAGCTTCTACATGCTCATGGTCTTTAAACAATTGACCTATCAAACCAACGGCGGCAACGATCAAAACGGGACGTTTGTCCTCGACCGCCCCACGGCAACCAACAATCTCACTTCGTTCAAGGTCATTAACACGGACAAGTACTTTTACCAACGACGTGACGATGCCGGCAACAATCTTGGCGGGCCCATCTCGACTACCCCGGTAAACACCAGTAGCTTTGTCATTGCCGATTTTTACAGGAATTATGTTTCGGCCGCTTCCTCTTCAGAAGGGTTTTATCTTAACGGGCGCCTCGAGGTTTCACAAACCGGCCCCACCACGACGATGACGGGCCCCATCATCCGGCTAGGCCGGCACGCCACGGTTTCAAATAATGGGTTGGATGGTTATTTCGCGGAGATCGCCATGTACAACACCAACCTCAGTGCCACACAACGCCAACAGATCGAGTCGTATTTCGCCGTGAAGTATGGCATTACGCTGGATCAAACCACACTTACCAACTATCTGCGTTCCGATGGGACCACAATCTATCCGGCCACCACGGTGGGCTACACCACCTATGTCTCGGACATTGCCGGAGTGGGCCAGGACAACGCCGCTTCGGGATCGGGATTACTCCAGACCGCTTCTCAAAGTCAGAATACAAACGCGGTGGTGAGCATTGCGATCTCCAATGCGGCAGGTACATTGGTCAACAATGAATTCATGTTGTGGGGGAGCAACAACGGCAGCCTCACGTCACCCAACTCGTCGGATGTGGATGGCACGACTATCAAACGGCGGTTGAGTCGGGTATGGCGCGTTGCCGAGACCGGGGGTGATGTGGGCAATGTGAACATCAGCTTTGATCTGAGCACCGTGCCCGGTTCAAAAACAGGAAGTGATCTTCGTTTGTTGGTAGACGCCGATGGCGCATTCAACAGTGGCGCAACGGCCACTTCGGGAACCCTGGCGGGCTCGGTTTTTACGGTAAACAATATCAATCTGGCGGATGGAAATTATTTCACGGTCGGCTCAACCAATACCTCCACGACACCGCTACCCGTAGAAGTAACCGATTTTACAGTTTCCTTTGAAAACCCCGTGGTTGTGGCCGAGTGGAGAACAGCCAGTGAATTGAACAACGACCACTTCACGGTAGAGCGTGCCGGTCTTGACCTGTCCTTCGACGAGGTGGCCCGTGTTCCCGGGGCAGGAACCTCCAACACGCCCCTGACCTACTCCATCGCCGACGAAAATCCCTTTGCCGGCCGGTCGTATTACCGCCTGAAACAAACCGACCTCGACGGCACTGTGTCGTATGCGGGCACACGGTCGGTCTACATCCCCTCCTCTGACAAATCCCTTTCCGTCTATCCCAACCCAACCACCGATGGCCGGCAATGGAAGCTAAAATGGTCGGACAGCGCTTTCCAACTCGACCACCTGGACATTTTCGACCAGCAAGGCAAACTCTTGGAGACCTTTGCCCCGGCCGAACATCATTCCAAAGAGTTCGTCATTCAAACCCGTCAGGCCCTGCTCCCGGGCCTTTATATTCTGAACGTTCATTACAATGGGCGGAATGAGTTTATGAAACTGGTGGTGCGATAAAAAGAAGCGCGTTCCCACTTTTAAATCCGAGTTAAGAAATTAAAAATAAACCGGGCGTATACCGATGGGGTAGCGGTTCACAACCGAAACGATATGGACGCTTTACCTATGGGAAGCGTTGTCTTTTTTCTCAAAATCCTTCGCCAAAACAAAAACTATTTTGATATTTTTGGTAACCATCCATGCCGATGAGCCTATGGCTTCACGCCGAGACTGCTCCGTTTATTAACCTGTCAAATCAAAATTTTCTTCTCTCAATTTCAATATCCCTAACCTAAAACAAAAAAAACATGAACCGTCTCATGCAAAAATCTCTCGTCCTATTTCTTTTCATCACCGCGATCAGCACCTGCTTTGCCCAAGACCCGTGGGTTAACCTCGGCTCAAAAAAGTGAACTTTGGAATTGACCGCGATGTGATCCACGTTAGCTATCGCGACAATGCGCTCACCGCTATTAAAATCCTGGTGAACAATGGCGCTCTGAACATGCACAAGTGCACCTTCTATTTTGAAAACGGCGGCCAGCAAGAAGTGGAACTTTGCAAAAGACTCCAACAGCCGTGTGATCGACCTGAAGGGTAACAAACGCAACATCGACCGGATCGAATTCTGGTACGACACCAAAGATGCCGCCAACCGCAAAGCGGAAGTTTGGGGTAGAAGGTAGGTAATCCAAAAAAGCATCCCTGTTCGCTCTCCCGGCAGCCTTCTGCCCCCGGGCCCGCCCGTGCCGAACGTGTGAGAAGCCTTTGCCTTGAGTGTACACACGATACGTTCGGGCGGGGAAGCGAACTGTTTTATACCATCTGGGCTCATACCTTACATCGCCTTTCTTTTCTCCGTAAAGGTGCCTATCATGCCATTCATATTTTTTCATCATGCGGTATTGTTTTGTGTTGGGTGTTGCCCTTTTGATCTTGTTGGCCTGCCGGCCCAAGCCCAAGCAGACCTTTGACGTCATTATCCGGCACGGTACCGTCTACGATGGCTCCGGCACCGAACCCTTCACCGCCGACGTTGCCTTGCAGGCCGACACCATTGCCGCCATTGGCGATCTCGGTGATGCCACCGGCAAAAAAGAAATCGATGCAACAGGCCTCGCCGTGGCACCTGGGTTTATCAACATGCTGAGTTGGGCTGATCGCAGCCTGCTGATGGACGGCCGCTCCATGAGCGACATCAAACAGGGCGTGACGCTGGAAGTGTTTGGTGAAGGATGGTCGCCCGGTCCTGTGAAGCGGAAGGCCACCAGCAAACCCGTTGATAGTTTGTGGACGACCCTTGGAGGATATTTTGATTATCTTCTGAAAAAAGGGGTTAGCCCCAATGTCGCTTCCTTTGTGGGGGCTACGTCCATCCGCATCCACGAATTGGGTCACGACAATCGCCCGCCGACAGCGGAAGAATTGAAACGCATGAAGGTCCTCGTACAACAAGCGATGGACGACGGCGCCATGGGATTGGGATCGTCGCTCATCTACGCCCCCGCCGACTATGCCTCTACCGACGAGCTTATCGCCCTGGCACAGGTCGCCTCACAGAACGGCGGCATGTACATCACGCATATGCGCAGCGAAAGCGACAATATTCTTTCGGCCATGAACGAAACGTTCCGCATCTCGAAAGAGGCGCACATCGCGGCAGAGATCTATCACCTGAAGATCAACCATGAAAGAAACTGGGGCAAAGTGGAAACGGTCATCGCCAAGCTGGACAGTGCCCGGAATGCAGGCCTGAAAATTACTGCCAATATGTACACTTATACCGCCAGCGCCACCGGTCTCACCTCGCGCCTGCCCACATGGGTGCAGGAAGGCGGCGCGAGTGCCATGCGCAAGCGGTTAAAGAATCCGGTAACGCGTAAGAAAGTGTTGGAGGAAATGCGGCTGGGTATTCCCTCAAAAAATTCCGAACCCAAAGACGTGATGATGCTGGGCTTCCGCCTGGACTCACTCAACAAACTCTACCGCGGCAAGCGGCTTGACGAAGTGGCCCGCCTCCACGGCAAAGACGCCGACGAAACGGTGATCGACCTGGTGGTGCGCGACAAGTCCACGATCGCTGCCGTGTATTTCCTCATCTCGGAAGCCAATGTGAAACGCATGCTGACGCTGCCCTATGTGAGCTTCGGCTCCGATGCCGCGTCGATGTCGGAAGCCAAGATTTTCGCCGACTGGGGGACGCATCCCCGGGCCTATGGGACGTTTGCGCGATTCCTGGGAAAATATGTTCGCGACGAAAAAGTGGTTTCCCTGCCGGAAGCCATTCGCCGCCTCACCGCCCTGCCGGCAAGCAACCTGAAGCTCAAAAAAAGGGGTAGCCTGAAGGTGGGCTACTATGCCGACCTAGCCCTTTTCGACGCACGCACCATTGCCGACCACGCCACGTTCGACTCGCCCAAGGAATATGCCACGGGCATGCAACACGTTTTTGTGAACGGCGTGCAAGTGCTCCACCAGGGCGAACATACCGGCGCCTTGCCCGGCCGTGTCGTGCGGGGTCCCGGATGGAAAGGCAAGCGCGGTTAAGGAAGTTGAACAGACGTTAATTTAGGATGGGCTACTTCCGTTGGGAAGTGAATAGGCTTATCTTTAGTGATCATATTTTTACCTAACCGATAACTATCCATCATTATGGATAAACATTTACTACTCTTCGCAATCTTCTTGCTCAGTATGGTGGCCCACGCCCAGGATCAAAAGACCCTGGTGGCTACCGGCGACAAATATTATGGCAAGAAGGATTACAAAAATGCTTTGGCCTCCTACCTCGCGGCGCAGGACCTCAACCCCGATGATGCTGCCGTCAATTTCAAGATCGGCCTCACCTACCTGTATTCGGAAACGAAGTCGAAGGCAGCCTCCTATATCAGCAAGGCCTATCGTTTGAACCCGGCCGTGAACCCGGACATCGACTATCACCTGGGTATTGCCTTTCAGAACACCAACGAATTCCAGAAGGCCATCAAGCATTTTGAAAACTTCAAAAAGAAGAAGGCCAACTTGTCGAGCATCGTGGACGAGAAGATCGCCGAGTGTCATATTGCCGATTCCCTTTCGCAAAATGAGTTAAACGTGATCATCGAAAACCTTGGCTCCCAGGTGAACACGCCGTACAGCGATTACTCCCCCATCATTTCCGCGGATGGCAACACACTTATCTTTACATCGAACCGCACCGACGATCCTGCCAAAGTAAAGGCCAATCAAAATTTCGAAGACATTTACTTCACCACCAAGCAAGGCAACACTTGGGCAGCACCCAAGGCCATCAGCCCCAACATCAACATCAAATACAATGACGCGGCTGCGTCGCTTTCGCCGGACGGCAAGACCTTGTTCCTGTATTATGAGGAAGGCGAGGGCGACATCTACACCTCCACGCTTTCGGGCGACCAATGGTCCAAGCCCGAGCCCCTCAACAAGAACATCAACACGGCCATGTTTTGGGAAACCTGCGCCAGCGTGACGGCCGATGGAAAGAAACTTTTCTTTGCCAGCAACCGCCCGGGCGGGATCGGCGAATTGGATCTCTACGTGAGCCAGCTCGACGGCAAGGGAGAATGGGGAAAGGCCGTGAACCTCGGCCCCGTGATCAACACTCCCGAAAACGAAGACTCACCCTACATCCACCACGACGGTGTGACGCTGTACTTTTCCTCTGACGGACATCCCCGTCTTGGCAACAGCGACATTTTTGTTACCGAGTTTGTCAACAACAAATGGAAGAAACCCGAGAACATGGGCTACCCGCTGAACTCGTGGGAATACGATGGCTTCTTCACGCTGTCGCCGGATAAGAAAAAAGGATACTTCTCCACCGCCAAGGAAGGTGGTTTGGGTGACGCGGACATTTACTCCATCACATTCCTGGAACCCAAATACAAAGTGAAGCCCAAACCCGAAGTGGTGGCTGCCGTGCAGAAGGCTGCCGAGGAAAAAGTAAAAACCGAGATCCCGAAGAGCGAAGAATTTATCGACGCCAGCATCCAGGCGAAGAAGGAGCAAAAGGTAGTGACCTTGCTAAAGGGAAGGGTTATTGATGAAAGCAATGCCGCGCCCCTTGGCGCCGTGATATCCCTGGTGGACAACGCGACCAACAAAGTGATGGCAAAGATCAACGCCAACCCGGTGACGGGTGAGTTCGAACTGATCATTCCTCACGGTGGAAACTACGGGGTGGCTACGGAAAAAGCGGGCTACCTGTTCAACTCCATCAACTTTGCGTTGCCGGAATTTGCCGAATACCAGGAGATCGACACGCACATCATCATGGTGAAGGCGGAGGTCGGTTCGAAAGTGGTATTGAAAAACATTTTCTTCGACATTGGCAAGTCCGACCTGAAAACGGAGTCGGTGGCCGAGGTGGAAAATATCCGGGAGCTGCTCATCACCAACCCGAAACTGAAAGTGCAGATCAACGGGCACACCGACAACAGTGGTAACGCCGCCAACAACAAGGCGCTCTCGCTGAAACGGGCGTCATCGGTGGTGACCTACCTGGTGGGCCATGGCATAGGCGCCGAGCGCGTGTCGGCCAAGGGATACGGTTCCGAGCGCCCCATCGTTTCCAACGACGACGAGATGGGTGGCCGCGAGATCAACCGCCGTACAGAAATAGAAATCATCGAATAAGAGAATGCCTGCGATAAGGGTGCAACCTACTTCAAAGCAGTGACCACTTTTTTCAGGATGTCGAGTGTGACGGGCTTTTGGAAATAAGCTCTCACCTCGGGAAATGTATCGGCGCGGCTGAGGTCTTTGGGGTGGTTAGACGAGCTGATGATGTAGATCTCCGGCTTCTTCACCAGGAGCGATTCTATCTTCTTTAATTCCGCCAAAAATTCCCATCCGTCGATCTCGGGCATGTAGATGTCCAGCAAAATGACGTCGGGCAGATGCTCTTGTGAATTCTTGTGATGGAGGACGTAGTCGATGGCGCCCTGTGCGCTGTTATAGATCGTTATGATGTGCGCCAGTTCTCCCAATTCGGCGAGCCGCTTGATATAAAACGACGACATGGGGTCATCGTCAATGATCCAGAGGTTAGCGATTTTGCTCGACATAGCGGGAATCCGGTTTATACGTAAGTCGTTTATACATAACTCAATGCGACCGCATAAATACAAATCATTTTGGCATTGTACCTCGCTGTCGCTATAAAGTTGACACGCGTGTATGAAAATCGTTGGTTTAGGATGGCCGGCCGCTGGCCCGTTACGGCAAACGGCCGGCCTCCTGTGAGACCTAAAATGTCTTCCGCAGGGTCACGCCATAGTTTCTTGGATCACCCAGGTGAGTGGCTCCAAAATCGTAGGCGTAGGCAATGTATTTTTGATCGCCCAGGTTTCTTCCCCAGAACATGAGGTCGAACGCGCGGTAAGAAGCGCCCGCACGGGCATTCAACACGCTGTAGGACGACTGCGATACGGTATTGCCGAGATCAAAGTATTGCTTGCCCAGGGCCATCCATTCGCCACGCACCAGAAGCTTCACATCCCCTACTGCCAAGCCGTACTGAACCGCGGCCATCGACGTATAGGCCGGTGTGAAGATTTGCTTGTTGCCCGTCAGGTCCACCTCGGCGCCGTTGGAGGCCACCTTGAGGTTGGTGTATTTCGCCTGGCTGATGCCCAGGTTGTATTCTATTTGCAAGCCTTTCACCGGCATGGTGGCCAGGTGAAGGTCGACACCCTTGCTGGTGAGCGTGCCGGCATTTTTTGTTACCGTGATGGCCTCAGGCAACACCAGTGTGGGGACCTGCGCATCGTTCACGTGAATGTAGAACACCGAGAGGTTTACTTGCAGGCGGTTGTCAAAGAACACGTTCTTCGTCCCTGCCTCCAGGTTGCCGCTGTATTCGGGCTTGTACGAAAACAAGGGAGGCTGCGAAGGATCTGCCCCCAATTGCGTGAGCCCGCCCGCGCGATACCCGCGGCTATAGGTGGCATACAAGGTGTTGAATTCCGATACGTGATACGCGACGCTGGCTTTGGGTGAAAACGCATGGAAGTTCACCTTGGCGGTGGTGTCGGGTTGTGTTTCGAAGATAGGGTTCGGATCGGGATCGTGTTGATACTCTCCTTTTACGCTCTGCTCTTTATGCTCGTAGTCATAGCGAGCACCCAGGGTCACATCCAGTTTTTCCAAAAAGGTATATGTACCCTGTCCGAAGAAAGCGATGCCGCTGCCTTTGCCGGTGGAGGTGTTGATGAGCGAGAAGTTCGTGTCGTCGGCTCCCACGTAAGCAGCGTCTGCGCCAAAGCGCGTGGCTTGCTTCACGGGATTGTGTTGATGGAACATGTAGGTTCCCGCCGTCCACTTAAAGTTCGACGCCGTTGCCGGTGACGAGAACTTGAACTCCTGCGTCCACACTTTCACGTTGTTCCACTTGCTGCCATAGTTGTTGATGATGCTGACACCGTCGATGGGCGAAAAGTCGCCGTCGATGGGATCTTTGTAGTAGCGGTAGTTGGATTGATACGACGTCTGCGACGTAAAGTTCAAGCCGCGGCCGGCATAGCTCGCTACCAGCGAACTGTTGAAGATGTTATCCACCAATTGGGTGACCGCATTCTGGTTGACACGAAATGGATTGGCGAAGGCCTCCTCCTTGCTGGAGGCCAGGGGGAACGTGCCGTTGTTACGGTTCGCGTTGTGTTTCACATTCAATGTGAGCGCCCAGGCACGGGAGGCGTTGTAGCGCAGGTAATAATTTCCGGTGAGGCTGTGTTTCTTATCGAAGTCATTCTGATAAAAATCATTTTTATAGAAGCCATTCATGCGATCATAAATGCCCGTGGCGCCGAGGTAAAGTTTGTTCTTTACCAGTGGCGTGCGGAAGCCCACAGCATAGCGCTGCTGCCCGTAGTTACCGATGTTGAGTTCGCCAAAACCGCTCGTGACATTTGTCGGCTTTTTGGTGATGATGTTGATGACACCGCCCATGGCATTGCGACCATAGAGCGTGCTCTGCGGTCCGCTCAATACTTCAATGCGCTCTACATCGAACAACTGTGCGATGTAGGTGTCCAGCCCAAACTGGTTCACCCCGTCGATATAAGTGGCCACCGCAGGGTCGTATGACGTAGAGGTAATGCCGCGGATGGAGGTCACGTTACGGCCGTCGCCGGGATTGGTCGAGTACAGGTTGGGGACGATGGCGGTGATGTCTTTGCTGTTCCACAACCGGTATTGTTCCACCTGGCGCGAGGAGATGGCATTGACGGTGAAGGGTACTTTCTGCAGGTTTTCTTCTTTTTTATCGGCTGTCACTACTACGGCGTCCAGTTCGGTGGCCGATTCCTGGAGTGCAATCGCCAGCGGTTCGGCGCTGCCCTCGCCCACCGTGATGGTGCGCTCCTGGGTGGCGTAGCCAACAGCGGAAACCTGGATCTTATAGCTACCCGCCGGTAAATTACCTAACGTGAACGCGCCGCTGGCATCGGTAGAAGCCCCTACGTTTGTATTGAGGACATACACGGTCACCCCCGGAATGGGTTGGTCATTTGCGCCGGTCACTTTGCCCGACAAGGCTGTATTCTGACCCCAAGCGGTCACGCATGTCAAAAAAGGGATCAGGAAAAAAATAATTCTGGTCATGAAGAAAATGAGTTAGAGATCTGAAAAAGATTGCGGAAATCCGCCCATGAGGGCCCTATCGCCGGCAAACAGGGCGAAATTTATTGAAGATTTTCGACTTTTCAGGAAATAGGCGTGAAAACACGGAAGGCAAATACGTGTTAGGAAGGGTCAAAGTGCGCTTTCGGGAGGCACGCTGAACGAGAATACGGAGCCTTTCCCCTCTTCACTCTCCACCCAGATCTGGCCGCCGTTCTTCTCCACGAATTCCCGGCAAAGGATCAGTCCCAACCCGGTGCCCTTTTCATCGGCCGTTCCTTTGGTGGAGTGCTTGGCCTCGATGCGGAAAAGTTTTTTCATCACCTCGGGGCTCATGCCCACGCCGTTGTCGGCGATGGCAATGACCACGCGGCCGTTTTGCCGCTGCAGGCGGGTGGTGATCTGGCCGCCTTCGCCTGTGAACTTGATGGCGTTGGAAATGAGGTTGCGCACCACCGTGTTGATGGAGTTCTTATGCGCCCGCACCATCCAGGCACCCTCGCCGGCGTTGTTCAAGGTGATCTTCTTCTGTTGCGCCTGGGCCTTCAACAGCGCACGATTCTCTTCCACTACGGCGTTCAGGTCAAACACTTCCGGCTTGAATTCGATGTTGCCCGTTTGTGAGCGTGACCATTCCAATAGATTTTCTAACAGCGCAAATAAGTTCTTCACCGACTTGTCGAGGTCTTTCGCCAGCATTTGTATTTCTTCTTTGCTGAGGCTGTCGGTGTGATGTAGCAGAAGACCGGAGAATGACGTGAGCGAATTCAAAGGTCCTTTCAGGTCGTGGCTGATGATGGAGAAGAATTTGTCTTTCGTGGCATTGAGTTCCTGCAGTTTGAGATTTTGTTCGTTCACCGTGGCATGAGCAGCTTCCAGTATCTTGTTGGACCGTCGCTTCACCAGGTACAGGTACAGCACGAGTGCTGCTACCACCACCGTTAACCCGACCAGCAGGAACAAAAAGTTCTGCAGTTTCTTTTGGGTCCGTAACTCTTTTTCGCGCTGGAGACGTAGCGTTTGCAAATGGCCGATCTGCGATTCCTTTTTTTCGATCTCGTAACGGTTTTGGGTTTCCAACAACTGGTGCTCGTTTTTGTCGTTGGTCATAAACTCCTGGAGCAATTGCTGCTGGTCTTTAAACTCCCAGGCCTTTTTGTAGTCGCCGAGCTCTTTGAAAGAAGCGCTGAGGTATTCGTAGCTCTTCAATGTCTGGGATTGATCCTGCACCTCGCGGGCCGCGTCCAGTGCCAGTTGCAGATTGGCTACTGCGCGGGGGTAATTCTTTTGCTGATAATACAATGCGCCGATGTTGTTGTACGAATCGGCGATCCCTTTTCTATCCTTCAAGGCTTGCCGCACCTCCAGTGAAGCCACGTGGTTGGCCAAAGCCTTCTCGTCGTTCTTCATGAGGCGATAAAGCTCTCCGATGTCGTTTAGCGAAAGCGCTTCACCGGTCTTGTCGCGGACGGAGCGGCTGAGGGCCAGGGCTTGCTTGTGCGTGGCCAGGGCTTCGGCATACTTCCCTTCTTGTGTGAGCAGGTGAGCGATGTTGAAGAGGGCCGCGGCCTCGGTGCGCGGGTCTTTGATCTCGTCCTTGAAGGCCAACACTTCTTCGTAGTTGCGCAGGGCCTCATCGCGTTTTCCCTGCACCGCGCGGACCTGTCCCAGTTGATTTAGGATCGTCACATGAAGGAGCGTGTTGTTTAGGGAACGATTTATCACCAGCGCGTTCTCCAGGGCCTCCTCGCTTTTGTTGTAGTCGCCGATGTCGTTGAGCACGCGGCCGATGGCCATGTAGGTGAAAACCTGTTTGCTGTTCAGCTCCAGGGAGTCTTCGATGGCCAGCGCGCGGATGAAGTAGTCCATGGCCTGCTCGCGGTTCTCCGTGCCGGTGAGGTGGAGCATGCCGATCTCCTTCAGCACGGCAGCCTCGGCTACTTTGTCTTTTTTTGACACAGCGTCCTTCAGAACCGCTTGCTGTTTGATGAGCGCTTTGTCTACCGGGGCTTTCTTGCCTTGAAAAAAGCTTTCATACCAAACGAGGTCAGGATCTTTCTCCGGTTGGGCCACCAGGGACACCGACAGCAGCAGCATATATACGCCCAGAAAAAATTTGAGGCCTTGGTACACGTATAAAGTTTTCTTCAAAAGTGAGAAAAAAGCGAGAGGATAATCCGAAGAAGTTGCCCTGAATCTTACATTCAGCCTCCTCGCAGGTTTTATTCTGCTATCCCGTGGTGCTGGTATCAAATGAAAATGCTTTCGATCTCATGTAAACTGGAGACACGAAAGCATTTTCAATGGCAACTGCGGATGCTACTTTATGTAGGCGTCGATGGTCTCGATGGTGCCGTCGGGCCGGTGCTGAAGGCGTGTGACCTTCACACTGCGCAGGTGCGTTTTTCCTTTCGACAAGATGCTGTCGTGGAAAAAGAGATACCACTGCCCTTTGAACGCCACGATGGAATGGTGGTTGGTCCAGCCGATGACGGGGTTCAGGATCACACCCTGGTAGGTGAACGGTCCATAGGGACTGTCGCCAATGCCATAGGCGATGAAGTGGGTGTCGCCGGTGGAATACGAGAAGTAGTATTTGCCGTTGTACTTGTGCATCCACGAGGCTTCGAAGAAGCGGCGGTCATGGTCTTTGGCCGGGAGCTGCTTGCCGTCTTTGTCGATGATCTTGATCTCTTTTACGGGCTCGTCGAATTTGAGCATGTCCTTGCTCAGGCGCGCCATGCGCGGGCCGATGGCGGGCACATCGCCTTCCGGTTCTTTGCCCAGCGTGTCGTATTTGCCCGTGATCCAACGCTGCAGCTGTCCGCCCCAGATGCCGCCGAAATACATGTAGGACTTCCCATCGGTATCTTGAAAGACGGCTGGGTCGATGCTATAGCTTCCGGCAATCGGCTTAGGTTGGGCTGTGAACGGACCCGCCGGCGATTTGCTGGTGGCCACACCGATGTGGAAGACGTCTTCTTTATCCTTGACGGGGAAATATAAATAATAGGTGCCCTTGTTGAATGCAGCATCCGGCGCCCACAATTGGCGGCCCGCCCAGGGTATGTTCTTGATGTCGAGCGCCACGCCGTGATCGGTTACTGGCCCACCAACGCTGTCCATGGACAAGATATGGTAGTCGCGCATGTCGAAGTGATCGCCGTTGTCGTTCTCGGGGATGCCTGCTTCGATGTCGTGTGAGGGATAGATGTAGATCTTGTTTTCGAACACGTGCGCGGAGGGATCGGCGGTGTAGATGTCGGTGACCAATGGCTCGGCGATGGATTTCGGGAACTGTTCGGTGGAGTCCTTCTTCGGGGCGGCTTCGGTCTCTGTTTTTGTTTCGGCTTTCTTTTGGCAAGCTCCTGATGCGAGCGCCACGATGGCAGTAAAAACCAGGAGGGGTTTACAACAGATGTTTTGGGTCATGTCTGGATGGGGTTAATATTTCGAATCTACTCGTTGAAGGTGTATAAAGTCAAGACGTTTCGGGATACGGCCTACCCTAAGATACGGTCAAACGATTTTCTTAATCGCGTTGGAAAAGGCCCAGAAAAGGATACTGCAAATAAAGTATCACCAACGAAAGCAACAGGAACGGCAGTTCGATGGCCACGCCCTTTAAATCCCGGTCGTTGAGGTGAAAGGCGATGATCAGTAAAATACCCGCCGCTGTGATATAATTTCCCCAGACAAATGTTTTGGGATGCAGCAACAGTACGCCACCGGCGATGGTGGCGATTCCCATGAGCGTGAGCCCGGTCTTGCCAAAATTCCATTTGCTGAACATCGCTACCATTTCCGGCTTTCCCGACAACATGGCCCATCCTTGCTTAACACCCATGTACAGGGCGAAGAGTATGAAAATGGCGTTGAGTATTTTCAGAGCGGTTGGCATAGGCTTTTGTCTTAGGTTATGAAGGTAGCGTCTAAAGATAATGAATCCATTGAAATGTCGGAATCACCTGCAACAATACGCCGGAGGGTTTGACTATTCACCCGCCGTCGGGCTACTGATGGTCAGGGTGTGCATCCCCTCATCGAAAGAATACTGAATGGCGAGGTGGTAGCTTTCACAGATCTTTTTTACAATGGCCAGGCCCAACCCCAAAGAGGATGAAGACTGATTCTGTTTTTTGAAACGCTCGAACAATCGTTCAGGCGATGTGGTGAGCGCGCTACCGGTGTTGCTGACCCGCAACGTGTGACCGGTGCCGACGATGTCGATGATGCCCTGTGCATGATTGTGCTTTACGGCATTGCTCAGCAAATTCGTGATGAGCACATCGGCCAATACCGGGTGCATTTGCACGTTGAACGCGCCCGTTTTTGTGAACTGCACCTTTATCGTTTTATGGGTAAAGATCTCTTCAAACTCTTCCAGTTTGTTCGCCATGGCCTCGGTGAGGTTTATGGTCTCCCACTCGAAAAACTGGCCGTGCTCGATCTTGGAGAGCAACAACAGCGCCTGGTGCAATTTGGACAACCGCAAGGCCGACTGGTAAATGTCCTGGATCCAGCGCATCTGCTCGTCGGAAAAATTTCTTTGCTGGATCAATTCCTCCACGCGGCTGTTGATGAGGGCCAGCGGGGTTTGAATTTCATGGGATGCATTTTCGGTGAACTCCTTCAGGCTAGTGTAGTCGCGGGCAATCTTATCGGTCACTTTGTTTAAGACGGAGTTCAGCTCGTTGAATTCGAAGATCTCTTCGGGTGTTAGCGTGAGGCCCTTGCCCTCGTTGAGGTCGAAAGATTTGGCGCGGGAAAGGGTTTGGTAAAAGGGAGCCCAGATGCGCCGGGCGATGCGACGCTGAAACAAAAACAAAACCAGTAAGCCCAGGCTGAGCACCGCCATCATAATGCCCGTGATGGATTTCAGCAACGTGCGCGATTCGATGAGGGATTTCCGGATCGTCACCTTGTGGGGTGCGCCGCCAACATGGCTAACAAAACTGTATTCACGGAACGGAACATACTCGTTGTTGTACCGATTATAGAGCAACGTATCTTTAAATTCTGTGACCGGCACCAACGTGTCCGCCAAGGCAGTGAGCTCGATCTTGTTCTCCACAAAATAGCAGCTCTCGTCCCACACGCCGTGGGCGCGTACAAAATTTTCAAAATCGCGTCGCTCCACTTTCAACCGTTGCTCCACCTCCTGGTAGATCACGTGCTCCACGACGAGGTAGAACGACGCTCCCACCAGCACATAGATGATGACCGAGAAAACGATGTAGTAGAAATTGGTGCGGTCGAACAGTTTCAATTTTTACCGAATTTATAGCCGATGCCGTAGATCGAATGAATATAGTCTTTACTTCCTTTATCCGTCAATTTCTTTCGCAGGTTTTTGATATGCGAATACAGCATGTCGAACGAATCGGCCGAATCGATGTTGTCGCCCCAGAGGTGTTCGGCCATGGCGGGTTTGGTGAGGGCCACTTCGATGTTCGACATGAAATACAGCAGCAGGTCATACTCTTTTTTGGAGAGCGTCACTTCCGTCTCACCCACAAATACTTTGCGCGAAATATAGTTGACGCGGATCTCCTGAAAGCTGATCTCGTTGCTTCCCCCAAAATGACGCCGGCGCAAAAGCGATTTCACGCGGGCGTTCAACTCTGAAAGATGAAAAGGTTTGGTGAGGTAGTCGTCCGAGCCGATGTCGAGGCTTTTGATCTTATCTTCCAACGCGTGGCGCGCCGAGATGATGATGATGCCGGAAGAGGCCTTTATCTTTTTTAAGGTTTCCACAATATCGAAGCCGATGCCATCGGGAAGGTTGATGTCGACCACCACGCAGTCGTAGGTGTAGAGGCTTATTTTTTCCAGGGCAGATTCGTAGTTGAAAACCGTTTCCGTGATGAAACCGTCTTTGGTCAGGTGCGCCGCGATGCTTTCGGCCAGCCCCATTTCGTCTTCTACTACCAGAACTTTCAAGTGGTGTTTTTCTTCAAAGATACGTCCCCGATTTTGGAGAAATTTAGGAAAGCGCCTGTCTTTTCGGTTTATCCGCATCCACCCAAAACCAAAAACGACCGCATAACAAACCGGCGACGCCTGATTTTTCGGGGGTCCTTCGAATTCCTAAATGTTTCCAGAATCCGGGTCCTAGTATTGCCAAATCTTTATAAAAAAGTGTGGCACGTATGCAATCAAAACGGTTAACAGTCTTTTTTCTCAGCCTCTTGCTCTTGCTCGCCGTGGGGCTGTCCGGTGCCTCCGCACAGGGGGAGAATTTGCGTTCGTTGCTGGACCAAAGTGTCCGGCAATATCCGCTGCTCAAAGCGCGCGCGGCCGAAGTGAGCAGCGCCAACCAGGACGTGAAAACGAGTACCAGCGAATACATCCCCAGGCTGTCGGTACAACATCAATACACGTACTCCACCAACAACAGCGTGACGGGTTCGTTCTATCCCAACGGTGGAACGGTGATCTCTCCTTCCGGGGGAATTCGCGCCACCAATATTTATGACGGCACGTTTGGCAGCTTCACCTCGGCGTTGCTGGAGTGGAATGTGGTGAACTTCGGTAAAGTGGCCACCAACGTGAAAGCTGCACGCCTCAACGAAGCTACTGCCCAGGCGGCCTACGACAACGAGATTTTTCAACACCAAATTCGTGTGGCCGACGCTTACCTGCTGTTGCTCATCAGCGAAAAACTGAAGGCCATCCAGCAATCCAACCTGGAGCGCGCCGAAGGCTTCCGCGACGTGGTGAACGCCGGTGTCCATTCAGGGCTCCGGCCTGGGGTAGACAGCGCCCTGGCGCAAGCCGAATATACGAAGGCCAAACTCTTATTGTTGGAAAGCGAGCGCAACCAGCAAACCCAGCAGTATCGCCTCATGGAGCTGACGGGCGCTCTTCGGGACGGAGGAATGACCATCGACAGTCTGAATTTTTACACCGCCTTGCCCGGTGCCGCCACTCCCACATTAAATACCCAGTCAAATCCAATCCTTCGCTATTATCAAACCCGCATGCAAGCCACCCAGGCCCGCAGCACGGCCGCCGGCCGGTCGTTTCTGCCCAGCATTTCGCTGGTGGCGGCAGGATGGGCCCGCGGCTCAGGTGTCTCCAACACCGATGACGCTTATCGCACCGACTTTTCCGCGGGCACAAAATATCAAGTATACAACTACCTGGTGGGCATTTCCACGCGCTGGACGTTGACGGACTATGTGCCGCTGCGGCATCGCTACAAGAGCGAGCAATTCAAAGCCCGGCGCGATGAGGAATTGTATAACGAGCAATCGCTGCGTGTACAGCGGCAGTGGAAGGAGTCGGACGTGCAATACCAGGTGGCCCTGGAGCAAGCCCGTACGGCGCCTGTTCAGTTGGAAGCCGCACGCCAGGCCTACGACCAGGCCAGCGCGCGCTACACCAGCGGCCTCACCGACCTGCCGACGCTCCTGCAGAGTATCTCCATCCTAAACCGGGCCGAAGCCGACGTGGCCATTGCCTATAGCAACGCGTGGCGGTCGTGGTTGATGGTGGCCGCCGCCCAGGGTGACATTTCCTTATTCTTAAACTCGGTTCAAAATTAATCATCGACCGGAAGCCACTCGCCAACGGAAGATGACGCAATAACATACGCTTATGTACAAACTCATTCGTGCTGCCTTGCGAAATCCCATCTCGGTCATGGTGGGCATCATCGCCATCGCTTTTTTCTCTTTTCTATCCATGCGCAGTATCCCCGTGGATATCTTCCCCGACCTTGACCTGCCCACGATCTATGTCGTGCAGCCCTATGGCGGTATGGCGCCCGACCAGATGGATGGATTTATCACCACGCGCTACCAGGATCACTTCCTGTACGTTTCCGGTATCCGCGATGTGGAAGTGAAAACCATCCAGGGGATGTCACTCATCAAGCTGCAGTTCTATCCCGGCACCGACATGGCGCAAGCCGCCGCGGAAGTGGCCAACAACATTTCGCGGGCGAAAGCCTACATGCCGGAAGGCACCGTGCCTCCACAAGTGATCCGCTTTGACGCCAGCTCCGTGCCCGTTGGCCAACTGGTGTTTTCCAGCGCCACGCGTTCGTTGAATGAAATCCAGGACTTCGCTTCTTCGCGCATCCGGCCGATGTTCTCAAAGATCGAGGGCGTGTCCAGTCCGCCGCCACTTGGTGGGAACCAGCGCACCATTGTGATCCGGGTCGATCCGCAGCGCCTGGCCAGCTACAAGCTCACGCCGGAAGAAGTGATCCGTGCCATCGGCGTGAACAATCAACCCTCACCGGCCGGTAACATCCGCATCGGCAACCAGACCATGATGACCCCGGTGAATTCGCTCATCGACAAGCCCGCCGATTTTCTGGACATCCCCGTACGGATCGGTTCCGGACCTACGGTCTTCGTTCGCGACATCGGCACGGTGGAAGATGCCGCCGACATCACCGTGGGTTTTGCCCTCGTGCAGGGACGGCGCGCGGTTTACATCCCGGTCGTAAAAAAATCGGATGCCTCTACCCTTTCGGTTGTGAATAACATTCGCGAAGCGTTGCCGGTATTGCAGAATGCCGTTCCCGAAGATGTGAAGATCTCCTATGAATTCGACCAGTCGTCGTACGTGACCAACTCGTTGAAAAGTCTGGTCACGGAAGGTGCGCTTGGGGCGTTGCTCACGGGATTGATGGTGTTGTTGTTTCTTCGCGACTGGCGGAGTGTGATCATCGTGGTCGTTACCATTCCTATCTCGGTGTTGAGCGCCGTGATCCTGTTGCACCTGGTCGGGCAAACCATCAACATCATGACGTTGAGTGGGCTGGCGCTGGCCGTGGGTATCCTGGTCGATCAGGCTACGGTGACCATTGAAAATATACACCAGCACCTGGAAATGAATAAGCCAAAAGCGCAAGCCATCTGGGACGCCTGCAAAGAGATTGCGTTTCCCGAATTGCTTATCCTCCTTTCCATATTGGCCGTATTCGCTCCTGCGTTTGTTATGAGCGGTGTGCCAAAATCCATGTTTCTCCCATTGTCGCTGGCCGTAGGTTTTGCGATGACGGCGTCGTTTTTGTTATCACAAACCTTCGTACCGGTGTTGTCCAATTGGTTGCTGAAAGTGCATACCCATTACCCGGAAGAACCAACGCTGGCCCTTGATCATGCGGAGTCCGAGAGCATCATCGAAGAAAATCGCCATCCTCACCCGGTGACGGGGTTCGACAAGTTCAAGTTGAAATATATCAGCATCCTGGAAAAGATCATCGAACGCAGAAAATTCTGGACAACGGTCTACTTGCTCGGCTCGTTCGTTCTGATCGCCGCCGCTTTCTTCTTTATCGGCACCGACATTCTTCCCAAGGCCAACAGCCACCAATTTCAACTGCGGTTGCGGGCTTTGGATGGAACACGGGTGGAGCGGACGGAGGAGATCACATTAAAGGTGTTGAACATTATCCAGGAGCAAGTTGGCGCGGAAAATATTGCCATCACCTCGGCATACGTCGGCAATGTGCCCACCAGCTATGGAACATCCCAGATCTTCGTATTCAACAGCGGGCCGCATGAAGCCGTGTTGCAGGTTTCGCTATCGGAAGAGTTTCCGGTGCGCATGGATGCCTTGAAGGAGAAACTTCGCGAAAGCATTGCCCAGAAAATTCCCGGCTTGCGCCTTTCGTTCGAGCCCATCGAATTGGTGGACAAGATCATGAGCCAGGGCGCGGCCACACCCATTGAAGTGAACGTGGCCGCCAAAGATATCCGGGAAGCCGAGAAGTTTGCCTTGAAGATCATGGCCAACATGCAAAAGATTCCCTACCTCCGCGATGTACAGATCGCGCAACCCATGGCCTACCCGATCTTGAGGATCGACATGGATCGCGAGCGTGCGGGACAACTGGGTGTCACCCCCACGCAAGTGGCGCGCTCCTTGGTAGCCGCCACCAGTTCCAGCCGTTTCACAGACAAGAACCTGTGGCTCGATAATACCAAAGGCCTTGCCTACCAGGTGCAAGTGCAGGTACCCGAGTATAAAATGAATTCAATCCATGACATTGCCAACATCCCGCTGCAAAGCGGAAACCTCCACCCTACCCTGAACGACGTGGCCACGTTCTCGGAAGAAATTGCTCCCGGTCAATACGATCGTTCCGGTCCGAACCGGTTGGTGACCATCACGGCCAACATCCACAAAAAAGATCTCGGCTCGGCCAGCAAGGCCGTGAGCAAAGCCATCGACGATGCGGGTCAGGCGCCACGCGGGATGGCCATCGAATTCAAGGGACAAGTGAAGTTGCTGGCGGAAACGCTCGGCAGTTTGCAAGGGGGTCTCGTGGTGGCCATTGTGATCATCTTCCTTTTGCTGGCGGCGAATTTTCAGTCGTTCAAATTGTCGCTGGCCATTCTTTCGTCTGTGCCGGCGGTGCTGGCGGGGTCGTTGCTGATGTTGTTGCTGTTTGGGGCCACCCTAAACCTGCAGTCCTACATGGGCATGATCATGTCGGTGGGTGTTTCGGTGGCCAATGCCATCCTGATGATCACCAATGCAGAGAACCTACGGCTGGAAGTGAAAGATGCGCGGAAGGCGGGATTGATGGCGGCCGCCAGCCGGATCCGCCCGATCCTGATGACCAGCATCGCCATGATCGCGGGCATGATCCCCATGGCCAGTGGCATGGGCGAAGGCGGCGACCAAGTGGCGCCGTTGGGACAGGCCGTGATCGGCGGGCTGATCGCCTCCACCCTGGCATCGCTCCTCATTCTTCCCGGCGTCTTTACACTCGTGCAACAGAAAGCATCACTCGTCTCGGTGTCGCTCGACCCCGAGGACAGTGAAAGTCAATATTTCAACAACAAGGCAAAATGAGCATCATGAATCCTATGAAAATAACACACCTTCCCTTCGCACTGGGCATCGTCGTACTGGCATCATGCCATACAGAAAAAAAACAGGAAAGCACCACTGCCGTCGTGCCAGAGGTGGAAATAACCGCTGTGAAAAGTCTGCAACCCGCTTTGCAAACGGCTTTGCCCGGCGAATTAAAGCCCTGGAACAAAACCCCGATGTTTCCCCGGGTGAAAGGTTATGTGGGCTTCGTAAAAGCAGATAGAGGTACCGTTGTAAAGAAGGGCGACGTGCTGGCGGTGTTGGAAGCTCCTGAGATTGTTTCGGCATTGAATCACGCGCAGGCGCAAGTGGCATCGGCCGAGGCAACGCTGATCGAACAGGGCGCCAAGGTCAGGGCCAGTACCCTCACCTATCAACGCATGATGGAGACCAGTCGCACAAAAGGCGCGGTCTCGGCCAATGAAATGGATCAGGCGCTCTCCCGTATGTCGGCCGATAGTGCCCTGACCCGGGCGGCGCAGAGCAACCTGTTGGCGGCGAAGGCGCAGCATGCTTCGCAAGGCCAACTGGTCAGCTACCTCACCGTGCGCGCACCGTTCGACGGCACGGTGACCGAGCGCAACATCAGCCCCGGTGAACTGGTCGGGCCGGAGGGCAACACCAAACCGATGTTTGTTTTGGAAGACCACTCCAAACTCAGGCTCACGGTGGCCGTGCCCGAAAATCTTTCCAACTCCATTTCCGACAACAGCGCGGTTTCCTTTACCGTGCAAGCCGACCCGCAGAAAGAATACAAAGCCCGGTTCGCCCGCAGCGCCAACAGCCTGTCGGAAAACAACCGCACCATGATGGCCGAGTTTGATGTGAACAATGCCGATGGCGCATTGAAGGCCGGCATGTATGCCCAGGTGAAGCTGCCCGTGACACGCAACAAGGCAACCCTGTTTGTGCCCCGCACAGCGCTCATTCAATCCACGGAAGGGGTGTTCGTGATACGCCTCCATGAGAATGTGGCCGAATGGCTGGGCGTTCAGAAAGGCAATAGCCTCGATTCGTTGGTGGAAGTCTTCGGTCCCTTGCAGGAAGGTGAGAACATCGTACTAAAAGCCAGCGAAGAACTGCGAAACGGGCAGGCCGTGACGGTGAAATCCCAAAAATTATCGGCCAAAAAATAGCGTTTCCAGGCCAGATTCGCAGGAAATTGTCAATGTTAAGCCAATGTTAAGACTGTGTTAAAAACGTAAAATTCCGGTAATTTTAGAGTCGCTTCTTTTGTAAAAACATAACAAAAGTATAGCGAAGTGTTAAGGTTAATTTCATGTTGGATCTGCACCCTCGTGTTGGTTGCATCCGCCCAATTAAGTTTAGCGCAACCGAAAGGTCGCCAGGTAGTGAACCAATCCATCGAATGGTTCTCCTTCACTACCAACCTGAAAGTTTCCAAACGCACGTCAATCATCCTGGAAGGCCAGTTCCGCCAGGCCCAGAACATGCAGCCGATGCAATACCAGTTTCGCACGGGTGCTGAGATCGGCCTGAACAAGCATTTCTCTATCGTACCGCTGGGTTATGTGTACACCTGGAACTTCCAGTACGGCAAGCAACCCATGGCTTTTGAAAATAACGAGCACCGTTTGTTCGAGCAAGTTACGTATAAACACGCCATCGGCCGGTTCGTTTTCAGTCATCGCGCCCGGCTGGAGCAGCGCTTCATCCAGGTGCATACCAATGAGGGCGAGGCGGGGATTGTCAACCACGGATACGATAATTACATGAACCGGGTGCGCTATCGCTTTCAGGCCATGCTTCCTTTGAATCACAAGAAGATCGAAGCCAAGACCTTCTTTGCAAGCGTCTATGACGAAGCCTTCCTGGACTGGGGCAAGGCCGTCACCTTCCATGAGCCCGACCAAAACCGAGTCTTTGGCGGCATCGGCTACCAGTTCAAATCGCCGCTCTCTATTCAAGCGGGTTTCCTTTACCATATGCTGATCAAAGCCAATGGTGCCCAGCAGGAAAACAACACGGGCATCCAGGTGATGGTGACCTATAACATCAACCTGATGAAACCACAATCGTGAAGGCTTAAAGCTTAGCGATCGTTGTCTTTCGAAGGCCGGTCATTTCCTTGATCTCATCCACATCATAGCCTCTCGACTTCATTTTTATGGCCAGCGCCAACATGGTTTCCGTTCCCGACTGAAGCTCTTCCAGTTGTTCCTGGTCGGCCTCGGTTAGCACCGGAAGCTTGGCTCGCTTTAGTCTGGCCAGTATTCCTTTCTGTGAAAAACTAGTGAAATCTTTTTCGGTGATCAGGAGATGATCCACTACCTCGATATTGATACGCTCTCCGGCTTTGATCAGGAGGGCGGTCATCGTTTTATCGGCTTCCGAAATTTCTATCGTTCCTTCCGGTCGACTGTTGACGAGGATCATCTTCACGGCCATTTTATAGAGCGCCATGCGAAAGATCTCTTTTGGCGCGATGCTCATGCGATTCACGGGCCCCATGCTGATCAATTCGACAAAGAGAATATGGTGCGCGCTGTTCATGCCGATCGCCCAGGAATGGCCTTTGCTTTTCCGGATGGCATTTTCGCGGAGCAGCAGGGGTTGCATCACGGCATAGACATCGCGCGAATTCAGAAGTTTTGTTTTTTGATTGTCGGTGAGGGTTTCCATAGGGCAATATTAGACAAAGCGACGCTGTTAAAATCCTGAGACGGGTCCTGCAAAATAATCAATGGGCCGGAATAACCCGGAAAGCATTTTAATAAGTATTTTAAGGATTCAAATCCCCTTCAGTTAGCATGAAATTCATCCTCCCCTTCTTCATCGTTTTCGCTGTTTTTCCCCTGCTTGCACAAGACAATCCGACAGAAGGCGAAGTGACGCGTGAACAATTGATGATGACCTCGTTCGCGCCAGACACGGCAGCCGAGGCGATCATATTATTTGATAAAGGCGAGCACATTGAGCTGGCCGACATGACGTTTAGACGACACCGGCGCGTCAAGATCTTGAAAAAGGAGGCATTCGACAAATGGGGCACGGTGATCTTGACGGAAGACCAGTCGTCGGTGGGAAAAATACGCGGCACCACTTACAATTTAAAGAACGGACAAATCGTGAAAACGGAATTGCAAGACAACGCCATTTTCCGGATTCCCAAGGGCAAGCAATGGACCGAAATACGTTTTACATTCCCCCATCTCGAGGTGGGTTCCATCATCGAGTACAGTTATAAGGTCACGGAGAAAACCAACCGGTTCAACCTGTGGACATTCCAGGAAACCATTCCGAATCTATGGAGTGAATACTCCCTGCATGCGCCGGATTTTTCCGGAACACCGATCGTGCTGGGCGTGATCAAGCCGGCGGAAACCGAAACCAAATACAATGGGAGCTACCGGCGGTGGGTATTGAAAGATATCCCTGCATTCCGGCCCGAGCCGCTTATGCCGCTCGCACATGATTATGTATCCCGCCTGTATGTACCACGCGGCACCTGGGGCGAGGTGCATTATGCTTTCAGTGGTCTGACCGTTACACCGCTGCCCTGGAACGAAGACCTGAAAGAGAGAGCCCTGGCGCTAACGCTGCCGGTACAAGATTCGATCGAAAAAGTGAAAGCCATCGCTGCGTTTATCAAGGCAAACGTGAAATGGAACGGCGTGTGCGACAGTTGGCCAGACCCTCCGGGGGAGACACTGATTCGAAAAAAGGGAACGGCTTCAGACATCAATTTTTTATTCGCTTGTATGCTGGAGGCTGCGGGGTTCAAACCCAACGTGGCCCTGATCAGCACGCGCGAGAACGGCATCCTTTTAAAGGAATACCCTAGCATACGGCAACTCAACTACTTGCTGTGTTACCTGCGCCTGAAGAAAAATGACTGGTTGCTCGACGCCACCGAACCCTTGTTGTCTTTCGACGCATTGCCAGAACGTTGTCTGAACCGGACTGCATTCCACTTGCTACCCATGGGTTATCGCTGGCTTCCGGTGACGACCCCAGCCAAAGACAAGACCGTTGTCACGGCCAATCTCGCTTTGGAAGAAGAGAACCTCCGCGGAACGCTGATCGTCGATCGCGCCGGCTACGATGCGTTTATTGCCCGGGTTGATCACCAAGCGTTGGAGGAGGCAGAATATTTTAAACACACCTTGCTCCAAAAGACATGGACGGTCACCAAAAAAGAAGTGCTGTGGATCGAAGACGTCAACACGCCGTTTCGCGAGCAGTATGATGTCTCCATCCCAAGCCAAGTGATTATCTCCAACGAAAGGCTATATATCAATCCCTACATCGTGCTCAAAGAAGATACCAATCCTTTTCCGGAAACCCACAGAAATTATCCGTTGGATCTACCCTATCAAAAAGAAAAGGTGCTGTTGTGTCACATCACCATACCCGAAGGATATGAAGTGGAAACGCTGCCAAAAAACAAGAACATTACGCTGCCTGGCAAAGCTGGGGGCTGTGTATTCAATATCTCGTGGGATGGCGAAAACCGTCTTTCGGTCTTGAGCCATCTCAGAATCAATGAAACCTTCTTCTTCCCGGAAGAATACAACGTGCTGCGTGAATTCTATGCGCGCATCATCGCCAAGCAAACCGAACCGATCGTGCTCCGGAAAAAATCCTGACGAGCAGGATCACACGGCCGACCGTATCAAGCCTCCATCTACCCGCACAGCGGCGCCGTTGGTTGCCGACGCTAACGGGCTGGCCAGGTACACGATCATGTTGGCCACTTCTTCCACCGAAGCAAAACGCTGCAACAACGAAGTAGGGCGGGCGTTCTTGAAGAAATCCTTTTCGACTTGTTCGGCGGTGGAGTTGCCGGCCTTGGCCAGGTCGTTGAGAAAAACATTGACACCGTCGGATTTGGTCGGTCCAGGGAGTACTGCATTTACGGTTACATCGGTGCCCTTGGTGAGTTCGGCCATTCCGCGACTCACGGCCAGCTGAGCGGTTTTGGTCATGCCATAGTGGATCATTTCCTCGGGAATGAACACGCCGGATTCGCTGGAGACAAATATGATGCGGCCCCAATTCTTTTTTAACATCAACGGAAAATAGTGGCGCGACAAACGCACGCCGCTCATGACGTTGACCTCAAAAAAGCGGAACCAATCCTCGTCGGGAATTTCCGCGAAGGGCTTGGGCTCGAAGATGCCCGCATTGTTGACGAGGATGTCTACTTCGGGAAGTTGCTGGATGAGGTTGGCCACATCGGCGGCCTTCGCGAAATCGGCAGCGATGCCGCGCACGTTTGTTTTGCCGGTTTGTCGTTTCAATTCCTGCACGGCTTTGTCCACCCCAGCCTGGGCCCGGCCGTTGATAATGACGGTGACGCCTTCCTCTAGTAATTTTTTCGCTGTTGCAAATCCGATCCCGGATGTTGAGCCGCTGATGAATGCGGTCTTTTGGGTGAGTTGTAGATCCATAGTCTTTTGAAATATGGATAAACAACCCGCGACAAGGGGTTATAGTTTCTTAGCGATCGAGTTCTTTCAAAAATTCGAGTCCTTGTTCCCAGGCCCCGAATCCAGCGGCCACGTTGATGTGGCCCGCGTCGCCGATGTTCACCAGCTTGCTGCCCCAGGCCTTGGCAAATTGTTGGGCCCGCTCGAAGCGAACATAGTAATCGTTGGTGCTGGCCACGACGATGGATGGAAACGACAGCGGAGCAAGCGGCACGGGGGTGAACCCTGAGGTTCCCGGGGGATACGTGTCGGCTTCGGTGTCACTCGGCGCCACCAGGAGGGCGCCTTTTATTTTGCGTTTGTATTGATCGCTCCAGAAAGCAATGGCGGCGCAGGCCAGGCTGTGGCCTACGAGAATAACGTTAGCGGGATCGTGTTGCGCGATGGCTTTGTCCATGGCGTCGATCCAGTCTGTGCGGTGGGGCGTTTCCCAATCGCGTTGTTGAATGCGGGTGAAGTTGAATTGTTTTTCCCAGAGGGTTTGCCAGTGGGCTTCGCCGGAGTTGCCCAGACCGGGGATGATAAAAACAGTAGATGCCATTTAATTCTTTGCCGTAGCCAACACCATTTTGAATTTGTGCTTTGCCCCGATCTGCATCACATCCACCAGGTCCTGGACGGACAGTGAATGCGGCATCCGGATTACCACAGTAGGTTCTTCCTTGCCGGCGCACGCGTCCACCAGGCTTTGTTCCAGTTGGGCGTGTGGCACTTCTTTTTTGTTGATATAAAAATGTTTGTCCTCCGTCACCGTGAGCGAGACCTGCTGCTTGCTCAGCGCCTGGCTGGAGTTCGACTTGGGCAACAGCACTTTGATCACGTTGGGGTTGGCCACCGTGGAGATGATGAGAAAAAACAACAGCAGGAAGAACATGATGTCGTTCAGCGACGACGTCGATACTTCCGCCTGAAAGTGATTTTGTTTTTTTATTTTCATTTCGCCGGGCTTAGGATGGAGCGCATGAATTCAAAAACGTCTTTTTGCATCTGGAGCGTATAGCGTGCGATGCGTTGCTGCAGCAAGTGATAGGCCGAATAGGCCAACACCCCTACGATGAGGCCTGAACCGCTGGTGATCATCTTTTCATACAACCCTCCCGCGATGATCCCGATGCTGATGTTGTCGGACAGGGAGATGCTGTAGAAGATGTTGATGATCCCCGAGATGGTTCCGATAAAGCCGAGCATGGGGGCCACGCCGGCGATGATGCCCAGGTAGCCCATGTTCTTTTCCATTTCGGCCAGCTCGATGTTGGCGGCCGATTCCATCATCGACTCGATGTCTTTCAGCGGCTTGCCCACATAGTCGAGGCCACTCTTGATGATGGTTCCCGTGGCGGACGAATCCTGTTCGGCAAAAGCGCGTGCGGCGCTGATGTCGCCCACTTGAAGACGGCGCGCGATCTGGGAAACAAAATCTTTTCTCACCTTCGCGGCTGTGCGCAGGTACAGAAAGCGTTCGATAAAAATATAGGTAGCGATAAACCACAACAGCAGGATGGGGATCATGATAAATCCGCCTTTCATCAGCAAGCTGGCAATGGACAGGCCTTCTTCTGGTGTTGCTTCGGGTGTTACAATGGGTTCTGTGGTGATCTGAAGTAAAATACCGAGTAGGAGATTCATGTTTTAAAAAATTGTGTTTCTAGGCTCTGATGCTAAACTATTAAAAAATAAAGTTTGTGTCTGTTCCGTGTGACAAGAGCTTCACAAATTCCGGTCCATACGTTCAAACCTGTCCGTCATAAAAAATGTGATGGCGTTGTCAGGAGGACAAACGCTATCCGGCCGGAAAAAATATAAGTACCTTAGGTTGTTTTCGACCACCGCTCCGAAAACCGGGTTTGAGGTGGCCTGCCGTCGTCTAAATCTCTGCAAGGTAAGCAATTATCGGCAAGCAAAGGCCATTCGCCCAGCCGAACTTTCACCCATCCCAGGCCGGCGGAAAGTCACTCTTTCAGCGCCTGGTACACCAGCACATCGAATTTTCCGGAGATCTCGCCCATGTGTGAACCCCACATTTGCCGGTACAACAATACGACGAGCTTGGAGGCAGGGTCCACGTAGTAGGTCGTGGAAAAGGCACCGCCCCATCCATAGGTTCCAGGCTTTGCAGGCGAACGATAACTGCCTTGGTCTGTCAGGACGCTAAACCCAAGACCAAACTTGCCATCCCCGAGCGACAGTTTGCCGATCTGGTTCATGGTCATGAGGCGCACAGAGGTGGGGCTCAGCAATCGCACGCCATTGTAGGTCCCACCGTTCAACATCATCTGAAGAAAGATGCCATAATCCATGATCGTCGACGACAGGCCACCACCGCCGGAGAAGTATGTCTTCTTGTGCAGGGGGTAACTCATGTCCAACTGGCCGAACGCAAACGGTTCCTTCACGATGTGGCCTGTGGAATCTTCCCGGAAGAAGTTTACCAACCGGCTGGCCTTGGCTGGTGGAATGTTGAAATAGGCATCGCTCATGCCCAGCGGTTCGAAAATCCGTGTACGGAAAAAATCGTCGAGCGACATGCCCGACCAGATCTCCACCAGCGCACCCAACAAGTCGATGTTCAGGCCATAGATCCAGCGTTCGCCGGGTTGGTGCATCAAGGGCAAGGTGCCCAATCGCGTCATGGCGGCAACCAGGTTGTCGTCGGTATACAGGCCGGCGGTTAGTTTATTTTTTGCGTAGATGGCGTTGGCCGTATCGCTGCCGATGCTCGCATAGTCGATGCCCGACGTGTGCGTGAGCAGGTCGCGGATGGTAACCTCGCGCCTGGCCGGCACGGAGGTGTAGGTCGTGTCTTTGGCGTTATACTTGGCCAGCACCTTGGGCTTAGCAAAGGTGGGGATGTATTTCGAAACGGGATCGTCCAACAAGAACTTGCCCTCCTCATGCAGCATCATCACGGCCACGCTGGTGATGGCCTTGGTTTGGGAGGCGATGCGGAAGATGCCGTCTTTGGCCAGCGGCGCTTTTGTCGCCATGTCGTTATAGCCAAAGGCTTTGTAGTAGACGATCTTTCCGTCGTGGATCACCAGGGCGACCGCGCCGTTCATCCAACCCTTGGCCACCCAGTCGTTGAAATTGGTGTCCAGTCTTTTGAGACGTTCGGAAGAAAAGCCTGCAGCTTCGGGGGTAGTGGCCGGGGTTATTTTTTGTGCTCTTACAACTGGCGGAAGACACAGCGCGAGCAGTGACAAGAGGAAGAAGAAGCGTTTCTTTTTCATGGGTCCCTGGGTCGGTTTAAGGATACCGAATATAGGTATTCGATTCAAATTGGGAGAGCGGGCCTGAATATTTTTACCGCCTCGCCTTCGCTGAAGCTACGGCGAGCAAGGAAAGGGCGCAAAGACGCTGCGATAGGTGCCTCTCCTTCGCTGAAGCTTCGGCGGGCAAGCAAAGTGTTCGTGGCATTGCGTTTGCATCCGTTAGGCCGTGTGGTGGGCGGGTTATCCTGGCTTGCCGTGCATTCTGATCATATCTCTTACATAAACTATTACCGCAGTTTAGTTTTTGCTATACTTCGGCCGGGATGAGAAAGTTTAAGCCGCTTCAGGAAGAGGCCCTGATTTCGCAGGTGCCCAGTGCGTCGTGGAGGCACGAGTTGGAGAAGTCATCCACCAAGTATCACATCGTGGCGGCCTGGGCGGCCATCATTTTCGATCCCCTGTTTGCCATCACCGACTACTTCAACATCCCCGCGAGCTGGCAATATGTATTTTCAATCCGGATCTTCGTATCCCTCGTCACACTCTCCACCCTATTCCTGCGCAAACGCTATTACCTTCCTTCGTACATCATCGTGGTGGTGCCGTTCCTGCTCATTTCCCTGCAAAATGCGTATACCTATAGCCTCATCGGCGACGCGAACCTGTTGGGCCACAACCTGAACTATACTGCGCT
>DATDAV010000299.1:0-6744 GCA_036525235.1 Chryseolinea sp. | reverse complement strand
GAGATGCCCGAAACTACTTTGCCGTCCGATCAGTTGGGCAAATTCCAGGAGGCGTTGCAACACTCCCAAGCCGCCCGGACAAACCTGATCCGCCTCATCCGCTGGCACTTGTTCTCGAAGGAAAAATTTTACCTCCGCCGCGTGCTGGTGGCCAATCAACTCAACTATAGCAAAGAGGGTCTGCGCATCATGGAGCGCCGCATCGATAGTCGCCTCAACCTCGAGCACCATCTCACGGCGTTGAAGAACAAGTCCTGGCTGGTCGAATTGCCGTCGAACTACGACAAGGACACTTTGCAACGGTGGTTCGATCGCCAAAAACTGGCCGTCCGTGCCAAGCTCATCTTTAACACCCTCCGGGAAGTGAAGGACGCCATCAACGTTCACAAATATTCGCGTCGTGAGTTTGGAAATTTATTCAAGGACATCCTGTCGGCCATCTCGGGTGTGCGGGAAAAGAAAGCGGGTTGGTTGGTTTGGCTTGCGCCCTACCAGGTAACGCAGCTGACATTGGAACCTGCGCGGGAAGAGGAGTACCTGAAAACCTTGCACCGCGATTTTGATACCCTCTGCGAATACGACACGCTAAAAGAATCACTCAAATTCTTTGAACGCGACGTCACCCTAAAGCTCTACGACCACCACGGCACATGGGACGGCGAAGCCATGGAAGGACTGTTTCAAAACAGCTTGCGCCTGGCCTGGATCGACCACATTGAAACGAAGTATCCTATCTTGCGCGCCGTGTCGTCGATGAAGATCGATACACTGCAGGACGAGCTGCGATCGTCATTAAAGGAAAAGAAAAAACTGAGCAAGGAAATTTTGTGGGTACGCGCCCGCGAACGGGTATATGAGAACCTGGAGTACAATCGTCTGAACAACCTGGTGACGTATCGCGACCTGTTGCACCAGGTTACGAAGAAGAAAAAGATCTGGCCCCTGCGCAAGCTCATCGAGTCGTCGCCTTACGAGTTGTTCCAGTTGGTGCCCTGCTGGCTGGCGTCGCCCGAGTCGGTGTCGGCTATTTTCCCCATGACCACGGGATTGTTTGATATCGTGATCTTCGACGAAGCCTCCCAGTGTTTTGCCGAGCGCGGCATTCCGGCCATGTATCGCGGCAAGCAACTGGTGGTGGCCGGCGACGACAAGCAGTTGCGTCCCAGCGAGCTGTACCAGGCACGATGGAGCGAGGGAGAAGAGGAGAACCCCGACCTGGAAGTAGACTCCCTGCTGGAGTTGTCGGCGCGCTATCTGGCCACCGTTCACCTGCAAGGCCACTATCGCAGCAAGTCGCTGGCCCTGATCGATTTTTCGAACACGCACTTCTACGGAGGAAGGCTGCAATTGCTGCCCGACCGCGAAGTGATCAACACGGACGACCCGCCCATTCAATATCACAAAGTGGATGGTGTTTGGGAAAACCAGACCAACGCCGTCGAAGCCCAGGCCGTGGCCCGGTGCGTGCTCGACATTCTGCGAGAGCAGCCCGACAAAGAAATTGGCGTAGTCACCTTCAACGCACCCCAGCAAATGATGGTACTCGATGCCCTGGAAGCCGAGGCGCTGTTGGCCGGCCAGACGTTGCCGGAGTCGTTGTTTGTGAAGAACATCGAGAATGTGCAGGGTGATGAAAAGGACATTATCATCTTCTCCATTGGCTATGCGCCCGACAAGAAGGGAAAGCTGATGATGCAGTTTGGAAGCCTCAACATGGCCGGTGGCGAGAACCGCCTCAACGTGGCCGTGACCCGCGCCCGCGAAAAAATCATTCTCTACACCAGCATCACCCCCGAGCAGCTCAAGGTAGACGACATCCGGAACGAAGGTCCCCGGTTGTTGAGAGACTACCTGGCCTTTGCCCGCGAGGTGAGCGCCGGCCGCTACCGGCCCCAGTCGCCCATCCCAACCCAGCACACGAAGGCGTGGTTCCTCAGCCGCCGCTTGCAGGAGTGGAGCGCGAGCCGCATGCCCGAGTTCACCTTCGACACGGAGGCACTACCCTTCACCGACATCAACGTGCTGAAAGACGACCAGTACCTGGGCGTGATCCTCACCGACGACGTGCGCTATTTCTCCGCGCTCTCCGCCAAGGACGTCCACGCTTACACCCCCGCGCTGTTGACGCAAAAGAAATGGAAACACCTCATGGTGTTCAGCCGGAATTTCTGGAAAGACAGGGAAAAAGTAGAAACAGAACTAATGCTCTTCGTTGGCTCTCAAGCCGTTCAGAACGGGTAGGCGATCTTCGGGGAGCGCACTTTGATCTGCTGGGCTTCGCCATTGATCCGGCCGTGTTGCGGGCAATAGCAATTCAGGATAGAGTCCATCTGCTCTTCGCCGGTCGACACGCGCTTGGCCTTGGCCACCGTGTTGAGGTCCAGGATGTGGAGCAGCGGTTGCTCCACCTCTTGGAGGCGGGCAAAAGCTTCCAGTAGTTTTTCATCCCAAACGTGATAGTAGCGCACCAGGTCGTCGGGGTAGATGATGACGCGGTCCGTGCCTTCCTCGGGCACCACTTCAAAGGGCTCCTCCAAGTTCAAGTAGCCATAGTCGTCGGTGAGTTGCTCTCCGGGATAGATGTCGCGGATGGCGATCTCAAACTCGTAGGCCGTGGTGATGCAGTTGGAGTTGGAGCTGTGGTTCACAAACCGGGCATTGTCCCAGCAGAGGATGTGGTTGCCTTCCGGGTTTCGGTAGGTGTATGTATCCAGGACTTGCTGGTAGAGCGGGTCCATGGCCCGGACTTGCGCCGGTGTGAAAATTCTGTCGAGTTTGTCAAGCGCCCAGGTGATGGTGCCTTTGGGGATGAACTTGGTGGCGACAACTCCGTAACCTATTTTATCGCTGATAAACCGCAGTTCGGTATGAGGATGGATCATGATTGCTGGACGTTAGCGTAACATAATCTCAAAGTAAAAAGAAGTTTATGTTACTATCAAGTTATTCGTCAACATATAAAAAAAAGAAGCCGGACATTTCTGCCCGACTTCAAACTACAACCAGACGCCCTGAAAAATTTTAATATTAGTGTCCGTTCACCGTGGCGTATTCGGGAACCGTTTTGACTGTCTTGATGATGCGCGCAGCCACCTTGTAGGGATCGGCCGCCGAGTTGGGACGACGGTCTTCCAACCAACCTTTCCAGTTGTTTTCTACCGTGGCGATCGGGATTCGGATGGACGCTCCGCGATCGGAAACCCCGTAAGAGAACTTGTCGATTGACTGTGTCTCGTGTTTCCCGGTGAGACGCAGGTGGTTATCAGCACCGTACACGGCGATGTGTTCCTTTACAAAAGGAGCAAAGGCCTGGCATACGGTGTCGTATACATCCTTGGAGCCCGCGGTTCTCAGCAGCTCGTTGGAAAAGTTGGCGTGCATGCCCGAGCCGTTCCAGTCGGTGGCGCCCAGCGGCTTGCAGTGCCAGTTGATGGCGATGCCATATTTCTCGGCCGTTCTTTCCAGCAAATAGCGGGCTACCCAAACCTGGTCGCCGGCGGCTTTCGCGCCCTTGGCAAAGATCTGGAACTCCCACTGGCCGGTGGCCACTTCCGAGTTGATACCCTCCACGTTGATGCCCGCGTCGAGGCAGAGGTCAAGATGTTCTTCCACGATCTCGCGACCGAAAGCATTCTTGGCGCCCACCGAGCAGTAGTACGGTCCCTGAGGGCCGGGGTAGCCACTGGCGGGGAAGCCGAGCGGCTTGTCGGTCTCGGGATTCCACAGGAAATATTCCTGCTCGAAGCCAAACCAGAAGTCGTTGTCGTCGTCTTCGATGGTGGCGCGCCCGTTGGAGACGTGTGGTGATCCATCGGGACTCAGCACTTCGCACATCACCAGGAAGGCATTCTTACGTGCGGGATCGGGAAACAAGGCTACCGGTTGGAGGAGGCAGTCGGAAGTGTGTCCGTCAGCTTGCTCCGTGGAGCTGCCGTCGAAGGACCATCCCGGGCAGCCGTCCAAGGTGCCGTCGAAATTTCTCACGATCTTGGTTTTGCTACGCAGGCTCTGAGTGGGCTTGTATCCATCGAGCCAGATGTATTCAAGTTTAGTTTTTGACATAAGGTTGTAATTTTTTGGTTAAGGAATTAGAATTTATAAACTGCTGCGAAGGTGGCGGAGATCATAGCATCTTTCGCATCGCCGTCGCTGTTGACAAAGCTGTTTTCGGAAGTCTTGTCATAGCGGAGCTCAGGAATCAGCGTGAGCGGTCCAACTTTGGCGTTTCCGGAAAGCGTGAACTCGATCACGTTGCCTTTGTTATCGCCATCCAGTCCGATGGGAGAGGCGAGCGGATGAGGACGGACACCGGCGAAGTTACCTACGGTACCGCCTTTCACGCCGAAGTACTCAGCACGCAAGGCCAGCGCGAAATTGTCTGATACGGTAACCTTCGGATACAAGGCCACACCATAGAAGGAAGTAGCATCGCGCGTGCCGTCGATGATGTCGCCGGCGGCGTTAAACTCCTGACCTTTTGCAATGGATTGGTAAGTGGCGTTGGCTCCCAGGAAAAAAGCATCGCTCAACGTCCATCCGGTCGTGAGGTCCACTTGGAACAAGTCCCCATAGGAAACCGCGGGTTCACCGTCGAAGTCGGCCTCCTTGAATTTTCCGTCTTGGTCACCATACAACAGGTTAAGCCAAATGCCGCCTGCATCGGAAGTCTTACCGATCTGACCACCCAGTGTGAACGTGTTCACTTTGTTGAATTCCAAAATATCCGTCGGGTTCATCACGGCCAGTTTCGCTACAAATCCACCGTCGGTTGCAAAGTCCACCCGCAAGCCCGTGTGATTGAAGGGACCGTTGGAGAACATGTAAGAAGTGGAGTAGTTGGCGTTCAGAGTGGGAGAGATCACTTCATATCCCACGAAGGTGTTGAACTGACCGAGGTTCACCGTTACGACATCCGACAATTTGATGTAGGTGTACAATTGATTCACGATATGACCGCTACCGGCGCCGGCAACATTGACATATCCACCGGAATTAAACACGGCATCCGAACCGCGGGGACCGAATACGAGATCTGCAACAAACCCTACTTTCTGACCTTGATAGGATGCGATCAGGTTGGCCATACCGAGTGAAAATCCTTTCAGGTTAGCGAAAGAAGTAGTCGGTGCGCCGGTTCCAAACGCAGTGTTCTTCATGCCGAGTGCGGTGTGTGCATAGACATCGATGGAACCCGATAAGGTGAAAGTCCGCGTCGAATCCTGGCTCATCGCCGAGAAGGCCAATCCTATAAAAGCAAAAGAAAGTAAAAGTCTTCGTCTTTGAAATTTCATAATTTTGTTGTGTGTTTTAGTAAACAATAAGCTAGAGTAATCCCGGGGGAGTATCTCACACTCCCTGGGATGCTTTAGTGAATGACGCCGAGATCAATAGGCTAATAACAATCTCTTTGTTCATCGGCTGCTTTGCATTTCCCAGACAAAGCACTCCTGAAAAATTACAGCCAGTGTTGTTTAGAAATGGTGTGGGTGAGGACTTGTAGACTTCGTCATAGATCGTGGGGGTTAGGGTTGAAGGAAGATTTAGGTTTAGGTTTAGGTTAGGGTAAAGGTTCGGTCAGTATATTTTTAAGAAGTCCCGGCACTGGTACTGCCGGGACTTCTTTTTGTATTAGGCCATTTCTTCTTTCAGTGTGCTGAAGTCGGCAGGGTAAAGATTTTCGCCGTGCTGGCTGAAATCGGAACCCAGTTTCTTTTCTTCGGCCGATACTTTCAGAGGAGAGATCAGGTCGGTCAGTTTCAACAGGAGTAACGAACCGAGGAACGTGTAAGCGATCACGATCACCAGGGCGATCATGTGCACTTGGAAGAGGTGGAACTCGCCAAAGAACAGACCGTTGCCGGTGGTGTTCAAGCCGTTCACCGCAGTGTTGGCCAGCAAGCCGGTCATCACCATACCTACTGCTCCACCCACACCGTGGCAAGGGAATACGTCGAGTGTATCTTCGAGGGAAGTTTTTGCTTTCCAATGTACTACGATGTTACTGATGATGGCCGCGAACGTACCGATGAACAAGCTCGAAGGGATCGTTACGAAACCAGCAGCAGGTGTGATGGCCACGAGACCAACCACGGCACCGATACAGAAGCCAAGGGCAGAAGGTTTCTTGCCGCGGGCGGCATCAAACAAGATCCAGGCAAGACCAGCAGCAGCTGAAGCGGTGTTGGTAGTAGCAAAAGCAGAAGCGGCAAGTGCACCGGCGGTCAGGGCGCTACCGGCGTTGAAACCGAACCAGCCGAACCACAGCAAGCCCGTACCCAACAACACGAAAGGAATGTTGGCAGGAGAGATCGATTTTTTAACCTCACCTTTTGTTCTGAGATAAATAGAAGCAGCCAAGGCAGCGAAACCTGCAGACATGTGTACTACGGTTCCACCGGCAAAGTCAAGCACACCCATTTTAAAGAGGAAGCCGTCAGCATGCCATGTCCAGTGCGCCAGGGGAGCATAGATCAGCAGGGAGAACAACACCAGGAACAGGATATAAGACTTGAAACGGATACGTTCAGCAAAAGTACCGGTGATCAGCGCAGGTGTGATGATGGCAAACTTCAATTGGAAGAAGGCAAACAACACCAACGGAATGGTACCCCACAGCGGAGCATCCAATACGTTGCCGAACATGAAGTACGTAGACGGGTTGCCTACAAATCCCCCAATATCTTCGCCAAAGGCGAGGCTAAATCCTACAACGATCCACAATACCGAGATCACGCCCATGGCGAT
>DATDAV010000298.1:0-12077 GCA_036525235.1 Chryseolinea sp. | reverse complement strand
GAAGGCCCTGCTGAATATCGCCGGCAAGGTGCAGATCAGCGGCAAGGCGGTCACGGTCGATGATGTTGCCGAAGCCCGCAAACACGGCGCCACCGACCGCGACATCCACGACACCGTGCTCATTGCTGCAGCCTTCTGCATGTTCAACCGCTATGTGGATGGACTCGCCAGCTACACGCCCATGAACTTTGAAGAGTATGTTCCCATGGGCAAGCGCATGGCCACCATGGGATATGTTTTACCTCATCCACAACCTGCAAACTAATGCCACACATCACCCTGGATGCACAACTGCCTGGCATACGCGGCCCCATGGCCTTCCGACCGGAGACCGCCAAACCGCTCAATGCTCTGGCGGAAATATTGCTGCGCAGCGAAAACTCCTTGTCGCGTGGCGACCGCGAGCTGATCGCCACCTACGTATCGTCGTTGAACGATTGCTTCTTTTGCCAGAATGCTCACGGCGGCATCGCGCAACATTACCTGCAGTGTGACATGGCGTTCATCGACAACGTCAAAAAAGATTATGAGGCCATGCCGCTCTCCGGCAAATTGAAAGCCCTGTTGGCCATTGCCGGCAGTGTTCAAAAAGGAGGGAAGAACGTGACGCCCCAGCAAGTGGAAAAAGCCCGCAGCATGGGCGCCACCGATCGCGAAATACACGACACCGTGTTGATCGCCGCGGCCTTTTGCATGTTCAACCGGTATGTCGATGGATTGGATACCTGGGCACCACAGGATCGTGAGATCTATGTGAAGCGCGGCCCCCAACGCGCAGCAGATGGTTATGTGAATTTCGACCTGTATAAATAGTCTTATTTCCGCCTATGGGTTAGAGCGTGAAAGTAGCCGCAACGGCCCGGTGACCAATGGGAAACGCAAACCCTCTCTGCGTCTCCCCCCCAAGTCCCGGTGCCTTGCGGTTAATTTATTTTTCCTACTTTCACCAAAATTGTCGTAGGAAAAATGCCTTTCACACCCGCGCATCCGGCCCTTGTACTTCCCCTCATTCGCTGGCGTTACGTTTCGGCCACGGCCCTCATCATCGGCAGCATGGCGCCCGACTTTGAGTATTTTTTCAAAATGAGCGTGAACGGCAGTCATGGCCACACGCTGTGGGGAGCCCTGTATTTCGACCTGCCCGTTACGTTCCTGCTGGCGTGGCTGTTTCACGCTGTCGTAAAACGCAACGCCATCCACAACCTGCCGGGTTTTCTACAACGCAAGTTCCAGGATACACTGGCCCTTGATTTCGGGGCTTACCTTAAATCGCATCTTGCCATCTTCATCGTGTCAGCGCTTGCCGGAACGGCCTCCCATATTTTGTGGGATAACTTCACGCATAATGACGGATATTTCGCCGGCATCATACCCGCCTACAAAACGGTTTTCATTCCTTACGATGGCGTGCGATATCCTCTTTTTTATGCCCTGCAAAACATCAGCAGCGGGGTGGGTTTGACCATTGTGCTGTTGTATTTGCTGGTGAAAAAGCCGACGGACAACGCGGCCACGACACTGTACATTCCGAAGGTCGACTATTGGGCGCTGCTGGCCGTGATCACATTGGCCGTGGTGGCCCTGCGGTTTTGGATCAAGTCATCCGACTATCACCTCGGCAATGCCGTGGTGAGCACCGTTTCCGGCTTGCTGGTGGCACTGGTGTTGTGCGGATGGATTAACTTTAAGAACACGGCATCATCCTAAACCAACGAACCGGTGGCGAAACGGAAATCACAATGGGCGCAAGTAGGCAAACGCGAGGTGGAACTCTCCAACCTGGAGAAAGTCCTTTTCCCCGAAGACCACATCGTGAAAGCCGAGGTGATCGAATACTATCTCAAGATCGCCCCCACCTTGCTCAACTACGCCAACGGCCGCGCGCTCACCCTCATCCGCTACCCCGATGGCATCACGGGCGAAAGCTTCTACCAAAAGAATCGCCCCGAGTGGGCGCCGCAGTGGATCGAGTTTGTCACGCTGGGAAAAGAAAAGAAAGACTACATCATTGCCACCGAGCCGGCCTTGCTGGTGTGGCTGGCCAACCTGGCATCGCTGGAGTTGCACCAACTGCACAGTCGCAAACCCAGCTACGATTTGCCCGACTACATGGTGTTTGACCTCGATCCGCCGGAAGGCTATTCCTTCCCAAAAGTAATACCCATAGCGCTTTCGCTGAAAACGGTGCTGGAGAGTTACGGCTACACACCGTTTGTGAAAACCACGGGAGGGAAGGGGCTGCACATTTGTTGTCCCATCGAAGCCACGCACGATTTTCACACGGTGTTTGAAGCCGCACAAGACATCGCCAAACCCTTCGTGGAGAAGAATCCCAACGACGTCACCCTCCAGATCAAGAAAGACGCCCGGAAAGGCCGCGTACTCGTCGATATTTTTCGCATCCGCTCCGGCCAAAGCATCGTGTCGGCCTATAGCCTGCGGGGACGCAACGGCGCGCCGGTATCCATGCCGTTGACTTGGGATGAGCTGGAACATGTAAAAAGCCCACTGGAATTCAACATCCACACCGCGGTGGAAAAAGTGATGCGCGATGGCGATGCCTGGCAAGGCTTCGATGCCTATGCCGTGCCCATCCATACCCACCGCCCCAAGCCAACCGTCAAAAAGAAAAACATCAACCCCGCCGGAACAAAACACAAATCGCCGGAACAACTGGAGGCCTACACAAAAAAGCGCGACTTCAACAAAACCCCCGAACCCGCCGGCGCCACGCCCGATGTTGCGGGGAGCAAATTCGTGGTGCACCGCCACCACGCGTCGCGATTGCACTACGACTTGCGTCTGGAAAAAGACGGCGTGCTAAAGTCGTGGGCCGTGCCGAAAGGATTGCCGCCCTACCCGGGTGTGAAACGCCTGGCTGTGCAAACCGAAGACCACCCGCTGGAATACCTCACCTTCGACGGCGCCATCCCCAAAGGCCAATACGGTGCGGGCGACATGTGGATCTATGCGCTGGGCAAATACCAGATCACCAAAGACAAAAAAGACGGCTTCTATTTCCGGCTCAACAGCAAGGAGGTGAACGGCGAATACCGCATCCACAAAATGAAGGAAAAAGAGTGGCTGCTCGAACGCGTAGACCAACCCCAGGTAGACTACCTCCACCAGGACATCGAACCGATGCTGGCCGACCAGGATGCCGTCGTGCCCAGAGGGGAGGGCTACCTTTACGAGATCAAGTGGGACGGCATCCGTGCCCTCATCACCCTGGAAGACGGTCACATAAAAATCAAAACGCGCAACCAGCGCGACGTCACGGCACAGTTTCCCGAACTCCAGATCGGCGAGAAAGCCTTCCGCGCCACCAACGCCCTGTTCGACGCCGAGATCGTGTGCCTGGACCCGGCCGGTAAGCCCATCTTCAAGCGCGTGATCAACCGCCTCATGAGCACCGGCGAAACCAACATCCAAAAGCTGACCAAGTCCAACCCCGCCTTCTGCTACATCTTCGACTGCCTCTACCTCGACGGCCGGTCGCTGGTAAACGAACCCCTCATCCGCCGCAAGGAATGGCTGGCCGATACCATCCGTCCCGAAACACCCTACCGCGTCAGCGAACACGTCGACGATGGCCCGTCGCTCCTCGAAGCCGCCCGCGAGCACAACCTGGAAGGCATCATGGCCAAGCGTGCCGACAGCAAATACATGCCCGGCCGTCGCACCGACCTCTGGCTGAAAGTAAAGATCCGCGAGTCCGCCGAAGCCGTCATCATCGGCTACACCCCCGGCAAAGGCAACCGCGGCCAAACCTTCGGCGCCCTCCACATCGCCGAACGCATAGGCAAGGAGTTACACTACCGCGGCAAAGTCGGCACCGGGTTTGATGACGCTACGATGAAGGAGATTTCGGAGGTGCTGAAAAAAGTGGAAACAACGCCCAAACCCGAAGTCATCGGCAAATTGTTGGATGAAAAAATATCCACCTGGCTGGAACCCATCATCGTAGCGGAGATAAGCTATTCTAAACTTACACCTGACAATATGTTTCGGGAGCCTGTTTTTATAAGGCTACGACCGGATCTATAGCATGAGAATAATATGCGGGATAAAGCAACAGAAGAAGTACTTCAGCCCGTTCAACAAAAACACGTCGTTCCGCAGGCACGCCCTTCCTCTGGCTTCGCCCGAGTTCAAGGAACCCCGTGGATAGCTCACTGAATCTGTGTGATGCATTGAGATGGGGCGAGGAGGCAATCAGGTTGTGCCGGGTTCATTTGTAAAGTGCGAAGCTTAGTATGTCTCGTGCTCTCCGAAGACACGCACTTTCCCGGCTTCGCCGAGTTCAAAGAATCCGTAGGAAATTCGCTGGATTAGTATGATGCATTAAGATTGGACGACGGCTCTATCAGGTTCTGCCGGTTTTCGTTTTATCAAATGCGAAGCTTAGCCGGTCTCGGTGCTCTCGAAATTCGGGATGTCTTGAACTTCTGGCGTAGGTTTTTATAAAACTTGTGCCTGCGACACTATTCCTTACAAAACTCCTTCTTCATTTTCTCCGTCACCGCCTGCCCCAGCGCCTCTGCTTTTTTCAAATCATCGCAAGCCTCGGTAAGTAGCTTCATCTTCTGCTTAGCAATAGCCCGGTTGTAATAAGCCGTACCCGACTCAGCATTGTAAAGAAGAACGATCGTATAGTCCTCAATAGCCTCCTTATACCGGCTCTGTTTAATGAGCACGTTACCCCGATTGAGCCAAGCCTTATCAAATTTCTCATCCAATTCAATGGCCTGGGTGTAGTCGCTGAAGGCGCCTTTCAAATCGTTGAGCCGCTCCTTCACGATGCCGCGGTTGGTCCAGATGCGGGGGTCTTTGTCGTTTATGGTCAGTGCTTTGTCGTAGTCGTCAAGGGCGCCTTTGTAGTATCCTCCCTCCAGGCGTTGGTTGGCGCGTTCCAGGTAGGGGTAGAGCATGCTGGAGTCGCTGTCGATGGCGGCTTCGAGTTGGTCGCGCGACGCGTCTTTGTTGCCTTCATTTCGCTGCAGGATGGCGATGTTGTGCAACGCGATGGCGTGCTGTGGGTTGATCTTCAGGGCTTTCTGATAGTCCGCGATTGCCGTGGAGTCTTTTAGTCCCTCCTTGGCGATGCCGCGGTTCACGTAGTAGTCGGCGTCCTTGCTTTGAAGCTGGATGGCGGAGTCGATCCAGTGGATGGCGGTCTTGTAGTTTTTTAGTTTGGTTTCGGTCAGGCCGAGGTAGTTGTAGAGCGGGGCTTGCATCGGGCCTTGCATGGTCATCACCTGGTTCTTGCCGGTGGCGGATGCCGAGGTATTGAAATACACGGTGGTGGTTTCGCCGGGGTACAGGGTGAGCAGTTTGGTGAAGTCGTCTTTGGCCTGGGCATACAATCCCAGGCGGAACAGCACCTGGGCGCGGCTGTAGAGGGCGTCGGCACGGTCCGGGTAGTGTTCGAGGTAAATGCTGTAGTCGGTGTTGGCGCCGGCCAGGTCGTTCAATTGTTCGCGGGTGGCGGCGCGCAGCAGGTAGGCGTCCATATTGCCCGGCGTTTCCTGTAACGTTTTGTCGAAGAGTGGCAGCGCTTCGGCAAACTTCCCGGCATCATACGCGGCGGTCGCCTGCTCAAAACGTTGACGCGTCGTTGATTTCTTTTCCTGGGCCCAGGAATACGTTGACAGGAATAGAATCGTTAGGGTCAGGAGCGCTCTCATGCCGGGAAATTTAACGAAATATTCTGCGGCAAAGTGTAAACTCTTTTTTGGAATTCATGTTTAACTACGTGTATGGCAGCCGCAAAAAAATCAACCCAAAAACCCGGAACCTCAGCAGCTTCCGGAGCAACAGTTGCATCGGAAAACAAGGGTAACACCCAAACCGGGGCACGCATCCGAACCGCATATGTGGAATATGTATTGACCCAAGGCCAGCGCCCCGCATCGGTCTACAAATTCTGCCTCGACCTCGGCATCAAAGAGGACGCCTTCTATGCCCACTTCGGCTCGTTCGACGGCCTCGAAAAGCAGATCTGGAAAAGCTTTATCGACAAAACCATCTCACGCCTGACGGCAGATCAGGCTTTCGCCGAATTCAGCACCCGCGAAAAGATCCTGGCCTTCTATTACACGCTGCTGGAAGAGTTGAAGAACAACCGCAGCTACGTGCTCTATCAACTGGAACATTCCCGCAAACTGGAACTCATACCGGACTATATCAAAGGCTTTAAAACCGAGTTTGAAACCTTCTTCGAAACCCTCCTCAACGAAGGCAAAGGCAACGGCGAAGTCGCCACCCGGCCCTTGCTGGACAAGCGCTACCCGCAACTTTTCTGGATGCACCTGGGCTTTATCCTCATCTTCTGGAAGGAAGACGACAGCCCCGGCTTTGAAAAGACGGACGCCGCCGTGGAGAAATCCGTTAACCTGGCATTCGATCTCATCGGCAAGGGTGCAGTAGACTCTGCCATGGATTTTGCCAAGTTCCTATACCAGAACAAGAAGTGACATTACCCCTGATAACGTGAAAGAATTCGATCGCATACCCGTCACAAAAGTGCAACGGGCCTCAAAATTCCTGTCTGCCGGGGCCAAGATCGGCACAAACTATCTCAAGCACTACGGCAAACAGCTCGTCACCGGCGAAACCGATCGCGACCAACTGCACGCCGACAATGCCAAAGACATCTACAACTCCCTCAGCGAACTGAAAGGTGGCGCCCTGAAAGTGGCCCAAATGCTGAGCATGGACAAAAACCTGTTGCCCACCGCCTACCAGCAGAAGTTTGCGATGGCCCAATACAGCGCACCGCCGCTGTCGTACCCGCTGGTGGTAAAAACATTCCAAAAATACTTCGGCAAATCCCCCGACAAGATCTTCGACACCTTCACCACCAAAGCGGTAAACGCCGCCTCCATGGGGCAGGTGCACCTGGCCACGTTGAAGGGCAAGAAACTCGCCGTCAAGATCCAATACCCCGGCGTCGGCGACAGCGTGAAGTCGGACCTGGCCATGGTGAAGCCCATTGCCCTCACCATGTTCAAACTGAATCCGGTAGAATACAACGAGTTCATCCAGGAGGTAGAATCGCGCATGCTGGAGGAGACGGACTATACCCTTGAGTTAAAGCGGTCTATGGACCTGTCGGAGAAGAGTAAAGGCATCAAAAACATCCTCTTTCCCACATACTATCCGGAATATTCGTCGCCACGAGTGCTCACCATGGACTGGCTGGAAGGCAAACCCCTGGGCCAGGCCCTCACGGAGGAGATCCCCCAGGAATCCCGCAACACATTGGGCCAGGCCATGTGGGACTTCTACCACTTCCAGATGCACACCCTCCGTGCCGTCCACGCCGACCCGCATCCTGGTAATTTCATCATCACCCCGGACTACAAACTCGGCATCATCGACTTCGGTTGCGTGAAAGAGATCCCGCAAGATTTCTATAGCACCTACTTCCAACTCCTCGACAGCAAAATATTAACGGACGCCGCCGTCCAGAAAAAGGTGTTCAGTGACCTGCGTTTTGTCTATCCCGAAGACACACCCAAGGAGAAAGAATTCTTTACGGGCGTTTTCGTAAAGCTGGTGGAACTGCTCAGCCGCCCGTTCCGCTCGGAACAATTCGACTTTGCTGACAACGCTTATTTCGATGAACTGTTTTCTTTTGGAGAGAAGCTCTCCACGATGAAGGAATTGCGCGAATCAAAAAAGGCGAGGGGCGTGAGCGATGCCGTGTATATCAATCGCACCTACTTTGGATTGTATACCATCCTTCACGATCTGAAAGCTACGATTAAGACAGCCTACTAGAAACAACACATACAGAGGACGCAAGCCCGCGCAACGAAATCTTTGCATGAGCTTGCGTCCTTTGTTTTGTAGTCACTTACACGAAGAATCTGTCTAAAGAGACGGATCTAAACCACGGGCTGGTTTAAGGTTTGAGGCTCAGTCTGTGCCCGCTTCACTTCAGCCTTGATCACAAACACCGTGATCAAATATACTCCCGACACAAAAAGAGGTACCATCACAAACCGGGCGTCCGGAAAAGCATACCACAATGCGGTAGCCCCCACGGTACGCACAACGGCGTGCCCAAGGTACAGCCACCGTCCGTAGATCCATCCGATCACCGGCCAATGAATGCCCATACCCACCCCGATAGCCAACGGAACAAAAGCGAGGTTGCTCTGCGCACCGGCAAAGGCCAGGGGCCAGAACATCAGCATGGAAATAAAGGCCGGCAATAAAAGGTCAGTCAAGGCCGACTTGTTCATGATGTCCGACTTCAACGGCTTGGCTAGCAGCAGGCCCAGCGGGAAAATCAGGCCTGATGTGAATGCCGCCAACGGAAACCACATCCGTGGCGACAGGTAGAGGCCGGCAATGCCCAACGCAAGCCAGTAGAGAAAGCCTGCGGCGGGCAGGGCCAGGCCGCCGTTGGCTTTGAGGAATGCGTTTCGTTTTTCCTGGCGAAGAAGTTCTTTCAGTTCCATGGTTTTGTGGTTTAGGGTTAAGGGGGTTAGGGGGTTATTTTAAAAAGCCGTCAACAGTTTCAAAGAACCATGCCGGTTCGTCGTAGAAGATAAAGTGTTTTGCTGTATCGTTGATAGCAACCGTTGCATTTTTTATGTTGGACACTTGTGCCTGGTAGGCTGCCAGTGACCCATCATGGGTGGCGCCATAAGCCTTGTAGGCACTCCAGGCACCCATCAAAAGCACCGGGCTTTGGATGGCGGCTACTTGCGGGCGGAGGTCGGTGGTGAACATTTCATACATCACTTCGGCTTGAGTAGCAGGGTCGGCTTTGGAGGCGATCTCGGCCACTTGTGCCACGCGATCGGAACTCGAGATCATGCTGGCCAGGATGCGCAATTGGTTGTTCTTGATTTGCTCGGGGGTTTGTTTGGCCATGGCTGCTTTCATGTTCTCGGCCATGGGCTTCATACTTTCACCGGTGGCGCCGGGTGATTGCAGCACGCTCATAAAGGGGAGGCCGTCCACGGCGATCACTCTTTCAAACATGTCGGGTGCGCTGGCGGCGGTCCAGAACGACAGGAATCCACCCATGCTGTGGCCCATGATGACGGGCTTCTTCAGCTTCTTATCCTTCACGTAGGCGACCAGGTCGTTCTTCACGTCTTCCATAAAATGATCGCTCAGGGCAGGGGCGTTTCCACCAAAGCCAGCCAGTGTAACCACGTGGCATTCATAGCGATCCTGATAGTGTGCTACAGTTTCCTTCCACACCTCGCCGGTGCAATACAGTCCGTGGATGAGGATCATGGGCTTGCCTTTGCCGGTAACGTTCACCGTAAAATGAGCCTGGCCATTAGCGATCAGGTTGGCCAACAGGAAAGACAATAGTAACCCAATAGTGGGGAGGGAGTAGATGCGTTTCATAGTTTTGGTGTTTTGCGTTTTCATATGCCAAAGGAACGGCCCCGCTTTCTCCTCATAAATTTTTATTGACTAACTGCGCCAAAGAACTGACGAACCCGCATTGGCCCGCATTTATACTCACCGGAGGCATCCGTTCAGGGCAGAATGGGTTCGCCAAATGCCGTTGGGTACGGATGGTCAATGGTTTGCAGCGTTTGGTCAACGGGATTATTGGGTTTGACCCAGGATGCTTTACTTTAGGTTTTCGTATACCATGACACCGTCGCCTATCTCTACTATAAATACACTAGGGCAGAAGCTCCTTTTCTTCAACTGGCAGAAGTTCTATCGCCTCAAGCTCCACCATGTCCTGCTTTGGATGTGCTATTTTGGTTTTTGGGCCGCGGTCTATAAGTATCAGTATACTTCGATGCTCTTCCTGTACTTTGTGATCTTCGTCTATTTTGTATTTAATGCGGGGACGTTCTACAGCGTGGTTTACTATCTGGTTCCCAGATACTTCAATACGCATCGTTACGGCCTTTTCTTCCTCAACTTTGTGGTCATCGTTTTGGGAATGTCTATCGGGTTGGCCTTGACGCTCCACCTTATTTTCAAAGCTAACGACAACCCTTACGCCTATTACTATGGTCCCATTTTCATGATGTCGCTAAGCTCCAACGGCACCGTCCTGGCCGGGCTGGGGGCAGTCAAGCTGGTTCTCGACCGCATGAAAAACCAGCGGCACATGCGCACGGTGGAGCATCAGCGGCTGGAGACCGAATTACAATACCTGAAAGCCCAGGTGAACCCCCACTTTCTTTTCAACGCCATCAACAGCGTTTATTTCCTGATCAAAAAAGATCCCGATAAAGCCTCCGAAACCCTCATCAAATTGTCGGACCTGCTCCGGTTCCAGTTATATGATTGTTCCGATGAAGAGATCGCCATCGAAAAGGAGCTGGAGTATCTGCAGAACTACATCGCACTCGAAAAGCTTAGAAAAGGTGAAAAAATAAAGGTGGAATACACTCCCGAAGGCATCCTCTCGGGTTTCCAGATCGCACCCTTCCTGCTGATCCCCTTCCTGGAGAATGCGTTCAAGTTTGTGTCTAACAACGCCAACGGGCTTAACGAGATCCGTTTCCGCCTTACCCGTACCGACGGCCAGCTGACGGCCGTCTTCTACAACACCCACGACGCCCTGCCCAAAGGCCCCGTGGGCGGCATCGGCCTGAAAAACGTGAAGCGCCGGTTGGAGCTTTTATATCCCAACCGCCACACGCTCCACATCGACCAAACCCCCGGCACCTACACTGTAACCCTCACGTTAACCCTATGAGCACCAAGATCCAAACCATCATCGTCGAAGACGAACCCCTGGCGCGCGAAGGATTGCTTTCCTATGTCCGCGAGATCGACTTCCTGGATGTGAAGGCCGTCTGCGAAGACGCCCTCGAAGCCAACAAAGTGCTGGGATCCACGCCGGTCGACCTCATGTTCCTCGACATCCAGATGCCAAAGATCACCGGCATAGAATTCCTCAAATCCCTCAAGGAACCCCCCATGGCCATCATGACCACAGCCTATCCCAACTTCGCCCTGCAGGGCTATGAACTGGACGTGGTAGACTACCTGGTGAAACCATTCCCCTTCGAGCGTTTCCTGAAATCGGTAAACAAAGCCCGTGACTTTTTTGACCTGAAACGTGGGGGAAAAGAAGGGGGGCGGGGAGGTGAGGATTACTTCTTTGTGAAGGTCGACTACCGCTACGAAAAGATCCACTTCCAAGACGTCACCTTCGTCGAGGGTATGGAAAACTATGTGGTCATTCATACGCCAGCCCAAACCTACATGACATTATTGCGTATGAAGAATATGGAGGAAATCCTCCAGTCACCCGCATTTCTACGAATTCACAAGTCGTATATCGTAGCCGTGAGGGCTATCTCGGCCATCGACGGCAACGAGGTGGTGGTGGGCAATAAGCGGCTGCCCATCAGCCGGGAGAAGAAACAGGAGATCCTGGAGAGGCTAATTAAAAATTGAGATAGAGTTTTTAAACTTTAACATTTTCAATAACTTAGCGGCACCTGGTTCATTTTTTAATCTAACTACTTATGTTATGAGAGCAATCTGGAAAGGACACATCCAATTCTCCCTGGTCACCATCCCCGTACGCATCTACAACGCCATTGATACGGGTCAAACCATCAGCTTCAACCTTCTTTCCAAAGAAGGCCACAACCCCGTGAGCTACGAGAAAAAAGACAAGGTGACGGGCCAGACCTTGCGCCAGGAAGACATTATAAAAGGCTACCAATACGAGACAGGCCAATACGTGATCATCGACAACGAAGACTTCGCTAAGGTGAAGCTCAAAAGCGAAAAGGTCATCGAGATCGAAGGCTTCGTGGATGCCACCGAGGTTCACCCCACACTATTTGAAACACCCTATTATATCGGCCCCGACGGCGACATCGCCGCCAAGACCTATGGCTTACTCAGCGAAACCCTGAAACAATCCGGCAAGATCGCCGTGGGCAAAGTAGTGCTCCGCGACCGTGAGACCCCTTTGTTGCTAGCTCCATTTGAAGGCGGCATCGTCATGTACCGGCTCCGTTATCCCAGCGAAGTCCGCAGCATGCGCGAGGTGCCCCAGCTCCTGGAAGTGAAGGCCGACAAAGAGCAGCTCAAGCTGGCCAAGACCCTGGTGGACT
>DATDAV010000297.1:0-1632 GCA_036525235.1 Chryseolinea sp. | reverse complement strand
AATGGAGGTGACGGCCGTCAAACAGGGGCAGATCGAAGGTGATCAGCGGTTGCGGCGGCGTATCAGAGTCTGTGGAGCAGGCGAGAAGGGCCAGCGCAGCACAGCTGAGCGTAAGCATGATAAACCGCGAGCAAACCGCTGCTGTACGCTTGCCCACAACACTTGTGCACCCTGTAAACGCGCTATGTACTCAGAATCGACACCTTGTTACCCTAACACAAAGCATTAGGCTGCTTTACGGCCTTTGGCCAGCTTGACTTTGACATTGTGCTCGACCTGATTCGTCATGGCCCGTAGCTGCAACGTATGCTGAAGCTGAAAAATGCTCCAGGATTGACCCGGGGTGATCTCATGATGACCAGCCCGAAGCAAGAACAAGTAGGCCAGCACCGCGACTCCCACCGAGTTCGTGCTCCGCTTCTCGTCCCCACTGACTTGATGTTGGCCCAGACCCATCCCCGATTTGAGTTCCCAATTCACGAGCTCGATCGCCCAACGCTTTTGATAAATGCTCACCACTTGTCTCGGCGTCAACTCCGGCAGATTGGTCACCAATATTTTGGTATTTTTGGGGCCCACGTTACGCCCTTTTTTACTCAGCACCATGGTGACATCACCAACATGACACAGACACAAGCGCTTGCCATAAATCCAAAAGGTTTTGCGACCTTGGCCCTCAATTTCCTTGGGAATCCAAGTTCGGCTGTACAAGTTGCGGGGCAAATGGGTGACGAGATTCTTGATCATTTTCTCATCCACCGTTTTCCAGGTGCGGGCAATGGCGAAGACAAAGCCCCAGCGACGCTTATCATCGGCCTTATCGCGATCTTTGACCATCTGCATATTGGCCTTGGAGCCATAGGCCGCGTCGCCACTGACGATCACCAACGTGGCCCAACTCGGCGGGGTGAACTCCCTCAGCATCTCGCGAAACAGCGCATTTTCATTCTGATAACCGGCATGGCGCTTGGGCAAAATGAGGCGGAAGCCCACTGGGATGCGATAACCGTCCCAAGCGGCCATCAACAATACGAAGCGGATACCGAAAAACCAGGGATGATACTTGCTTTTTCGGCCTTTCTGAGCCATAGGATGCTTGGCCCCACGTTTGTCTGCCTGGCTGCCGTCACCAATGAGAAAGAGGATGCGATTCGTTGGCGGTGGCAGGGTGGCGATGAGATCGTGAGCCATCCAGCTAACAATCAGATGGATGTTCCAAGAGCTAGCTTTGAGCAGCCGAGAAAAGCGCCACGCCGTGATGGAGGCCGGTGTCCACCTGGCCATTTCCTGTAAGGAGTTGCGTCCGGGATGGATAGCCTGCATGAAAATAAGCCAGCAGAGTGTGAGCCGATGGTGACTTTTCCAAACGCCAGGCATCCCTTGAAAATGAGCAGTGACGAAAGCCGGTAGATAAGTGAAAAGAATCATCATGAGCAGGGCCATCCCCGAACGCGTGACACAGGAAGCGGATGACGGTGGACGTCATCACGTTGTGTTTGCCTCTTTCGGCTTTGATTTTACATGATTTCTGCCATTAGGGTGTCGATTCTGAGTGAAGACGTGCCCACGCTTTGCGCCCTCCTAGCTACGACTCAAACCCCCGTTGACAAGCCGCTCCGAGCGGGATTGGCT
>DATDAV010000296.1:0-54352 GCA_036525235.1 Chryseolinea sp. | reverse complement strand
CGGCGTCACTACGTTGTGACCATCTTTGAGCAATTGCGCCATGGCAATGCCAAGCTCCTCCATCACCGAAAGCGCTTCCGCCTTCGTCACCGTAGAACCCCGGCTGATCATGAGGTCAACCACCTCTTCCATCGATTTGGTGCTGATGGGTTGCACTACCGCCATCTGATCATCCGGATCAGGTGTTAAACGGTTTTCAAACAATGAGTATTTTATCATGCCCTCCGTTTTACTATTTCCGTACCAGACTAAAGTGCGTTTTCAGTCTGGAAACAAAGGCTAGTATCCTTGTAGCCGACGATATATCGTCGGGCCATCGAAATATCGTTGGCGAGGTGTCTTGTGTAGTGATGGCTTTCTTGTGGAGGAAATATTTCGGAACTTTGTCGTATACTTTAAGGCAACCGCGTTGCCTTTGACCCTTGGAGTTTAAGATTGAAGTGAATGTTGTATGGATGAGAACACTTAAACCAAAGGGTTATGAATCATAATGAAACAGAAATGCCATCTCAAAGCGAAAGTGATCTGCTGAAGAACAATCCCCTGACTGAAAGTATCGAGTTGATCCGGTCTTTCGCGTTGCTTGAAGAAGATGAGGATTTAATGCCAGTGGCACAACGAGAAATCGATCGCGCCATTGCCGTTATGGAGACCGTTTATGAAAAATCGAAACTAGTACCATTCTTCGTTGTTCCTACGCGGAGCGGTGGCATTGGGTTGGAGTACCGGATAAACGGTACTGATGTGTATTATCACTTCGTTCCCAATGGCGTGATTGATTTTTCTGTCGCCAGGGGAAACGATCTACTGAAACATATATTCCTTACAAGCCTGGATGAACTCCCTAACCCATTGGATGCTATTTGATCGACGTCAGCGTTGTTTGTATGAAGGAATACAAGATTGGTGATAAAATATTGAATGGGGAAGTTATGATTCGGCGCCTCAGACGGCGTTGGGTGATGCACGATCAAACCATTTCTCGTGAGGCATTTCGTCCGCGATTCTATGGCAATGGCCAGTTTGAAGATGGCGTCTCGGTCGATCTCAGACTTCGGTTGCAGCATCCTGTAGGCAACGATTATTGGAGCAACGAAAGAAAGATGGCCACAGATCAATTTCTTTCCGACGTCGTGAATGCTTTGCCCCCTTATGAGCTCATTTATAACGGACCATCCCCGTCGCATTGTATTATTACTGGAGATATGTCCGTGCTGTTTTTTGATCTCAAGTCCCTAAGGCTATGGCAGATGCTACTGTATGCATTCATAATCCTAATGTATAATTGATGTTTGAATTGAATGGACACACTGCAGCTAGCGAGGGTATTCGTTTTGTCGTTGAAAACCGACACGTACTAGTTTCCGATGGCGACAATGATATGCTTGACACTGGAAATAACCTTTGCGGTAATAGGTTGCTTGGCACTGTAGCTGACTATTGAGAAATTACTTCAAGCTTCGTCTTTTCAAGATTTCTTTCAAAAAGCAGCCGTTCGTCCACATCAAGTTTATCGTAGTTCAGGTTGACAAAGTTCAAGTACTTGTCCCGCTCGGAAGAATTGCCTTTGAGGTGTTGCGCGAGCATGAGATAGATAGCGGCGGTAAGTGTGGTGCTGTTTGTGAAATTGAAATCCATGGAATGTGATAGCAGCAAGATGCCATCCTTGATGTTGCCGCTCTCGATGAGAACAGAGCCGCGAGTGCCGCGAAACATGTTTTCTCCGGGAACTTTTTGAAGTGCCAAGGCCGAATAGTGATTGGCCAGATCGATCTTGTTCAATAGGAGGTAGATCCATGCAGCGGTGTTGTAGAAATGACCTGCAAGACGTTTGAGTTCTTTTTCATGTAAACTACTTTCGAGCGGCAATAGGGTGTCGAGACCTTTTTGAGGTTCCCCGGTTTTTATAAGAACCGAAGCGATGGTGAGGCGAATGGTTTTGTTTTCCGGATATTGACTTAAGTACTGCTCATAAATGGCGAGTGCTTCGCTGTATTCTTTTCTTTCCAAATGCTCTTGTGCATCCCATAGGACATCGACTTTCAACCATTTTTCTACTTCCTTTCTTTTGACAAAGGGAAGTGTCAGCAATGCCAGACCGTCTGAAGGAATACGAACTCCCATGAAAGCGACATAAAATGGTAGGAGGTTTACCAATAACAAAGCATTGGCCAGGATGAAAGCCGAGGCAGGAGCAAATATGATTTTGTCGTCAGCCCCAAAAAAGTTAAGGCCAAACAGGCTGTAGAGCACGAATGCGATCAGACCATTGCACAATACTCCTCCCAACATATAGAAAGCATAGCGGAGCCTCAGGAAACCAGGACCGGTAAACGCCGCGTTGACAAGGCCTCCGTGAAAGGTGGAGTTGATGACAACATGTATACCATAGAGCTGTGTTCTATGGAGCTCGTGCCCTTTTCCCAAGGTCATTCTTCGCGGCGTTCCGCCAACGAGCTTCGCTGCCAGTATGTGGCCGATCTCGTGGAATATGATGGCCAATTTAACTGCCAATAGAAATATTCCGCAGTTGATAAAGCTATTGGACAGGGATGAGAATTCATCATCGAGAAATCCCAATGCAATTCCTGCCGCAATACATAACCAGTAGGTGAGGGGAAAGAGTGTGAGAAATACTTTCTTGGCCATCGAGTGAAAAGCTTAAAAATAGCGCTTCTCGGCTGACGGTGCAAGTTGAGGTGAGCCTGAAAAAGGGCCTCAAAGCATTACGCGATCTTATTTATTCTTGTTAAGAAACCCTTCGAGTACAGTCAATCAACCAACTGTGCCATTGCCGGCCCTGCCTTAGGACGCGCAGGCATGTTGGTCTTTGCTTAGTTGGTTTTGATAAATTGAATTATCCTCCTTTGATCTGCCTGAACGGCCTCGAAGAAATAAATTCCCGCGCTTAACCATCCAAGTTCAAGTCTGTCGTCTGCAGTAGTCAGGGTAACTTTAGAGACCGGCCTTCCTGTGATGTCTACAATAGTAGTCTCTATGGGACGGTCTTTGATAAAACTTCCCCAATTCAGTTGCGCTTTATCAACAACCGGGTTGGGAAACAACAGGCTGGAACGGCTTTCTTTTTCGTCACCGACACCCAGGATGATCAAGGAGAACGGGTCTGATGTTACACTCGCGCATCCATTCACGGTGCATTGAACGGTATACTGACCCGACGCCGATGCCGGCAAGATTTGATTTACCGCATCGGGTATCGCCACACCGTTATAAAACCATTGATTGCCCAGGGGGCTGCTGGAGATCAGGAAGGCAACGTCTTCTCCTAAATTGGTTGCTGTGATCGCAGGTTTTTTGGATGATGCACTCACCACTACGATAATGTCCTTACTCAGTTTGCAATTGTTCTGATCCGTGCCGGTTACTGTATACGTAGTCGTTGTTTCGGGATTGGCAGTGACTTTTCCGGGAGCGGTTTCTGTTATCCCATTTGTTGGACTCCAGGTGTAAGTGCTGGCGCCCGACACAACCAAGTCTGCCGGTATTCCATTGCATACGATGGGTGTCGCTGTATTCACGCCGAGCACAGGCAAGGGATGTACCGTCACCGTCACAGTGCCGCTGGTCCCACAATTGATCTCATCAAACCCGGTGACAACATAGGTTGTTGTGGTGGCAGGGCTGGCGGAAACAACGCTTCCTTGTGTGTCCGATAGACCGAGGGCAGGCGTCCAGTGATAGGTGCTTGCGCCGGTGGCGGTCAGGGTTGTATTTGCGCCTGCGCAAATGGAGGTTGACGCACTTACGTTGAGGTTTGGCCCGGCACAATCATCATACAAATCAACCACGTTTGACGGTCCAGTACTGAAGCCACCTGCGAAAATTGCTTTTTTCCCAACGGACGCGGACGCTATCCACGCCCTTGGAGACGACAACGTAGCCGTGGTCCAGGTGTCGGTTGAGGCATCATATATATCGACGATATCGAGCAAATCCGGTTGACTACTGTTGGGGACACCGCCCGCAAAAAAAGCCTTCTGGCCAAATGAAGTTGACGTGAGGTTGGTTCTTGCAGCGGAGAGTGTTGTCGTAGTCCATGTATCTGTATTGGTATCATAGATATCCACAACGTTCGAGGTACCCGAAGCAGAACTTCCCCCTGCAAAAAAGACTTTACTCCCAACGGAAGTAGCTACTAAAGATTCTCTCCCTTGCGATAGTTTCGCGGTTGTCCAGGTGTCTGTTGCATTGTCGTAAATATCGACAACATCGGAATAATACGTTGCGATGTTTCCATTCACTCCCCCGGCAAAAAATACTTTTGTGCCGGCTGAAGCGGCAGCGAGGCCCGTCCGGGCAACAGACAGCTTGGCACTGGTCCATGTATTTGATTGTGTATCGTAAATATCGACCACGTCAGCATAGCCCTGTTGACCAAGCCCGCCTCCAAAGAATACCTTTGAAGATAAAGAGCATGCAGCGAGATCCCTTCTGGCATATTGTAGCGTGGCAACAGTCCAGGTGTTCGTAGCATTGTCATATATATCTACGACATCAGAATAGAATCCATCTTTATCTCCCCCGGCGAACAATGCTTTTGAGCCTGCAGCAGCGGCGTTTAGAGCATAACGGGCTTTAGAAAGAGCAGCCACTGTCCACGAACCGTCTGTTGCATTGTAGATATCGACGACGGCGGATGCGCCCTTAGCATTTACTCCCCCTGCAAAAAAGGCTTTATCACCTACACTGGTAGCACCTGCAGCGTATTTGCCATCGGATAGTGAAGCCACGGTCCATTGCGCGTTAGCCGATGAAGTGTATAATAAAAGAAATGACACAATGTAGAAAGCGAAACTAATATTTTTCATAAACGTGGCGTTGCACCAATCCGGCAAAGATACTTTTTTAAATGTCGGTGGTTGAGGGAAAGTTGGTATTTTTTATAATTGGTTTTGCGGCGAACGTGACTACCTGTGGCTGTGGCGATTAACATCTGTCAACTTAGGCAAACCGTAAAGATCACATGAAAGTAGTGCTGCATTCAAGTATAATTCCCGTCAATTTTGTCTTCATGTAAATTTCAGTTCTTGAGTTTCCGGGCGGAATGATGGACAGAATTGTACTTTTAGTTTCCTCGATCACAATGAATTTTGGCTTTGTTTTGAAACGGTCATAACTCAGATGTATGAGCATGTCTTTAGAATAGATATTGAGTTTTACGAATTAATTGATGAAATTGGGAGAGAAATGAACCTGACGCTGGATAGTTATTCTGAAGAACTAATAGACGGCGGCAACGAGATTTTCCAGATAAGAAAATGGAGTTGATCATTGCCGACCCCGCAATGAATAGACTGACCCTTCCACGTTTAAGATAAGTTTTGGCGTTGTTTTAATTGGACACTTAAACCAAAGGGTTATGAACCATAATAAAACAGAAATGCTGTCTCCAAACGACATTCCGTTTGTGCCGAGCGATTCGCTGGCAGAAAACATCAAAACAATCCAATCTTACAGTTCGCTGGAGGAAGATGAAGATTTTCTGCCGGTAGCACAACGGGAGATCCAGCGCGCCGTTTCCGCGTTGGAAGCCATTTACACGGCAGCGAAATTACTACCTTTCTTTATTGTTCCCACGCGAAGTGGTGGCGTTGGTCTGGAGTACAAGGTAAAGGGCACAAAGGCGAACTATCGCTTTGATCCTGATGGCTTGATGTACTTTACTGTTATGAGAGATGTGACAGTCCTAAAGCGGGCAATGCTCACAAGCCCAGCCGAAGCCCCAGCCTTGCTAGAGTCCATTTAGTCGACATCGACGTTGTTTGTTATGAAGTATAAGATTGGTGACAAAATACCTAATGGGGAAGCCATGCTCCGCCGGATCAGACCTAAATGGATCAATAGTGACCGGACCCTTACCAATGAAGTCTTCCGTCCCCGTATGTACGAAACCGGGTTTGAAGACGGTGTTTCAGTTGATCTCAAAGGGCAACTGACCAGTCCGGTTGGCAATGACTATTGGAGTAATGAAAGAAAGATGGCCACCGGCGAATTTCTGTCTGATGTCGTTAACGGCTTGCCGCCCTACGAGATTATTTGCGATGGGCGGTCGTCCTCTCACTGTATTATTGCGGGTGATATGTCTGTCTTGTATAATGATGAAAATGTGCTGGCGGTTTTGGCCAAGAGTACAATATTGATCCATATGCCCATTGGCTAGGAGAGTGACCTACTATTTTGATCGAATGAAGCTTGCGGCTCGTTAGTCCGCATCAATTTTTATATTTGTTGCTACGACACACTTGATTCTTAATGAAGAGTTTAAGAATGATGCGTAGTAGCGGTTACGTTTGATGAGGGACATTGCCTCATGAAGCGTGTAAAGGGTAACGACTAAGAAGCTGCGTAAAGGGACTAAATTTTGCATCGCCCTTTGAAGCCTACAAAAAAATGTCTCAACGATAGAAGGCAGGTAAATGTAATTTGCGTTAATATTATGTTTTTGTGCCGACTTCCAACGAGGAATGGCAACGATACAAGGGCTTCAATAATTTGCCGAAAGACGTAACAAATAATAAATAACAAATGAAGATAATCAAACTATTGGCGCTGTTACTAACGACATTCTCACTCGCTACCGCACAGAATTTTGAGGGCAAAGTGATCTATAAAAATGATTATAAAAGTAAGGCGCCCAATATGACGAGTGAACAATTCAACTCCATGATGGGAACAAATCAGGTGTATTTTGCTAAGGAGGGTAACTATAAATCTGTAATGGACGGCAAGCTTTTTCAATGGCAACTTTATATAAATAGGGATAATAAGCTATATAGTAAAATGTCTAACTCTCCAACGATATTTTGGAACGACGGGGCGGTCAATGCTGACGAAGTTATTAAGTCAGAAATAAAGAAAGGAGTGACAAGCATATTGGGCCATCCATGTGATGAACTTGTTTTGACTTGCAAAAATGGCGTGGAAAAATATTATTTCAGTTCTGTGTTAAAAGTAGATGCTAAACTTTTTGTGCAGCACAAATTCGGAAATTGGAACGAAGTTGTATCCAGAACCGGAGCGCTGCCATTGAAAATGATAATCGAAACTCCACAATTCATATTGGAATCCATCGCTACCGAAATTGTGCCCATGAAACTTGACGACAAGGAATTTGAATTGCCTGCTGGTAGCAAGGTGGAAAAGAGTCCATATTAGAAGAATGGCAAGCTGAATTCATTACTTGGCTGGATGATACTGATTTTGGGAGACAGCATGAAACTGCCCGGCCAGGGATAGAAATGGAAAGCCCGAAGCGCGTCGGCCCGCGTGCAGCCGGACTTGGAATGGATAGCCCGGACCCGAGGCCTCCGAGGGTGGCCGCCCAGTTCCCATTCGGATAACTTTTGCCCCCAAAGCCCCTTTGCCAAAACCCCTCCATCCCTTACCTTGCACCCTCAAACCCATTTCATGCAGGCCATCAAAGAAACCCACTTCAACTTCCCCGGCCAAACCGGGTTCTACCGCGGCAAGGTGCGGGACGTTTATTATTTCGGCGACCTCATGGCCATGGTGGCCACCGACCGCATCTCGGCCTTTGACGTGGTCCTGCCCAAGGCCATCCCTGACAAGGGGCGGGTGCTGAACCAGATCGCGGCCTTTAACCTGCAGGCTACCCGGGACCTGGTGCCCAACTGGGTGCTGGAAACCCCGGATCAGAACGTGACCATCGGCTTCAAATGCGAGCCCTTTGCCGTGGAAATGGTCGTGCGCGGCTATCTGGCGGGCCATGCGGCCCGTGAATATAAGGCAGGTAAGCGCACTCTTTGTGGAGTGGCGCTGCCCGAAGGGCTGAAGGAGAACGACAAGCTTCCCAACCCCATCATTACCCCTACAACAAAGGCGGCCGTGGGCCACGATGAGGATATTAGCCGGGAGGAGATCTTGAAAAGAGGGATTGTTTCGGAGGCGGACTATAAAACATTGGAAGAATATACCCTGAAACTCTATAGGAAAGGCACCGAATTGGCCGCCGAAAGAGGGCTGATTCTCGTTGACACAAAGTATGAGTTTGGGAAGCACAACGGTGTCATTTATTTAATAGACGAGGTGCACACGCCGGACTCGTCGCGGTATTTTTATGCCGAGGGCTACGAGGCGCGGCAGAAGACAGGGGAGGCGCAGAAGCAGCTTTCGAAAGAATTTGTGCGCCAGTGGCTGATCGAGAACGGGTTTCAGGGCAAGGACGGGCAGAAAGTGCCCGAAATGACGGACACCATCGTGACCTCTATTTCGGCCCGGTACAAGGAACTTTATGAGCATGTGCGGGGGGCTGCCCTGGGGGATGTGGATTATGACCGCTTGACCCAAAGAATCGAGCAAAGCATCCTGAATTCGATAAATTCAGCTAACTTACAAGCCAAGAAAAACTGACCTATTTGACCTATGAAGTATACGATTGACAAGCAGGAGAAATACAGTTTGTTGCGTTTGCACGAAGAGAAGCTGGATTCCAGCGTGGCTCCTGGCCTGAAGTCCGAGTTGATCACCCTCCATGCCGAGGGTGTGCGCAACATTGTGCTGGACCTGGGCGAAGTGAAATACACCGACAGCTCCGGCCTCAGCGCCCTGCTGGTAGGCAACCGCATTGTTCAGGAAGACGGCGGTATTTTTATTCTGACCACACTGTCGGACCACACGCTGAAGCTCATCAAGATCTCTCAGCTGGACAGCGTGCTCAACATCCTTCCCAAAGTGGAAGAGGCCATCGACGCCGTGTTCATGCACGAAATCGAAAAGGACCTGAAAGATTCTGACGGAAATTAAACGAAGGTTACATAACCGGAAACCAAAGCCCCCACAGCTTTGGTTTTTTTTATTAGTAACAATGTCAAACCCCCGAAGCGTTGAGTTTTAAGATCACCATTCTCGGTTCCAGTGGCGCGTTGCCCGCGTATGGCCGCTATACGTCGTCCCAGTTGGTGGAGGTCCAGAACCGCCACTTCCTGGTGGACTGTGGCGAGGGCGCCCAGATGCAGCTCATGAAGCTGCAGGCCAACTTCCACCGCATCGACCACATCTTTATCAGCCACTTGCACGGCGACCATTTCCTGGGCCTGATGGGCCTCCTCTTCACCATGCACCTGCAACGGCGCACCAACGAACTCCACCTCTACAGCCACCGCGGCCTGGACGAGATCATCACCACCCAGTTCCGCTACTCGCGGTCGGTGCCCAACTTCAACATTGTCTTCCATCGCCTGGAAAAGGACGTGCGCGAGGTCATCTTCGAAGACGACGTGCTCACGGTGGAGACCATCCCCCTGAAACATCGCATCCGCTGCTCGGGCTTCCTGTTCAAGGAGAAGATCAAACCGCGGCGCATCGACAAGACCAAGTTGCCCGAGGGCCTGCCACTGCTGCAGGTGGCCAACCTCAAAAAAGGTGACGACATCACCGACGACGACGGCAACGTCCTCTACAAAAACGCCGACCTCACCTTCGACCCGCGCAAGTCGCGCAGCTATGCCTACTGCTCCGACACGGCCTACAACGAAAGCATGATCGACCAGATCCGCGACGTGGACATGCTCTACCACGAGGCCACCTTCGAGGAAGAAGAAGCGCAGAAGGCCGCCGAAACTTTCCACAGCACCGCCCGCCAGGCGGCCACCATTGCCCTGAAGGCCAACGTCGGGGGATTGTTACTGGGCCACTTCAGCGCCCGCTACAAGGACCTGACGCCGATCTTGAAAGAGGCCCAGGCCACCTTTGGCAACGCGCACCTGGCCGTGGAAGGCGATGTGTTCACGCTTTCGGATTAATCCTTTATTTTTATCGCCATGGAAAATACGCAACCCGACAAACGCCATCGTTTGTTTATCATTCTGGCCGGCATCTTCATAACCAATACGGTGTTGGCCGAGATGATCGGCGTGAAGATCTTTAGCGCTGAAGCCACCCTGGGGCTGCAGCCCGCCCACCTGAACATCCTCGGCTTCACGATGGATTTCAACCTCACGGCGGGTGTGGTGATCTGGCCCGTGGTGTTCATCACCACCGACTTGATAAACGAGTACTTCGGCAAGCCCGGCGTGAAGCGCATCAGCTACTTTACGGCGATGCTGGTGACTTATGCGTTTGTGGTCATCTTCATCTCAATACGGCTTGCGCCCGCCGACTTCTGGGTGAACGGCACTGACTCGGAAGGGAATGCCGTGAACATGCACCACGCCTTCAACAAGATCTTCGGACAGGGACAGCGGATCATCCTGGGGTCGCTCACGGCCTTTATCATCGGCCAGTTGGTGGATGTGTTTGTGTTTCAGCAACTGCGGAGAGTGACGGGCAGCAAGATGTTGTGGCTGCGGGCTACAGGGTCGACGTTGGTGTCGCAGTTTGTGGATAGCTTTGTGGTGCTGTATATCGCTTTCGCGGGAACGTTTACCAATGATCAGATCGTTGCTATTGGGATTACCAATTATATCTACAAGTTCATCGTGGCCATTGCGCTGACGCCGCTGATTTATTTTGGGCATGGGCTGATTGACCGGTATCTGGGGAAGGAGTATGCTGCGCGGATATCGGAGGAGGCCTCGCATGGGAGTAAGGGGTTCTTTTAAGGGGATCCCTTCTAGTTTTTGAACCGCCCTCCTTCGCTGAAGCTTCGGCGGGCAAGCAAAGTCAGCGCAAAGGCCTTCGGCTTGCTGTTCTTTGCGTCTTTCCTCGCTCGCCGTAGCTTTAGCGAAGGTGAGGCGGTTAAATGTTTTTTACACGACTAATACTCATAATAGGTGGAACTCTTCGAACAACCCGGTACGGAATCACGCATCACACTCTTCGCAGAGTTGATGTTGCCTATTCCGGTGCCCAAGTTGTTCACCTACCGCGTGCCGCTTCCAATGAATGACAAGATCATGGTGGGCCAGCGGGCCATCGTCCCTTTTGGCGATCGCAAGATCCTTACTGGCGTGGTGGTGTCAGTCAGCGATCAGCCACCGAAACAATACGAAGCGAAATACATCCTCGAACTGCTGGACGATTTCCCGTCCGTCACTGAATTGCAGTTCAAGCTTTTTCAATGGATGGCCGACTATTATCTCTGCTCCACCGGCGAGGTGATGAACGCGGCCCTTCCCAGTGGACTGAAGCTCTCCAGCGAGTCGATGGTGCAGCTCAACCCGGCGTTCAACCTGGAGGAGTCGGATTTTGATTTCTCGGAGAAGGAGCGGATGTTGTTGAAGCGGTTGGTAGGGGAGTCGATGGAGTACTCGGCCATCAGCAAATTCCTGGGCGTGAAGACGGTGTACAGCTTGCTGAAGTCGTTGGTGGGGAAGGGCGCCATTATTTTATATGAAGAAGTAAAAGAAAAATATAAACCCCGCACGGAGCGGCGCATCCGGCTAACGGAAGTCTATGCGGTAGCGTCCGCGTTGGAGGGCTTGTTCGAAATCATCGGCAGCAAACCAAAGCAAGAAGCTATTGTGTTGAAGTATTTGCAGGACGTGCCGGTGCTGAGTCATGCCGAATTGAACAAGCACGGCCTGGCGCAAAAGCAATTGATGAACGACGATACGTTGTCGGAGTCTTCGCTGCGCACGCTGATCAAGCACGGTGTGTTCGAAGAGTTTGATATAGTCGTGTCGCGTTTTGAAGAAGAGCCGTTGCCGGACCAGCACATCATCCAGCTGAGTGAAGAGCAACACCAGGCGCAACAAGAAATCCTGGCCGCCTTCAAAGAGCACAGTGCCACATTGCTGCAGGGTGTGACGGGCAGCGGAAAGACAGAGATCTATATCAACCTGATCAAGCAGGCCATTGAAGGCGGCTCGCAGGTACTTTATTTGCTCCCGGAAATTGCGTTGACCACGCAGATCGTGCAGCGCCTGCGAAAGATCTTCGGCACGACCATGGGCGTGTACCACTCCAAGTTCAGCGACAACGAGCGCGTGGAAGTTTGGAACGGCATCCTCACCGGTCGTTTCAAATTTGTGGTGGGCGTTCGCTCCTCCATCTTCCTGCCGTTCGACAACCTGGGGTTGATTATTGTGGATGAGGAACATGACTCCTCCTACAAACAACAAGAACCCGCCCCACGCTACCACGCGCGCGATGTGGCGGTGGTGATGGCGCAGTTGCACCACGCCAAAGTGCTGCTGGGATCGGCCACCCCGGCCGTGGAAACTTATTACCAGGCGCTGCAAGGGAAATACGGTTTTGTGAAACTCGACAAACGCTTTGGCGAAGCCCGCCTGCCCACGCTCGTGTTGGCCGACATGGGGCGTGAGCGCAAACAGAAAACCGTAAAGGGAGAGTTCTCCGGATTGTTGTTGAAGAACATTGGCGACGCACTCTCCAAAAAGGAACAGGTCATCGTGTTTCAGAACCGGCGTGGCTATTCGCCCATGGTGAATTGTGAGGACTGTGGTTGGGTGCCCAAGTGCGTGAACTGTGCGGTGAGTCTTACCTATCATCAATACCGTCATGCTTTGGTGTGTCATTATTGTGGTTATCGTGAAGCCTTGCCGCAGAATTGCCCTACGTGCTCGTCGACGAGGCTGAAGACGGTGGGCTATGGCACGGAGAAGTTAGAGGAAGAACTCATGCTTCATTTCCCCGACGCCCGCATTCAACGCATGGACCTGGACACCACCCGCTCCAAATCCGGCTACGAATCCATTCTTGATCATTTCGAAAGAGGAGAGACCGACATTCTGGTAGGCACGCAGATGGTGACGAAGGGTCTTGATTTCGACCATGTGAGTTTGGTGGGGATCTTCAATGCGGATCGGATGATTCACTTTCCTGACTTCCGGAGTTATGAACGCGCGTATCAACTGATCACTCAGGTGAGCGGTCGTGCGGGCAGGCGCGAGGTGCCGGGTACTGTGGTGATACAAACCAGCAGCCCAGACCACCCGTTGTTGCTGACGATCTTGAATCACAGCATGGAGAAATTTTATGGTGATCAGCTGGAAGACCGTCGACAGCATAGCTACCCGCCGTTTAGCCGGTTGATTGATGTTACGATAAAACATGTGGATAAGAAGGTGTGTCGGGAAGGAGCAGATGCATTGTATAAATTGTTTCGTAGTGCTATGCCGGGCACGAAGTTGTTGGGGCCCGGCGAGCCGATGGTTTCGAAAATAAGGAACCAGTTTTTGATGAGTATTTTAGTGAAGATCCCGCGGGGGAGTAGTGAGCTGGGGGCGTTGAAGCAGGCGTTGATGCACTGTATTCAGCAGTTGTTGAAGGAGAAGGAGCATCGGAGTACGAGGGTGATTGTGGATGTGGATCCGGTGTGAGGTGGGTATTTTGGAAGTGGCTTGCCCAGAAGCTTGTTGGTGAAGAACACCAACAAGGGCGGGGAGAACACTAACAAGGTTAGGGTGAAGCGGCGAGGATATAAATGACGTTGCCTGTATATTTTATAGGATTAGCTGGCGTTTAAACATAATCACCGTTTCACTACACTTCGAGAATGAAATACACCCCGCTTTTTTTACTGGTTCTCGTGCAAGGCTTTAGCGCATTTGCAGCGACAAAAGAATTTTCCGTTGGCGACACATTATACGTTTGGGCTAACGATGGATTGGTGATGCGGAAGGAACCAAAATTTGATTCCCCTTCCCTTATGAAGCTGGACTATGGCACGGCCATTGTTGTCATTGAAAAGACGGGAGAAGAGAAGGAGTTTGTGGTGGCGAGCACCCTCTATCGTAACCAAAAGACGCTGCCTGGAATTAGTGTGTTTGGAGGATTTGTGAAGATCCACTATGAAGGCGTCGAGGGATTTATTTTTGATGGATTTCTCTCCCGACTCGCCCCTCTTCACGACCAGGAATCGTTGGATGACTATTTCAAGAGAATATATGGACAGCTCCAGACGGTCGACCGGTCAAAGAAAATATCGGAGTATGTGGGGTATAGATTTAAAAGGATTATCTATAAATCAGGAATAATATCCGAAGCCGAGGGAGGTGAGAGTTGGGGTAGGCATTTGTATTTTATTCCGGATATCTCCGTGAACGAGGCCTATTTACTGATCAATAAATCGACAAATCTTGCGGAGAACTACAAAAGACAACGTGAAAGCGCGACCTATTTTGATCAGCGAATCGAAAAATTTACAAGGAACGAAATTGTCATTGGATATGAATTAGGGCAACAAACGATTCAGGGAGGCGAGAACCATGTATTGATAATAAGTGGATTTGGAAATTAGATAAGGCATAATGTTGTTTTAACGTACTGGCTTATGATCCGGAGAATCCCGTTGTGGAAAATTGCGTTATGGATGATGATAGGCATTTCACATGGCGTATGCGCGCAGATGTATTACACGCCGCCACCGTCAGGTACGCGGGGACTTTCGTCCCCAAAGCGTTTGGAAAAGAACTTAGAGAATTGGGTGCAGGGTTCAGTTGTGTTGGTGACTGGCGATACCGTGCGCTGTGAAATGAGCTACAATCCCGCCGTGGAGGAAGGCCTGGTGCAGGTGAAGGACGGTGGAAATATGCTGACGCTTTCCGTGAAGGAGGTAAAATGTTTCTCCTATTTTGATGTGGAGGAAAATAAAACCCGCCGCTATTACAGCCTGCCCGTTTATGATGAGGAGGTGTCGACAATCCGGGAACATTTCCTGGAGCATGTCTACGAAAATTCCCACATGGCTATTTTCAGCCGGCGTGTCGTGCACTTGGAAAATCACGTGTTTCAACCCTGTCACCCAGATCGTGCCGGAGGATCTTAATTTTTTGATGGATGTGCATACCGGCACGCTCCGCGAACTCAACGAAGTAGAAGCGATTGCGTTGATGAAAAACAAATCCGATAAGGTGAAGACCTATATGAAAGCAAATAATATTAAACTCAAAAAAAATGTAGCCGACTACATCCTTGTGTTTAATTATTATGCGTCACTATAGCGGTTTTCGAACTTGTATGTTAAGCGGAAGGTCTTTTGTTGCCTCCAGAAAATGATGTAAATTTATAAGATACGTTTGAGTACAATACAAGAGTATGAAGACTCCCGAGTCATTGTTGCTATGCATAGGGTTTCTTATGGTTTGTTTCTCCTGCAAGGAAGATCAAGCCTGTTCAGACGACGCACGGAATCAGTTCAGCTACAATGCCTCCACAGGTAAATGCGAAAGTTGCAGCGGAAAAATAGGCTACAACGTGTTTGATTTGGACCGCATCCAGCAAACCCGGAATGCAGAATGTATGGATCTGAGCAATAAAGTATTGATAACACTACTGAAGGGTAAGACTGAGCAGAGCTTGGGCTATGATTCTTTGTATGACTTTAATTTTCGCGGGGCCAGGTTTGACAGTGCGCAGTTGTTTTTCAACTTTATTAGAAAATCCGATTTTAGCGGTTCGGATTTGAGGTTACTTCAATATGGATATGCTACGATCGATGGTAAGGTAGATCAATATACAATGCTTCCCGAACAGGGAAATTGCAGCGATAATCTGAATACAATTCTGTGTAGTAGATAAAATGAGATGCCGACATTAGTTCACCTAATAAAAAGATGATCTCAATTCTTTACAGGCACGCCCGCTTTATAAATGACACTAGTCAAGACATTCCCACTCTCATCAAACGTCTTCCATTCTTTATACTTCTTATCCGAAATATACTCCCCCTGCTCTTTCACCTTCCCATTACTATGATACCCCACAAAAGGCCCATGACGGCGATTATTCTTGTATTCGGTAGTTGACTCTAACGTCCCCGTCTCATAATACGTCTTCACGGGTCCTGCCAACAAATTCACTTTAAAAGTCTCCTCCTTCTGAATTTTTCCCGAAAGATAATAGCTATACCGAATGCCGGTAAGCTTTCCGGCCTCAAACGTCTCTTTCAACTTCACCGGCTTGCCACCGGGATAATAATATACGCTGGTCCCTGAAAGCTTGCCGTTTTTTAATTTCTTCTCCGAGAGTATGGCGCCGTTCTCATCATACTCTTCAACAGAAGCATCCACACCGCTGGAAGACGCCTGCTCCTTGATCTTGATTTTTCCGGAAGGGTAGTAATCATAATTGGCGCCGACTTTCTTGCCTTCTTTGTATTGGTATTTGTGTTGAACAGTGCCATCGGCGAAGTAGCCAATGTTGTTGCCGTGGAGTTTGGCGTTGAGGAAGTTGCCGTCCAGCAGGAGCCGGCCTTGTTCGTCGTAGCTTTTGAATTGGCCGTTCTTGGTGCCGTTCGCCATGGTGGAAGCGGTTTGCAGCTGGCCATTGGTGTAGTAGGTTTTGTAGAAGCCGGTGAGGACGCCGTCTTTGTAGTTGCCTTCGGTTTCAATTTTCCCGTCGAGGTAGAAGGAGCGGGCGATGCCATTGGCCTTTCCTTTTTCGTACTGTTGCTCCTTCTTCACCTTGTGGTTCGGATAGTATTCGCGCACCATGCCTTCGGGCTTGCCTTTCACAAAGAAGGTCTCGCGCTTCACCGTGCCGTTGTCGAAATAGAGTTGGATGCTGTCGGTGAGGATGTCGTTTTGGTAGTAGGCTTTTTGAAAGGGTTTGCCATCCTCATCATAGATCTGTACTACGCCGTGACGCAACCCGTTCACGTAAGTGATCTTGCGGGCAACCTTACCGTTGTCATGATATTCGGTGAAGAGTCCGGATTTGTCGCCGTCGTCGTTGAAGGTGCCGTCTACCATGATGTTGCCGTTCTCGTAGTAGCGTTGATAGTGGCCTACATATTTTTCGGGATCGTCTTTGGATACAAAGTAGACCTCCTGCACGTGTTGTTTGGGGGCGTCGTAGTAGGTGCGTACTTCTTTTTGTGCATGCGCGGCGACGCAGGCAGAGAGAAGAAATAAAATGGAGGTAAGATGCTTCACGTTATAAAAATAAATAGCCTTGCAGATAACGCAAGGCTATTTTCGATGTTGTTCAGAAACGACTCAAACATTTTCGATCACGATCGCCGAAGCGCCGCCACCACCGTTGCAGATGCCGGCCACGCCGATGCCAGCGTTGTTTTGCTTCAGCACGTTGATGAGCGTGGTCAGTATGCGCGACCCCGACGATCCCAGCGGGTGTCCCAGGGCCACGCCGCCGCCGTTTACGTTCACTTTGTCGATGTCGAGGCCCAGGTTCTGGCTGTTGGCCAGTGCCACGGCCGAGAAGGCTTCGTTGATCTCATAGTAGCCTACGTCCTTTTTGTCCACACCGGCGTTCTTCATCGCTTTGGGGATGGCAATCGTCGGCGTTGTGGTGAACCACATGGGGTCTTGCGCAGCGTCGGCAAAGCCGAGGATCTTGGCGATGGGTTTCAGGCCCAGGGCCTCCGCTTTTTCTTTGCTCACTAGCAGGATGGACGACGCGCCGTCGTTCAGCGTGGAGGCGTTGGCCGCGGTCACTGTGCCGTCTTTGGTGAAGGCGGGTTTCAGGCTGGGAATCTTGTCGAAGTTCACATTCTTGTATTCTTCGTCTTCGGCAAAGATCGTCTTGTTTCCTTTGCGGTCAACGATCTCTACGGGCACGACTTCGTCTTTGAACTTGCCTGCGCTCCACGCAGCAGCGGAACGTTTGTAGGAGTTGATCGCATAGTTATCTTGGTCCTGGCGCGAGATGTTCATTTCCTTCGCGGTGTTGTCGGCGCAAACGCCCATAGCCACCTGATTATAGATGTCGGTGAGGCCGTCGTAGGTGAGGCCGTCGAGCAGTTCGCCGTTTCCGAATTTGTAGCCGGTGCGGGCCTTGGGCAGATAGTAGGGGATGTTGCTCATGCTTTCCATGCCGCCTGTCAGTACCACGTCCTGTTGCCCCAGCATGATGGATTGTGCGCCGAGCATGACGGCCTTCATTCCCGAAGCGCAGACTTTGTTCACCAGGGTGCAGGGGATCTCGAAACCCAGTCCGGCGCCAGCGGCTACTTGGGTGGCGGGTGCCTGGCCCAGGCCGGAGGCGATGACGTTGCCCACGAAAACTTCCTGTATCAGCTTGGGGTCGATGCCGGCTTTTTCTACCGCGGCTTTGAAGGCGATGGAGCCGAGTTGGATCGCGGTGAGGGAGCTGAGGCTGCCGCCGAAGCTTCCGATGGGGGTGCGTACGGCGGAGACGATGTATACTTCTTTCATGGCGTGTGGTGTTTCAAAAAATTAAACCGCAAAGTCGCAAAGGACGCCCTCCTTCGCTGAAGCTTCGGCGGGCAAGCAAAGAATGCAAAGGCTTACCAGTCGGGTTTGCTTTTGTCTTTGGGTTTGGTGGCTTTGCGTTTGTTTTGTTGGAGGTATTGGACCTCCTGGTTTTTCATGGCTTCGAGGATCATCTTGGCTTTTTCTTCGCTGATCTTCATGTCGCGAAGTTTCTCTTCAAGCTGGGGTGACTTTTCGGGCTTGGGTTTGTTCTTGTCTTCGTTTTGCTGCTGCTCGTCCTGTGGATCCTTCTTTTCTTTGCCTTCCTTTTCTTTTTGTTCTTTCTCTTTCTGCTCTTTTTCCTTCTGCTCCTGGTCCTTTTGGTCCTGGTCTTTCTGGTCCTTTTGGTCTTTTTTCTGCTGGTCCTGTTCCTGCTTTTCTTTGTCCTTTTTCTCCTGGTCCTGCTTCTCTTTGTTCTGCTGGTCTTTTTTCTGTTGTTGGTCTTTTTTCTCCTGGTCTTTCTTTTCCTGGTTCAGCTTGTCGTAGAGGGCTTTCAGTTTGGAGTCGGAGGGGTATTTTTTCAGGCCTGCGGTCACGGAGGCCAGGGCTTCCGGGTTCTTTCCGTTCACATAGAAGTTGGCCGAGCTGTTGAAATACGTCTGGGCGCCTTGCGAAAAGCCGGTTACGGCCACGCAAACGAGGAAAAATAGCGTACAGAGCGTTGCTTTCATTTCGGTTTGTTTATGGTGGTCACGTCTTGCAGGCGTGTCATAAAATCCTGGTAATGCATGACGGAAGGGTCTTTTTTGGCCCCTTCGGTCATGAGCGTATTGGCTTCCCCAAAGCGGAATTGGGCCACCAGGGCATCCGCCTGTACTTTTAACTTCTTTGCATAGGCAGAAGGTTCCGGGGGCTTGTTTTTCGGGTTCTTTTTCTCGTCTTCCTTCTTCTTTTCGTCCAGTTTGCGCTTCAGCATCTCGTAGTTGTAGCGGGCGTCGATGTTGGCGGCGTCGGCTTTTACGGCGGCCTTGAAATCGGCCAGGGCGGCTTCCATTTTGCCTTGCCGATGGTGGAGAATGCCCAGTTGCTGGTTGGCTTTGGAGCGCACGGCCACGTTCATGCTACCCACCAGCGATTGGTAGGTGGAGAGTGCGTTGGTGGTGTCGTTGGTCTGGAAATAGGTGTGGCCCAGGTTCAGCAACACTTCATCTTCGCGCACACCCAGGGAATCGGCCAAGAACTTGTATTTCTCCAGTGCCTTCTTGTAGTCGCCCGACGTATAGGCTTCGCGCGCTTCCGACTTCGCGCGATTTTCGCGTGCGATCTTTCCCGGATCGATGAGCCATGCAGCAAGGAGGGCAGCCAGCAGGTACTTCATATTTTTACGGTCGGTACGTTAATGAGAACATCCAGCAAAAAGAGCATGGCCGCAAAAGCCAGGAAATAAAAATACTTGTTGGCCGTCACGTCAATGAAGCGCGCGTCGCGCAGCTCGCCTTCAATTTTGCCGATCGTGTTGATGAGGCGGGTAACGTCGTTCTTCGAGTCGTTGATCTCGAAATATTGTCCCCCGGTTTTATCGGCCAGGTTCACCAGCTGTTTTGGGTTTAGTTTGGTCACCACGATCAGGCCGTTGCGATTTGTTTTTAACGTATTGCCTGCATAAATATTTCCTCCTTTTTCCGTGCCCACCCCCAGCGTGAAGAGCTTGATGTCGCGCTTCTCGATTTCGTTGACAACGTCGTCGGTGTCTTCTCCAAAATCTTCGCCGTCGCTGATGAGGATGATCACTTTGGACTTCGCCTGCTCATTGGGCGCAGTGTCATTCTCCTCCAGCTTTTTCAGGGCCAGACGCAGGGGCGGGCCGAAGTCGGTGCCCGAGGCGGGGACGAGCGCGCTGTTCATGGTCTCGATAAAGAGGTTGAGGGCATTCTGGTCGTAGGTGAGGGGGCACTGCATGAAGGCTTCAGAAGAGAAGATGATGATGCCGATGCGGTCGGAGTTGAAGGCAGCCACGACTTTCTTCATCTCATACTTCACTTTCTCCAACCGTGTGGGCTGAATGTCGAACGCGTCCATAGACTTCGACAGGTCCACGCAGATCATGATGTCTTTGCCGACCGATTTCACTTCTTTCTTTGATCCGCCAAACGACGGTCCCAGCAACGCCACGATGAACAGGGCGAAATAAAACGTCCTGAAAAACAGCTTGATGAATACATGGCTGTAGGAGCTCTTCAACCGGGTGGCAATGCGGATGATGCGGATAAAATAGAGGATATACAACACGGCAAACGCCGCGATGAAGATCAATTCCGTCACTCCAAATTCACGATACCAAAGCACTATTCCGTCAGTTTATAAATGGCAATTAACACTTCACAAAGGGTTTCTGCAATACCTATTCTGTACAAACCGGCGGTTGCTCATATTGTTGGCCAGGGCACTAAAAAGTGAGGCGCATCACGTAGTCGTTCATCCAATAGGGCCCGATGGGAACGTCTTCTTCCTGGATTACGGCAAAGCCCATTTTTTCGTAAAACTCGCGGGCCTTGTTATGCCGGTTCACATTCAGGTCCAGGGTGTGGATTCCCTGCATCTTAAGTCTTCTTTTGACCTCCGCGACCAATTGGGCGCCATAGCCTTTCCCGTGGTTGTCGGGCAACACATAGATCTTGTGCAGTTTATAGACGGTGCGCTCGTCGGGGCGGGGTCCATAGGAGGCAAACCCCTGCACGCCAGCCTCATCCTTAATCAAGATGAAATGCTGGGAGCCGCCCTGGATCACGTTCAACAGGGTCTCGGTGGAATAGATGGCGTCCAGCATGTAGCGGATCTGCACATCCGCGATCAGGGGGGAGTACGTAGGCCACCATGTCTTTTCGGCAATGTCCTGGATAATGGCAATGTCGGCGGCGGAGGCATTGATGATTTCGGAGTTGATGATTTCGGACACGGTTTGGTTGGTTTGGGTTGATTGCTAAGATAACACCGCGATCGTTACGATCCGACGATCCCTTTCAGGGTTTCTTTTCGATTGATCTTATCGCTCCCGGTATATTGAAATTGCGGCACCACAAAAATCTCTTTCGGCGTTTTATAGCCCGGCAGTTGCCCTCGCAAACGGGTCATAAGCGTCTCGCGCATAGGTGCCGGCACATGGCCCTCCACGATCAGGATGATCCGGCTCCCCAATTTACTATCCGGAAGGCTGCCAACGAAGAAGCGATTGTTAATTTTTTGACCCCGGAACACTCTCCCGATCTCGGTTTCGAGGTCTTCCGGCATCACCTTTATGCCCCCTGTGTTAATGATGTTGTCCCAGCGGCCGAGCCAGGCAAAGGTATGCGCATCCTTGATCTGGACCACATCGTTGGTTGCGATCTTGCCGTCGAAATGTGGCGCCTCGATCACGAGGCATTCCCGCTCGTCCTGCGAGATGATGATGCCGGGCAGGGTCTTGTAGTCGTCGGTGGCGTCGGGACCGTTCAATCTTTTTAGGGCTATGTGCGACACGGTTTCCGTCATGCCATAAGTGGCATAGCACCGGCAACGAAATGGCTGGAGCATGGCCAGGCTCTCGTCGTCCAGGGCTGCGCCGCCGATGAGGAGCGAGCCTATCTGTTGGAGTTTTTCGGGATGAGCGGAATGTAAAATATCGTGCACCTGGTAGGGGACCATGGCCGTGAAGTCGATCGTTTCAGGGCCAAGATGTTCAAGCGGATTTGCCGAAGGCGTGACGGCGATCATTTTCATACCGCTAACCAGGCAGCGTACTACCATCATTTTGCCGGCGATAAAATCGGGACTCAGACAGAGCAAAGCGGTGTCGCCCGTCTTCAACCCCAGGGCTTCGGCTGTGAGGCGCGCGCTGGTGGTCATTTGATGACGGGTCACGGAAATGGTTTTCGGCGTTCCCGTAGAGCCGCTGGTGTGTTGTGAAAATTGTTCCGCACCGGAATGCCATTCGCGGATAAATGAAAACAACGCGTCTTCAAAAGCGTCGCGAAACGTCACCTGTTGTTGCAATACATCGTTCAGGCTCACCTCCCTCGCATTTACCAGTAATGTATCGAAGGGGTAGGCGCTCATGGATGTATTCGCTTGGATGCTTATAGCGTTTCCAGGTCTTTCTTGAACCGGTCGATGATGGTCGCCTCCTTGGGACTAAAGCCGCTGCAGGCCTTGGCCACTTTGTGCATCACACGGATAGCCGTCTCTTTCATCTCCGGAGTGAAATGATCTTTGTGTTTTCTCAGATCATGGAGCGCGTCTTTGTAAGCCTTTTCGATCGAAGGCTGGATGACCTCATCCAGCAACTCGAAGCGGCTTTGGGCCGCCCACGATTCAAAGTCAAGCTCTTCCTCGGCGATCTTGGTAAACGCAAAACGTTCTTCTGCACTCAGCCCCTTGTCGGCGATGGCGATGACATACGCCAGCTCGGCGATGGATCTGTAGATTTCTCTTTTCTCGATGTCCATATAGAAAATAATACCGCGACGTGTCGGATTTTGTTTTAAGGGAACTTAGGATATTTCGACCAATCCGGATCGCGTTTTTCCAGGAAGGCGTTCTTGCCTTCTTTGGCTTCGTCGCTGAGGTAATACAGCAGGGTGGCGTTGCCGGCCAATTCCTGTATCCCGGCCTGTCCGTCCAATTCGGCATTGAACGAGCTCTTCAGCATGCGGATGGCCAACGGGCTCTTGGCGATGATCTTGCGGGCCCATTCCACATAGGTTTCTTCCAGTTTTTCCAGGGGCACGACCTTGTTCACGAGACCCATATCGATGGCTTCCTGGGCGTCGTATTGATCGCACAAAAACCAGATCTCCCGTGCTTTCTTCTGACCCACGATGCGGGCCAGGTAGGATGCGCCAAAGCCTCCGTCGAAGCTGCCCACTTTGGGGCCGGTCTGGCCGAAGCGCGCATTGTCGGCAGCAATGGTCAGGTCACACACCACGTGGAGCACATGCCCTCCGCCGATGGCCCATCCCGCCACTGCGGCAATGACGGGCTTAGGTATGGAGCGGATCATCTTTTGCAGGTCGAGTACGTTGAGGCGTGGTGTCGTGTCTTCCCCTACATAGCCGCCATGACCGCGCACACTCTGATCGCCGCCGCTGCAAAAGGCTTTGCCGCCTTCGCCGGTGAGAATGATCACGCGCACATCGTTGTCTTCGCGACAGAGGTGCATGGCGTCGATCATTTCTTGTACCGTCAGCGGGGTGAAGGCATTGTGAACCTGCGGGCGGTTGATGCTGATGCGGGCGATGCCCTCGTACTTGTGGAACAAGATGTCCTTGTATTCCTTAACGGGCTTCCAGGGAAATTTATAGCTCATAGCTCTTGTGTATTTTCTGTTTCAAATGGTCGAAGATGGCCTTGTTCAAAACGCCGTCGCTTTCCAGTTCGAGCACTTTGGTTTTGCCATCGGGCTCAAAGAAATCCTTGAGCAGGTTTTTGAACTTGCGCTTGTTGTCCAACTTCAAATACTCGAACCCAAACTCCTCGCAAAGCTTGCGGGCATTGAGTTTTTGTTGGGTGATAAAATATTCGTCCGACTCCGGCATCGTGCCGGGTCCGTCGATCATTTTGAAGATCACGCCGCCGTGGTTGTTCAACAGCACGACGCGCAAGTTAGGCAATGCATAATTATGCCAGAAGGCATTGCGGTCATAAAAGAACGCCAGGTCGCCGGTGATGAGCACGTTTGGTCGCGCGCTCACCAGCGCATGGCCCACGGCCGTGCTGGTGCACCCGTCGATGCCGCTGGTGCCGCGGTTGGCAAACACGTGGATATCTTTTTGCGCGGCTGTCAAGCCAATGAAGTTGGCGTAGCGCACACTCATGCTGTTGGCCAGGTGCAGGTTGGCGTCGGGCGGGAGCTGGTGGATGACCTCGCGGACCACTTCCAATTCGGCCAGCTCTTGCTGCGGAAAGAATTCGTCCAGCGTCCGGACGGCGCGTCGCTCCTCTACTTCCCAGAACTTGTTGAAGTTCTCTTGCTTTTGTTGTTTGAAAGAATCAGTCGACTGCAGCGTGCTAAGGAAATTGAAGAAGGAGGGAGGTGTGGTATGAAATACTTGCGTAATGCTCTTGAATGAATCGGCCACGATCCCCGCGGGCTGGATGTGCCAGTGCGTTTTTGGCGCGAAGTCGCGAAGAAAGAGTTTCAGGTTCTTTGAGATCACCGACTGCCCGAAGGTGATGAGCAAATCGGGCTGCAACGTTTTCTTTACGGCTGCAGAGGACTGTCCAAGAAATACATCCGCATGCCGCACCACCTTTTCGATCGCGTGAACATTGGAGATGATGTCGCCCACGATGGGGATGTTGTGCGTATGAAAGAAATTCGCCAGCGAGCTCACCCCGTTGGTGTCGTCGTGTTGTTGGCCAGCCACGATCAACACGTTGTTGAACGCAGGCCATGCAGCCGACAAAGTTCGTTTTTGTTCTTCCGTCAAACCAAACGCCGGCGCGAAATCCTCGATCACCCGCACATTCTCGCTAAACGCGATGACTTCATCTTTTTGAGGATAGAGCGGCTCGCGAAACGGCGCGTTGATGTGCACCGGACCTTGTGGCTCCTGCAACGAAAGATTGATCGCCTCATTCACGATGCGATTGATGGCCCACTTACTGTCGGCGTGCTCGTATTCCTGTGGAAGTTGAAACGATTTCTTGACATGCTGCCCATAAATAGCAGGCTGGTGAATGGTCTGCCCATCTTGTTGTGCGATCCATTCTGCGGGGCGATCGGCTGTAAAGATCAAGAGGGGAGTTTCACTGAAATAAGCTTCCGCCACAGCGGGAGCAAAATTGTAGGCCGCCGTTCCCGAGGTGCAAACCAGCACGGTGGGAAGTTTGGTGTGTTGTGCAATCCCCAAGGCAATAAACCCTGCGCTGCGTTCATCGCTGATGGTCCGCGTCTGAATTTTTTCATGACGCGCAAACGACAACGTGAGCGGTGCACACCGGGAGCCCGGGCACAGGATCGCCTGCGTTAAACGCTTTTTTGCGCAAAGCTCGGCAATGTCGTAGAGGGGCTGCTGGCGGGGTTGGGTCATGCGTTCTTCGGAGGGCTGATAACGTTTAAGAGCGTGTTCATTTTCATTTCTGTTTCTTCCCATTCCTGCTCCGGCACGGAGTCGATGGTGACCCCGGCGCCCGCATACAGAATGGCTTTTGTTTCCATCAGTTGCGCGCAACGGAGGTTGACAAAAATATGGATGTTGTTCTTAAAATTTACCGGTCCCAGGAAGCCGGCATAAAATTGCCGGTCATAGCCCTCATATTTTCGAAGAAAATCCACGGCCGGATTCAGCGGCATGCCGCAAACGGCCGACGTGGGGTGGAGCAGCTGCAGCATGATGGTGCCCAATTGCAGAAAATCCGTGGCCTGCATGTCGACCGTGAACTCCGATTTGAGGTGGAGCACATTGCCGGCCACCACGGTCTTTGGTCCGTGCTCGTCGTATTCGCGCAGGCGGATGCGCTTGAAGCAGCTGATGATATAGCGTTCCACCAAGGCCTGCTCCTCGATGTCCTTCTGGGTCCAGGCCACCGACTTCAGGTTCATGCCCTCACGATAGGGCTGTGTGCCGGCCAGGGCAATGGTTTTGAAGGTCGTCCCATCTTCCACGTTCACCAGCAATTCGGGTGTGGCGCCCAGCCAGCTTCCGGTTTCGGGTGAGCTCACAAACGAGATGAGCGCATTCGGGTTGGCGTGGCACAGTTTCAAGAACGAGGTCACCACATCAAAATCCAACGGCAGGTCAACGGACTTGCTACGGGAAGGAACCACTTTTTCGAAAATGCCTTGCTCGATCTCGGCAATGCCTTTGGCTACCAGCGCGATGTAGGCATCCTTTTCAGGATTGCCCGTGGCATGTTCCTGGGCGTAGTGTCTTGCTTTTGTTCTTTTGATATCCCCGAGCTTCGATTGCAGCCAGGTGGCCGATGCGGTTTCCTGCGTCGTGGTGGGCGGCGTCAGCGTATCGTCCGTAAAGGAAAAGGAGAAATCAGCCTTCAGAAATATCCGGTCGCCCGCCGTGTCGAAGGGGGCAAAGATAAATCCGGTGGGGAGATCTTCCAGCGCGGCGTCGGGCTTGAGGAGCTCGTGTTCGCGCGAGAGGATGAGGTGTTTGGTGTTGTCGTTGGGAAGCCGCCAGACGGCTACGGAAAAATTCTGGTCGACGGCATAGTTGATGAGAAAAGAAAGATAGTCAGTTTCAACAATCCTGGGTGATGAAACTGATGTGGTAGTATCCATACTAAATCCGGGTTCGCCTCAATTTTGTCTGTCCAACACCGCCATGGTGATCCGGCTGATGCACACCAGTTCACCGATCTGGTTACTAATACGGATTTCCCAAACCTGAGTTTTTCGTCCTACGTGTATGGGTTTCACAATCCCGGTCACAAATCCTTCGCGCGCGCTCTTGATGTGGTTGGCATTGATTTCTAACCCCACGCAGTACTGTTTTGTTCCATCCACGCACAAAGTTGCGGCCACACTACCCATGGTTTCCGCCAGGGCCACGGAGGCGCCCCCGTGCAACAAGCCCAACGGCTGGTGCGTACGGCGGTCTACGGGCATAGTGGCCTCCAGGTGGTCTTCGCCGATCACGGTGAAGGAAATGCCCAGTTGCTCGGCCAGGGTGTTGGCCGACCATTTGTTCAAGGCTTCGACGGTGGTAGTAGTTTTGAAAATTCCCATGAACGAAGGGTCCGAAGGTGGACTATTTCTTTATTTTTGCGCCCAAAATAACGCAAAATTGAGCAGCAAAAAAATTTACCTCGTCCGCCACGGCCAGACGGATTTCAACCTCCAGAACATCGTCCAGGGCAGCGGGGTAGACAGCAGCTTAAACGACCGGGGTCGCGCCCAGGCGCAGGCTTTCTACCACAAATACAAGGATATCCCGTTCGATAAAGTCTATACATCCGCCCTGAAACGCACCCGCGAATCGGTGCAGTCCTTCATCGACCTGGGCCTGCCCGTGGAGTCCTTTGCGGGTCTGAACGAGATCAGCTGGGGCACCAAGGAAGGCCATCGCATCACCCCCGAAGAGGATGAATACTACCACTACATGCTCAAACAATGGCAACTGGGTGACACCTCCCTGCGCATTGAAGGTGGGGAAAGCCCCGACGAAGTGGTCATGCGCATGCAGCCTGTGCTGCATCACATCATGAACCAAGCCGACGAAAAGACGGTGCTCATCTGCATGCACGGCCGCGCCATCCGCATCCTGATGTGCATCATCCTGAACTATCCCTTGAAATCGATGGACATGTTCGAGCACGAGAACCTCGGGCTCTATCTATTGCATTACAGTGGTTCCTTTTTTACCGTCGAGTTGTACAACGATACGGCTCACCTGCGTTGATCAAGCAACCCAATCCCACTACTGCGTTTTAATTGCGCAAGCGCAGACTTTGCTTTGCTGTCGATGCTGTTTTTGTATTCGTGCTTCTTGTACGAGAGCGCGAGTGTGAAAAAGGTTTTCGCGCCTTCCAGGTCCTTGTCTGCCCAGGCGAGGTAGCCCAGTTGCAGGCAGGCGTTCGGTGCAAAATACCACGGTTCCTGGCCGTTTTGCCGAATGGCCTCTTTGTATAATTCCCTGGCTTGGGAAAGGTGATTGGTCTTGTGTTCTAAGCGCGCTTTGCGATAGGTCAACTCGACCTGGTCGCGTTTGCTGGGAACTTGTGCCGGGGTTATGGATTCCAGGATCTTGCGGGCATTGTCGTAGTAGCCGCCATCGGTAGCGTAGCGGGCTTTGGTGAGCTGCATGTGGGGAAGCTCATCGTCGGCCAGGCTGCGGGCGGCGTATTTGTCGGCCTCGCTAGCTTCTTTGCCAAGCGTCCGGGCTTGTTTGAAGACTTCCAGCGCGTCGTTGTTGCTGCCGTTCAGGTAGTAGCATAACCCCACTTTATAATAAGCGTCCTTCACATAGTTCTGTCCCTTGTAGTGGTTGATAAACCAACGGTAAGCAGCGATGGCCTCCAGGTACTCAGCTTTGTGCAAGTAGATCTCACCTTTCAGATACTCGGCGTAGTAGATGGGCAACCCCGAGTGTTTTGTGCTCAACGAATTGAGGAGGAACAAGGCCTCTTCACTTTGTGAATTCTTTATGGCCAACGCGCCACCCAGGAACAGCGCCAGCCGGTTGCCCGGATGATCGGCCAATAACTGGCGTGCCTCGGTTACGGCACTGTCGGTTTGCTGCAACAACAACCCTTTCACCAGTGCCGATATCATGCCGGCTTCAAAGCTCAGCGGATGGCCCGTCCGGGTGAAGGATTCCAACTCGGCCATGCCCTCGCCAATAGAACCATCCATGCTGAGCAGGCTCAGCACCCAGTTGTATTGTTCAGGTACCGACCCGATGATCACCTCGAGCATGCCCGCTGTTTTTTTGATGGCCTGGTATTCGGGGAAGCGTTTTTTCAATTCTTTCGCCGTCAGGAAAGCCTGGCGCAGGTTGAGGCCGGCGTCGAATTCGTGACCGTATTTTAGATAGACGAAGGCCCATTGCATGCGGATCTCGGCCAGCAACAGCAGCTCGTCGGGGGAGTTCAGTTTTATCTTGCGCTCCAGGCGCTGTTCGAAGTGTTCTTCGAATTCGGTGTATTTTTCGCCGTCTTCGGTGATGAGCAACTCCAGCGCTTCGCCCAGGGCCAGCACATAGTGTTCCTGGGGAGTCTTGGGGTTGGGCAGCATGGCGTAGGCCTCCACCGTTTGAAGGTTCAGCACCATGTCGTAGGCCTTTTGCGAAATGGCATCGAACTTCCATTCTTCGGGAGGGGCGGCCAGGGCGGTGGCGCAGCACAAAAAAAGGCAGGCGATAGCGCCTGCCTTCCTGTAATAAGGTATCAAAAGGTTATTCAACTTTTTTTCTTCTGGTAGGGGCTGGAGCAGCCACTTTAGCGGTTTTTGGCTTGTCACCTTCATCGAGAGAGTCCATGTCAACGTCCGCTAAGATACGACCGGAATGTTCATCGATCACAATTTTCTTTTTCTCGCGGATCTCGGCGATCTTTTGAGGAGGGATCACGATGTTACATCCTTCGGCGGCACCGCGCACCACGCGCACTACGGCAAGACCGTTGGTGAGGCTGGTACGGAGGCGTTCGTAATATTTGAGGAGTTTGTCTTCGATTTTCTTGGTGGCCTTTTCGCGTTCTGCTAACAGTCTTTTCTCTTCTTCGTGGCTTTCGGCCAGGATGCCGTCAAGTTCTTTTTTCTTGTTGTCAAGGTGTTCGCCGCGTTCTTTGATCTGGTTGTTGATCTTTTCGATCTCTTCCTTCTTGTCGACGATCTGGTCCTTGCCTTCTTTTATCTTTTTCTCGCAGATCTGGATTTCCAGTTCTTGCAGCTCTATTTCCTTGGTGATGGCGTCGAATTCGCGGTTGTTTCTAACGTTTTTCTGTTGTTCGGTGTATTTTTTGATCAGCTTTTCCGCTTCTTTGATGCCCTCCTTGTACTTTTTGATACCTTCTTCGATGTCCTTCTGATCAGTTTCGTATCGCGTCTGGCGAGTCTTGTACCCCTCAATTTCGTCCTCCAAATCCTGGACTTCGTCGGGAAGGTCGCCCCGGAGCTTTTTAAGTTCGTCTAGCTTTGTGTCAATGAATTGGAGTTTAACAAGCGCTTCGAGCTTCTGTGCAACTGATTGATTTTCCATTCTTTATAGGTAGCTTATTGGATTCGTGACAGTCTTTGAAAAATTGATCGCAAAAGTAGGAAATTTTTTCCGTAAAACCTCCTGCAAAAGTTCTTTGGTGAAAGCTTCGCTCTCATAATGCCCGATGTCGGCTATGATAATTTTCCCGTCGGCATCAAAGAATTCGTGGTATTTAAAGTCGGCAGTGATGAAAATGTCCGCCCCGGCCTGAATGGCCTTCGAAAGCAGAAAGCTGCCGGATCCCCCGCAAACGGCCACTTTTTTTATCAGAGGGCGAGAGAATGCGGTGTAGCGGATCACTTGGGCTTCCATACGTACTTTTAAACCTTTCAGGAATTCCAAAGGTTCCATGGGCGTTTCCAGCTCCCCGGTCATCCCGGAGCCAACTTCTTGATTCTCATTGGTTAGCACGCTTAAATAATAAGCCACTTCTTCATAGGGATGGGCCTTCCGCAGGGCCGCCATCACCGCCCCCTCCAACGGCACGGGAAAGATCACCTCCGCCCGTATTTCTTCAACGGTTTCCTGCACATGCGGCTTCCCGATGTGCGGCGTGGCTGTTTCGCCCGGCATAAAAGTGCCTGTTCCCGGCACCTGGAAGCTGCAGTTCTGATAGTTGCCGATCTGGCCTGCGCCAGCTTGATAAAGCGCCGAAAGGACGGCCCCAGCATGTTCTTTGGGAACAAACGTGACCAGCTTTTTCAGGGTATCCGTCTTTGGGGCCAGTATTTTCAGGTTCTTCAGGCCAATGCGCTCGCAGATCTTCCGGTTCACCCCGTCGATGACGTTGTCCAGGTTGGTGTGGATGGCGTAGATGGCGATATCGTTCTTGATGGCCGCAATGATCACCCGCTCCACATAATGGCTGCCGGTGAGCTTTTTCAATCCTTTGAAAACGATGGGGTGGTGGGCCACAATGAGGTTGCATCCTTGTTGGATGGCTTCGTGTACCACCGCTTCCGTGCAGTCGAGCGTGACCAGGATGCCGGTGCAATCGGCGGTCGCATCGCCTGTAAGGAGGCCCGCGTTGTCATAGTTTTCCTGGTATCCGCGGGGTGCCAGGGCTTCGAGCGTTATGGTTACATCTTTTATTTTTATACTTGCGTTCATGAATTTCGACACTCGGACGGCATGGGTTAGGGGTTAAAAATAGCTTCTTCCGGTCAATAAGTAAGCAGTGATGAATTCTAAAAAATCGGTTTGACGTGCCATGATCCTTCTCCGCATTTTGCTCTATCCCATGGCCATGGCCTACAACTTTGTTACCGGTCTGCGCAACCGGTTGTATGATCGTGGACTAAAGCCTTCTGTCTCGTTCGAGCTGCCCGTCATCAATGTGGGCAACCTCACCGTTGGCGGCACGGGCAAAACGCCATTGATCGAATACCTTATCCGGCTGTTGGCCCATAAGCGTAAAGTGGCCACCCTAAGCCGGGGCTATGGACGCACGACCACGGGCTTTCGCATCGCCGGCCCCGCCGACAACGCCGCTACCCTGGGCGATGAACCTACGCAGTTCTACCAAAAATATGGCGACCGCGTCATCGTCGCCGTGGGCGAAGAGCGCGCGCTGGCCATCCCCAACATTCTTCAAGACCATCCCGACACCGAGATCATCCTGCTCGACGACGCCTATCAACACCGTAAGGTGAGGCCCTCCCTGAACATCCTCCTGTCGGACTATAATCGTCCCTTTTATGAGGACTTGCTTTTGCCGGCTGGCCGCTTGAGAGAGTCACGTCAAGGCGCCGCGCGGGCCGATGTGGTGGTGGTCACCAAATGTCCCCCCGAGATCACCGACGACGAGATGATGGACATTGACCAGCAGGTGCGCCGGTATGTGGAGAAGCCCGTTTTCTTCACACACGTTCGCTATGGCAATCCCATGCCCGTTACGGCGCGGGCTCAGAAACTTGGCGATGAAGTGGTCCTTGTTACGGGCATTGCCAACGCAAAACCCCTCGTTCATTATTTAAAACAAACCTTTAGCCTGGTAAAGCATTTCGATTTCACAGACCATCATACGTATAGGGCATCGGACCTGGAGGACTTCACGGCTGCGTTAAAAGCCCATCCCAAGGCAAGTTTTCTCACCACCGAAAAGGACAAGGTCAAGCTCGTATCGCCGGCCTTTCGGGAGGCGATCGAAAAAATTCCGCTGTTTTATTTGCCCATCGAAGTGGAATTCATCAAAAATGGACAGGATTTTGATGAGATCGTGCTAAATCATTTGAAGCGTGCCTGAGATAAAAAAATTCCTGAATCCCGCTATCCACACATCGCAACGGTTATTTTTGCCCGTGCATTTTTTTCGCCCAATACTGACCTTGCTTTTTTTGGCCGCCATCGTCTTTCAAACGGCTGCCCAGGACCAGGCCCCCACGCGTCGCAGGGGGTCGCGCATCATCGATGACACGACCAAGCAGGTCTATGGGCCGAAGTCGTCGCGCTATTACTATGAGCAGGACTTCTTCTATAACCGCCCGGTGTATTCCATCATCGACACCGTTATCCGCAATTTCCACCGGTGGACCTACGTGCAGCAAAACCACTACTTCTACCAGGACCTTGGCAACATCGGCACGGCCATGAAGCCCATCTTCTTCAAGCCGCCCACCATGATCGGGGCCACCTCCGGGTTTACGGCCTATGATGCCTACTGGGATGCCGAAAAGATCCGCTACTTCGATACCAAGTCGCCCTACTCCAACATGCGGGTGATCCTGGGCGGAAAAGGCCGCTCCGTCACGAAGGTCACCTATAGCCGTAACATCAACCCCCATTGGAATATCGGGTTCAACTTCAGGGCGCTGGCCATCGACAAACAGATTCAACGCGCCAGCAAAGGCGACCGCAACGTCAAGGCTACCTACTACGATCTCTATACGACCTATGAAACGCCGGACAGCAGCTACCGGCTGTTCCTCAATTTCCAACGCGCCAAGCACGACGCCGACGAATACGGCGGCATCCTGCAACCACCGGGCGTCGATTTTAAATACAAAGACTACTTCTCCACCGACGCGCAACCCAGCCTGCATGAGGCCTTCAGTGAAGACCTGCGCATGAACGTCCACTTGTACCATCAATACAAAGTAGGATCGGCTTTGCAGGTCTATCACATCTTCGATCGCTACCGGCAAGGAAATAATTTTGTGGACGTCGTGGACTCCGAGCCGCCTGGCTATTACGGCAGTTTTGTAAACATCGTGAGTGATTCGACCAATGACTATGCGAAGTTCAAAGCCCTGCGGAATGAGCTGGGCATCAAGGGTAACTTGTTAAAGCTTTTTTACAATGGCTATTACGCCCTGCGGAACGTGTCGTACACCAATCGGGGGGGCACCTATATCCAGAACGATTACAAGGCCGCCGAGAGCTACATCGGCGGGAGAATGTCGTTGGCGCTGGATTCCATTGGTGAGCTGGGAGGCTGGGTGGAGGTGCAGCAGAATGGCAACTACCGCGTCGAAGGTACGCTCAAAAGCAAGTGGTTTGAAGCTTCGCTAAAGCAAATGCAGTATTCGCCAGCGTATCTCACACAATCCTACGTGGGCATGTACAACCTGTGGACCAACGATTTCAACAGCACCAACATGACGCAGGTGAACGGTGCTATACATTACAGGACGCCAACGTTCACGCTGTCGCCCGGGCTAACGTTCACCACGCTAAACAACTACGTCTACTTCAAACAAGTCCCCGAAGCCAGTGACAGTGTCCAGGCGGTTATGCCCTATCAAACTTCCGACGGTCAGGTCATCGTGTCGCCCGAAGTGAAAGTATCGCTGGTGCTGGCCCGTCACATTCATTTCGACGCACAGTTCATGTACACCCGCATCCTCAAGAATGCGGACAATGCGATACAATTGCCGGCTGTGTTTGTGAACTCCCAACTGTCGTATGAAAACATCTTCTTCAACGGCAACCTCGACATGCATGGCGGGGTGGATTTCCATTTTCAGTCCGACTACTTTGCCAACAACTATTGGGTGCCGACGCAACAGTTCTACACGCAGCAATCCTTCACGTCTCCCGCCTTTCCGTTGATCGACTTGTTCTTCAGTGCGCGCATCAAACGCGGCCGTATCTTTCTGAAGTATAACAACGTGGTCCAGGCGCTCACCCGGGAAGGTTATATGGCCACGCCACAATATCCCGGCCAACGCCCGATCCTTGACTTTGGATTCGACTGGTCGTTCTATGATTAATCCGGAGCGCCCGAAGTCAAGAGGTCGCGAGAAAGTTGTAAATTAAGAAATCGTGGAAGCCAAAGATAAATTCACCCTGGGACTCGAGCTTCCCACCGACCCCCGGTGGATCGACATCGCGCAAGAACACATCCGCGACATCCTAGTGGATCATGCCTACTGCGAACAGAAGGCTGCATCCTCTTGCATCTCGCTCATCATTCTGCATCCTGATCGCGAAAAACTCGTGGAGGTGCTGGCTCCCATCGTCGCCGAAGAATGGAACCACTTCGAGCGGGTGTTGGCCGAGTTGAAAAAGCGCGGCTACACGCTTGGGCCGTCGCGCAAAGATGAGTACGTGGAGGCGCTCTTCAAGCTTGTTAAGAAAGGGGGCAGCCGCGAACAACAATTGGTGGAAAAACTATTGCTCAACGCGCTTATCGAAGCCCGCAGTTGTGAACGCTTTAAAGTGCTTTGGAAGCATATTCCTGATCCTGAGCTTTCAGCATTCTATCATGAACTTATGATTTCGGAGGCGGGGCATTATAAAACCTTTTTGCATTTGGCGAAAGAATATCTTCCGGAAGAAACGGTCATGCATCGCTGGCGCGAGTGGTTGGAGGCGGAGGCGGAGATTATGCGGGGGTTGGGAGTGAGAGGGGATAGGATTCATTGACGTTAAGTGCTTCGCACTTTCAAGAGCGCACGTCATTCCGCAGGCACACGTTTCATCTGGCTTCGCACGTGTTCAAGGAATCCTGTGGAGAGCGGGTTGAATCTGTGTGGTGATGCATTTGAAATTGGTGGGGACGCTTTCGGTGTTTGCCGGTTTTCGATTTATTCAGTGCGAAGTATATCCACTTTCTCTGCACTCGAAATTCGGGATGTCTTGAACTGCGGGCGTAGGTTTTTAAAGGGCTTGTGCCTGCGACATGACGTCGTTGGGCTTCGCATTTGACAAGGAGTCCTGTGGAGAGGTCGTTGGATTTGTGGAGGAGCTGTTTTCGGGGTTTGTCGGGTTTCGTTTTATCCAGTGCGAAGTATATCTACTTTCTCTGCATTCGAAATTCGGGATGTCTTGAATTGCGGGCGTAGGTTTTTAACGAGCTTGTGCCTGCGACATGACGAGCTTATCCGGCTCTTTCCAGTCTTACGTTTTCTGTTTCTTCTTCTTCGCTGCTGGGAACAGCACGTTGTTCAAGATCAGCCGGTAGCCTGGTGAATTCGGGTGTTGATTCAGATCTGTCGGTTCTTCGCCGACCTGGTGTTGGTAGTCTTCGGGGTCGTGTCCTCCGTAGAATGTCCAGAATCCTTTGCCGAGGACGCCGTGGATGTATTTGGCTTCTTTGATGGATTTGTTTTCTCCCATGATCACTACGTCGGGCTTGATCAGGTTTTCTTTGAAGCCCGTGCTTTGGCCAAAGAAGCCGTTGATCACGCGGGTGTGATTTTGGGTGAGCATCGTGGGGATCGGGTCCCATTTGGCTGAGAATTCGAATAGTGAGAAGTAGTCGTTGTCCTGGCGCAGGCCGCGCTCGTTGGGCTGGTTGTCGATATCCGAAAATTCATATTGGAGCGGATTGCGCTCTAAGCGGAAATTGGTGAAGGCAAAGGTGTTTTCGTATTTCAATTTGTCCTGCGCCGTGGGATCGGCAGGGTCGCCGTCGTACATGCGGTCGCAGATGTCAAGGCCTTCGGCGGCGAGTGCAATGTCGTAGGTGTCTGTGGCGGAGCACATCGCGAACAGAAATCCTCCCGAGGTAACAAACTCTTTGATCTTCTTTACGACGGCCAGCTTCAGCTGCGACACTTTGTGGAAGCCAAACTTTCGCGCGAGGTCTTCGGCTTCTTTTTGTTGCTCGATGTACCACGGCATGTTGCTGTATTGCACATAGAACTTACCATACTGACCGGTGAAATCTTCGTGGTGTAAATGCAACCAGTCGTATTTTGTCAGCATGCCATTCATCACCTCGTCGTCAAAAACAATGTCGTAGGGAATTTCGGCGTAGGTCAGCACCAGGGTCACGGCGTCGTCCCAGGGTTGTTTGGTCTTGGGGGAGTAGACAGCGATCTTGGGATATTTTTCCAGCTTCATCAGGTCATAGTTCATGGCCGGGCTGGCGATCTCGGAGATGATCTGGTTGGTCTGGGCGTCGGAGATGATCTCGAAGCTGACGCCGCGCACCATCAACTCGTTTTGGATGGCGGGGTGGTAGTCACACATGAAACTGCCGCCGCGGTAGTTCAGCAACCAGTCAACCTGCAGGTCGCTGCGCAAGATCCAGTAGGCAATGCCGTAGGCCTTCAGGTGGTTGGACTGTTTTTCATCCATGGGAATGAAAATGGAATTGCTGTGGGCCGTGATGTAGGCCGCCAAAAAAAACAGGAAAAACACGCTACGCTTCATACTCAAACCCCGTTATAGAACTTAAATTTACTTCGCTGCTGCGACATTTTCGATGGAATAGCACAAAAATAGGGCCCCACCCTAAAAAATCGGCTCCTGGCTGTAACATTGGGGGGTACTTTATCAACGTATTGTAACACAACGCAATTGTAGACAGTTTCATGAACCTGATTGAAAATATAAAAGAGGGCCTCCGCTCCATACAAGCCAACCTGCTGCGCTCGATCCTCACGGCCCTCATCGTGGCCATTGGCATCATGTCGCTGGTAGGCATCCTCACCGCTATCGACGGCATCGAATATTCCGTCAACGAAAGCCTGGCCTCCCTGGGCGTGAACACCTTCGACATCCATTCCAAGACCAACCGGGGCTCCAATCGTCTCGGCCTCAAGGAAAAAACGTACCCCCAGATCCGCATGACGGAAGCCTTCCGCTTCATCGACCAGTATAAAGTGCCCTCCACCATCAGCCTCTCGGCCTACGTCACCGAAATTGCCGAGGTGAAGCACCTTTCCAAAAAGACCAACCCCAACGTCCAGATCCAGGGCGTCAACGCCGATTTTCTGCCCATAAAGGGCCTGGAGGTGGATAAAGGCCGTAATTTCTCAAAGCTCGAAATGGAATACGGCACCCAGGTGGCCGTCATCGGCTATAAGGTATTTACCTCGCTCTATGATACGAGAGAGGAGCCCATCGGCACCGAGATCACCATCTCGGGCGTCCAGTTCCGCGTCATCGGCGTGATGAAGGAAAAAGGCCAGCTCTCCGACAACAACTACGACAACATGGTGCTCATGCCCATCATCAAGGGCAATCAAATGGCCAAGGGCCGCGGCCTGTGGTATGACATGACCATCGGCATCGCCGACCCCTCCCAAATGGAATATGCCATGGGAGAGGCCACCGGCATCATGCGCGCCATCCGCCGCGACCGGGTAGGGGAGCCCAACTCCTTTGACCTGGAGAAAAGCGAAACACTGGCCCAGGAAATGGAAAGCATCATCGGCGGCCTGCGTATGGGCGGCTTTGGCATCAGCTTTATCACCCTATTAGGCGCCTGTATTGCTCTTATGAACATCATGCTCGTGTCGGTAACCGAGCGCACCCGCGAGGTTGGCGTTCGCAAAGCCCTGGGCGCCACCCCTATGCGCATACAGCAGCAGTTCCTCATCGAGGGCATCGTGGTGTGCCTGATCGGGGGTATTTCGGGGGTTATTCTCGGGATCCTCATCGGCAACGGGATGGCCAAGCTCATGGGCATCGACGCGTTTGTGATGCCTTGGGTGACCATGCTTTGGGGCCTGGGCGTCTGCATCTTTGTTGGCGTCATTTCGGGCTACTACCCCGCAAAACGGGCTTCGCGTCTTGACCCCATCGAGTCGTTGCGCTTCGAATAAAAAAAATTAAGCGAAGGTTTTTTAGAAAACACTCGCAAAGCCTGCGGGAGTTTTTATTTTTGCACCCGCATCCGCCAGCTGGCGGAACAGGCCACACAGAGAGATGTCAGAGTGGTCGAATGAGACGGTCTCGAAAACCGTTATGCGGGCAACCGCATCGAGGGTTCGAATCCCTCTCTCTCTGCAGAATTTTACGTAAAGTGTTGATATTTAGATTGTTATAGAAATTACCACTACAATCTTATCACTACCTTACCACTACGACATCAAGGCACCGTTGTTTGCATTCGCGAAAGATTAGCCCAAAGAAACTAGCAGGTTCAACGACCTGCTTTTTTTGTATCTTCAAGTTCTTACCTCGCGTAATTTTATTGCCATGCTTGAGCCAAACGAGTACAGGGGACTTTGGAGGCTGCCCAATACTGAAACTTGGCTACCCGGTACCCTCAAATATTCTACAGAAACTGGATCAACGCTTGAAGTTCAAGGTGCTTTCAGTGAATTCATGAGAGACGACCCGGAAATAATTCTAGGAACACAAGTGCCGGATATGTAACCGCCATAACTTGTTATAATCGCTCTTCAAGACGTTATAACAACATCACGATAACGGAGTACCGACCGAGATTCATAATTGAAGGATTACATCTAGACTCAACTCAGGATGCTAGCTTCAATAATGTTCGATTTACCTTGTTTAATCTTTTCGATTGGATTAATACAAAGGGACTGAATCCTTTAGATGAAATTCAAAAGAAGAGATTTCGGTTGACATACGAGTAGCCGAACGGAGTGTCGACATTTGAATTTGAAATGGGATCAACTCTTGAAATTCAACTTGGGTATGATATGGAATTGTCACAGCAAAACAACCAAGTTTATTTCAAGGAAGAGGCGACTGCTGTAATTCACTATGAGTCTGCAAAACATTTTCAGAATATAATTAAGGATGACATCTATGCACTTCAAAGTTTGTTGTCAATCTCAGTTCATGAGATATCCTATATTACAACGCTAACTTTTGTTCGAGATGGCAAGCCCCATAAATGCCTTTTTACAAGCCCGCTATATGATGACAAATACGAGTATAAGCACCCGGCCATGAACCCACTGAAATATGAGAGAATAAAAGAGAACCTTCCGTCTATTGTTATCAGATGGTTTGGGTTTATGAAGGAGAATAAGAATATAGTGCACCTATTAGTGCATTCACTAAAAACGAAAAAACAAATCTCTGAGGATAAATTTATGGATTTGTGCCGCGCGCTCGAATTGTTTCACAGATCAATTGTTAAAACCACACCTCGTTCGGAGGAGGAGTATCAGAATTATGTCAACGAAATTCTTAGTCAACTAAAAGGAGCAATAAGAAAGTGGTGCAAAGGCCACCTTATGAGGAACAGTCATAGTCTAGAAACGAGGCGTATTGAGCTTTGCAGTCTTTACGGTATCCGATACCTAGAGGAGCGACTTCCTGCCGTTCTGTCCCCTGCGAAACAGCTGACTGAAGAAAATTTGAAAGAAGATCGTGACAAGAATAAGAAGGCGTTCTTCAGGAAAATCGCGAATACAAAAAATTAGTACACACATTATGATGAGAATATGAATCCCGATGTGTTTAAGGACGTAGAGTTGTATGTTCCGATTAACTTACTAAAAGTTCTCCTAGTATGTTGCCTCTTTGCCTATTTAGGTATTGACAAGAGTGATTACGAGGGTAACTTTAACGATGCAACAATTGATTAATCAAACAGCTTATGGCGTTGCCGTCAAAGACAAGTAATACGTTGTGCTTCCAAATTTTAATTGGCAACTTATGGGTGATTGTAGTCGACACCGAAGCAGCAGCACCTCCATTCAAGAACTGCAAGACACCGTTTGGCCCTAAGTCTAACACAACGTTGGTTAAATGGGCCAATGGTGATATAAAGACCACGCCCGCAGTGGGAAAATGAAAAATTTCTTATCTTGAATAAAAATATTGACATATGAATTTAGATGAGATCAAGTTAAAGGCAAACACGCTCGGAGACGAGTTTGGGAAAACTCAGCAACGAAGAGACCTATGGAAGAGTCAAACAAAGGGTCAAGTACTTTCAATATTAAATGCGGTGAAGGATGAATACAAAACACTATTCTATACGCAAGCAGTTGACGCTATAAAGAATCAAGAATTTGTTAACCTACACCTACTACAGCGTCATAGCAATATTTTTGAAATCGATGAAAGGGGAGACGGAAGCAAATCGATCCATGCCTATCTGATTGATGGCGGATACTTAGTGTACACACAAGCAGTGAATGGGAGAATATATGTCATCATTTCTTATCCATATGTTGCGGGTATCATCGAACGCATTCAGGATAAGGTTGTTGGTTGCTATGAACCATCAGACATAAGTGAAAAACTGGTGTTGGATCACGTGAAACAGTATCTTGACGAGATGTTGCGGTGGGAAAATCACAATGCAAGCACGTCTTCCATCGGTTTTGACTACCAGCAGAAGAAGTTAGGCGAACGGGACGACCTAGAAGTGGTTAAGTAAGACCATTGAGGCGATTGTATTGCGAACTCGTTTAAGATCGTTGTCGATCGTAGTGGTCTTGATTCCGTGGCACCGGGCACACAAGCTGTTTAAATTCCGATATTCGAGAGCTAAATTGAAATCAATCGCCAACGGGATATGGTGATCGACAGCTTTTGCTGGTACCAGAAATTCTGTCTTGCCAGTACTACCATAATGTGTACATCGGACAAGCAACACTCACACAAGGGGTCATTTGCTAGCTTCATTAAACGCAGCTTTCGCCATTCTCTGCTGGCATAGAACCGGCTAAACTGAGCACGATTACTGAAATAGTCACCGCCTTGTTCATTGGGGCGCTTTTTGTTTGTTTTTTTATTCGTCCACCACATAACTTATAAATACTTGTAAAATAATACTGAACGATATGGCTATGAAACGAAAGCGAGGCAACCTAGTCGAACTCACCCCTAGAGACGGCAAAAGCGTAATTGAGAATAGGTATTTTAGCAGTACTTTGAGATTAAAGGGTTTACGTGGAAATCTTTCAATTGAGAACTGCAGAATCCCCGAGATAATTTTTGAAGACTGTCATTTTGATACGCTGACGATTAAGTCATCGATAGTGAAAAATCTTCAGATTTCACCTGAGTATTTTCAAGCAACCACAGGTTTCTTTAAGATTGATAGTTGCGTGATGTTTGAACTCAGAATAACAGAGTCAAGAGTGAAGAAGGAAATGAAGGTCACGAATAGCAGGATTCTGAGTTCTGCCGCAATCAAAATGACTACAGGAGAATGTTTGCTTGAACGAACTCATTTTCCATCTATAAATTTATTTTCTGAGGTGGCTGTAAGAATTAAAAGTTGTGGCACGCAGCAAAGACCCATTAATCACGTTCTTTTTGATGAAAGCGCACGGCTTGTGGAAATTGTAGACAATTACATAAGGAATTTTGTGATTTACAATTTCAGAGCCGTTGACCGACTTAACATCATTTCTTCCAAAATAGATTCGTTCAATTTGACTAATCGCAGTAAGGCATTCATTGGCAGGCTTGCATTCAATTCATGTTCAATTAAATCACCGATCCATTTGGAAATGGTGGAACTAAAGGAGTTTGAAATTTCAGGTGATGCAAAAGGTGCCTATCAAAATGAATATAAAGAGTTAAAATTCAGTTCTCCGTATAAATGGGAACGAATTAGTCTGTCGGATGCAAAATTTGATCTTCTTTCATTTGAAGGCTTGAGTGATAGTTCAGGTCAGACTGTGATAATAAATCAGATAACTCCGAAGCAGTTTTTTATCTCGGATTGCATCTTTGCGAACACGACTATTAACAAACTAGATCTATTTGATTCTGAGCTAAAGATACTTCGTTCGTCTGTGGTTAAAATGACGGTTCACTCGATCGTTTGGCCTAGAGATCATTCTTTGGTTGATGACATTAGAGGAGGACAGAATGATATGAGGGTGATTGCGGATCAGCGAGAGACGTATCGACAATTGAAAGTGCTTTCAATAGATGCAAACAATAAGATTGACGCGCAGATTTTTCAGAAAAGAGAGTTGAATCTACATTATCGCTTACTAGCAGTGAGGATGTTTCCAAGGATTAGAAGACGCGAGGAATTTGCTATTACCTTTCTTTTAATACCAGTATCATTTCAGGTTGCGTTCCTTAATCTCGCGAAATGGATAATTCCGATTAAACGATACTCCCTGCCATTAAGAGATAAGTACTATCTTTTTCAGGATTTTCTAATACTGCATACAAATGTGATATTTAGCAATTTTGGCGAGAGCCTAAAAAGACCAATACTTTGGCTCTTATTTTTGCATACAGTATTGTTTTGGCGACTCATTTGCAGTTTTCCGGAGTTTGGGATTGAAACAACTTTTACTAACCTGCGGAATCACAATTGGGCCGTATTTTGGGATGGGTTTTCACTGTACATCAATCTGCTAAGCCCGGTTCATGATGCAGATGTTCCAATAACAACTGTCTCAACCGTGGCTTCGCAGAGACCCACTGTAAACATATTTGGGACGATAGACTTTTTTATGAGGCTGGTGACTGGCTACTTCATTTACTATTTTATAAAGGCAACAAGGAAATTTAACTTTTCAATCTGAGTTAAAAACGACTATCGCCTCATGCATGTCTATATGAATAATCGGAACCACCTTTCCATCATGCAGTATTGAATCTCTGTGGTAATTCTTTTCGAAATCTAATTGCAATACATAGATTCTATCCACGAAATGATTGACGAACAGCACGGGTGCCTGCAGTAACTGCGACAATATTCTCAGGTCCATAAACTTCTGCTGGTTGAGGATAACCGTTGATTGCTCGGCACTGTGGCGGTAACGGTTCTTGTACTCCACCAGCACTGTTTTGTTGCCATTATACTACATCCGGAAGTCATGATATAATCAGCACGGGAATACTTGGAGGCTATTCTATGCAAATCCGTGCATCGGTGATATTTGAAATATCCATCGAAAATGGTTTCGAAGTCGTCTGTTGCTGGTAGTACTGGCGTGCCAAGTTTGTGTTGCAAAGAGTAATGTTTTTTGGGGATTGAGGTCATTGTCTCATGGTTTGTTACTTTGGGTTATTGATTGAAGATTTGTTGCTTTATGGCATAGAAGAAGGCACCGAGACTGACGGGCGAGGATGACTTCATTCTCAATGCTTGAAAGATGAATAAGTCCTGTAGAGGCATACTTAACAAAGCATTGAGATTATCTTGAACCAGTAGTTTTACTTCGCTTTTAGAATTCCGTTTTGCATAGTAGGCCAGTACTTGATCGCGTTTGTTCAGGTAATGCTTACGGGCATGCGGCTTGGTTTTCTTTTTGTTTTTCTTTCGCCATTCTTGCTGGTAGTTAGGATGGGCTTCTCGCCATGCCTTTTCTCTTTGGCGTTTTGCTTTGAGCCGTTCGTTCGAAGTAAAGTATTTTCCCATAACATCAATTTTTTCATAAATACTTGTTATTTTAGAAAACTTACGGGAAGCATTGTATGAATGAAAATGTTGAAAAAATATTGAAAGCCGCAGCGGAGCTCAAGGACGCTCTTTTAACGGTTCAATGGGAAAAGGTTTATCAAATTTGCGCTGATTCGCAGACGGAGGATATCTTGCCCTACCTGCGAGACTTGCCACGGTTCTGTGATGACGTACTAGCCATTGATTTTGAAGCTGTGCCAAGAGTGGGAATTCAAAAATTCGCTAAGGTTTTTGAGGAACTTAGATCGCGGGCTATCCCATTATTTAACGATGCGGAGAACGCTGGAAAACTCAATTTTCAGTACAACAGAGAATCTACAAATTACAACGGTTCGGGGGTGCGCGAACGCTATCCGGAGGCAGTAGGATATTACTTGGAGTTGGTTAATTTTTTGAGATATCTCACGGACACGCCAGCAGAAGCTGAGATAGTAGCCGCAAGGACTCGTATTAGAGGGTTGAAAAATGACTTCGAAAATTGGTTGGATGAATTGAGGCAGTCGGTTGCTCAGAAAGAGGCCGCCATAAAGTACTCGGGAATATTTCAGAGTGAAGCCGTCAAGCACAAGACGGCCGCGAATTTGTGGCTTGTTGCAACGATAACGCTTTTAATAGCCACAATGGCACTTGCATTCCTGTTGCTCCTTAGGTTTGAAAAAGTAACGGGCGGAACAGATATTGTGCAGTTCACAATTACCAAAGTAATCATTACGGTTGCGCTGTTTTATGGGATTAATATGTGTTTGAAGAGTTATCGAGCTCAAAAGCACAATCAAATTCTGAATGAGCACCGGCACAACGCACTGCAGACATTTGATTTGTTTGAAAAGTCCAGTAACGACTCGCAAACCAAGAGTGCTGTTCTTCTCGAAGTGACCAGAACTATTTTTGCAAATCAGCAGACTGGTTATGGAGGCCCGAACGACAATGACGGAAATGACAACCTCCCAAGTAAAATCGTTGAGATTATTAAATCGAAATAAATAGGTAAATAAGGAACCAGCACTACAATAGTACTGGTTCGGTTGACGGGCTTTGTTCTTGAAATTATCTTGATGTTACTAATGGGGCGAGGGATACTGTGATATTGTGTCGCCCGTTGGCAATTGCCCGCATGATATCGTCCAGAACGGTATCCCATTGTTCAGGGCGAATTATGTTTGTCGGCCCGACAAAGCGTGCCCGAATTATTTGCAGACATTCTTGGTGGCTCCGCAGTTGTGTAATTGATGCGCGTGTCTGATGTTCGTTGGGTATTAGGTTTAGCCGAAAGCCGACCCCAACTTCTTCAACGATTTCAAAATGGAAATCGATTACTCCTAAAAGGAACTGAATCTCTATTGGCATAACAGTTTGGTTTTGTTTCCGGGCAATATACACACAGTTGTAAAAGTAGAAGTAGTACAATTCTACTATGCCTTTTTGCGAATTCGTGTTGGTGTGCCAGAACTACCTCTCAAATAGTTTGAAAATCAATTAGTTGTAAGTAGGGAATATTTTGCACGCCAGCCTTGGAAATTTGATTGAAAAGCCCGTCAATTGCCTTAGATCGGATTCCCGTCAACCGGCCATAGGCCATCACCTTACTTTTCCCATTGATATTTTTCGAAATATTTCAGGCCAGTACTGAAAAAACACCAAAGTCAATGTATTTATTATTGAAGTGATTGAACACTTCGCTGCTCTAGTGCGGTCGGCAACGAAGGTGAAAGATAATGTGGACCGAAAGGATCACAGAAAAAGAACAGACCTGATGACCGCACGCATCAGGTCTTTTTTTTACCCAAACAGTCGCAATGATATTCTGATGCTTGCACATCGGCAGAGTTAGCCCTTGAACGCAGATGTCGTTGAAAGTATGAAAATGTGCTGAAAGGTATAGTTATACAGGAAGTCAATTCCAACGCTGGTTCTAGTTATCTCCAGTTGAAAAAAGATGTCGGTTGGTATCAACAGTCTTTCCCCTCCGGTTACTCGATGGGCTGCAATTTGGGCTGGTGCGCTGCCACTGAATGAAACAACGCTCCCCGTGGCCAAGGGTTGATTTCCTGTAGATATACAATAATGGTTGAACCACAACCACCCCAAACAATTCGCATAGCTTAATTTACTAAAATACGTGGAATGGCTATTGGTGCCATTCATGAAAATTTGATAATTTGTATTTCAAGAAAGAAAACGCACATTATAGAATACAAGATGATGACCGAGATTTGCTTAATAAGCATTGGCACTGACAAGCTAGAAAACGATTTCATGTTTTTTACAGATGGAACAGTCGTGCACGAATATGATCTGGATGAGCCATTCCGAACTCATGTAGATACTATTTCTGTGGCCGATATTGATGGTGATGCCGAACTAAATGAGCTTTATGTAGTGGCCTACGGAATCTCCAACGATATTCCTTTCCTGTTTTTCTTCAACACGACGGATACCGGGTGGGTGATAAATTCCGGACGCATGAGACTATTGTGGATCATGAGCCGAAGTACGCAATCTTCATTGACCTGGGAGAAAATGCAGTTGTCTTCACTTTACTAACAACGATGTGACTGACCTGAGAATCTATTCAACGGGTACAATAAGAAGCTTGCTTCGTATAAACATTTTGAGTGCATTAATAAGTATACAAAAAGGGAATGAGGCTGGAAGCTAATGAGGTTATTAGCGTTATTGTCATTATATATCCCGGCGCCTCTTTTGCAATTCAAATCGATACAGATAAATTATACGGGATTTGGCTTGATATGATTAATTAAAAATTGATATGCGTAATTAAAAGATGTGCGTAATTAAAAAATGTGCGTAATTAAAAAATGAACACTTCGTGTGGCTTTATCATAGCAGAAGACGGTTTCTAAATATTCTAATGAAAATATGCCCGTTGACACCTGAAGGTTTTGCTGGAAAAAATATTAAAAAAATAGAAATGGATTACGTAATTCTTGCGGTAGCAATCACGGCGCTCATCATTTTAATCAGTCGGGCAATGGAAAAATCGAAAACTAAAAGTCGCTTGGACGAGCTGAGGATGATATGGGGCTCCCCGAAACCAAAAAGTGAGGAGGTTTACTTTGTAGGAATCAAGCGATATGCCAATATCCCCGCGAAGGATTTTCATAGACTCACCGATCAGACACTTGATGATATCGATTTTGATAAATTATTTAAATTTATCGATCGAACAACAAGCAAGGTTGGACAGCAGTATTTGTATAAGAAATTGTGGATGATCCTAGCAGTGGTTGGAACGACGCGGGCAATCCGATGTTTTAACTTAACAAGATAACAAGAATGAACCGTAGCCTAATTTTGATTTTAAGTATAATGCTTTTATGCAGTGTAACCGTTTTTGCACAAACAGCACCGACACCGCCAGAACGATATTTGCGTAAACGACTCATATCTAAGTTTGAGGTAACTGCTGGTGCAGGATTGCTCAAGAGCGATACTTGGAGTTCAAATTCGGCTACCAGATTCGGTTATTCATTTGGAGGAGGTGTTTCACACGCCTTCTCCAAAACTTTAGAACTGAAGGTAAGGGTCCTGTATGAAAAGAAGGGTAGTAGGACGGTTAATAGTGCCACTTATATTAGAGACAGTCTGGTAAGTCACACCAGTCGTGATGTTACCACCAACTTGCATTACTTAACTTTTTCGGCAATGCCCACCATTCACATCTTACCGAAGAAGAACCTTGTGTTTGGTATTGGTGCATTCTATGGGTTGCTTAAAAAAGCTGAAGTGATCGCGGTAATTACCGACCTCAACAATCCAGCCAACAACAGAACAAATATCCTAACTGACCCGTACAATTTCCCGATAAAATTTGAATATGGCTTCTCTGGTTATGCTGGCTACATTTTACCACTGTCAAAGAAGTATGATCTAACATTTATGTTGCACTACAATAAAAGCCGGAACCAGTTTGAAGATTTTTATAACACGTGGCAGCAAAACAACGTGTTTCTGCTTTCTGCAACGTTCGGTTTTTTGAGGTAGAAGACTTTTTCTAACCATTCTTCGTAATTCTGTTTGGGTGCTGGCATGGTTCATTGCCGAGCAACATATTGTTGAGGACGTCCACGTCAAACACCTGCGTCACATCTGTGACAAGAAGATAAAAAGATAAGCGGTTTGGGATATGTCTAGTTCAAGGTTTGCAAAGGGTCAGTCCTGTTTCATCGCTCTCCAGTTTTCGTTGAAAGGTTCTGGGTTGCCATTTATTTCATGAATAATGGTTCTGGTTTGAATATAGCGGTCATCCTCACCCCTGAGTAAAACAACTTTCGTAACGTGATCCTTAAAACCTTCATTTAATGGTTTTTCGTTTTCGAAGAGGGATTGAATGGCTGTAATTAGTGCTTCTATTTCTTCGTTTGAAAACCTTTTTCCGGTCTTGGTTAAAAGATTGTATGTGGATTTTGTGATTTCTAACCAGAAGTAATTTTCGTCTATGAATTTAAGGAGTCTTCGATAAAAAGGATTGTCCTTTTCGGTAATGTCGTAGGTAATTACAACGCTATATTCCACGGGTTTCTTTTTAAATCTGATGGCTCTCTTTTCCTTCAGGAGCGGGGATACTTGCGTAGCAGATATTTCTATCGTCTTGTTGATTTCTTCTAATTTGCTTTGTTTGCCCATGCTGGTTCGATTTGGTTTAATTTAATTTAATTTAATACTTCGCCAATATAGGGGCCTTTTTTTCGAACGAATTGGCCTCATTGCTGAATTGTTGCATCTATTTTCAGTAGTGTCTGGGTGGGGATATCAACGAGTTTACCTTTTTTTTCAACGTCCAGGCTTCTGAGCACAACTCGTTCAGCTCGAACACGAACCATCGTCACGTTTTTGAGAAAAATAACGGAAATGTGCCCGGCTGATTCGGTTTTTATACCGGCTGGCGGATCAGGCCACACAGAGAGATGTCAGAGTGGTCGAATGAGACGGTCTCGAGAATCGTTATGCGGGCAACCCGCATCGAGGGTTCGAATCCTCCGCTCTCTGCCACAGCATCCAAGTATATCATTGTAAATCAATGACTTACATGTCCCCAACACGCCCCAGGATATTCTTGTATATGCCGGGCCCGTTGTCCTAAAATTTGCAAAAATAAGGCTCCGAAAGTTGAAATATTTTTAATAGCTTGTTTTTTTGTACCTTCAATTTCTTGCGCTGGCTACATCTGAACCACCAGGCAAGAAGTTGAGTCAAGGAGAAGTAATGTTAGGTGGGGCCAAAGGCCCTTTTATATACGTTTTCTAAATCCCCGTTTATGAAAAATGTTTTGACCCTTATTTTGTTGGCTGTATTTGGTTCCCTGATCATGGGGATCGCTATTGGTATTTCCTTTTTTTGGAAAAAATGATTTGGCCTAAAAAGAAAGGCAGCGGCGTGGAGCGATGGCAAATCGTTGTTACCTTTTTTTCTGCAAGAATCGTTGAATGAACAACAGTTACTAACATGGATTTCAGCAAAGCCAAAAATCACAAAATGCGAGGGGCTGTTACCGGTGTAGCGGGAATCAGATCGTTTGATGAGATCGCGAGCCTGTTGAGCGATCGATTCGAAAATAAACGAGGTGATTTTAAGTGATGGAAAATGTCATCAAAATCATTCTGATAGCCGCATGGTTAATGGTTGGGACCTACGCACTCGTCAAGTTGGTCAGGAGGATCTTTAAATTCTAATACCGGCGACATTCTTCGAACTGAATGTGTTACATTTCTCCTTTCGCCTCGCTTTTGAATGTTTACCCACTGCAAAATAATTGCAGTCAAAAAGCCTATGTTGCATAGTTTCACTTGCTTCGGCGAAACCAATAACCGCAATGTCCCCAAAGCCCACTATAGTCCGGTGTGAGTCCGCTGTGAGACCGTTGTTAGTCCGTGTCAAAGCCCAGGATAGCCATGGATAAGCCATAGATGAGCCATACATAAGCCGTAGATAAGCCCACCCTAAGCCCAGTCAAAATGTGTTATAACCTTGGCCACGCTTTGTCAATGCCAACATAACCTTCCATTCTTTTCCACAACGCGTCCTTCGTATCTGAGAGCCTACCTGGTCGGAAACTAAACGCAGGTTTTTCAAGAAGCAACAAGATTGTCATCATTCGCAACCAGAGTACCAGCGCGGGCCTGGCGTAACCTGTAGTTTTGAGCTTTATTAAAAAGCGCTAAACCCTCTAAGGCTTCAAAATGATAACCCCCTCTAATCCGTTTTGCACGGCGGGCCATCCTTCGCCCGGGATGGCCATGATCCTCAAGGTCGTATTGTCCCGGCTCGTTCTTGTTCTGTTCATCACATGTTGTTTGCACAACGTTTATGCGCAGTTGTCCGAAACCGTCAAAGTTTTTTTGCCGGATAAAGATCACGCGAAACTATACCGTCCCAACTTCATCATTCGCTGGAAATCGGTAGACGACGGGACCTTCTACCAGGTGACGCTCAAGGACCTCTTTGAGGACGAGCTGCTGAAAATAGAAACGGCTGGAAACAGCGTCAACGTGGATTGGCGGGATCCCAAGATCGCCGACACGGAGGCGCTCCTGGTGGAAGTACAAATCAAAGGAAATGACTGCAGTAAATCTCCACCCACTCTGGTAAGAAAACTTGCGCCAAACGAGCGTGCCGGCATCGACAAGCTTATGGCCACCCAGCCGAATGTCAGGGAAGAAGAAATGGCACTGGGCAAATTTGTGCGTGCTTTATTCTATGAAGAACACCACCTGCTGATCGACGCGCTCACCGCCTACGAGCACGCCATAGCGTTGGCTCCCGACGTGCTGGTGTATCGCCAGGCATACCATGCGTTCCTGGTCAGGAATAAAATGGATGGTGAAGAGTAAGCATCCCTTGTCAATTAGAGCATCAAAAAAAATCCCCTCATTTATGTTTAAAATCAAGTTGTTCATTTTGGCTTTGTTATGCCCGATGTTGAGCTGCCTGGGTCAGTTAACCATCAAAGGAAAGATCACCGACCAGCAGCAGGCGTTGCCGTTTGCGACCGTGCTCTTGTTGGCGCAGGACTCTGCCGTAGTGAAAGGTGTGATGACCGAAAACACGGGAGCGTTTGTCTTTGAAAACATTGCGCCGGGACATTATTTTTTATCTGTCTCGATGGTGGGGTATGTAAAATTTCATTCCTCCCTGATAACCGTAGACAAGAACCTGGCTATGCCCGACATCACAATGAATCAATCGGCAACGGCATTAGACGAAGTTTCGGTTACGGCCGACAAGCCCCTCTTTGAACAACAAACAGACAGGCTTGTGGTGAATGTGGCCAGTAGTATTACGTCGTCGGGCAATACGCTCCTGGAGGTTCTCCAAAAGTCGCCTGGTGTGGTGGTGAACCGGCAGAGCAACAGTATCGCGATCAATGGAAAGACCGGGGTGCGCATCATGATCAACGATAAAGTTGTTCAAATGCCACTGGACGCGGTCGTGCAAATGTTGGATGGCATGAGCGCATCGAACGTCGAAAAAATTGAGCTCATCACTACGCCCCCGGCAAAGTACGATGCCGAGGGAAATGGCGGGATCATTCACATCGTTATGAAAAACAATGAAGATCTGGGCACAAACGGTTCGTTTGGATTGACCTTGGGATACCGTGGTGCGGAGACGTTGGGAGCAAATTTTGCGATCAATCACCGCGCGAAAAAGACGGCCTGGTTCCTGGACTATTCCTGGCTGCGGGATCACAACTGGCATACCATGGCGATGGCGCGGACGTCGGTCGGCGATGGATTTCCTGTGACGGTCAACGACCGGAGCGATCGCGAGAATTGGACGACGCAACAAAATCTGAATGCCGGCTTTGAATGGAAACCCACGACGAATTCCGTGCTGAGTCTGGGTATCACGGCTTACCGGAGAGACTGGGAGCTAACGGCCCTGGCCTTCGACGAGCAGCACCTGACTGCAGACTCCATTCGCAATACGAGGACAAACATCCAGGAGACGAACATCTGGCAAAGCGCAACCGTCGGATTGAACTACCAGACAAAGATCAACTCAAAAAGCGATCTCAATGTTTCCGTCGACTATCTCTATTATCACAACGACAATCCGTCGACCTACGACAATGGCGTGGTCGATGAACACGGCAACATCCCTGAAACGTCGCGAATAGCGCTGAGTAAAGTTACGCCCATTCATTTTCTGATCGGCAAAGCGGACTATCGGTATTCACTTTCTGCGGCCTGGACCATAGACGCGGGCATCAAGGGTGTGACTTCGGGTCTCGACAATGACGTTGTCGTGCGGCGATGGCTTGGAGGGGATGAATGGATCGTGGACCCATTTTTTTCGTCCCATGCCACCCTTTCCGAAAACGTGAGTGCCGCCTATGTCTCCACCACGTGGCAACCCGAAAAACGATGGCTGGTTACGGGTGGTCTCCGGTATGAATACACGCACACTCACATCAGCACACCGGTCGAGCAGGATGTGATCGACCGGAAGTACGGCTATTTCTTTCCCACCCTCTTGGTAAAGAAAGACCTCGATGTCGAAAAAGATCTGCAGTTCTCCTACTCCAGGAGGATCAACCGGCCGACGTTCAACGACATGGCACCTTATGTATTTCTCTGGGGACCGAACACATTCTCCGGCGGAAACACGTCGTTGCTGCCCGCGGTGGCCGATGCGGTCAAGGTGGGTTTTCATGTAAAGCAGTGGGTTGTTTCCCTGCAGTACACACATTCCCGCAGGGAAATCAATTCGTACCAGGCGGAAATAGATACTGCGTCTAACACGCTTACCTACCGGGCTCAAAACCTGGACTATTTAAATACGCTTGGTCTCACCAATTCCTATTCGCTGAACATAACGCCGTGGTGGGAAGCACAAGGCAGCGTGACGGTGCAATATCAAATTGCCCAGGCGGCGCAGGTGCAGCATGATGTAAGAAAACATTTGTTTGGTGTGAACCTGAACGTGGTCAGCATCGTCAAGTTGCCAAGCGACTTTGCGATCGAGATCTCGGGAAGTTATCAATCCACGATGCTGTCGGGCATTGCCGTATACCTGCCACAGGGGTCACTCAATGCGGGCGTGCAGAAGAAGCTGGGTGAAAACGGAACGCTGACGCTGGCGATGGACGATATTCTGTACACCAACATGTGGCGGATCAAAACCAACTCGCCGGAGAACTATGTGAACGATTATTTTAAATACGACTTTCATAATCAGTATGTCAGGCTCACCTACAAACGAAACCTGGGGAGCCGGAAGATTGCTGCGGCGAAGTTGAAATCAGGATCCGATGAAGAACGGCGAAGGGTCAACTGAGTTCGAAGACCTCAGACATAGCTCACCCACCATTTTTCTTTGTTCCGGGTTTTGAAGGCGTTCCACATAACACAAAGCGGATAGAGCAAGAGCACCACCGACACCCAAACGATATACACTTGGGGAAGGTTGAAGCCGAAGTGACCCACGAGGTCCGGCGAGCTTTTGGCGACGGGTCCGGAAAAGATCATGGATCTCCAGGAGAAGCCGGTGAGCACGGCGGCGGCCATGGCCAGGAGATGGATCAGGTAGATGTGCGCCACATAATAGAACAACGCCACTTTCCCAAAAAGTGAAACCGGTTTCCAGGCGGCCACATTTTTTCCTTCCATCAGGCCAAGCAGTATTAATGAAATGCCCAGGGTTGCCGATACATAGAGTAACGATGGAGGATATTTTTGTACATTAAAAAAAGAAATAACAGTATTAGGCCATTCGGGTTGTGCGCTCCAGGGGAGGGGATCGCCATAGCGATTTATAAGCCGCAGTCCGACAAAAATGACGAGGCTCAGCATTCCCAAAATCAAGAGTACTTTTCGTCTCTTTTCAGAAGTAAAATCAATCTCATATAATCGTCCGAGACAGTAACCTAGTGCCATCACGCCAGCCCAGGGGATGAGCGGATAAAGAAAAGAGAACTTATAGCCGTGCCCCAGATCGAACACCTTCGCCACGTGCAGGAATGACCAGGCAACGTCGGCAAGGGTTCCCTTTTCAAATGAGATGTTGTCCAACAGGTTGTGGCCCACCACCAGGCCAAGCCCGATAGAGAGGATGGCGGAAATGCGCAAATGAATAAGGCCCGCCAACACGATCATGCAAACGCCTATAATGGAAATGATGGAGCTTCCATTATAATGGAAAAGCGGGTCGAAGTGCCACCCGAACCTGACTAGGGTCACTTGCAGCGCGATGAGCCAAAGCCCGCGCGTCAGCAAGAAGAACGACGTTTCTTTTTTGGTTTTTCGTCGCGCGACAAAATAAGATGATGTGCCGGCAAGAAATATGAAGGTTGGTGCACAGAGGTGCGTGATCCACCGGGTGAAGAACAGACCGGGCGAGGTATGCGCGAGATCCTCCGGACTGTAGAGAAAGGCATCGAAGTGGAACAGGTCCCGCACGTGATCGATGGCCATGATGATCATGACAACTCCCCGCAACAGATCGATCGATGCGATCCTACTGACCTGACTGGAATTTTCCAGCTCCTTCATAAAACTGAAGTGAGGCGCGGCTTCAATCGACGAAGAAGCAAGCGCCTTGGTGGGAACGGGGCGTGATCTATTCATAGGAGTACTCTACCTTGGTGTGAAAAGAGGGGTCCGGATCGTTTTGATCATCTTGGCTTCCCTTTTTGTAGGTCGTGATTTTTGTCAGCGGGTATCCATCGGAATCGTACGTACAGACGTGTGACACCGGAATAATAGACGGGAATCCACAAGCGAGGTAGTGAACGTCTTCGGTTACTTTATTATTGGCCGGCCAGTTTTCAAAGTTGAAGTCCATGTAGCCGAGGTGCCGGAAGGGGTTGATGTTTTTGTCGTAGGCGTAGTTGCCGGTGTTGCAAATTTGACCCTGCGTGGTTTTGTCGCTGACGATATTTTTATAGCTGACATCAAACGCATACGAGAATGCCCTGCCATTGGAATAGCTGTAGTTTACATTGACGCGATTATTTTCGTTATCCGTTCGGGATGTTTGCGTGCCCACGAGTTCATTGGCATAGTGCAGCGTGGCCGTTATTTTATTTTCTGTGCCGTATT
>DATDAV010000295.1:0-7652 GCA_036525235.1 Chryseolinea sp. | reverse complement strand
GGAAGGCGGACGGCCGTAGACTGGAGAAGAGCGTTGTGAGGGTAAGTGTGCGTATTCTAGGTTGAAGCATCCTTGATGTTCGGTAGGCTCGAAAGCTGCGAGGACAGAAACTTCCGGTGAATAGAGCTTCAGGTTGGTAATTAGGTGAGGAGCCTTCGGCGGGTATGCTTTGCGATATGGTTGAATCAAGACGATGCTTGCGGTAGATGCAGATTGACCTCGAGAGTTGAGAGCGCATTGACGTCGAGCAGATCACCTTGTGAAATCCTTGGCATGTTTGGTTACGATGCATTACTATAAAACACTTTCATACTTACATAGTTTGACAATACAACAAGCTTGCTTTTCGCAGATGGTAGCAACGAACTATATCCCTTGCGACCCCTTTGTTACTGATCGCAGGGACAGTGAGGGCCTCGGGCGGAGGGGTTCCCCTCTTGTCTGAGGCCCGCACTGCCGATGAACCACGACCTCGACGTCGCTTCCGCTCCGCTTTGGTTGTTCCCCGTCGCAACCAAGTAAGGCCATCACCGACAGCCTTCAGTAACGGACACCTCGATCGTCTTACGAACGCGCCCGAACGACCGCGACAATATTGTGCTTGATTCGGTAGGTAGCGATTATTAGGAGAGGGAAACAAAACGACGAAGTGCGAGACTCGACCCGCCCATACCGGGAGGATTTTTGAGAAATCCTGGGGCATGTCTCTTGCCTACGGTGGCAAGAGACCCTTTCGAGTCGTCGTCACCGGTTACGTGTGACTGTCATTGAATGATATCACACGCGGAGATCAACCAAGACGCCCCTCACAACGAAAAAGAGGGTTGCAATCAGTTACGCCGATCGCCAAGAAGTTGTCGATCCGAACGCGGCGATCCGACCGATCACTGCCTGTTATTCGAAGTCCCACCAGTTACGACGAGAATCTTTTAAAAGAGGGTTACAATCTCTTATCCGACTGTTAATGATCACGAAGGGTTTATCTCGACGATCTAACGACGTCAGACCCCGGCTATCATCTATAAAGTCGTCTAGAGTCCCGGTTCCAAAGGGTTACGAAGAGAAACAAGAAGAACCAACTTTTCACAGATTCTTATAAACTACTACCATGGGAGACAATAACGATAACTTCGACCTGCAGGCGTTAATGCATGCTCTTGCGACGTCTCAGATCTCGTCTACAGAAAATACTACGCAAGCTATTAACCAACTAGGGGCCGTTGTCGAAAGTTACATTCAGCGACAACCCGCCTCTCGACGTGGAACGTCTGGTCCTCGCCCTAAGGAACCAAAGCCTTACGACGGAGACCGAAGCAATGGTCAACTTGACGATCATATACGAGATCTTCGTAACTGGATCGCGTTTCACGAGAAACGTGATCACTGGACGGACGAAGACGAAAAAGTTCAACAAGCCTCTACGTATCTAACCGGCAAGATTCACCGGATGTTTACGCTTCAGGCCCAGAATATTCATACGTTTCCGGAGTATATCACTTGGTTACAAGCAACGTTCCGAGATAACAATGAGCAAATTCGCCTTCGGGATGAGTGGCAACGCACTATTCAAGGCGGTCGTGCCGTTATGGACTACGCCTCCGACCTTGTTTACCTCGCCGCTCGTATCCTCCCGCAGAAGTCCACAGAGGAGATTAAGGATCATTTCCGAACTGGACTGAATGCGCGGATCCAAATGAATATGGCGGAACACCCTGAATGGGATACTCTCGACCTCAATGAGTATATTACCCGCGCTGATCGCCAGGACCAGATCGAGCTTGCGAAGGAACAAGTCCGAAAGCGGGTCGGTACGACTAGTCACGGGCAGTCCTACGCAATTACGGATGCCCCTCGACGCGGCGGCCGTGTTCCCTCAACCTTGACTCGTCGCCCTCGAAAAGGGACGGATGAGTGGCAAGCTTACTGTCGACAGCATAGCGCTTGCTTTAACTGTGGAGAACCGGGGCATAACTCTCGTGACTGTCCACAGTCAAGGGTAACTCTCCCACACTCCGAACCTCTCGGTCCGCGTCGTCGGCCGGGAGCAATCCCACCACGAAAGAAAACCCCTTTCCGGTCGGGAAAAGCCCGAACCTAGAAGTCACGGAAGGTACTTCTAGGGTACTAGGGGCTGCGGATCCTTCCACCCTCCCTTCGTTGAAAGAAGGGGAACTCCAAACTCTGGATGCATACGAGCGCCTTTTTGCGATTACTTATCGTAACCAGTCGGACGCAAAAATGTGCCTCCTACAAGGGTCCGTCTTGCACCAGGGGAAGGAGTATGCGGCTCGTGTCCTAATCGACTCGGGATCGAGCCACCAATATATCTCTACGAACTACGTTCATAAGATATCACTGCAACCTACCGTTACGACCCAATCCCCTCACCGAGTACAGGTTGCAAACGGTAGCTACATGGAATCCGAAGGCGAAGTTGATTTTACTCTCGTTTTCGATCGCTATCGTACAAGAGTTCACGCCCGTATCCTTAACACCCCGGAATATGACATTATTCTCGGGCTCGACTGGTTACGGGCGGCTAACCCCGTCATCGACTGGCAACGGATGAGTGTTCAACTTCGCGGATCGGGAGGAGAGTTGCACGAACTCTTCCCCTCGGATACGATGCGCTACGTCAACTCCATAGACCCCACTGCAGGTATGGACGAGATGGAACCAGTTACGGCTGCTTACGCTTGCCGACTTCTTCGCCAACCAGAAGTTGAAGTTTATCTTTATACTGTTCACGACCGGGATAGTATAAAGACTCCACTAACTACTACTACTCTTCCCGAGGGTATTCAACAGATTACGAAGGAATACGATAGTGTCTTTCGCACGACACTACCTACGAAGCTACCACCAACAAGAGGGGACGACCATCAGATTAATACCGGCGACGCCGCCCCTATTAATATTAACGCATATCCTCTTTCCCCTATTCATATCGAGGAACAACGTCGCCAAATCTCGCAACTTCTCACACAAGGGCTTATCCGAGAATCCTCTAGCCCTTGGGGGTTCCCGGTACTCTTTGTGAAGAAACCCGGCGGGAAATGGCGAATGTGTGTTGATTTCCGGGCGTTAAATGCGGTTACGAAGAAAAATGGCTACCCTCTCCCTCGCATTCAAGAATGTCTAGATCTTATCGGACAGGCTCGCTTCCTCACGAAGCTCGATCTTACGCAAGGATACTATCAAGTGCGGATAGATCCTGCTGATCGCGAAAAGACAGCCTTTAATACTCGCGAGGGTAAGTTCGAGTATTTAGCTATGCCCTTCGGACTCGCCAACGCCCCCGCCACATTCCAGACTCTGATGAATCGCATTCTTCGACAATTCATCGTAGCTGGCTTTGTTATTGTGTACCTCGACGATATTGTTATCTTCTCTACGTCTCTAGAAGACCATCAGACGCACTTACGAGCTGTTTTTAACGCCTTACGAACCCATCAACTATACGCTAACCCAGAAAAATGTATTATCTGTGTCCCCGAACTCGACTTCTGTGGACATACTATTGGTAGCGGTCAGCTACGACCACTTGTCTCAAAGGTAGCTATGATTACGGAATGGCCTACACCGACAAATGTGCATGAAGTTCGACAATTCCTCGGACTCGCAACGTACTACCGTCGGTTTATACCTGGGTTTGCGAAGGTCTGCGTTCCGTTATTCGACTTACTGAAGGAAACGGACGCCGACTTACGGAAGAAGAAGTTCCGTAAAATTATCTGGACAGCACAGTGCGAAGCCGCTCTTATCGAGCTGAAACGGAGACTTACGAATAGTCCCGTTCTAGCTCAACCAGATACTAGCCGTCGATTCTTTATTGAAACGGACGCTAGTGAATGGGCTATTGGCTGCGTACTAATGCAAGAAGACACTACAACGTCTCGGTTACATCCGGTAGCGTTTGATGGCAGGAAGTTATCGCCCGCAGAGGTGAACTACCCTGTTCACGAGAAGGAACTACTAGCGATTAAATATGCCCTTCAAAATTGGCGTATTTATATCGACAACGGCCATACAACAACTATCTTTACGGACCACGAAAGCTTGAAGTACCTCGCAACCATGCGTAAGCCAACGAAACGATTAGCACGATGGATCGAGGAATTTGGCGAGTATGACTTGGACCTTCGATATCGAAAGGGGTCAGAACAAGTCATTCCCGACGCCCTTAGTCGACGCCCCGATTTTATGGGGGACGGTCCTCGTCACCTCGCGGCACCACTCGCAATGATTCGTGGAATTGAGGAAGATACGTGGGCCTACCACATGACAGAGTTTCTTCAAAATACTATCGACCCTCCAGAAGCCCTCCGGGAAGAGATTTACAAGGAACAACATCTCTTTACGGCTCGGGACGACTTCTTATGGAGGGTTGAAAACGAAACTAGAAGTCCCTACGTCCCTCAAGCATTGAGGGCTGACTTTCTAGAACGACTTCATACGGAATACGGCCATCTAGGCTACCCGGGCATTATGGGAATTGTAACCGGACGTGGCTGGTGGCATACCCTCGCGGGAGACATTAAATCCTTTGTAGGATTATGTCCTCAATGCCAGGTAGCTCAGAAAAGCCGCCCTAACCAGGAAAGGGAGACGCCACAGATCCTATCCCACGTAGGGATTCAAATCTTCGATCGGTGGGCTATCGATTTAATCGGTATCCTTCCGCAAACACCCGCTGGCAACCGCTGGATTATTACAGCTATTGAATATCTAACGGGCTGGCCAATTGCGAAAGCGCTACCAGACGCCAAAACCGAAACGATTGCTAAATTCATTCACGAGGAAATAGCGATGGTTTACGGCCCGCCCAAGGAATTACTGTCAGATAATGGTAAAAACCTTGTTAGCGCGGTGATGCACGAATATACGAGGCTTCTCGGGACGAAGCATAGGGTTACGACTCCCTACCACCCGCGAACAAACGGAAAAGTCGAAAACTTTAACGGATTTTTAGGCGCAACACTTACTCGCCTGCTTACGAACCAACCGACAGTCTTGTGGGATCAATATCTATCACAGGCTTTATTCGCAATTCGTGTACGAATCCACACAACGAGTCGTCACTCTCCGTACTACCTCCTTTTCGGTAGGACACCACGACTAGCATTCGATGACAACGGGTTACGGCCAATTAATGTCTCGAACGACGAGTGGGAGAGTGTTCTCGAAAGGATCAAGACGTTACAACATGCCCGTCTTGTCGCAAATCAACGGTTGGTGAACAGGGCTATTACTGCCCGCAAGCTACGCCAGGACGCTGTTACTGAGACTTCCTTCAGTGAAGGTGACTGGGTGTTAGTACGCGCAGAAGGTCGTAACAAGTTTGAGGGCCGTTGGTTCGGTCCGTATCGGATTGATAAGGTCATGATGTTAGGTACTTATCGACTAACCGATCCACAAGGGAATGTGGTAGTTACGTTGATTAACGGGCAAAGACTCATCGGTGCGCGTGTCACCGACGACACCCAAAAGAGTCTATGGAACTCGTCCCGAATCCAGGGAGCTCTTAGGAGACGTGGTATCTCCTTAGAAGAGTCGTCCCCTGAGGTTGCGGAGCTTTTCGACAAGGAGAGTCAGGATACAATATCCTACGACGAGTTGGCTTCTATCCCTGAGAGGGAATGGAAAACCCTTGAACAATCGGGAGATCGTTCAGTTCAAGTGAGGGAGGAAGATCCTTCGCTAGAAGCCGCAACCCTTCAAGACCTACAAGATGGGATTGAAGAAGGGCTTAACGCAAGCCAGACCGACCTGAATCAAGATCAAGCCGAGACCCCAAAGGACCAGGCCGACACGACGCCAACAACGTCAACATCTGAACAAGTTGCACCAGAAAGCGACGACTTAAGAGATGTTACGGCAAGCCTCCCTGAATTACGAGAAGAACCGAATGAGGGAAACAGTTCCGGGGTGACGAAAATGACTAAGACTCGACTTCCCACTTGGAGGAAGGAACTCGAAGCCGGGTTCAAGGCCCGAGAAAGGGTTACGACGAGTTACGGTCTGCGACGAAACGTCACCCGCAAATTGAGAAATTAAGAAATATACACTTAGCCAAATCACCATCATCACAGGGCTACCAGGTTACGATTAGTTACTTGGAGGCTCAATTTCGGCTCAAACATTTGGATTCTCAAAGCTCAAGAAAAATTTTCAAAGTTACGAAGGGGTACGAAACCGCTCCCTCGCTCTCGATCCCAACGCCACAGCGCCTGGCTCAACAAAAACACACATTTCACCTGCCAGTTACGAAAGGTTACCAGCAGCTACTTTGCACTGGACCTAGTCTGGCGACCAGCAGACGGAGGAGGGGCCTTGACTGAAGCCTTACCCTTTCCCTTGCCTCTGCGCGCCTTAGAAGAGAACTTGCCACGCAGGTCGCGGGACTTCTCCTTCTGATTCTTGACACGCTCCTTCACCTCATTCTCCTTCTCCAAAACTTCAAACCACAGTCAGTTACGATCGGTTACAATAAGATACAACTCACCTTCTTGCACTTGGTCAAGCGTACAATCACGAGTTTGGCTGTCCCAAACACAATTTCCACAACCTGCAGGGTTAGTTACGAACGGTTAAGGATGGAGACGAATTGCACTCACAACCGTGATGAATGTTGCCAACGGAGATGCAATTGCTGAATGCACCCATCCCATTGGTACATTTCATACATTCTTCCAAAGAGTCAGCAAAAGTTACAATCAGTTGCAGCTAGTTGTTGGACTCACCATCTTCATTGACCTCGCCTCTCTCTTGAATGAGAACAGCTTCTTCCCGATGTGGACGCCCTAAAATCAAAGACATCAGAAAAGTTACAAAAAGTTACAATAACTTTCGCAACATGGTTACGATAAGTTACGATCAGACTCACCTGCTGCACCTTCCTTGGAATGAAGGACCTGGTCGTCACGACCCTTCTTGCCAGGCTCCCGAAAGTCGACCTCACGTACGGGGTCCATACCCTGGATACAATCAGCAACGAATCAGGAAAATGAGCAGGAAGTGAACTCACTTCAAGGGCAACACAGTTCTTGGAGGACCACGCAGTGTACGGAGTAGTGCGAGGCATTTTGAGTTGCAAAAGGTTACGAGAGGGCAGAGCAAGAGTAAAAGAAGTGATATGGGGGAGAAAGAAGAAAAAGAAGAGTAAAAGAAGAGTTTATATAAAGATGGAAGTTACGAAAAGGTGGAAAGAACACTCAAGTGAAGTGAAGCCTTGATGCCAAGCCCTCACTCTCCCTTATTGTGTTCTTTCACAACTCATCGTAACCGACTTGCGATTGTTTGACTTGAGGGCAAGTCAGGTTTAAGTGAGGGAGGATGTGAAATCCTTGGCATGTTTGGTTACGATGCATTACTATAAAACACTTTCATACTTACATAGTTTGACAATACAACAAGCTTGCTTTTCGCACAGGCAAAAATCCCCTATCTTGGCGGGCTGACCCATGTCGGTGGCTTAAGCTAGCAAAAATGCGCTAGCAACTTCATTTGGTGCACGCCTCCGTACTCTAGACTCCGTACACTTAGGTACCCAGTAATGAGATTCGATCATGGCCCGCCCTACGCTGCTCCTCCAAGGTGCCTCCGCCAATTCTACCCTTCATCCGCTTTCCCCAGTATCTCCAGGGTTAATT
>DATDAV010000294.1:0-6936 GCA_036525235.1 Chryseolinea sp. | reverse complement strand
ATTATCTTGTGTGTAGCGCACATCGGCGCGAACCGTATAGATAGAATTCTGGCCTTGCGGCTTGGTTGCATATGGTCTTCCCACAAGACTGGTAGTGGAGCCGGGGCCGGAAGGAAGTATAAGTTGGACCTTGCGATCTGGTCCACAGGTTTCAACGGGCATGTCCTGGTATTGGTGGTTGTTATCCACATACCAGTCATACGAATACGAGGTGACCGTGCCGGATGAGGAAGGAGAGGCACCCACGACGACCGCGCCACAGTTGCATACCTCCTGTGGCCCCGGCAGATTCAAGTCGACTGCATACTGGGGTTTGAGAGTCAGGGTCACGGTGTTTGAAGTGCCCGTCGCGCCATTGGCGCAGCTGTTGTTTGCCGCTGCGGTAGCATAGATCTGATCGTTATTCTGAAACGCCTGGGAAAACGTGTAGCCTCCCGTTTGTGCCAGCAGGCCATTTCTGTACCATCTCAGGATTGCGCCATCTCCGTTGGTGACGAATGCAGAAAAGGTGATTGGCGTCGATCCTTCACAAACGTTGTTTCGATCCGCCGAAATAGAAATACTCGGAGCGCCACTAAAGATCGCATCCACATTAATAATGGCCGTGGTATACCCCGGGGCTGAAATGTGTACCGAAGTATGAATGGAGCGCAACCACCGGATCTTCTTATCACGGGGCGAGGAGGAAACTATTTCGTAGTCGACCCCGCTAATCCCCAGGGTAATAGAAAAATCGGCGCCCGGGAAGTTCGGGTCGGAGACGCTGGCGTAATACTGCGCAGGGGCGGCATTCGGTCCGGCACACGGTGTTGAAGGGCCACCACCGCCTATAGATTGTTGTCCCAAACTGGTGAGGGAATGCAACAAACATCCCAGACTCAAGAAAATTGCGTTGGCAAATTTCATTCTAGTGTTGCGCATAATGGTAATCGATCTCGCTAACTTTTTTGGTGCCGTTCAAAGTCTCCCGATAGGTTTCAATTAACCGTCCCATGGCGTCGTAACGATATTCGGTATACAGGTTGTGGTTATCCAGGATGTGAGAAAGCTCACCCCATTGATTATACACATAGCTTTTCAGGGGTGCATCGAAGGGGTGGAAACGGAAGTCGTCGAATAACGTAGTTTGGCTGGCAGACTCACACCACAACTCCAGGCTACCGCCTGCAGCGGGTACATCGATTCTTGCTTCGAGCAGATACCAGCTTCCGGAGCTGCCAAGATTCTTGACCGTCGCGGCTTGTGTAGCGCCCGAATTGAGTTTGAATTTGATATTTGAATTTGAATTCGACGACCAGACACTTATCAGGTAGCTTCGTTTTTGAGGCACCAGTGTATACTTGAATGCAGGCGCGCCTGACTGTCCGACAACGGAATGGCTACCGGTATGTGCCGTAGCGGAAAACCCACCACCACCATAAATCACGCCCCCGCCGAATTGGTTACCCGAGCCAGGCACTTCCTCAGCTCCAGCGTAGGCAATTTCTCCGTAGGCCGCATTCGTGGCGGATGCCAAAGGTTTGCCATTGTCAAGCGTAAATTTTGTTGCTGCAAATTTTCCATTGACATCTTTACCTTCCAGGGCATGCGAATTCACATCCCCCAGGGTCACCTCGTTATCTAGCTGCCAGCTTTCCGGGGTCGCGCTTAGAAAATCATTTACAGGATAGACTCCCGCTTTCAGCGTTACGTTGTCGCTACCCACAAAGGCCCATGACTGGTGTTTGCGCCAGATACCCGCCTGTGTCGCCGATTGATTTTGTCCGGGATATATGATTGGGATCTGATCACTCCACGTCTGCCTGGAGGCTTGAAGAACGCCCTCCATTACATCTCCAGTCGCATTCATTTTATACAATATGGATTGATAGTCCTGAGTCAACATGTTTTTTCCTCCCTTGGCCGCCAGCCCCATGGCCGGATACTGCGTGTAGGCAGGGCTTTGGGTGGATCGAAATATATTACCCATGCCATCTGAAAATTGACTCGACGTTAGTTCGCCTGAGTAATAATCAAAGGCCAAATTCTTAGTGGTTTGTGAAATTCCTGTTTTATAATCCGTGACCGTTTGCCCGGTTTGTATGGCGGGATAAGTTTCTTTCTTCATGACCACACCCAAAAGCTGCTGTTCGTCGGAGGCGAACTTTACGGTATTCGGTGATAGTGGATAGGGTATGATGTCGCCTTCTTTGTATTTTACGATACGCGCCCGGGAGAATGTTTGTTCAATCAAGCCTTGACTATTAAACTGATTGGCCAGGTTCGTTTGGAGCGTATTCTGCTGAGCTTGGCCCGTCAGCCCATCATGCAGATAATGATTTTCCGTCTTTTGCAAAAGAACACCCGCTGCCGAAAAGACTTCAACTTTTTTGACCGTTCCAATCCGGGCTGTAAAATCTTTCAGCACCGATTCTTTTGTATTGATTTGATCATACCCGAAATTGTCGTACGAACCGTTCGCAGCATTGAAATTTGCGCGGACGGGGTTCACCGTCACTTCATTTCCCTCGAACGTTTGGAACGTATAGGTCATATAGCTCCGCTGTTCAGCCGGATGTCCGTTGACGTCTGTCCGTTTCCCCTTAACGGTAACCTTTTCGTACATCACGCCGGGGCCAGGCAAAGCGCGTGATATGGACAACAGTTTGTTAAAGTTTTGGTAGATCAAGTTGCTATGATCGACCTTTGCCTCCTTGATTCGTTCGCGTTCGGCTATCCATTCTGTATTAGGCCAGTTTCCAAAATCAAAAAATAAAAGTCCGACATTCACCGGTTCATAGGACGTTACCCCATGCTGATATTGATACTCTGTAATCTGTCGGTCGCCAAAATTCCTAAGGGCTATTTGTTTGACACGAACACCGCCGCCCGGTATTTCAGTATCCGTTTTATAGAGCAGGTTTCCACTCACAAAGACAGGAGCCAAATAACTGACCTGCGGTTGAAACTGGGCGCCAATCTGCGTAAAGCAAGGTGAGTTCCCATACTGGCCGTCGGGCAACACTTCGGTGAATAGCGCATAGAGCTGCTCATCCGCTATTTTAACCGCATCCGGCGTAATGCTTACGATCTTGCCAGGGTCTACCACCAGAGATGTTGTTCCATAGTAGTTGCCCATAGGTTGAGTCGGCGCTGATTTATAGCCGTTGTCGCATATGCAAAATTCTTTAGCCTTGAAAACCCTTCGATACATAAGGATGATTTCAGAATGTGCCAGGATATCCTGGTGATTCTGAAGATTCACGGGAGGTTTTTTGAACTTGACCGTGAAGGTGTGGTCGCTTGGGTTGACATCCAGCGACAGGATCGCAAGCATGTTCTTCTTGTTCAATACTGGCTGTTGATACCGATCGCTTTCATAGGTCACTTCCACGGTGCTGCCGAGCGACGTGTTGATCTTTTGCAAGCTCCACGCATCGACGTCGGTCGACGATTGTTCAGTCGTCATCCGGTCCAGGTTTACGTTGCCGGTGCTTTCATAGTCACTTTTGTAGAAGCCCCACGAATCAAACTTATCCTTATCATAGGGCATATTTTTGTACTCAAAACTCATCCGGGGTATCAGCTGCACTTCCTCTTTGCCCAAAAAATCAAGGCTCGTCAGGGTAAGCTTACCCAAATTGTCCTCCGGGTTGTCTTCTGTAAAACTGTTTAAGGTCCCGGGAGCCAGCGTATAGTCATAGTTGAATTTGATGCTTCGCAGGCTAGCCTGGAGGTTGCCCGCCTGGTAGTCGACATTCGAGTAAAGCTTGATCTTGTCCAGCCTCAATGTGGGCCGTGGGCCAAACACCGGAGGACAATTTCCCGTGCAAGAGGGATCCTGGTAGGGTAGAGGAGCAAATCCGCCATCCTGTAAGTTAGAGGTCTCGCGCCCATCGATCCGGGGCGATTTTTCGAATACGGCCACGTGTGTGGCGGTGGTAATTTTATCGAGATAATAGATCTCTTTCTTTCCCGAAGAGAACATATCGAAATTGTCGATGTCGGTATTGAAGCCCTGTCCGGGATTTCTCCATCGATAGTCTTTGAGCCACTGGCTGTACTCGAAGTTTACCCAATATCCCAGGTCGCCAGCATCGGCAAGGCCGTTGTCGTTGCGGTCGACATAGTCGGGACCTGTCACGGCGGTTAAAAACCAGTTATAGGCATAGGGCTCCGGTTTGGTCAATTCATTATAGTAAAGACCGCTCGTCTCTTGTTGCATCGCCGTGTTTTGCGAACGCATTTTTTCTTCATAGCTATACGCTGGCAATGCATAATGGTAGACTACGCCACTGGTGTTTGCGATAGAGAATCCACCAATTTTTTCGTCCGGTTCGCGCGTGAAACCTGTGGCGACAGTATTGATAAAGCCATTGTCAACAGCTGTGCCGTTGACGATTTCGGAATTTTTGAACCATTTCACGTGTTTCGACCCTGGCAGCCGGCCACCGACCATTCCGTCCGATCCTGTGGCACCGGTAACGGGAGCGTTGGAGAAGTCAAATTGCAACGACGATCCCTGTGTGTTCAGTGCGTTTGGCGTATACTCGTACCGGTTGGAAAAGTCATAGTTGAAACGGAAATCGGCACGTTCTGTGGGCTGGGTTCCTCCGTTTGTTTGGGCCAGCGGGTAGCTTTTAACCTGAATATCATCATCAACTTTTTTGTCCTGACGGTACAGGTTTTGGCGATAGATCTTGGGTTCGATCGTTCCTGAAAGGCCTTGCGCAGTAACAACATATTGATCCACTTCCGGGAAACTTCCTCCTAACGTTTTTTCCGGATCGCTAAACTCTGCCATGCTGAGGTCTGTGTCCATCAGGTCGTAGGTATCATAGGCACTTGTAAATCCAGGCGTGGCATCGGCCATGTACAAGGAACCGAAAGTTTGGGCTTCCGCTGTTTCATCAATCCAGTACCGTCTGTAATCGCGCCCCAATCGAAGATTGAAACCGTAGTAGACCGGAACCTCAATCTGGAAATTGTGGCGCACTTCGCTTACACGGCCCGTTTTTCCATTATAAACACTGGCACTTATGCCAAAGCCTCCGATATCACCATGAATGCCTTTGCCGTCCGTTTCAATGGTTCCTCCGCTCATTGAACCGCCGTAGGATCCTTGCGCACTAAAACCCTGATTTGACGACAACGTAAGTGAACCTTTCATTGAGCCGGCTGAAGCGCCGACGCTGACCGATGAATAGGTGTCGCCATACGGGCCTTGACCTCCAGTCACAGAAAGGCCTATGGTACCCGATATGCCAGCACCTACTCCGATTTGCCACCCTACGCCCTTGCCGCGATACGTATCGTTCGCAAAACTAAGGGCGGCACTAACGGTGGCGACATTGGCAATGCCATAAGATACACCCACGGTTTTAATGGTGGTCTCCCCACCTGCCCAAAAGTCGCGATTGACATTGGTGATATTGCGATGATCGTCCGGATAGCCATTGACATACCGGTTAATCGCCCCTGGCGAAAGCGCCCATGTAAGACCAACCCAAGACGCATCCTGGTTGGTTTGCACATTGCCGTGATGCGACAACACAATCGGGTATGAGCCCGCCGGGCCGGGAACTTCCAACAATGGAATGGTATAGTTAAAGTCCCCAGTACTGAGATCAACCATGTCTGTGGTATCTACCGGTTCAAAACTTGTGGCTTCCGGCGCCGTAGGACCGGCCGTTAACGCCAGGGCTACTGAAGGCGCTGCGAGGTTTGTAATCCATTCCAGTAAGAAAAACACGGTGATCGTGCGGATCACCAGGCGTTTGCGGAGAATTCTGATCATAATTTAGCTATCAATTAAATGGGATAAATTCCTTTCGTTAACATGCTACGGCCGGGCGCCGTCTCTCACTGTCCACCTACCTGAAAATTCATAGTCGGGACGTTCTCAAGCTTTTTTCTGTCAAAACGAAAACGCAGGTTGCCAATTCCCAATCCAAACTCATTCAGATTGAATTGGATCCAGTCGCAGTCCTTCGTTTTGTTGCGGTTAAAAACAAATAGCAGTTCCGTGTCTTTGGCCAGACCATAGGTGCGGTTCAATACAAAGTCGCCAACGGGGATAGTGTCACTCTGCGACGTGGTAAGCGTCGCGTATTCGTTCATTCTAAAGGAGAGGGTTTGGAGCAGGTCGCCATACTGTGCGCCATCGGCTTGATGAAGGGCCTCTTTGCCTTGATTGGAGAGACCTAATACTAAATAGACATATTGGTCGTATTTTTTACGCAGGGAATCGATCTGTTTGTGCGGAACTACGCGCTGGCCAATTTGCTGGGCTATCCACAAATCGGTGGGGCGAATCGTGGCATCAACTTGTATGTTGCCAACGGTTGTTGATTTTCTAAGTCCATTGGACTCATCAGTAACAAAAGCTTCCAATTCCTCCTTGGAAAGTCGCTCCGGGGTGCACCGAAAAAGGCAAAGCACAACGAGAAATGTAAAAATGGGCTTCATTAACAACGTTATTTTCAGGTAACTATTTTCCGCTGTATTCTTTGTTCAATCCTTGTAATACTTCTTCGGTAACATCAAACTCACTATCTACAAAAGCCAGATTCCCATACTCCGTTGCGGCCAGGATGACCGTGTATCCCTTGGCTTCACCATAGCGCTTCAAGTAAGCGTTGACCTGGCTAACGACATTACCCGTCATTTTTGCATCTTCTTGTTGCGCATTCGTTGTTAACGCCTGCTTGTAGTCCGCGAGTTGCTTTTGTTTCGTTCGAATCAATTCCTCGCTCAATTGACGCTCTTTGACTGAAAGGCGGCTACGCTCTTTTTCATAAGCGGAAATCTGACGCTGCAAATCGTGGGTAAGGCTGTCGACGTTCGCTTGCCAGCCCGTGGATTTCTGCTGATACTCCAACCGCGCGCGCTTCATGCCCTCATAGTTGTTAAGCAATTTTACCGAATCCACGCAAACGATCCGGTTGTTGTGGGTAA
>DATDAV010000293.1:0-1290 GCA_036525235.1 Chryseolinea sp. | reverse complement strand
CCCGCCCTTGATTTCTATGATTAAAACAAGTGATCCTAAAGATTTATTAGGCAGCTATTCTCACGTATTCTCGGCCGTTATTTACACAGGCGACCACTCGAGCCAATAGTTTGTTTCTGACCGCATTGAGTACGCTCATTTTGTTTTTGCCTTCACTCACTTTACGTTCATAGTACTGTTTCAATTGGGGATCAAATTTCACCGCTGTTATAGAGGCCATGTGGAGATTGCATTTAAGCTTCTTGTTGGCCATACTATGAACCTTAGTTTTCCCTCGAATACTGATTCCTGAAGAATACTCAAAAGGTGCCACACCACAGTAGCAAGCCAGCTTGCGGGCGTCGTCCATAATGCTGAAGGCGTGGGTATGGACCAGTAGATTAATGGCGGTAACAAAGCCTATTCCAACCACGGAAGTAAGGATTTTATAAAGCTTTCGCAGGTTCTCATCTTGATCTACGATCTCGATTATTTGAGACTCCACCTTGGCGATATCACTATCCAGAGCATCCAAAGTCTTTTTCATAGACTTTGTCAATAGCCGAGCCATAGAAGGATTGCCTACGGCTTCAAATTCCCGGACCGGCACGGTTAAGCGCTTCACGGTATCGACCAGGCGGTCGCGCAGGGTAGCTAAATGCTTGATTTTCTCCAGGGTAACATCCTCAGGATGCCAGAGCCGTATTCGATCAAGATTTTTAGTGGCATACACGGCTATTCGCTGGGCATCTATTTTGTCATTTTTACCCCTGGCCAAGGCCATGGACTTTTTAATAGCTGCCGAATGCTCTACCCAAACATCAATAGATTTGGAACACAGGAAATGAGTGAGGGTGAAACAATAGAGTCCCGTGGTCTCCATACAGAATAAGGTATCTTCCGGAGAAGCCCTGTTCTGGCTGAGCCAATGAGTCAGTTTTCCCATGCCCTCCTGGTCATTGGTGAATTTTTGATGAACGAAGACTTCTTTGTCAGTGAAAACAATGTCAACCGTTTTCTTGGACACGTCTACGCCGAAGAATTTTGTGTACTGTTTCATAAACAAAAATTTAAGCCATCACCGATATGAGCTTCTTTGAAACCTTAATAATAGGCCTATTACTGCCTGAATTTCTATTTGAAGCATCTCACATCAAAGAGGGCCGTCTAAATCAAAGGATGTACCCCAAGTACAGTTGGTGTTATAGTGCACGGACCCTCTCCGTGATAGCAGTTAAGAAATAGAAAATTAGTTAAAAGCCCTGAAATAAGGTGACACAATACTAAAGGTTGGTGTTCTTCACCAACAAG
>DATDAV010000292.1:0-119339 GCA_036525235.1 Chryseolinea sp. | reverse complement strand
CCGGTGTATGAAATACACAACGCTTCCTTTATCTTTATAAGGTTCTGGGAGCCCATACCCATCCACTATCATCACCAGTTAGGTCTTTTTTTAATATCCGAGCGAACGGTTAGCCGCGTCTATGGCCTTGACGGGGGCGATGGTATGGTTGTTGACTTAGGGCCCCTGAAGGTACGACGCCTAATTTTTTTTCGTCGTGGAGACTTATATGCTTATACCCTCTTTTTTGCATGCGTAACTATTTTTCAGCTGCGGTCCTTGCGATCGCCTGCAGCCTGCTTTGTGCAGTACCTTCCTTCGCGGTCACCTTGTATACCTATACCAACGGTGGCAACAATGGTTTGTGGAATGTTGCCGGTACGTGGACTACCGATCCCACGGGTGTGACCTTGGTTGGCAGCGCGGTTCCGGGCAACAACGACGCCGTGGTGATCCTTAACGGATTTACGGTCAATCTCAACGCAAACGTGGCCAACACGGGTTTATCCGTGACGATCAACAACGGCGGCGCCCTTGACTTGTCGACCTTCCAGTTTACGAGCACGGTGTCCAGCCTTTCAGGAGGCGGAACGCTGAGGATCAAGTCGGCTTACTTTCCCACCGTGACGGCCAATAACTTCATGGCCAGTTATGCAGCCGGGGCGACATTGGAGTACTACGATTTCGCGGGCGCTCTCCCTGCGTTGACCAGCTATCCTAACCTCACCTTTACCAATACGACATCCGGCGCGCAAGCCATCGCCTTCTCCAATGCCACGGCCTATACCATTACCGTAGCCGGCGCACTCCAAACACGCAACACCGGAGCGGGTACATTGGCCGTAAATTTGGGAACACAGATCACCAACGTGCTTGGCCTTACCGTCAATGGCAACGTCACGATCGGCAACAACACTACGCTGGGTGTGGGCGCATTCAACGCGGTACACAACATCACCTTGCTGGGTAACCTGACCAACAACGGCAAGATCGACCTCAGCAACGGCACGCAGTACGCGGCGTCTACCACGGGCGCGGCCGATCTCACGTTCACCGGTGCCACCGACAACAGCTTCGCCTGCAACGGCATCACCGACCTTTACACACTGACGGTAAACAAGGGGTTAAGTTCCACCAATATTCTATCCGTTACCTCTACCAATTCTGCCAACCTCAACTTTTATTATGTCGATAAGCTTATCAATATCGCCGCGGGAACCTTGCGACTGGGGACCAATATAAATATTCCGAGGGTATACGGAACGGGCAACGCCAACTACGACATCGGTGCCACGGGTGTGAGCCCTATGCTATGGATAGATGGTGCCACGGTCAATACAAATACAGCGGCCCTTGTCGTGTATGGAAAATTCAGGATCACCGCCGGCAGCTTTACCAGTACGGGAGGGCAAGGCACGGTGATCCGGGAGGAAGGACAATACATCATTGAGGGTGGAACGTTCACGACCGAAAAATTCCGACCGTCTACTACGGCGACCACTCACCGCGGATCATTCACGATGACGGGTGGCACGTTCAACGCGAGCGGCACCACGGCATCCGATGCGCGTTATTCACGCTTTGCCCTTCCTTATCCCGAACAGGTATTTATCATGTCGGGAGGTGTGTTGAACGTGAGCAACCCTGAACCCACGGGCGGTGCGGGCAATGCCACGAATGGTGGCATTCACATCGGCTGTAAAGCTTCCAACTTTATTGTGACCGGTGGCACGGTGAATGCAATCCTTTCAGGTTCCGCGTCCTCCTTTTTAATATTGTCGGCAGCGCCTTTCTGGGATTTTAATATTACCCGTACGGGAGGGCCTACTACCGCTCAACTCGGCACCATCGGCAGTGTGACCGGCACGGAAATGACAGCCCAACCGTTGGTGGTGTTGAACCATTTCACGATCAGCGGCACCAACACGCCGATCTTCAATTCCGGGACGCTGAACGTGACGGTGGGGGGTAACTTCTCCATCAACAGCGGGGGAACCTATACACCCAATGGAAACACGACAATCTTCAGCGGATCGGCCGGTCAGCTTTTCACGAACGACGGCACGATCACCGGTGGCTTATACAACGCCACGGTAAACAAACCGGCAGGCACGCTCACCCTGGCCGGCGCGGCCACGACCTTTACGGTAAGCCAGACGTTGACGCTTAGCCACGGTGTATTGAACGACGGGGGCAAAACCATTCTGGCGCTGGGTAATATTCACAATGAGGCCATTCATACCGGCACGGGTAACATTACCCTGGGCGGTTCGGCGACGCAAATTTTGTCGGGTGACGGCAACGGCGTTTTTGGAAACCTCGTTCTCAACAACGCGAGCACGCCGGGCGCTTCGGCAACATCGGACCTGGCCGTGAGCGGGACCCTGACCCTGGCGGGTACGGGCAACAGTTTGTTTGACATAGCACACCATCTGCTTGCCCTTACCTCCACATCGAGCACAGCCCTTAACACAACGGGCAGCGGTTTCAGCAACGCGAAGATGATTCGCACATCGGGTTTTCAATCCGACGCGGGCGTGCAAAAAACGTATGGCAATTTGAATGCCTTTACATTCGCCTTTGGTGTGGGAAGTAACTATACGCCTGCCGTGATCGGTCTCACCGTTGCGCCTGCCGGTTATGGAACGATTACCGCCCGCCCGGTGAGCTCACGTCATCAATTTGTGGTCGCGGGTAACACCAACAACCTTGCCTGGTATTGGAAAGTGGTGAGTTCGGGTTTCACGGGTGTGAGCGCCAGTAGTGTTTCGCACACCTATCGATATGATGAGTCAAGCGTTTCGCCCGCCAACGACGACGCTACCTACGTGCCGGCGCGATACAATCCAACGACCTGGACGATCATCAATAGCTCAGCACAGGTCAATCAAGGGACAAATGTGATCTCCTTCACGAATGTGAGCTACATCGACGGTGACTTCACGGCAGGACGGCTGGCAGCCTTTGGGGCGGTGAAGATATTTTACAGCAAGCGCAGTGGCAACTGGTCGGACACCGGCGCGGGTACCACACCCTGGTCTAACGCAAGTCATAGCGGTCCGGACGCCACCACAAGCCCGGGCGCGGGCGACCAGGTATTTATTGGTGACGGCTCGGTCTACAACCACGCCATCACCATTACCTCCAACAATCAAGCTTCGGGGGGCTTGGAGATCAACACCGGCAGCACACTCGACGTTGGTGTGTATACCGGACATAATTTTGGCAGACTTGAAAATGCGACGATCTCGGGCAGCGGTCTTTTGCGAATTTCGTCAGCAACGGCTACGGCCGAATTTCCGGCGGGTGACTTTGGAAATTTCATCCGTGCCGGGGGAGGTATCGTGGAGTACTATTCGTCCGGGGTGGATTTCACCATCCCGAAGAGCTCCGCCACCCCTACTTTTCTTCCGCTTATTTCATACCGCTATTTATTGCTGACACCGGGCTCCGGCCGTTACATGGCCATGCCCGATCAGGATATCAATATTTATAACAACCTAACGGTGCAGGGTGCTTCGGCAACGGGCATCGCGTATCTGAATGCGGTGGCTTCACGCGAACTGGCCGTCAATGGCAACCTCGTCGTAAACAGCGGAACACTTCAATTCGGCAACAACACGGCACAATCGATCATTGTTGATGGAAACGTCACGATTGCATCGGGCGCTTCCTTTGGGATGGCGGGCAGTGGCACGGCGGCAACGAACACCTTGTCGATTGCGGGAAATCTGGTGAACAATGGCACGCTGGATCTGGCGAACACCGCATCTTATGTTTGTAATACCACCTTCACAGGCACTGCCAATACTTTTATAACCGGCACCGGCGCCACGACGGATTTCAATATTCTCACGGTAGACAAGGGCACGTCACAAACCCCGGTGTTGGAAGTAAATGCTACGGCGTTTACCTTATCCGGTGGCGCCCAACCGCTGGTGCTTAAGAACGGAACGTTTCGTTTAACCAGTGCACAAACGGTGATCATCGCGAACGGTGCCGACTTCTCCATCCCCACCTCTACCCGCCTGTCGGCCAATGGCGGAACCCTGCAGATCGCCGGCGGTGATGGCACTGATCTTTTACTCGCCGGAACGATTGAACTTTTAAACGGCACGGTAGACGTTGGAACCGGTACGACAGACAACACGATCGAATACGCAGCCACCGGTTCGCCGACGATCGTCGCATCGGGAGGTTCCTTAAACGTACGCGGGCAGGTTCGGCGCTCAACGGCTTCTTCACAGGGAGGTTTGGTGTACAATCAATCAGGCACCAGTGTAGTGGCGGTAGGCATGGCCAGCGCCACGGCAACCACGCGCGGCGTTTTTGAGATCCTGAGCCCCGGAAGCTCTTTCTCCATGACGGGCGGAACGCTGCGCATCGTTCGTGGCTCGGGCAGCGGTGCCATCGCAGACCTTTATCTTCAGCCGGCTTCGAACACCGTATCCGGCGGAACAATCGAGATTGGAACAGGCGCCACGTCACAAACCGTGGACATCAACTCGATCATTCCTGTCTACAACGTTTCGGTTACGGGCACAACCAATACCGCACACCTGGAATTCAATGGGCTGACCCTCCGCGGTTCGCTTTCGATCGGGGCGGGAAACATTTTTCAGGCGAGTGGTTTCGATGTGAATGTGGCTGGCAATTTTACGAACCTCAATACTTCGAATGCTACCGGTATAAGCGCGGGGGGATATCAACCGGGATCGCTTTCACAGACCACCACACTGAACGGAACAACGGCCAACCAATCGATGACGGGTGTCGCCGGCAACCTGACCAACTTTGCCACGCTGAATATCATCAACACCTTCACCGGTGGCAGCGTGACGTTGCAGCCCAGCACCAACCTGTATGTGAGCAGTACGTTGGGTATGTACAACGGCGTGCTTGCCGGTAATGCCAACACGATCACCGCCATCAGCAGTGTGTATAACGCTTCCACTCAAACCAACACGGCGGGCGGCAGTGTGACCTTGGCCGGTGCCGGCAGCCAGGGCATTTTTGGTAATGGGAATGGCAAATTTGGTAACGTGATCCTCAACAACGCCAGTGGCGCCGTGTTTGGCGCAAACCAGGAGATCGCGGGCACCCTTACCCTGACCAACGGAAATCTTACCATCGGGGCCTATTCGTTGTACCTGTCGAATACAAGCCTTACTGCGATCAGCGGAGCAACTTCTGCCAAATACATTATTACCTCGGGCCGGCTTTCGGATGGCGGAGTGATCAAAGCCTTTGCAGGCTCGTTGGCCGCACAAGCCTTTACGTATCCCGTCGGGGTGTCGGGCAGATTTACACCGGCGACCTACACGATTACCACCGGGACTACAGGAGGTAACATCACCCTCAAGCCGGTGAATAGCAAGCATCCCAGTGCCACCGGTCCGGGCACGGCCTATATCAACTATTATTGGAATGTAAGTCACACCATAGTCAACCTTACGGCATTAACACACCGCTACACCTACGTGGCCGCCGTCGAGGCCGGCACATTGGCCAACTATCGCGATGCCCGGTTTAGTGGCGGCGCCTGGACGATTGGTGTAACGGCCGGCAACCCGAACACGACAACGCGCATTATCACCTTCACGAATTTTACCGATCTGGCCGGCGATTATACCGCCGGTGAGCCAACCGCGTTTGTGAACCCCACTACCTACACCAGCATTGCTTCAGGCAATTGGGAGTCGGATGGTGCCGTGTGGGATATTGATCCTCCGGGAACAAACATCGGCCCGCCCGCTGGATCGTTTGTTATTATCAGCCCGGGCCATACCGTTACCGTCACTGGCAATGACAAACGCATGGCAACGCTATCGGTCGGCGGCCGCTTGCACCTGGGTACTACGACGGGCCATGATTTTGGAACGGTGTCCGGCACAGGCGCGGGAGTGCGCACGATACAGATTCAATCGTCCACGTTCCCCTCGGGTAACTTTACCAGTTTCACATCCGCCAGCGGCGGAACCGTGGAATATGACGGCGCCTTCACGTTGCCCACGCAGGCCGTATACAATAACCTGTCGTTCGCGGGCTCGGGTGCCAAGGTCTTACCCAACGTGAACCTCACGATCAATGGCAACTTGACGGTGTCGGCAGGTACCGTGAACAACTCGGTAAGCAACAAGGACATTACGCTGACGAGCACCACCGGCGACTTCACAAACAACGGAGCGTTTCTTTCCGGCAGCGGTGCCGTTGTGGTAGGGCGGAATTTTGTGAACAGCGGCGCAGGAGCATCCTTCATTGCGGGCAGCGGCACCAACGGACTGCGCATCACCGGAAACTTCACCAACAGCGCCGGCGCCACCTTTACGGCAAGCACCGATAGCCTGGGCGTGCGGGGTACATTGACCAACAGCGCCTCATTTGTAGCGGGCGCAGGCGCTATTCGCGTGACCGGAAATTTAAATAATACGTCCGGCAACTTTACCGGCGGAAGCGGTGTGGTCTCCGTTACCGGTTCGCTCACCAACAACAGCGTGTTCAATGCGGGCACAGGAGCCACCACTTTGGGAGGGTCGCTTACCAACAGCGGCGCAGCAGCCATATACTATGCGGGCGCAAGCACGCTCACCATCAACGGCAGCCTCACCAACACCACCAGCGCTACGCTCGATGCCAACACAAGCCTCATTGGCGTGGGAAAGGATTGGACCAACTCCGCCACCTTTAACGCGGGCACGGGAACGGTGAACTTTAACGGCACCGGCGCGCAGGCATTGTCGGGAGCCACCACGTTCTACAATGTGACGCGTACCAACGGTGGCTCGCTCACGCTGGGCAATACTATAACCGTTGCCAACCTATTGACACTCACCAGCGGAAATCTAATATCGGGAAGCGCTTCCGTAAACCTGACCAACACCACGGTGCAACCCGTGACGGGAAGTGCCACTGCATTTGTGGACGGCAGGCTAACGATCAGTTTCCCCAACACATCCGGCACCAGCCGCATCTTTCCCGTTGGAAAAGGTGCTATTTACCGGCCCGTTACGCTGCAACAAAATGCGGCTTCCACCCTACCCGTGGTTCGTGTAGAAATGATCAATTCGGCGCCGGGCGGCAGCTATGCTTCCACCCTCGGAGGCTTGTCGAATGCGCGCTATTATACGGTGGATTTGCTTTCGGGCACCATAAACTCGCCGACGGTGACCTTAAGCTTCAACACCAACGCGGCTGCCGACGAAACCGTTACCGTGCCGGGCAACGTGCGCATTGCACGGGCCACATCCCCCACAGGGCCATGGACGGACGAGGGAGGTAGCGGTGTTTTTTCGCCTGCTTCACCTGCGGGCTACGGCACATCGGGCAACACGACCCTGAGCAACTCGACCTACTTCGCCCTGGGCTCTACGAATACGGTGCTGCCCGTCACGTTGTCGGCTTTTAGTGCTGTGTTGAACAACGGAGCCGTTGAGCTTGCGTGGACTACCCGGACGGAAACAAACAACGCCTATTTTGTCATCGAGCGCAGCGACGAGACCTTGTCGTTCGATTCCATTGCCTGGATTGCCGGCGCAGGCAACAGCAAACTGGAAAATCACTATGCGAAGACAGACTACTATCCGCTACCCAATGTTTCCTATTACCGCTTGAAACAAGTGGACTTTGACGGCACCAGTTCCTACTCGAATGTTGTCCGCATCAAAAATACAGGAGCACCGAGACCCACATTGATCGTCTATCCGAACCCGACAAGGGTGGGAGAAAAACTCGTTCTTCGTGCCAGCAACGTGCCCGACAGAAATGTTTCCTTAAGCATGATGGACATTTCGGGGAAGGCACACGTAGTGGAGAACCGGGTGTTGGATGAAAATTACGAAATAGACATCAACACCCTGGTTACGCGCTACAAGCTGGGGGCCGGCATGTATTTGATTACCGTTTCCACCGGCACCTTTCAGGCAACGAGAAAAGTGGTGATCCATTAAGAGGAAAGATTTTTGCCTGGGACCGTACCGTGGGTATACTCAATAGAGAGCCAGTCATACGTTCGGTACGGGCGGGCCCGACCCGAGGCCTCCGGGGCCGCCAAATGCATTAAACCGCAAAGGCGCAGAGGCGCAAAGTCAAGGCAAAGAAAATGCAGAGGCGCAAGGCACACAAAGGGGTATTTCCTTTGCGCACTTTGCGCCTCTGCGGTTCAAAATGAATTTTTAGCTGTGGGCTATTTTTTCAGCGACGCAAGATCGATCACAAACCGATACTTCACATCATTCTTCAACATCCGCTCATAGGCTTCGTTGATATACGGCATATCGATCACCTCCACATCCGAAACAATATTATGATCCGCACAATAGTCCAACATCTCCTGTGTCTCCGGAATACCTCCGATGAGCGAGCCGATGATGCTGCGGCGGCGCATAATAAGTTCGAAGGCGGGGACGGCCGAAGGGGCCGGGGGTACGCCTACTACGATCATGGTGCCGTTGGTGTTGAGCAGGTTCAGATACGTGCTATAGTCGTGTGGAGCAGATACCGTGTTGAGGATGAAATCGAAATGGTTGTTCAAGGATTTCATCTTGTCCTTGTTGGAGGTGAGCGCAAAGTGATGCGCACCCAGTTTTTTGGCGTCTGCTTCTTTGGAGGGTGAGCTGCTGAGCATGGTGACTTCGGCGCCGAAGGAGGCGGCGAACTTCACGGCCATGTGGCCCAGTCCTCCTAAACCTAACACACCTACTTTATGGCCTTTGCCTACGCCGACATGGCGCAGTGGCGAGTACGTTGTGATGCCTGCGCAGAGCAGCGGGGCTACGCCTTCGATGGAGAGCTTGTTGGATACTTTGAGGGTGTAGTCCTGGTCCACTACAATTTGCGTGGAGTAGCCACCGTAGGTGGGTTTCTTGGACACGCGCTCGAGGCCATTATAAGTGGCGGTCATGCCGTTGTCGCAGTATTGTTGCAGGCCGGCCTGGCAGTTGGGGCATGTGCGGCAGGAGTCGACGAAGCAGCCAATGCCGGCGAGGTCGCCTGCGGCAAACCGCTTTACGTTGCTGCCTACTTTTGTGACGCGACCTACGATCTCGTGGCCGGGGACCATGGGGAAGATGGATCCGCCCCATTCGTCGCGCACCTGGTGCAGGTCGGAGTGGCAGACGCCACAGTATAGGATTTCGATTTGTACGTCGTTCACGCCCACATCGCGCCGGTCGAAATTGAAGGGGGCGAGTGGAGCGGCTGCGTTTTGGGCCGCGTATGCTTTTGTTGCGATCATGTTTGGGTTTGGGTTTTTAGGAAATGTATGACGTTCGTTATTTTCTCTGTTACTTTTGGGGTGTTACCACTTTCACGCTGGGCACGGCCGATCCCTTGCGGATCTCTTCGCTGGCGACCCGCACGAGTTGATCGCCCGGTTCAAGCTTGCCATAGATCTCGATGAGGCCATAGGCCGAGCGACCTAACTCTACGTCTACCCACTCGGCTACGTTGTCTTTGATGCGGATGACAAAGATATTTTCCGCTGCATTCACCACGGCCGACTTGGGCACGACGAACGTACTGTCGTTCTTGTCCAGGGGAATGGTGACGTCGGCGATCATGCCGGGGAGTAATTTTTTGTCTTTGTTCATCACATCCATCTCGACGCGTTCGGCGCGCAGACGCGTGTCGAGGGCGCCGGCGTGGCGGGTGATCTTGGCATGGAAGGTTTCGTTGCTGCGGGCTCTTACTTTAAAGTCCACGTCGTCGCCAGTGGCCAGGTAGGACGTGTAGGCTTCGGGTACGGAAATGACGAGGCGCATGTGTTGTTGCTCCTGCAGGGTGAACAAAGGTTTTTCAGAACCCTTGCCGGCAGGGCCCACGTTGGCGCCGGGGTTGACATTACGGGCGCTGATGACGCCGCCAAACGGGGCGCGAATCTCCAGGTAGTTGCGTGTGTTCACCACTTCATTTTGGAAGGCGGTGGCCGACGCCAACTGCTCGTAGTCGGAGTTCATTTTTGCGCGGGCCTGGTCCAAGTCGTTTTGTGAGATCGTGCCCGGTGTCTTGCTGGTTTCGAGCAGGCGTTCATAGTTGGCTTTGCTGGCCTGGTACACGGCCTCCTGCGATTTCTGGCGTGACGCGGCACCGTTGAGGCGCGAGGTGATCTCGGGCGCTTCGAGCGTGGCCAGGAGTTCACCTTCGTTCACTTCCGTGCCGACGTCGACATAGATCTTTTTCACGAAGCTGTTCTCGCGGGCATACAGGTCCACTTGTTGATAGGAGATCAATTCGCCTGGAATGTGCAGCGAAGTGGCGAGCTTCTGCCGTTGGGCGGAAAGCACTTCTAGTGCGGGCGCAGCAGCTTCTTTTTCGGGTTTGCCCGCCGATGCACCACACCCCACGAGGACGGCCGACGCCAGGGTGATGGCCGCCAGGCTGGTGAGCACGGCAAAGCGATTGAAATGTATTGTTGGGTGGTTCATAGTCTGTCTCATGACGGGATATAAAATTTACTGTCTTTGTCTTCAGGATCGAGGGATACGGATTGTGTTGTGGTTTTTCCTTGCACCCACGCAAACACGAGGGGCAACACCACCACAACGGCTACGGTAGACGCCAGCAGCCCGCCGATCACGGCGCGTGCCAATGGCGCAACCTGGTCGCCACCTTGCCCGTGGCCAATCGCCATGGGGATCATGCCCACTACCATGGCCACGGTGGTCATGAGGATGGGACGCAAGCGCAGGGCTGCCGCCTCGCGAGCCGACAACAGCGCGTCGCCGTTGTGCAGGCGCAACTGCTCGGCGTTGGTGATGAGCAACACGGCGTTGGCGATGGACACCCCTACCGACATGATGATGCCCATGTAGGACTGCAGGTTTAGGGTGGACCCGGTGATGAGCAACATCGCCAGCGCACCCAGGATCACGGCCGGTACGGCGGTGAGCACGACGGCCGACACTTTAAAGGATTGAAAATTCGCCGAAAGCATCAGGAAGATCACCACGATGGCCACCAGCAGACCCGACTGCAAATTGTCGAGCGTTTCGGTGAGCACCAGGCTGAGCCCGATGGGTTCGATCACCATGCCGCGGGGAATCTCTCCCAGCCCTTGGAGGGCCTTCTTCACATCGGCGGTGGCGGTGCCCAGGTCGGTGCCGCGCAAGTTGGCGGTTACGGACAAGGACGGCAGCGCGCCGAGGTTGTCGGCTTCTCCATAAGTAGTGTCTTGCTCGAAGGTAACCACATCGCTTAGCACCGGACGCGATTGGTTCCGGAGAATGGGGAGCTCGCCCAACTCATCTATCGAGGTGACTTGGTTTTCCGGTACCTGAACCTGTACCGCGTAGCTCAGGTTTGACGTTTCGTCCAGCCACACGTTTTTCTCCGTATAGCGCGACGACGACGTGGTCGTGATGAGCGAACGCGAGATGTCGGTCATGTCCACCCCCAATTGCGCCGCGCGTGTGCGGTCGATGTTGATGTTGAGGGCTGGGTATTTGATGGGCTGCGCAATCTGAATGTCACGGAGGTAATCGATCTCTTTCAGCTTGGCGACTACCTTGTTGGCATACTCTTCATTCAGTTTTTTATTGCGTCCCACGATGCGCACTTCCACCGGTGTGGGCGACCCCTGGCTCAGGATTTTGTCGGTGAGCTCGATGGGTTCGAACGACACGCGTACGTCGGGCTGGGTCTCTTTCATTTTGGCCCGGAAGTTATCCTTCAGTTCATCCATGTTGCCTTCATACTCCTCCTTCAAGGCCACTTGCAATACGGCCTCCTGCGAGCCGCTCGTGAACAGGTAGATGGGGCTGATGGAAAATAATGGCGCGTGTTGTCCGATGAAAGCCGACGTGATGCCGATGTTCTCCTCTCCTACCAGGTCTTTGAGAATGCTGATGGCCTTGATCGTTTTTTGTTCCGTGCGCTCGATACGCGTTCCATCCGGAGCGCGCAAGCGCACCTGGAATTGGCCCGACGTTACTTTGGGCAACACGTCGCGGCCAATGGTGTTCAGCAACGTGACGGCGGCGCCGATGGCCAGGATCAGATAGACGGTGACCACCGTTTTGCGGCGGGCCATGATGTGGTCCAGGAACTCCAGGAAGTTATGACGGAAGCGCGCAAAGCCTTTCAGCTTGCCGTTGCCACCGTGCTCTTGCGCTTCCAGCATTTTTACTTTCAGATCGGCAGCATCCGCGGCATTGTAGTGCGCTTCCTCCTCTCCTGCTTTCGCCTTGTGTCCCTTCATGATCCAGTTGGCCAACACGGGCACAAAAGTTTGCGACAGCAAATAGGATGTGATCATCGAAAACGCGATGGCCATCGACAAAGGCAAGAACAGCGAGCCGGGGATGCCCACCATGGTAAGCGCGGGTGCAAACACGGCCAGGATACAAAACAGGATCAGCAGTTTGGGGAAAGCAATCTCCTTACAGGCATCCCAAATGGCCAGCGCCTTGGGTTTGCCCATGTCAAAATGCTGGTGAATATTTTCTATGGTTACTGTCGATTCGTCCACCAGAATGCCGATGGCCAGCGAGAGACCGCTCAACGTCATGATGTTGATGGTCTGTCCAAACAGTTGGAGGAACAACACGCCGGAAATGATCGATGTGGGAATGGTGAGGATCACGATGAGGGCGCCTCTCGGGTCGCCCAGGAACAAGAGCACCATCAATCCCGTGAGGATCGCGCCGATGGCCCCTTCGGAAATAAGGCTCTTCACGGCGTTGATCACATAGGTGGACTGGTCAAATTCATACGACAGCTTTACGTCGTCCGGCAACTGGGCTTGAAACGTCGGCAGGTTTTGCTTCAGTTTCTGTACTACTTCCCAGGTGGACGCATCGGCTGATTTGGCGATGTTGAGGTATACGGAGCGCTTGCCATTCACCTGGGCATAGCCTGTGGTGATGTCGGCGCCGTCCTCCACCGTGGCCACATCGCCAAGGTAAAGATTTTGTACGTCGCCTTTGAACAAGGGGATCTTTTCAAAGTCCTTGATCTTTTTGATCTGGTTGTTGGTCGGGGTTATATAGTTGATGTCGCCGATCTTCATGCCCCCGGAAGGCGCCGATTGATTGTTCAGGCGGAGCGCCTCCACCAATTGGTCGGGCGTAAGGTTGTGCGAACGGAGCAGTTCGGGGTCGGCCTTGATCACGACGGTGCGTAGGTTTCCACCAAAGGGCGGTGCGGCCACCAGGCCAGGGATGGACGTGAACGAGGCGCGCACATACACGTTGGCCAGGTCCATCAGTTCGTTGTTCGATCGGGTGTCGCTGGACAACACCAACTGCCCTACCGGCAACGTGGACGCATCAAAGCGGATGATGAAGGGTGGCTGGGATCCCGGTGGGAAGATGGCCTGGATACGGTTGGCAAACGCGCTCAACTCGGCCGCGGCCTGCGCCATGTTTGTGCCGGGGTAGAACGTGATCTTCATCAGCGTGAGACCCTGCGTGTTGCGGGTTTCGATGCTTTTAATACCGTTCACATACAACAGGATGTTCACATATTGTTTTCCGAAATAAGCCTCCATTTGGTTGGGCGTGAATCCCCCATACGGATGCGAGAGATAGATCACGGGCAAGTTCATGGCCGGGAAAATATCGATCTTGATAGAGCGTACGGCGCCGATGCCAAAGAAGAGCAGGCCGGCCACCAACACCAGAATAGAAATAGGTTTGCGAAGTGCTAAGCGTATTAAGTTCATACTTACGGAGCCTGGTTAATGAATAAATCGAAATCACCGGTAGCCGCTGCCTTCAGCAGCAGGGCTTGCCACACGTTTACAGAAGCGACGCTCCTGTCTACCTCCGCCTTGTTCAACGCCAGCATGGCCACCTGCAGTTCAACAATGGTGGTGAGGCCGTTTTTGTACAAGACACTTTTCTGGAGATAGGCATCGGAAGCGGCGCGGTATTGCAGCGGCACCTCCTGCATGCTTTGCAAGCTGTTGGTGATGCGTTGATCGGAAAAGATAAGTTGATTCTTGAGCTGTGTGTTGATCTGTTCGTATTCGTAGCGATAGCCCTCGCTGACAAATTGCTGTGCCCGCGCCTGCTGTCGCACCTTCAACGGGCTCACCAGGTTCCAGGCCACGCTCACGCCGGCCACATAGTTATAGCGTGAGGGATTTACGCCTTTGCCATAGTCGGTGGTGTAGCGATCTGGAAACTCGGGGCTGTAATTATATTGAAAGCCCGAAGCGCGCGCCTGGTAGACCCCAAACAAGTTGATGCCTGGCAACATGCTGCGTCTCGCCACACGGGCGGCGCTGGTGGCCTGATCGATGCGCGCCTTATAAAATTTTACCTGGGGATTGTTGGCCAGGTCTTGTGACGTGTTGAACGACTGCGGCGTGTTGCCGATGAAGGTAGTGTCCAGCACAAAGGAAGAGGCGGTCACGTTAAGCAGTTGGGCCAACTGATTGGTGACCTGCTGTTCGTTGGTGTGCATCTCGATGAGCGACAACTTGGCGCGCGACACTTCCGAGTTGGCCAGGGATGAGTCGACGCCGGGGTTGAGCCCAGTCAACGCGCGTGCCCGCACATTTTGACGCACGGCCTCGGCGCGGCGCAGGTTGGCTTCGGCGTTGCGGATAAATTGTTGGGCCACCAGCAAGTTGAGGTAAGCGCCCGCCACCTTCACGCTGTGAACAAACCGCTCCTGCTCCAGGTCGGCAGAGTCGCGGCGCACTTGCGCATCGGCCATTTGTATGCGCGACTGCACACGGCCAAAGGTGAAAACTTCCCAGTTGGCGTTGACGATGTAGAGCGCGCCGAAGGCAGCGTTCCAGCTTTCGTTGCTGGCGGTCGGACCCGCCGACGAAACACCCAGTACACCCACAGCCCCCAGCGGTCCGAACTGGCCGTTGACGGTGCCGTAGTTTTGTTGTACCGATGCAATGACGTTCGGCAGATATTCATTGCGCGCATTTTTCGATAACGCATCGGACGCGCCAAGGTACTGGCGCTTGGCCTGGATGCTCTGATAATTCTGCACGCCGAGTGTTACGGCGTCCGATAGCTTTAGCACTTGGGTGTCCTGCGCCTGCAGGCGGTGCGGGTAAAATACAGACAGGAGAACTCCTGCCCATACTAAAAATAAAGACGCATAGCTCGCGGGTGCGAGCTCTACGCCGGTGGTAATCTTTCTCTTCATATTGGACTTGCTATACCGGGAAGATGAATCTGTATTTTTTTTCTCTTCCTCCGGTGGGTGGTGCAATCGTTTTCCGGGATCGTGTAAATTCTTAGAAGGGGGTATCGATTCGAATGGTGGTTTTCTCCTCTTGATAAACATGTTTAATTTTTCATACGTGCAGCCGTTTGTCACGGACCTTATTCATGCTTTCGGCGTGGGCCGAATACTTTTCTTGGGTGATCAATGGTTGACCAGTTTCATCGATCCTTCGCTATACCGTTGTCCTGTGTCAGGATATTTAAGCAGCAAGGCTTCGATGGCTTTCAGGTCGGCCGGCAGCAAATCTACATTGGCCGCATCGGCGTTTTCCTGGAGATATTTTCTGCGCTTTGTGCCCGGTATGGGAATGATGTCTTCGCCTTGCGCCAACACCCAAGCGAGGGCAAGTTGTGAAGGCGTGCATTGTTTTTCTTTGGCAAACGCGGCAAACGCATCCACCAGCTTGCGGTTGTTGTCCATGTGCTCGTCGTTGAAGCGCGGCAGTGTTCTGCGGAAGTCATCGGCGGCGAGCTTGCTGGTGTCGGACACGGTGGCGGTCACCAGTCCACGGGCCAGCGGGCTGTAGGGAATGAACCCGATACCCAGTTCACGGCACAGCGGCAGGATCTCTCTTTCCACGTCGCGTGTCAGCAGCGAGTACTCGCTTTGCAAGGCGGTGATGGGGTGTACGCGGTGGGCTTTGCGGATAGAGGCGGCGGAGGCTTCGGACAGGCCGAGGTAGCGCACCTTGCCCTCTTTCACCAGTGTGGCCATGGCGCCCACCATTTCTTCTACGGGCACGTTCGGGTCGATGCGGTGTGCGTAGTACAGGTCGATGGTGTCGATCTTCAGGCGGCGGAGGCTGTCTTCCACGGCTCTCTTGAGGTGGCCGACGGAGCCGTCAAAATAGGTGGAGCCGTCTTCGCGGCTGCGGAAGCCGAATTTTGTGGCGATAAAGATCTTGTCGCGATTGGGCACGAGCACTTGCGAGATCAGCTCTTCGTTGTGTCCCTTACCATACATATCAGCAGTATCCCAGAAATTAATTCCCAGGTCCAGGGCCAGGTGCAGCGTGGCGATCGACTCGGTGTTGTCAATCGGGCCGTAGGCAAAGCTCATCCCCATGCATCCCAAACCAACGGCGGATAGCTTTTCGGTTGTGTTTCCTAGTGTTCTGTATTTCATATGCTGCTGTATACGACAAAGCTACCCGTGGGGTGGCCCTGAAGGCTTATACATTTCAAACCAATACTTATAAAATTCAAACAATCTTACTGCCGGAAAGAAGTCGGTGTAAGCTGTGTCTGTTTTTTGAAAAAGGTATTGAAGTAGGCGGGGTACTCAAACCCCAATCCGTACGCGATTTCGGAGACGCTCCAGCCCGTATGCTTCAACAACGCTTTGGATTCTTTGATGACCCGTTCGGTGATGTGCTCGGTGGTGGTCTTGCCCGTAACTTCCTTTACGGCGCGGTTCAAATGATTGACGTGAACAGACAATCGTTCGGCGTAATCGTTTGCTGTGCGCAGCTTCAACACATGATCGGGGGAATCGATGGGAAACTGTCGCTCCAAGAGTTCAATAAATAAGGCAGCGATGCGCGACGACGCGTTGGCGTATTTAAAATAGGCGTCGGCCGGCTGCAATTTCAAGGCTTCGTGGATGATGAGGTGCACGTAGTTGCGCAAGAGCTCATACTTATAAATATAGCCCGATTCAATCTCCTGAAGCATCTTTTGGTAGATCTGGCTCAGGTGATCCTGCTGCTCTTTATTAATAAAGAACACGGGGTTGCCGCCGATCTGAAACAGGGGCGACTCCAGCAGGCTGTTGTTCCGGTGTACGTTGATAAACCCTTCGGTGAACAAGCAGAAATAGCCCGCTTGCTTTTCGGATGTGGCCTCCCAGGAATAGGGTACATTGGGATTAAAGAAAACCAACGCAGTGCGATTGATCTCGATCGCTTTGTCGGCATAATACAGGATGCCCTCGCCGATGATGAGCGAGATTTTATAAAAATCGCGGCGGTTGTAGGGGGCAAATTTCTTACAAAATTCGCGGGAGCTAACGTTGAAGTGGCCCAGTTCATTCTGCACGGCTCCAGCCTCGTCTTCGGGACGAACGTTCTGGGGATAACGCTTGTAAAAATCTGCCAGCGTCTCTTTTTTCTGCATGGTCCAAAGTTATAAAATTCAAATAGTGTAATACGAGGGAGATTGATGAAAGGTTAGAACTTATTTCGCGTCGGCGATTTCGCGGGGACTGGTGGCATTGATCCACACTTTTCCCCACCCCTGAGGAGTTTGTTCCACAAAAAAGCGAACAAAGATCAGGCTTGGGATGGGCCCAAAAAGGAAGAGGCTTTCAAAACCGTCTGTTCTGAAAGCCTCTTAGGCTTGTTTTCCGAATGAGGCGGATAACGCCACTTCAAATACGATTAGGATATTGCCAATGGTGTGCCGGATTTCCTGACCTTCACGAAATACTCACGAACGCGAGCTCGCTTCGGCCATGAGGCGTTCATATTCCCGTTGAATCGCCGTCCAAACTTGTACGCGGTCGAAGTAGGTAGCAACATAATCGCGGGCCCGGGTGGCAAATGTGCTGCGCTTCTCCCCATCCTGCATCAGCGTTTCCATGGCGGTGGCCAGGGCCGTGCTGTTTTTTGGAGGGACGATGAGACCCGTCTCTCCATCCTGGATAATCTCGTTGCAGCCGTTGATGTTCGAGACCACACAGGCCACCCCCAACAGGCAGGCCTGCATCACCACGTTCGGGAATCCCTCGCGGTAGCTGGGGAATACGAATACATCCGAGGCCATGATCCAGTGGCGCACGTCGCGTTGAAAGCCCGCCAGGACCACGGACTTGTCTTGCTGCAAGAAAGAGAGGACGTCGGGAGGCAGCGGATCCAAGTCCTGCTCGAAGGGACCAACCAAGACCAGGAACAACCGTGACGGGTTCCCCGCGGCGGCTTGCTTTGACTTTAGCGTTTTAAAGGCTTCCACCAACTCTACGATGCCCTTGTCGCGCACGATCCTCCCCACAAAGGAAAAGACCACGTCGCTGGTTTCGATGCCTTGTTGCTGCCGCCACATGCGGGCCTGCTCCTCCAGGGCGGGAGTACGCTGGAAGAATGAGGTGTCGATGCCATTGCTGCTCCCCTTGCCGATGATGGAAATCTTGAGCGGTTTTGTGTTCAGGGCCTCCAGCATGAACGTCTTCAGTCCGGTTGAATTGGGATAGACGTGGTTGGCGCAGGCGTAGGTGATCTTCTCGGTAATCTCCAGCACTTTCCGTTTCACGCCTGTGGCTTCCATGAGGGGAAGGCCGGCCACGGTGTGCATGCGAACGTCCACCCCACACCAACGCGCCGCCATCATGCCGAGCAGACCGGCCTTGGGTGTATGGGTGTGCACGATGTCGGGCTTGATCCGCTTGATGACGCGGATCAATCGCACCAGACAAACCAGATCCTGGAGGGGTGTTATTTTCCGGGTGAAGGGCAAGATGAAGTGCGGCACTCCCTCCTTCTCCACTTCGGGGATCTCGGGACCGTCGGCGCTGAGCGTGTATACGTCATAGCCTTGTTCCTTCATGTAGCGGAATTGGCCCTTCAACAAAAGGTGCAGTGAAATGGGAACCGTGGTGATGCGGAGCAGGACAGGCCTTTTGTTATTCATGTTGCGACAGGATAAGGTCCGCAGTCTCGCCCATGGACAGGCTGGTCATGCCATGGCGCTCGCGACAAACGGCAAAAGTATCGAGGATGCGCTTCAAGCCTTCCATGCTTTGCGCAGGATAATTTCCAAAGTTATGGGGATGCCACCACAGGTGATAGACGAGTTGTTGTTGCGCGGCGCGTTCCATTTCGGCCTGGATGCGCGCGATCTTCATGGCGTTGAGGAACAATTCTTTTGGCCGGTACGGACGCAGCAACCGGCTGGCGGGGATACACAACGGCAGGCCTGGTGTCCGTTCGACGCTCGCCAAGGGATAGGTGTTGGCCTTTCCCACCGGTAAATAAGCATCCAAACCCCGGTTCAGGCGTTTCCACATCGACTCGCCCTGGGTGCTTTGAATGTTCCAGAACCAGTCGCGGGGGTTGTCGCGCACGGCCACGAAGCCTTGTTGGTGGCAGGCCTTCAAATATTCTTCATTGAACTGATTCCGGGGAAATACGAGCGAACGCAGTTTTGCTCCATGGACCGCCGCCGACTGTTGCGCGGCACCGAGATCGGCCTTGAATTGTTCGACGGTTTGTCCGGCCTCGTTGCAATAGTAGTGTGCAAAAGTATGCGAGGCCAACTCCTGTCCGGGTGTTTGCTGGATGCGGTTCACCAGGCTTCCGGCAAAATGGAACGGGTCCTCGTCTTCATCTGCACCGATGCCTTTTGTTTTTATATACTGGTAGGCCGACAACTCCGGCAGGGCATACGTTGGCTTTAACGCGGGTATATTTTTTTCCAACGAGGGCTTGTCCGAATGAAAAAGCATGCCCACGGTGGCCCAGGTGACGTGCACATCATGTTGCTGAAAAAGCTCGAGCATCTCAGGGATGACCTTGCGTGTGTTCAGGAAATACTGGCGATAGTTTTCCAGGGGCCATTTTTCGAAGCCACCCCAGTGAAGTTCGAAGTCGAGGGAAATGATGAAGGTGGGGATATTCTTCATACGGGAATGCTCTTGCGTCATCATCAAAACAGTTCGAGATCACCTAGTGAAGGCGACCATGAATAAAACTTTTGCAGCTTGCTTTTGTCATCCATTTGAAGGGAACGGATCGTCACCACCGGCCCGACCGGCATCTTCATCATGCGCGTCGAAAAAAGTTTCCGGGCGGCCTTCGTCGGTGTTCCCGATAGTGTCGTGTAGTCCACGTTCCATTTTTTTCGCGCGTCCATCAAGTTTTCGATCAGTTGGTTCCCCTGGCTGGCTTGATCCAGGAAACAATCTGTTATCCGCAATTCATTCCCCAATTTCGTTGGCTTGATACGGCCCAGGATGAGTCCCGTGAGCGCATTGCCATTTTCTTCACCAACAGCGACATAGTCCACCACGGGCACATGTTGGTATCGCCACGCCAGGTACGCTGGGGAGATATCGGTGACGATGGCTTCATCTTGCAGATTGCGTTCGAGCAGTTGGTGCAAGCCGGGATGACTCAGGTAGCGCGACAATATCCCGTCGCTTTTTAATGGGGCTTGGGGCACCTTTCGGGTGGCCAGGTTCCAGGCCATGCGAAAGGGATGTTGCACGCTGAAAGCAATCGGCAGTTTTCCGGCTTCCTCCCATCCCATTTTCAAATAGCCGGGTTTGCTTTGACTATTGGGTGTGTTGAACACAAAATGATCCCCGTTTTTTTTGCAGAGATCAACCAAGTTCAGCGTAAGCTTTTTGAAAATGCCTTTGCCCTGATGCCCCGGGTGCGTTGCCGTGTCGACGGCCCGGACGGCATGAAATAACTGGCCGCCCTGTTTCCATCGCCAACGCATAAAAGCACGAACGCCGATGAGTGTGTCGTTCTCGCGGCAAAGCAGAACCGGTGAGGGGCCAAAGGGATTCTCAAGGTGTTTCCATCGCCAATAGTGCTCTGACTTTGGCATAAGGCTTTCGCCAAGACTTTGCTTGAGAAGGGCTACAATTTCGGGAATGTCTTGAGCCGTAGCTTCGCGTATATCCATAGATTAAAAAACACCATCATCAGAAAGTACAAATATAGAGACATCCTCCCGTTTTATGGGTGCTAAGCACCGTCGGCATTGTATCCCCAACGGACTGGGATGTGGTGCCGTCGGGTTTTAATCGTCTTGTCCACACCGGTTCAGTTCGTCCACCGTTCTCCCAGCGGCGTTGAATTTTTTTTACTCTTCAGCTTCGTGCATACCCGCCACGGCGCGTATAATCAAGCCGTTTTTTCCGGGACTTTCGTCATTTTAGCACGGCGTGCCTGTTGTCGTAAGGCATACTCGTAGGCTTTCGTTTTTACGCTATCCAGATACATCAGGATAACGAAAAGGAAAAGCATCATCACCTGGCTCTTTTGCCGGATGGCGAGACCCAGGTTACCGGCAATTTGAGCCAGGGCAAACGAGACGGTAAGAAAACTAAGGAAAGCTGTTTTGACCAAAAAGTTTCCTCGTATGAGAAACTTGATTCCACTGGGAGTCAACAACTGCAATGTAAACAGCAGATAGAAAACATTTTCAAACGACACGATAAGTCCCAAGAGCCCGGGGGCATCGATAAACAGCGGTCGATACAAAAATGTGAACACCTGCATGGGCAAGCTGTAGCTCGTAATGTCAACGCCCGAGGTTGCTTTTGTGAGGTCAGACGCCCGGTGGGTAAAATCCACCGTTTGGTTGGCCAGTTCCTGCTCATCCACTCCTACCAAAGTCAAAACGTCGCCGTAGATGTAGAAAAAGGCTACCGACGCGCAGGCCAGGACAAACAGGCGCAGCGGGATGGATATACCTTTGTTCGAAAACGAAAATCCAATAACTGAAGACGCCAGCATCACCAACATGATGTGGGGGCGCACGTGGTAGATAATAAATCCACCCACCGCGATATAAATCCATCGCGATCTGATCTTTGAAATACCAAAGAAGAAAAATGCGATGGCCATAAAAATTATGGATCCCTTTCCAAAAGAACTTGACCAGAAGTGCAGGTTGGGCAGATAGAATATCAAGGTGATTAAATCTATGCCGTAGAGGTCATGGCGGAAACGAATATTCTCTTTGAAGAAGGCGTAGATATACATATAGCCCACAAACCCAAAAAAAGAAAAAAGCGCCATGCAGGCTTCATAGCTGAAACCCAAATATTTGATGAAGGGATATCCGACGAACTCGATGAACGTGGTACTGGTACCATAAAAGTCCATCCATGTTTCTCCCCGGTAGTTATCCGTCACCTTATAGAAATATCCCCATGAATCGGAAGGATTAAACAACGCGTACATGTAGTACACAACCGCCATCAACAGGTGATAGAAGAATAAGCGCTTTAAAAAATCGGGATCGATATTCCGATAGCGCGACGCCAGTGCGTTAATGAGGCCAAACGAGAGAAAGCCAGTGAGGACGACAATGAGAATACCGCCCAGCATATCAGAACCATTCAAGATCGCTCAACGACGGCGATCGCGGGTTGAATTTATACAGCGGGATGAACTCTAAATTACTTTTGGCGAGCAGATCCGGCCGGCCGTTGCTGGCCGTACGCTTTTCACGTTTTGCAAAAAGGGGTACCGTTTCTCTTTCCATGAAATTCTTCATCACATTGCCAGGACGCTGTACCGGGACTATGATGGGAAGCCTGCCAGCAGTCGTCCAGCCCAGTTCAAACCGGGCGTTGGTATATCGATTCCTATCCTTCAAAATTACGTTTAACCCCTTGTTTCACCAACGACTTCCTTGTACATATTCTCGAGTTCTTGTACCATCTTTCCCATGCTGAAGCGGTCAATAACTCTTTTTCGCGCATTTTGACGGAATCGTCCGCGAAGGTCTTTGTCCTTGATCAATTGTTCGGCGTATCCCGCCAATTTCATGGGTTCATCGGTCGTACAGAGCAGTCCGTCCAACTCGTGGCGGATCACCTCCTTGATGCCCCCTGCGTCGGTAGTGACAATGGCGCATTCCATAGCCATCGCCTCCAGCAGCGCAATCGGCAAGCCCTCGAAGACCGAGCTCATCATATAAATGTCGAAGGCCGCCAGGTAGGGCCTGACCTCCGTCTTCACACCCGGAAAATGGACGTGCGCTTCCAACCCCAAGGCCGTTCGCTTCTTCAACACCTGGGACTTCAGGGGGCCATCGCCCACGATGATAAAATGTGCGGTCGGGCATCGTTTGAGTATTTCGGCGGCCACCTCCAGCCAAACCTCCAATCGCTTCTGAAAGCGAAAGACGGCGATCGTACCGACGACCGGGGCGTCGGCCGGAATGCCATGCGCTTGCCGCACTTCCTGGTCACTAACCAACCCAGGCCTGAAATGTTCATCGTTCACCCCGTTCAAAATGGTGCGCAACGGCGCCTTGAGACGCGGTTTGAATTTGCGGATGGACTCGGCCACATCGTCGGAGACGGCGATCACCTCCGACAGCGCGTTCATGGTCAACAGGTTAGCCGTTCGCGTGCCCACATGGTAGCGTTCCTGTTTGTTGTGTTCCGTGTAGACCACCGGGATTTTGGTGAGCACCCCCACCAGGCGCGCTAGTATTCCTGCCCAGGGCAAGTGAGCGTGAATGAGTTGGATGTTGTTTTCCTTCGCGAAGCGAGCGACTCGCCGGGCCTGAAACATCAGCTGCAGATTGTTCTTCGCGGCAAAGCACGTTACCTCGCCTCCATTCCGGCGAATACTCTCCACCATCTGGTCTTTCCAGGGGAGGAAATAAATGTATTGAAATTCAAATTTCTCGCGGTCATGAAGGCGCAGGGTCTCTGGCAACAACATTTCGGCTCCCCCTCTGCCGAGAGATTTGATGATATGAAGAACTTTAATTCTCGAATTCAATGTGGTATGATTATCTTTGCAAGATTGCAAAAACATTCCTGACGGACAATTTCTATCGTTATCCATGCTCTTCAATTCGGTCTCTTTTCTTTTATTTTTTCCCATCGTCACCCTGATCTATTTTCTGCTTCCCCATCGTTGGCGGTGGCTGCATTTGCTAGTCGCCAGTTGTGTTTTCTATATGTTCTTTGTGCCGTATTATATCGTTATTTTGTTCGTCACCATCCTTATCGACTATTTTGCAGGCATCTGGATCGAACGTTCCGAAGGGCGAAAGAAAAAGCGCTACCTCCTGTTCAGCATCATCAGCACCTGTCTTGTTCTGTTCGTCTTCAAATACTATAATTTTTTTATCGACAATTTCAACGGCGTGGCGCACCTCATCGGCTGGAATTATTCCATCGAGGCGCTTTCCATCATTCTCCCCATAGGGCTTTCGTTCCACACCTTTCAGAGCCTGAGTTATGTCATAGAGGTTTACCGCGGCAAGCAGAAAGCAGAGACAAATTTCGGGATCTATTCGCTCTACGTGATGTACTATCCTCAATTGGTGGCCGGACCCATTGAAAGGCCTCAAAATTTACTTCATCAATTCAAACGTCAGAATCCTTTCCGCTTTCAAAACTTCTATCGCGGCGCACGCCTGATGCTGTATGGGTTCTTTATGAAACTGGTCGTAGCCGACCGCCTTTCGATCTATGTAGACACGGTCTACACTAACTCTGATAAACATTCCGGTATCTCGTTGATCGTCGCTACCGTCTTTTTCGCCTTTCAGATCTATTGTGATTTTGCGGGCTATTCTGCTATCGCCATCGGGGCGTCACGCATCATGGGGATCGGACTGATGACCAACTTCAGAAGACCGTATTTATCCTCTTCCATTGGTGAATTCTGGCGACGTTGGCATATCTCGTTATCGACATGGTTTAAAGATTACGTCTTTATCTCCATGGGCGGAAGTCATCTTAAAAACAAATACAAGGTTTATTTCAACCTGATGGTTACCTTCCTGATCAGCGGGTTTTGGCATGGGGCCAATTGGACATTTGTCATCTGGGGAGGTCTGAATGGATTTTACCTGGTTGTGGAGCGCGCCCTGCGGCCAGGGCAAGTCTACACCCGCTACATCCCCAAGTTTCTGAAAATGTTGTATGTGTTCGTATTGATCTGCTTGTCGTGGATTTTCTTCAGAAGCGACTCGTTGACGCAAGCGTTGTACATTCTCAACAAGATCGGTCATCCGGGCGGGAAGTTGTTCCTTCCACCGGATCCGGAAATCATGATCTATTGTCTCCTCAGCATTTCTATGATCCTATTCTTCGAAGTGTTTTATGAACGCGTGTATGCGCGGAGGAAATTGTCGCGTTTTTATCGGACCTTTAATCATGCGTTCATGATCTTCCTGTTTTTTATCGTTTTGCTTTTTGGCGTTTTTGACGGCGGCCAGTTTATTTATTTCCAGTTTTAGTGTATGAACAAAGAGATTCAGAAATTACTGTTCTTTTTTGCCAAAGCGATCCTGATCGTTATCGTTTTGGATTTTGCCTTGGGCAAAGGATTGGAGATCTTTTACAACCGGATGAGCGTGGGCGAAAAAGCGCGCGCCAACTACTTTATTCGTAAAGATCTTTCGGATGTGATTGTTTTTGGCTCGTCGCGGGCGCTCTATCACTATCATGCCGGTGTTTTGGCGGACTCGCTTCAGACGACGGTCTACAACGCGGGACGCTCCAACCAAACGATCTTGTATCACCTGGCCTTATTAAAAACTATCCTGAAACGGCATACACCCAAGATGGTGATCCTCGATGTCAACGAGGAGGAATTGGTAAAAAGTCAGAAAAAATACGAGCTCCTGAGCGCGCTTCTTCCCTATTGTCACTATGATGAAGACATTCGTGCGCTTTATAGAAAAGCAAATCCCGGTTATGGCTTTTGGTCGTGGTCGCGAAGTCTCCCCTATAATTCTTCGGTGTTTGCCACCCTCTACAGGGGCATCACCCGTGGAAAGGACAACGACATTCACGGCTTTCTCAATCACGACGGCGTATTCAAAGACAGTTTGAAAACAACGGACAACTGTGCGGCCAACTACCCTTTGGACCCCATGCTTGAACAATCCTTTTCAGAATTTGTTGCACTCTGCAAAGCGCGAAATATCACGCTCTTCGTCTCGGTTTCCCCGCGCTTCGTACAATACAAATGCCGGCGACCGGAATACGAAGCGTTGCAAAATCTGGCAAAACAAGATGGTGTGGCTATTCACGACTATGAAGACCTGTACGATGATGGAAGTTATTTCTCCGATCCTTCCCATCTAAACTCCAAAGGAGCATTGGCGTTTTCAAAAAGCATTGCTCCCATCCTGAAAGCTTCCCTTCATCCTCAACAATGACAGCGACCGGCGTGGCAACGTAGTTTTTGTATTCTTCATCTGCCATTGTTTCTTTGCCACGCGGCCATGGTTCCGACAAATTCTAAAATGAAATTTCCGCCCTGGTTTTCGGATTTAAACTTGGCGTATTTCCATGAGATGAGCACGCGATCCCATGCCGGTATGGGCTGCCTCCTGAAATGTGCGAACGCCACGGCCCAAAACTGCAACCGGCTTTTCATGTTGGCGTGGACGATCCTATTGTTGTCATGCCTTCGAGCTATCGCTACGGGCTTGTGGATGATGCCAGGGTACAATCTACCGTGAAATGCAAACCGGAGCCAGAGTTCGGAATCCTGGTGTAGTCGGAGCGTGGTGTCGAACACCCCGGCTTTCCGGAGAAGCGATTTCTTTATGGTGAGCCCGACCGTGCTGAAATGACCGTATGTGCCCCGGATCAAATGGCGAAAAAGGGCTGTGGGAGGAACTGGCCTGTTAATTGTATAAAGCCTGGATTCTTCGGGGTCGCCCCATGCAAATCCTATTGCTTCGTACACACCATCTGCATCCGGATATTTTTGAAATACTGAAAATGTTTCGCTGAATCTTTCCGGCAAAAAATAATCGTCGGCATCCAAGAAAGAAATATACTCGTTGCCGGCTTTCTCCATGCAGAGATTCCTGCTTGCCCCCGCGCCTCTATTCGCACCTTCCGGGTGCCTGTACAACCGAAGCAAGGGATATTCGGCCACTAATTTCTCGCATTCGGCCAGGCTGCCGTCCGGGGAAGCATCTTCCACCAGGATGACCTCTTTCACTTCCGGTTGCATCAAAGCCGATTCGACCGCCGTTCTGATGAAGCCGGCGGCATTGTAGACGGGTATTACGACCGAAACGTCAAATTTCATCTTAAAGACTTATAATGCATTGCAAAGACATTTCTAACACGCATTATTTCGCAAGGGTCAGTCCGGGCCACTCTATCGCCAAAACCATCGCGATCATTCATCCGAAAATCAATGCCGGATACCTTGCCCCATGACCATTTTTCACTTCCGGAAGAATCACCGCGCGCCAATCCAGACGTCGTTCCGATGATCAAAGGTCGCTAAAAAATATTGCTCCATCGCGTGTTACGTTCCGCTCACAGCATATAACCATCAGAATCAATTTCTGTTTCCCTGGTGAGACTCTTTTTTTGGCAACAGATGATGATTGATGTTCCGATCGAAACAGGGTTCGCCGGTGCGAGTATGTCTGTGCAGGGTCCTTTGATGGTAGTGTCCCATCCTATAATGCCTACTTGTCAGTATCTTTTGTAACACCCACCATGGGGTACCCTTCTCATCGAGAGTGACCTTTCATGGCACATCGTCATTCTTAAAGGTGACCCGTGGGCTACCTCAGATTTTTGTATTCCTCCAGAAAACGTTGTGCCACGGCTTCGATGCGGTAGTGCTGTTCGCATAGCGCATAGGCTTTTTGCACCATGCTTTCGCGAAAAGTGTTCTCCGTTTCGATTTCACGCATGGCCTTGACAAATTGTTGCTCGTCCCCTTTTGTGATCAGCATGCCGGTTTCCCGATGGTGTAACACTTCCGGGATGCCTCCAACGCCATAAGCGATCACCGGAATTTTAGCGGCCATGGCCTCCAGGATAACGCCGGGAAGCCCTTCGATGAGGCTGGGCAACAACAGTCCGGCAGACCCTGCCATCAACGCCAGCACGTCCTGGCGGTAGCCCAAGAAATGGACACGGGCGGAAAGCCCCAATGACGTCGCCACCGATTCGAGATGGTCTTTTGCCTGCCCGCCGCCAACGACCTTCAAATCAGCCTCGCCACCTTGTTCCAGATAATGCTTGTAGATGGACAATAGTCCCTTGTGATTTTTTTCCGGCACCAGACTAGCCACGTTAATCCAGTACGGCGCCGCCGATGACCTGGATTGAGTTGATGTAGGTTGCACGTTGGAAAGCACGGTACCGATCGGGATGGTGACCGTTCTGGCGGGTGGGATCCCGAACGTGGCAACATAGTCCACCCTGCAATTTTCGCTCACGGAAATAACGAAGTCTACACTTCGGGCCAGTTTTGTATTGATGACCTTTGAGGGCAACGATGTGATGAAGTCGCTGACTTTATTGGCGTTCCGGTACACCAGCGGCGCCTTCCACCCGAAAAGTGTCCTTGAGATCACGGTGAACTTCAAGGTTTCGGAAGCATTGGCCTGGATCACATCGGGCTTCCAGGTTCGCACGAGCGTGGCAAATTTTTTCCACGCCGCATAGGACCACCATCGCTGTGAGGGTTTCAAATCCAGGTCAAGGTAAACAACGCCCTTCACGGTTGGAAAGGTCACGGCAGCACGCAATGCCACGATCATAACCTCATGCCCTTGCTTGACAAATTCCTCGCTAAGCTGTGATGCAAAGATCTCGGCGCCTCGCAATTGTCTTCTGGTAATAACGTGTAGAATTTTCATTCTTTTGAAGCCTGAATTTCCTGGTAATATTTTTCGTGTTGGGCGGCAATGACATCAATATCAAAACGATCTTCCGCAACCTTCCTGGCGTGGCGCGCAAAGCGCTTGCCTTCTTCGAAATTTTGTGTCATAAAGACCAACCCTTCCGCTAAAGCGGACACATTCATAACGGGAAACATCCAACCGGTTTGACCGTGCTCCAGCGCCTCGCGGTTCATGGCAATGTCGGACGCCACGATCGGAATACCCGAAAACATGGCCTCCACCACGGTGCCGCTGAATCCCTCGTAGTGTGACGGAAAAACAAATACGTCGTGTGCCTCCATAAGCGCCGGCATATCCTTCTGGGTACCCGCGAGGATGACGTGTTGCTGCAGGTTTAGGGTGATCGTGAGTTGTTGCAAACGGCCCCGCCACGGGCCATCGCCGGCAATGGTGAGCGTCGCGTTCGGAAAACGCTTGTGATAGAGGTGAAAAGCCTGTAGCAACTCTTCGAATCCTTTGCGGTAGATCAATCGGCCGACGGCCAGAAACTTCAGCTGGTCCGGGTTAGGATGACGCTCCCGAAAAACAAAAAGATCTTTTCGGCGTCCGCGGAAGATAACCTTCACCTTATTCCGTGGTACGAATAAAGCTTTGCAATTGCTTTCTTTTATGCTCTCGCCGTTCGACAAGAAGCCGGCGCAAAACCGGGCGGTGACCATGTTGAAGAACCAGAAGAATCCCACTTTGCCTTTCATAGCCAGGGACAGCGATTGCCATTCATAAGGCGAATAGGTGTCGTTCACAAAAGTGCCGACAATGGGAATTCCCAAAGCTTTGCACGCTACCCGCGAAATCAATTCAGTGCGCAACAGTGTAGCGATCACTACATCCGGTTTTTCCCGTCGGAGTACGTCTTTCAAAGCGCGATAGGCTTTTACGAACTGATAAGGGCCGGCCACGTTGAGCGAAATGACGGGAATGTTTTGTTTTTCGAATTCCGGTTTCAGAAAATCATTCCGATAGATATGACACACGACCGGCTGAAATGTTTTTAGACGCGAAGCAATATCCAACGTACTGCGCTCTGCTCCTCCGGTTTGCAATGTATCGAGAACATAAAGAACTTTCGGCATGACACGGTGGGGATTGAAAATCAGGCGTTCGTTTGGCGAAGGTATAAACTTACGCGCCGGTTATCTTTATCGAGACTTGTCGCCGCTAGCACCAACCCTTTTTCCATGAGGGTTCGTTCGGCTGCGGCCACATCGCCCAGTTCGTTGTGCCATTCCAATATCATTCCCTGGACGTTTGGCCATGATTCTTTATACGTCTCAATAAGATCAAACTCAGAACCTTCCACATCCACTTTCAGGAAACAGTTGCCCCGTTGAAGCAAAGGCATCAGGTCAATATATTTACGCACGATGGCGTTACCGGAATGAAAGCGTTGGCCCACGGAGGAACTCCACGGGTGCTGCTTGGATTCGAAAAATTTCACATCACCGTCGCGCTTACCCACTACGCCAAAGATCATTTCGGCCTTCAGGCCGTTCATGGAAAGATTCTCCTTTAGCACGTCTGCATTATACGACGACGGTTCAATGCAAACCGTAGTGTCAAGTTTCCAATCCAACACTCCAGACTGGATGAGATGATGCATCAGCATGGTCACATAGCCCGTAGCGGCGCCACAATCGATGAACGTCTTAGGCTGTATGCCCGACTTGATAATGGCCGGCATCAAAGACATGTATTCGCGCGAGGTGAACGTGGACCAGAACAGGGAGTTCTGCTGTTTCGTTTGCGCCAGCACCCGCAGTCCTGAGCGCAGGGCGTAAGCTTGTGGAACTCTTAGGGAAAGGGAGTGAAAAATCTTCGGGAGGTTGTAATGCATATTAACGTAGATCTAATGTTTTACCCATACGACTCAAGCTTCCGTCGGTCATTGACAAGACGAGGAATCTTAAATTTTTTATTCCAAACGAAAGGCCATACCGGAATCCAAAAAGGCCCCTGAGCATGGATTTTGCCAGCAGCACCATCAACGGAAGCACCATCCCGTTTTTGCGAAAGATGTATATTAAATTCCGCTTGCTATAGTACTCGCGTTTCAATGCGGTTTCGTTCGACTTCATCGCGATCAGCGGTCGTTTCTTATCCAGGTTGCCCGTTACCCGGCGATATTCGTAAAACAAATCGCCGTCTACCAGGATCCTGAATCCGGCCCGCTTCACGCGGTAGCAGAAGTCAAACTCCTCAAACCCAAAGAAAAGCTTTTCATCGGGTACAATTCCCATTTTTACCGCTTCGGCGTTGATGATCATACAATCTCCACCGGCCACGGTATCAACATCGAGCAGTCCTTTTAATTGGGAAGAAGGCAATCGTACGATCGTGCCAGTTCTCCGGTTGAAATGATGACCCACCGCGCCAATGATGCCGGGTTTATGTTCGTCGGCTAAAGCCAACAGGCGCCGGAAATCGTCGTTCAGTTTAGGAGGGTCATTGTCGTCGCCCCAAAAGATCCAGGAAAAGCCATCGGCTGCCAATTTCTTCAATCCTATGCCGGCCGCACCGGCCGGGCCGGCGTTATATCCGGTCCGAAGATACTCAATGCGCGGGTCATTCAACACCCCAATGGCTTCCTGGGTGTGGACCGAAGCGCTGTTGTCGACCACCAGGATCTTTTCGGGAGGATACGACTGATCAAACAGTTTAGCGATCATCCTCAAAACTTCCTGAGGGCGCTCGTAGGTCATAATAAATGCAGCGAATCTTTTCATCCGCCGTTAGATTTTTTCCACGCTGCCATCGTTCTGATAAATTCTAACATAAAATTCTCTTCCAGGACCTTCGATTTAATCTTGGCGTATTTCCATGCGATGAGCACACGATCGATCGCCGATATCGGCTGACGCCTGAAATGCGCCAGCGCAACCGTCCAAAACTGCAATCTGCTTTTGATATTGGCATGGGTTATCCTGTTGTTCCCATGGGTTCGAACCATCGTTACGGGTTTGTCGAGAACCCCTGGATATAACCTGCCATGAAAGGCAAACCGGAGCCAGAGCTCTGAATCCTGATGCAGCCGCAAGGTGGTGTCGAAAACGCCGGCCTTTTGCAGAACCGATTTTCTTATGGTGAGTCCGTTTGTGTGAAAGTGACCATATGTTCCCCTGATCAAATAGTGAAAGAGTCTTTCAGGGGGTAGCGGTCGGTTAACGGAATAGAATCCGAATGCCGCAGGTTGTCCGTGCGTAAACTCCTCTATCGCTTCGTACACACCGTCTGCATCGGGATATTTTTGAAATACGGTGAATGTCTTCTTGAACCGGTCTGGTAAAAAATAATCGTCAGCATCCAAAAAAGAGATATAGTCGTTACTGGCTTTCTCCATACCGAGATTCCTACTGGCGCCCGCTCCCCTATTCTCGCCACCGGGGTGTCTGTACAACTTCAGCAAGGGATATTCGGCCACTAATTTTTCGCACTGCGCAAGACTTCCGTCGGGCGAAGCGTCTTCTACCAGGATGACCTCCTTCACTTCCGGCTGTAGCAAAGCGGATTCGACTGCCGCCCTAATAAAGTCGGCCGCGTTGTAAACGGGTATTATAACCGATATGTCAAATTTCATTTTATTGCCTTCAGCTTGTCTATGGTCAATTCATCCCTAAACAGATCTTTGTTGCGCAGTATTTTCTCCATCGGCCAGTCCCACCAACGCAACACCAACAACGCATCGATGATGTCCTGCGAAAAGCGATACCGGACAATCTTGGCAGGGCTCCCGGAAACAATAGCATAGGCGGGAACATCGGAAGTGACCACGGCATTGGCTCCAACAACGGCGCCGTCGCCAATGTTTACGCCGGATAGAATCACGCATTGCGCGCCAATCCAAACGTCGTTGCCCACGGTGATGGGGCCCTTTGAATAGATATCTCCCTCCGTGCCATCGCGAAACACATTTTGCCCCATGAAATAGCTCGATAGCCGGTCGAGCCGGTGATTGTATTCCTGCATGGAAACCTGTCGCGCAATGGAGCAAAACTTTCCGATCGTCACGGGGTTCACGCGGGCATAGATATCGGTTCCGGGACCGTTAATGGTCGTATAGCATCCCACCTCCACCGGGCTCTCGGCGGTTATTGTCACACCGTCGATGATTTTGCATTGCTCGTGCAACACGACGCGACCAACCAGTACGGCATCCTTTACTTTGGCTTTTGGATCTATGCTTCCGTTCCCCTTTAACCGTATGAGGTTGGTGGAACGCAAGCCGCCTTTGATCTTTTGAAGAATGAAGTTTCGAATTCGTCCCATTACGCGTTAAAATTACGAATGAAAAAGTCCCCAAACCGTTCGTGTGCTTCGCTATTTTCCAAAGGCTTTTGCAGAGCGAGTATCAACTTCACCAACGCCTGGCCATCGCCCGTCAAAAAGGCTACGGCTTTTCCCTCCTCCATCTCTGCCTGAAAGGCCGCCACCCCAATCTCGTCCAGGATAATGTTTGGGGTATTCATCAGGGCTGCTTCAATGATCGCGCCCGAGAACTTTGAAAGGTGTACAGACCCTGCACGTAAGATCTGGGGCAACGGATACTCCAAGGCCTCGTCGACCTTGACCTTCCCGGAGATCGCATGGTGCTCCAAAATACCAAGCAGGCGACCCTTGTCCTGAAGTTGTCGCGGATGAAGCCGGAGCCACCACTCAAATTCGTCGGGGGTATTTTTTATTGCCGCTATGATATAGTCTTCCAAAAGGGGTTCCAGCGGCTGCAAGGTGTAAAGGATGATACGCTTGTGATAATCGCGTAGCGGGTTGGCAACTTTGTCGCTGTCCAGGTATTGGATCCACGGATTGCCACCCAGCATCACCTTATGAAAGTTTTGCTTCGTGCTCCACGTCTCGATAGCGCTGACCGAAGAAGCATCCCAACACCAAAATATCTTGGGCATGATGGTGTATCCATCCTTGGGCACTTTTTTAAAGCTTCCGTATGCCACATGAAGCGAGCCCTGTGTTCCGTGCTGCATGTCAACGCTTGTTATACCTTGCCGGTGCGCGCTCAAATTCATGCCATACATCTTTAGCGAATAATAGCAAAGCCCAAACACATAGGCAGGTTTGGTCCTGGCAAAAATGCGATCGAAAATAAAACCCCACACCACGATCGTTTGGATCATGTACGTCATCTGGCGTTTTATGTAGCCTTGCCCCAACGTGGGAAACGCTGCTTCAAGATGTTCTATAGCGGCATTGAGTTCGGGCATGTTCTTAAGCGCGTTAACCACACTTTGCTTGTGGCGCGTTTTCACGATAATGTTGGCCAACGGGTAAAAGTAATTCAGGTCGATCATTCTATCGGCGCGATAACACGCCGCGTTAAAAGTCGATTGTTCAAGCAGCAAGGGATGTTCGCCATGTTCGTCTTCCAAAAGATCCATGAGCGGGTCAAAATAACGGTTGACGGATTTCCCCTGGAATACAACGCGATGACCGTCGGCGCCGGAGAAAAGATGGCTTCGCTTCCGTTGGCGGGTCATAAAAAAAATCACCCACCAGTAGGCCGATTTGAACAACCGGAACACATTGGTCATTCGGCCCTTCCGGTCAGGTTTCTGCGCAGGGGCTTGACGTTTTTCTTGTTCGTTTTTTTCAAACCAAAAAAGAAACGTTTGGATTTTCAACAACGGCCACACATCGACGCCCAACACCCGCCAGGAGGAGACGTCAAATTTGTCTTCCACGCCATTCAGAATATCAACGACCTGGCTTCGCTTCATACAGTTTCTTTCTCAATTTCAATGTACTCCAGAGCACAAAAAGCGCCACAACCAATGATATCAATATCTTGACGACCATCGTTTGATGGACCACATAATATGCCACCACCGTCAATAAAACACTCGCCAGCAGCCACAACAAGGGATAATATTTGACCGTGTTGGACGACCGGAAGGCCTTGGTGAAAAATCCTGCGTACCCCATGTACATGAGGGCTGCAAATGTTGTGTAGGCAGCCGTCTCAAAGCCAAAAAAAGGAATCAACAACAAGTTGAGCCCAACGTTCAATGCTCCAGCCACAAAGGTCACGCGCCACAAAATTCCAGTCCGCTCTTCGTACATCAATTTTGCATTCGCCCCAAAATACATCGGCCGATAGTTATAAGACATGACGATGATAACACCGAGATAGTACATCGTGTTCAGGCTGTCGTTCCGTATGAATATCTGGAACAATTCCTTTAGCCAAATGCTAACACCAAACGTCATGGCAAAGAAAACCAGTTGTTGAAGGAAAATAAGGTTCCTGGCGGTTTGATCGTCCTTTCTTTTATAGCACTCATTCAACAGTGGTCCTATCGCCAACCCGGCAGCATTTCCGATATTATTAAAGTAGTTCCCAAACGTATAGGCCACGTTATACTTGCCGATATTATCGGTGCCGACATTGAGAAATTCCAGCACAAGTTTGTCAGAAGAGTTTAGCAGGTAGCTCGAATAATAGTGTGGAATGGTGGGCATGGAGATCGAGAGGTTCTTTTTGATCAAACGCCATTTAAAATTAAAAATCGGTCTTATCCCGTGCTTAAAGTTAAGGGGTATCCAGTAGGAAGCATTGGTCAGCATGCCCACGGCAAACGTGGACCAGAACCAGCCCATGTATCCGAGTTTTAAAACGGCAATGGTGTACAGGTTCATCAACACGGTAAGCGTTCCAAAAATCGCCGTGCGGATCGCTATCGGCATGGGTTTTTTGTTTATCTGATAGTAAGTGGTGGCCAGGGTGTTTGTCTGTCCAAAAAAAAACAAGGGGTGCCACGTTTATAAAAATAATTTGCCACACGTGCGGTTTTGCTTCTTCGGGAATGATAAAGTAAACCAACGCAGCGGAAATAAATGCATAGGGAATCACCCATAAACTTAGGAATCCATACACTTGTCGCCACAGCCATTTGTAATGTCCGGGGGATTTATAAAAACTGTTTACCAGCACAACCCGGAGACCGAGCGAGGCAAAGACGGATATGGATCCCACGGTGGCCGTCACAACGCCGTACACGCCATAGTCGGTCGGCGTCAGGTATTGTGTAATGATCGGTAAAACAAAGAAGCTGGCAATCTTGGAAACGTGCGGCGCCAAGCCGTAGATCGCGGTGTGTGAAAATAGTTTTCTCAGCATGGGATATGCTTGTTTCGAATCAATTTTGCGGGGATCCCTCCCACGATTGAATTCTCCGCGACGTCTCGGGTCACTACGCTGTTTGCTCCTACCACCGCATTATGTCCTATTTTAACACCGGGGCCAATAAAAACATTCACCCCAATCCAGACGGCATCGCCCAAAATTATATCGCCCGACTTTGATTGAAGATTTTTGTGTTGGTTAAAATCCTGGTCCGGGTGTGCCGATGCCGTATACATCCGGACATTGTGACTAACCCGGCAGTTCTTGCCGATACTCACCTTGCATCCTTGTGCCAGTTGAACGGTCGATGAACTCCCGATGTATGAATTCTCCCCTCCTTCGAATTCGCCGGGGCCATAAATAACAACGTCATCGCCATTGAACCGGAAGTTTTTGGCGATTTTATATTTCTGCCGGTATCGGGTGTAGATCTCCTCCTGGTGAAATTTCTTTCCCAACTGAAAAATCCGGATCAGTATCTTTTTAAAAATTCGCTTCATTGTTCAATATCGTTTCGCATAGATACCAGTCGAACGCGTCGTCGAGGTCAATCGAGCTTTTGTCGTCCATTACATACTTTCGAATGCTGTTAAATCCAGCCATTCCCTTGGTTACCAGGGATTCTACTCGGATGGCATAAATGGCACCATTGTATTCATAGATCTTCGGGGCGTCCTGCCGGCGCGTGAAACTTGCCGGCTTCGACTTTTCCAAAAAACCCTTCTCATTTTCCTCGAAAAGATTGTAGTACGGATTTGCCTTCGACTCCTTTACGGATACCACCATATCCAGGCCTGTTTCAAACAAGGCCAAGGCTTCTTCGATGTGTTGATGATTTCTCAAGGGAGATGTCGGTTGCAGCAAGATCACGGTATCGAACACAATATTTTGCTGGCGATAATATTCCAACGCATGTAAAATAACTGATTCTGTGGTCGCCGTATCGGTAGCCAATGCATCCGGGCGCAGGAAGGGTACGCTGATCCCGTAACTTTCCACCACCTTTTTGATTTCCAACGAATCGGTGGACACGCACAGCGTGGCCTCGTTTTTATAGGGCATCGCCGCTTCGAGCGTATAGCCAATTAGCGGCTTGCCTCGCAGGGGTTTTATGTTCTTCCCCGGAATACCCTTAGAACCGCCACGGGCCGGTATAAAAAAAAGTCGTTTCAAAACTTTATGTGATTTATATCGATGCTGGCTTTTTGATAGTCCTCCGGTCTGCCAATGTCCAACCAATATCCTCTCATGGGATATGAAATAACCTTCTGCCCCTGTTTGATGAGCAACTCCATAAAGTCGGTGGCGTTGTAGAACGTGTTGGGCGGAATATTTTGGATGACTTCTCTTTTCATCAGGTAAATGCCACCATTGGAGTAATATGTGTAGCTGGGCTTCTCCTTAAAGCTCACCACGTGTCCGTTTGCCGTTTCCAGCACGGCGTAGGGCACATTGACCATATAGGGAATGGTGACCACGGACAATGCAGCGTCGCTTCGCTGAAAGTCGATGAAGAAATCTTCATAGTCGAGGTTGGTCAGCAAATCAGAGTTGGACACCAGCACGTACGGGTGGCTAAAGCTGTCAACTTTCCTGACGGCGCCAATCGTTCCCAAGGGCTCATCCTCCTGAATGTATTGAATCCTCACACCGCGGCCGCTGCCATCGCCCACCTGCTCCCGGATCTTTTCACCGAGGTAACGCACCGAGATCCAAAGGTCGTCTATACCGAAACTCACCAGGCGGTCCAGGTTATAATCGATGATGGGTTTATTGGCAATGGGCAACAGGGGCTTGGGGATCGTGTCGGTTAACGGCCTCAGTCTTTCTCCCCTGCCACCAGCCATCAACACGGCATCCACGGGCAGGTAGGATTTATTTTGACGGAAGTTGATGATCGTTACCACCTTCTGTGCATCGTCGACCACCGGAACGATCTTTAGATTCTTGTTCCGGTATTCAATGATCTTCTCGATGGAATAATTGTTCCGTTGAATGTATTTCGGATTTGCCTGGATAAACGATTCAACGGCGCTCTCGAATGTAAGTCCCCGTAAAAAGCCGCGGCGCACATCGCCGTCGGTAAGCGACCCGATGAGGTGGCGTTCCTGGTCTACAACAAAGAGAATGGCATCGGCCGCCAGGTCGTTCAATTTTCGAAGGGCTTCCTTTATCGTTGCACTCCGATCGATAAGATGTCGCTCGATATCTTGCATGGGTCTATTGGTCTATCCTCTTTACGATCTGAAAAGCTTCCGCATACTGCACACCCGCCGGGGCAAATTCGGTTTCGGCTAGGGTGTGTTGGCTTATGATCATGCGTTAAAAATTAATTCTAGTATTTGCAGATGATAAATCATGCTCTGCGTGTTTTATAACAGTGGTCATTCACTGCCTCTCCAAACTTTACGTTTATATGCATCGACGACAAACGTTCTCACTTTCCTATGGATGCTCTTATCGCCTGCAGCAACGGCGGTCCGGGATGGAACATTCTCGTCGGCTTTATATGGGGAGTAAAAAAGCATTGTTCAGTCATCGTAAAACGTCTTTTTCAACACATTGTTCAGATCAGCGTGTTTCAATACCCTGCATATTTCCTCCGATGCATTGCCTCGATCGTAGGGGTTTTTAACCGTTGGCAACGTCTTTTGAAAAGATTCGGAATATAGTGTCTCCAGGGCTTCTTGTATAGCAACGCTTTCCGGCGGGCAATCGATAACACTTTGCGCTTTGGTGCGTCCCTGTTGGCGATCGCCGATATTGATCGTTCCAATATGGAAAGAAGGCGCCTCAATGAGGCCACTGGACGAATTTCCAACGACACCGTCAATATACCTGAGGGCGGATAGATATCGAAGCTGGCCCAGACTTTCGAACGCAACAGCATTGCCGGCGTGCTGCTGAACGAATGCATGGATCATGTCCTTTACAATCCTGCCGTCCGTGTCGGCGTTCGGCATTGTGAATATCAACCCCGTGTCCTTCTGTAGCGCGAGGGCATCCAACAATTCACGGAACTGATGACCGGCCGAAGCGTGTTCCAACGTGGCAGGGTGAAAGGTGACCATCAAGTTTCTTTGCTTCAATTTAAATTCGATGGACTCTTCAAAAGCTTCCCGGGAAAGCAGTTCCAACCGGTTAATATTCTCAATACCAAGACCACCCACCAAAAACACGAAGTCGGGATGCTCACCAAGTTGGATCACCCGACGACGATAGTCTTCTGTCGCCGTAAAATGGAAGTGAGCCATTTTTGTTATGGCATGCCGGAAAGCATCGTCTATGGCTCCGGCCGTAAGTTCGCCGCCATGACAGTGAGCAATCGGTATTCTGGCCACTAGTGCTGCTGTGGCGGCGGCCAGAATCTCAAACCGATCTCCCAATACCAATACAACATCGGGTTGAAGCTCGGCGAAAGCATCGGCAAATGCGATGTTTGCCAATCCGATGGATTTCGTAATGCCTGCCGGAGTATCACTAGAAAGAAGAATGTCGAGTTTTCTCGAAATCGGAAAGCCGTCCTTCTCTATTTGGCGATAAGTTAATCCAAATTCGGGGCTAAGGTGCATGCCGGTGACCACCAACTGAAGGGCTATTGCCGGGTCCTTCCGTAGGTTCCAGATGACCCAATACAGCAATCCATATTCGGCCCTCGTTCCGGTTACCACGCAAATTTTCCGCTGCCTAGTCATATTTAAAATCTTTCCACGCCAGCTTGTGTCCTGCCGGTAAATCGTTTACGATGCTCAACCCCAGAAGGGACTCATAGTACATCGGCGAAATGCCGTCGCCTGGGCGAAGCATGATCATATCACGTTCCTCAATAATTTCGCCGCTGCGCTTAGCCACCGCCAGGTGAACACTCTTGCGAGCAACCTGCACATTTGGCTTTTCCGAATCTGAGGGACGCTTTAGCGGAGAGCCCAATGCCTTCTCGATGTTCCGGATGCTTCGCACCATGTCGATTAGCTCGGAAGGTTCCAGCGAAGCCTTGTGATCCGGACCCGGCAGATTCCGGTCGAGTGTAAAATGCTTTTCAATAACAGTTGCCCCTAGCGCCACTGCGGCAATCGGAACCTCTATGCCTGTGGTGTGGTCCGAATAACCGACAGGAACATCGAAGGCCTGGCCAATAGTTTGCATGGCGCTCAGGTTTACATCATTCATGGGTGTCGGATATTGCGTATTGCAATGCAGCACCGTGATGGACTTCTTCTCCGTTCCGACACGGTATAACGCCTCCAACGCCGCCTCAATGTCGGCAAGGTTACACATACCCGTCGATAGAATAACAGGCTTGCCAAGCCGCCCTATTTTTTGGATCAGTGGAAGATTGGTCACTTCACCCGAGGGGATCTTGAACAGTGGAATGCCCAGTGCGTTCAACATATCCACACTCTCTAAGTCGAAGGCTGTCGATAAAAACGCTATGCCGCGATCACGCGCATAATCCATCAACAGTCGGTGCTTGGTCTCATCCAATTCCAGCTTTTTCAGCATGTTCAATTGGGAGTTATCCTGACCGCTAAAATTCTTTTGCTGGTAATCGGCTTTCACAGCGGCAGCCGACACCAATTTTTCGGCTGTAAAGGTTTGGAATTTTACAAAATCGGCACCCGCCGAGGCCGCCACATCAATGAGTTGCTTCGCGAGATCAAGGTCACCATTGTGATTCACTCCCGCTTCCGCTATGATTAAAGTCTTGTTGGTCATACTCTCCGGTCGTCCCTTAGATGTTATAGATGTCAGCCTTGTAAGCTTTCAAATTTTCAGCGTTTCTAAACCACTCTATCGTGGTCTGCAACCCTTCTTCCAGCGTATATTTAGGTTTCCACGACGTGTATTTTTTCATTTTTTCATTGGAGCCGAACAAGCGGAACACTTCACTTTTCTCGGGACGCAGACGCTGATCGTCCGAAACAATCAGGGCCGCGGGATTTATTTGCTTGATGATTTCCTTCGCCAAATCTCCGACACTAATTTCGCTGGCGGTGGCCAGGTTACAATCTTCTCCGATCAATCCATCTGCCTGGGCTATGGCCACAAACCCATCGACTGTATCTTTTACAAAAAGTAAGTCGCGAGTAGGGGTTAGATCGCCTAACATGATCTCTCTCTTTCCATTCAGAAGTTGGGTGATCACGGTCGGAACGATGGCACGCGCCGACTGCCTGGGGCCATAGGTATTGAACGGTCTTACAATAGTTACCGGAAGATCAAAACTTCTGTAGAACGACTCGGCCAGACTGTCGGCCCCGATCTTGGACGCCGAATAAGGTGACTGGGGCTGACGAGGATGTTTTTCGTCAATTGGGACGTACTGTGCTGTTCCATACACTTCGGATGTCGAGGTAATGAGCACGCGCTCGATCTGAAAATCCCGTGCGGCTTGCAGCACATTCAACGTGCCTTTTACATTCGTATCAATATAAGAATCCGGCGAATGATAGCTGAACGGAATGGCAATCAGAGCAGCCAAATGAAAAACCACGTCCACGTCCTTCATGGCTGTGCGCACGCCATTCGGGTCGCGAATATCGCCGGAAAATATTTCGAGCCTTTCTTTCTTTTCCTTTGAAAAGCTATCAATCCATCCCCATGAATTGAACGAATTGTAATAAACGAACGCACGCACATCGCACCCCTCCCCCAACAGTCGCTCCGTAAGATGGCTGCCGATAAATCCATCGGCTCCGGTAATCAATACTTTCTTATTCTTTAAATCCATGCCTAGTCAGAGTAATATCCAGATCCATTATCCTTTTTCTTTGCACTATAGCCATAACCATAACCGTAGCCGTAGCCGTAGCCATAACCGTAGCCATAGCCACCATAGCCGTAGCCCAATCCTGATTTTCGAAGGTCATTGAACAGAATACTGATGTGCGCAAGTTTGCCCGAAACATAGAATTCATCCAGATGCTGAAGCGCCATCCGTGGTGTAAAGTCCTGGCGCACGACAAACAGGGAATGGTCGGCATATCCAGACAAAACGAACGCATCCGTGACAAATGTAAGTGGCGGCGTGTCGATCACTATGAACTCAAATCGTTTCCGCAGCTCTTCCATCAATACAGCCATTTGCGGGCGGATCAATAGCTCGCTGGGGTTCGGCGGCATGGGACCACCGGCAATCAGGTATAGATTGTCGATCTCACTTTTTTGAATGATCGAATCCAAGTCGGTCATGCCCGACAAATGTTGACTCAACCCGATGTTGTTGTTGAGGTTCAAGTCGTCGAACAATTTTGGTTTGCGCAAGTCGGCACCGAGAATAACGGTACGTTTTCCGGCCAAGGCGAGCACCGTTGCAATATTGAGCGTGGTGAACGATTTTCCTTCTCCGGGTATGGACGAGGTGACCATAAAAACTTGCCGATCCTTATTACCCGTAAAATAATTCAAATTCGAACGCAGCGCCCTAAACGACTCGGCCATCGCAGAGCGCGGTTTTCTGAAAACGATAAGCGGATCGCTTTCCCGGTTGTGCCCCACCCCTCCGATCACCGGTACGGATGTAATGCGCTCAATGTCTTCCTTCGATTGAACGCGTTCATTGAGAACTTCAAGCAAAACAAAAACAATTAGCGGCAGTAAAAGACCTGCAGCAACCGCCATTCCATAGTTCTGAAGCACTTTGGGCGTGAGCGCTCCGCCGGCGAGGGGCGGGTTCACCACCACAATGTCGGAAGTTGTCGAAGCTCTGGAAAGGCCTGCCTCCGTGCGCTTCTGCAATAGAAATATATAGAGATTCTCTCTCAATGAATAGTTGCGCTGGATCTCGACCAGTTCCCGCGCTGTGCCCGGCAATTTTGCCAGTTGTTGGTTCACCAGCCCAATTTGATCGTTGATAAAGACCGTATTGATCTGCTGCGTCTTCCTGCCATTCTCAATAGTCTTTTGAATCTCCCCCTTCAGATAGGCAATCCGTTGCTCCCGGCTGGTTAGCCTGGGGTTTTCCAGCAGCTTATCCACCCCGCGTCCGAGATTATTCTTATACAGATTAACCTCCGCCTGAAGTTCGATCAATTCCGTTATTAGGGTAGCTACGACTTGGTCTGTTACGCCCACGCTGTTCGGCGTGAAGATACCATTATACTGGTCGTTTTTCAGTAGCGTCTCAATGTAGATATAATAATTGTCGACCAGTTTGAATTGAAATTTCTGCTCATCGAGCTCCTGCAGTCTTGCATACAGCCTGGCCGTCTCTGTATCCAGGTCTGTGATGATATTTCGCCTCTTGAAATCCTCCACCTGATCCTCATAAAGCTTCAGTGAATCGCCGATAATCACAAGTTGCTCATCCAAAAATTTAATGGCCATGGTTGCTGCCCGGTTCTTTATTTCAATGTCATAGAACTGGTATCGTTCGATGAACTTGTTCAGAAAGTCGATTTCCTTTTGGGGAACAGGTCCGGTGATCTCCAGGTTAACCACGGCGGCGCCCGGCTGAGCCCAGGTGGCATTTAACCGTGAAGAATATTCCAAGGCCAGGCCTAATGGATTCCGGAAGCGAACTGTAAACTCCTTTCCTTTTATTTCAGAAACATCGCCCGTCTTCACCACCTGCACAGCAAACCCGTTTATCCGGATGCTATCGTTAAAATGCAGATTTGGAAATTCCTTGCCATTCTCTTTCTCGTTGGTTGCGGAGTAAAGTATGTTGAACGTTTCGTCGTCGTTGACCGTGAAGTAAAGCGACTTTCCGTAGACGTGTTTACTACTGGGCAACACGTTGAATGCCACCGGGAATTTCGGATCGTAATACTCTGATGTTAAGATATCCCCTTCGCGATATAGCGAAATATTGAATCTCATGCTCTCCAATACTTCCTGAAGAAGCGGATAGGATTTCATAATGAAGATCTCATTGAAGAAATTCCGGTAGGGATTCAACAACTCATTGTTATATAAAAACTTAGCGCCTAAATTCTCTTCATTTTCCTTGATGATAATGGAAGCCTTTACAGGGTAGATGCGCTTGCTGTAGCGATTCACCAGAAAAGCAGTCAAAAGCGCGATCAGTAGCGACAGCGCAATGAAATACCAAAATCGCAAAGCCCTGGCGGCAATGCGCTTAAAATTAATGGGTATGGCACCTGATTCTTTTACAGCCATACCTTCGCTGGGTTCGGTCATAGGATTCCTGGGATTCAACGTTAGCGGAGCAAAGTAACCATAAGAGCAGCAAATGAAATAGTGGCCGTGATAATACCCAGGTTTCCTACAAAGTACTTCCTGAATGTGCGTTGTTTCAAAGGCGGAACAATGATCACGTCATTTTGTTGAACATAGTAATGCGGCGACTCAATAAAATCTTCTTTTAATAAATCGAGATAATAGATCTCAGTTTCATTTCCTTTTTGACGCAGGATTTTTACATGAGTTCGATCGGCCAATTCACCCAACCCCCCGGCTAAGCCGATAGCCTCCATCATCGTAAGGCGCGTATTCGAAGAGTTTACCGTCTTCTCTCCGTTCACCTCTCCCAACACGGTAAAGCGAAAATTGAGCATCCTCACTCTGACAACAACATCCGGCAAATATTTGGACGCAATACTTCTCACGGTGTCCTGCGCTTCAAAAAGGGTCAACCCACCCATCTTGATTTTTCCAAAGACAGCGTATTCGATATATCCGTCGGCGTCTACCAGAATTCCATTCTGCGCAGCGGTGTTCAGCCCCCCACCGCCACCTCCGCTGGCGCGATTCGAAGGGGTCAATTTGGAAAGGAAATCAAAGGCATCAGTTTCGTCGCTGAGCGTCTCAAAATTGATGCTCAACATATCGAGGGGTTGGATACGATATTCCACAATCTTTTGGGTGTGCTTCCTTAGCACCGTATCCTTGGGTATGTCTTTCCTATGTTTGAGGTCATCTTTCTGGAGGTAAACTATTTTCCTATTCGGGACGCAGGAACTTAAAAGCAAAACTGCGACGCCGAAAAACAGCCAAATACGAGTCATTTATTGTTTTTTTTAAACAGCCAAACGAGTAAATATAATGGGTCAGGACTACTAACCGCTTGCGCCTCAACCTAATTCTGAAAACTGAACGCCCAAAACTACCCCATCACAAGGCTCCAGGTAGTCACTTCACGACGTCTTTTATTCGGTATCCAGCTTACGTCAATCCCAACATCCTTTATGTATCAATACTTCTCCTGAAAAGTTAATTCCGGTGCAAATATACCAGCCTTGTAAGATTTTACCACCCCAAAACGCCATTCCGGAAAACAGTTTGAAGAAAAACCCGTTGCTCCATCCCCCTAAGTCAACCCCTCACCACCTGCGTCTCAAACCCCGGCAGAAAACATGCAATAATGCCCCTTCAGCACACTAAAAAGAAAGGATTCAATAAGTTTGCCTTATTGTACGACAGTACCTGCTCCAAGCCCTGGTTTCCGGCTCCTGACTCTTGACGCATCACCCGAAGCCCGACCTCACGCACGATGGCATCCGCCGCTGCCGTATCCCATTCCATCGTGGGCGCATAGCGCGGATAAACATCTGCTTTCCCTTTGGCCAACAGCATGAATTTCAGGCTACTCCCAGCCGAAACCAACTCAGGGGCCGTCAGCTTGCCGATAAAGGCCTCCGTTTCGGGATTCATGTGCGACCGGGAAGCGACTACCCGCAGTCCTGGCCGGTTAAGGTCGGTTGTTGGCTTCCGGGGAAGGGCTATCGACGCTCCGTCCCTTTTGACGAAGGCTCCGTGCCCCTCGGCCGCATAGAAAACGTCGCCTGTCACGGGCACGGCCACGACGCCCAACACGGGCCGGCCTTGGTGGATGAGCGCGATGTTGACGGTGAACTCGTCGTTGCGTTTGATAAATTCCTTGGTGCCATCCAGGGGGTCGACCATCCAGAAGTAGTCCCAGTCTCTGCGTTCGGCGTAGGGAATGGTTTGGCCCTCTTCGCTGAGGATGGGATAGGTTGAGGAAGCCTGTAGGATGGCCGTGATGGCTTGGTGTGCTTTCCGGTCGGCGAGGGTTAGTGGGGAGTTGTCGCCTTTGGCTTCCGGTTGGAAATCGTTGGAGTGGTAGACAGCGAGGATCTCGGCGCAGGCTTTTTCGGCGGCGGCGATGGCGGTGGTTAGGAGCGTGGGTGCGTGCATGTCATTTTGAACCGCAAAGGCGCAAAGGGCGCAAAGTTAACGCAAAGGGGGCTTCGGTGCTTTGGCGGTTTTGTGCGGTTAGAGTTTGTTTACGAATCTTTTGAGGCCTTGTGTTAGTAAAGGGACGTTAAAGTTAATAAGAAATCCCAACCTCTTTTGGGCAAGTTTCATGTAACTGATGAGTTGGGCTTCGTGGATCGGCAGCACGCCTTCTATAGCTTTCAGCTCGAGTATTATTTCGTCTTCAACAAGGATATCGATAACATAATCTTTATTCAAAATCTGGCCCTTGTATACCAATGGAATAGGTACAAGGGATGCATACGCAATACCACGCAAAAAGAATTCCCGCGTAAGACAATGCTGGTAAACGGATTCCAACAACCCCGGCCCCATCTCACTATGAACCGCAATGGCACAATTAATAATTTCGTGAGACAACGCATTCAATTGATCTGTAGTCTTCATAACCGCTAAACATGATGAATAAATTTACGATCTATGAAGCTAAGACACAAAAAAAACGCAAAGGCATTTCTTTGCGTTAACTTTGCGCCCTTTGCGCCTTTGCGGTTAAAAATTTCTTGCTTAAACGATCATCCCCGCCGCCACCGTCTCATTCGTCCCCTCATCAATCAAAATCACGCTTCCCGTAATCCGATTGCGCCGATAACTATCAAACGCCAACGGCTGCGCTGTACGAATCTTTACGCGCGCGATCTCGTTCATCGTCAGTTGATCAACATTCTCGATCCGGTGCAAAGTGCTGATATCGAGCTTGTATTGAATCTCCTTCAACACGCCGCGCACTTCTTTGGTGTTGTGGCGCACGTAGAGTTTTGTGTTCAGGCTGATCGGGCGCTGGTTCATCCAGCACAACATCATGTCGATGTCCTGGTCGGCATGCGGGTGGTTGTTCGGCTTGGCAATGATGTCGCCACGGCTGATGTCGATCTCGTCTTCCAAGGTCATGGTAACGGACATCGGCGCGAAGGCTTCTTCCAACGCTTCATTCCCCAAGGAGATGGATTTGATCTTCGAGGTAAATCCGGAAGGAAGCACCACCACTTCTTCACCCGGCCTGAAAATGCCCCCGGCCACACGGCCTGCATAACCCCGGAAATCATGATACTCTTTCGACTGCGGCCGCACCACGTATTGCACGGGGAACCGGCTGTCGATGTGATTGTAGTCACTTTCGATGTGGGCTGTTTCCAGCATGTGCATCAAGGTAGCGCCCTGGTACCAATCCATGTTTTCAGAACGGTGCACCACATTGTCGCCCACCAGCGCGCTGATGGGAACAAACTGAATATCGGAGATCTCCAGTTTAGAGGAGAAGGCTTTATAGTCTTCTACAATTTTGTCGTAAACTTCCTCGGCATAATTCACCAGGTCCATCTTGTTCACGCAGACAATCACGTGGGGGATCTTCAACAACGAAGCAATAAACGAATGCCGATGGGTTTGCTCCACCAGTCCCTTGCGTGCGTCGATGAGAATGAGGGCCAGGTTGGCCGTTGACGCGCCGGTCACCATGTTGCGGGTATACTGAATGTGGCCTGGGGTGTCGGCAATAATGAATTTGCGTTTCGGGGTGGCAAAGTAGCGGTAGGCTACATCAATCGTGATGCCCTGCTCCCGCTCGGACTTCAACCCGTCCGTCAACAACGAAAGGTCCACATAGTCAAATCCTTTCTTTGCGCTGGACGCTTCCACCGCCTCCAACTGATCTTCAAATATCGATTTGCTATCGTACAACAAGCGGCCGATAAGCGTACTCTTACCATCATCCACACTACCTGCTGTCGTAAACCGAAGAAGCTGATTATTCACGTTACTCATAAACCTAAATGCCTTTAAAAACTTTGTATTGACTTTGCTTGCTTGCCCGCCGAAGCTTCAGCGAAGGAGGTGCCCGCCGAAGCTTCAGCGAAGGAGGGCGCCCGCCGAAGCTTTAGCGAAGGAGGGCGGTTAAACTTCTTTTATCGCAAAGCCTCTCAAAAATATCCACTCTTTTTTCTATCCTCCATCGCCGTCTCCGATCGCTTATCGTCATGACGGGTACCACGCTCGGTCTTGCGCGAAGCTGCGATCTCTTCAATGATCTTCTCCACCGAATCGGCATCCGACTCCACTGCCCCGGTAATCGGCATGTCACCACACGTACGGAAGCGAACGATCTTGCGGATAGGAACTTCATGTTCCTTCAATTTCAACCACGGCGATGTAGAGAGGAGCGCGCCATCGCGCTCGATTACCTCGCGTTCGTGCGAAAGATACAGGCTGGGGATCGGAATGTTCTCTGCCTGGATGTATTGCCACACGTCCATCTCCGTCCAGTTGCTGATGGGAAATACCCGGAAATGCTCGCCGATGTGTTTGCGCCCGTTGAACAGATTCCAGAGTTCGGGACGCTGGTTCTTCGGATCCCACTGACCAAACTCGTCACGGTGGGAGAAGAAACGCTCCTTGGCGCGTGCCTTTTCCTCATCACGACGGGCACCCCCCATAGCGGCATCGTATTTATTTTGTTCGATGGTATCGAGCAGCGTAACCGTCTGCAGGGCATTGCGGCTGGCGTTAAAGCCGGTCTCTTCTTTGGCCCTGCCCTTGTCGATGCTTTCCTGAACGGAACCTACCACCAGCTTCACATCCAGCTCTTTCACCAGCCAGTCGCGATACTCCATCGTCTCCGGGAAATTGTGGCCCGTGTCGATGTGTACCAACGGGAAGGGTATGCGTGCGGGGGCAAAGGCTTTGCGCGACAGAAAGGCCAGTACGATGGAGTCCTTGCCTCCGGAAAACAACAACGCTGGTTTCTCAAACTGCGCCACCACTTCGCGGATCACAAAGATCGCTTCCGATTCCAGCTCTTTTAAATGACTTAAATAATATTGGCTCATTCCTGGTGTTATTACAAATTCTGTTCTTTCGTTCCTGATAGTACGCGTTCACGGCGTTTGGCGTTACTTCAATTTTACCCGCGGTAGAATAAACGCCATAAGCTTCCCGATCGACTCTTCCACGCTCCATTCGCCCGTGGGAACCGTCAGATTGGGGTGGACGGGTGTCTCGTACGGCGAATCGATGCCGGTGAAATTCTTCACCTCCCCTGCCCGCGCTTTTTTATACAAGCCTTTCACGTCGCGTTGCTCGCACACTTCCAGCGGCGCGTCGACAAAGATCTCGATATAATTTTCAGCTCCCACAATGTCCTTCACCTGGTCGCGGTCGGCGTTGAAGGGCGAAATGAAGGCCGACAGCACGATGATGCCGGCATCCGTCATCAACTTGGATACTTCGCCGATGCGGCGGATGTTTTCTACGCGGCCTTCGTCGGTAAAGGTCAAGTCTTTGTTGAGGCCCGTGCGGATGTTGTCGCCGTCCAGCAAATAGGTTTTAAATCCCAAGGTGTGGAGCTGTGCTTCCAGTTGCACGGCCAGCGTCGACTTCCCCGATCCGGATAAACCCGTAAACCAGATCACGGAGGCGCGTTGGTTCAACACCTGCTCGCGCTGATGTTTGCTGACTTTCGTCTTAATGGGATACAGATGATTCATGGGACTGAGCTGATCTACGCCAAAGTCTACTTATCCTATAGCGTATTTCGGACAAAGGTAGAAGTAATGGATAAAACTACAAGGTGAGGTTTTTGAAAAGTATCTCTCACTAACGCTTGTTGGCAAACGGAAAAACCGCCTGGCAACCGTTGCAGTGCACGATGTGTTTTTTCTATTCTTCACGTCCCATTTTCCAATAGCGTTGAAGCATCCTCAAAAAATCTTCCATCTCCCGTAAGGGAATCATGTTGGGTCCGTCGCTGAGGGCTTTTTCGGGGTGAGGGTGCGTTTCAATAAAAAATCCATCTACGCCAACCGCAGCCGCTGCACGCGCCAGGAAGGGTGCAAACTCGCGCTGTCCGCCGGAGGTTGATCCTCTCCCACCCGGCTGTTGGATGGAATGCGTCACATCGAAAACCACGGGCGTGAACTTGCGCATGATCGGCAGGGCGCGCATGTCCACCACCAACGTGTGATAGCCAAAGCTGATGCCGCGCTCGGTCAAAAAGACGTTGGGGTTGCCTTCGTTGCGCACTTTGTCCACGGCATACTTCATGTCTTCCGGTGCCATGAACTGTCCTTTTTTCACTTTCACTGCCTTGCCCGTGCGGGCCGCAGCCTTGAGCAAATCTGTCTGGCGACAGAGATAGGCCGGTATCTGCAACACATCCACCACCGTGGCCACTTCAGCGCATTGATACGACTCGTGCACATCGGTAACGATCGGCACATGCAGCGCCTGCTTCACACGCGACAGTATCTCCAATCCGCCTTCCAGCGAAGGCCCGCGATACGAGGTAGACGCAGTGCGGTTAGCTTTGTCGAACGAGGATTTAAAAACGTAGTCGATGTCGAGTTCTTCGCAGATGGCCTTCATGCGCGTGCCGGTCTCCAGGCAGAGGTCGTAGCTTTCGACCACGCAAGGCCCGCTGAACAAAACCATGCGGTCGCCTCCCAGTGTGATGGTGTCGGTCACCTTCACGGTTTCTTCAAACGTATTCATTCTCATGGCTTATCCTCTTATAATTTTTTCCATTTCACCGCGGGCGGCCAGCACCAGGTCGGCCACCTCGCGCAATGCGCCTTGTCCTCCGCCCGCGCGCGTCACCATGTCCACTTCCTGCTTCATGTAGTCGAACGTGTCGCTGGGGCAAACGCTGAGGCCAGCGAGCCGCAGCACAGGCAGGTCGTTGATGTCGTCGCCAATGTAGGCCACTTCTTTCATTTTGAGTTTATAGTGCTTCACTAGTTTTTCGAACACGGAAGCTTTGTCGAGGATACCCTGATGGCAGAAGTCCAGCTTCAGTTCAACGGCCCGCTTGGCGGTAGCGCCGGAATCGCGACCGGAAATAATGCCGGTGAGAATGCCTGCTTTTTTCAGGTGCGTGATGATGAAGCCGTCCTTCACGTTGAAGTTCTTGGTCTCCTTGCCGTTTTCGTCGTAGATGATCTTGCCATCGCTCAACACGCCGTCGGCATCAAAGAAAATGGCCTTGATGTTACCGGCCTTTTTGATGAGTTCCTTGCTGTGGGGGGATAAGATGAGTTTCAAACGTTTGTTAATTTTCGGTGATGTGTTCCGAAAATTAGGAAAAGCTTTTTATTTTACCTCCCTGTTTCCGCTGCATTCCCCCGAACCTCTCCTCTGGGATGCAAGCCGTTAATCCTGGATTATGCGTGTCTTCAAATTTTTTCTTTGCCTGGCCATCACTGCAGGGCTTGTTTATGTGTTAGATCGTCCCTGGACCATCAAGAATGCGGCGGTGCCTCCCGTGGGCCGTTTCCTGGACCCTTTTCAGGGATTCTGGGCAAACCTGGAGGCCTCCGGCCCCCAAATCCCGGATGCAATGCCCATCCCAGGCCTGCAAGACAAGGTGACGGTGCTGTTCGATAGCCTGGCCATGCCCCACATTTTTGCCCAAAACGAAGAAGATCTCTATTTCGCACAAGGCTACATCACCGCCCACGACCGCCTCTGGCAGATGGAATTCCAAACCCATGCCGCTGCCGGCCGCCTCACCGAGATCATCGGACGCGGCCCAGGCGACGCCGTGCTGAACTATGATCGCGGCCAGCGACGACTGGGTCTGGCCTTTGGTGCCGAACAGACCTTAAAATCCCTGGAAAGCAGTCCCGTGACACACAAAATGGTCGAAAAGTATACGGAGGGCGTCAACGCCTATATCCAGACCCTCGACTACAAGACCCTGCCTTTCGAATACAAGCTCCTGCACTACAAACCCGAGCCCTGGACGCCGCTGAAGTGCGCCCTGCTGCTCAAAAGCATGGCCCAGACCCTGAACATGCGCGACAAGGACATGGAGATGACGAACGCCCTGAAAATGTTCGGCTTCGATGTGCTGCAGGCGCTCTACCCCGACCGTGAGCCCGTGAGCGACCCGATCGTAGACAAACCAAACGGCTGGAAATTCAAACCGGTAACCCTCGACACCGTGCCACTGGCGCTTCCCGACGAACTGATCCAGCTCAAAAAGCTCCCAGCCGAACCGATCAAAGTTAAAAAACTCCCAAGTTCCGATCCCACCACCGGGAGCAACAACTGGGCAGTGAGCGGCAGCAAAACCGCTACGGGTTCGCCCCTCCTTTGCAGCGATCCGCACCTGGGACTGAATCTTCCGTCGCTGTGGTATGCGCTTCAGCTCCATGCCCCGGGTGTCAACACGATGGGTGCCTCCCTTCCGGGCGCGCCCGGTGTTATCATCGGCTGCACCGATTCTATTGCCTGGGGCGTGACCAATGCCCAACGCGACCTGGTGGACTGGTATCAGATTTCTTTCCAGGATAACAAGCATGATAAATACCTGCTCGACAGCCAGTGGGTGGATACGAAGAGAACCATTGAGAAATTCGTGGTGAAAGATGGGCCAGCCTACTACGATACGGTGCTCTACACGCACTGGGGACCGGTGACCTACGACGACACGTTCGGCGATCAAAGCAATCCAAAATATTATGCCTTCCGCTGGATCTCGCACGATCCGTCAAACGAATTCCTCGCGTTCTATAAACTCAACCGCGCCAAGAATCACGGCGACTACATGGAAGCATTGGATCACTATGAGTCGCCCGCTCAAAATTTTGTCTTTGCCTCTGTCGCTGGCGACATCGCCATGCGCATCCAGGGAAAATTCCCCGTACGCCGCCAACAGGAAGGAAAGTTTTTGCTCGACGGAAGCAAAAGCTCCAACGGATGGCGTGCGTTTATTCCCAACGATCAAAATATCATGGACAAAAATCCGGCGCGAGGATTTGTGAGCTCGGCCAATCAATACCCTGCGGACGGCACCTATCCGTACTACATCACCGCCTCCAGCTTCGAGGCCTATCGCAACCGCCGCATCAACCAAACGCTCGCCGGCCTGGACCACATCCGCCCGGAAGACATGATGAAATTGCAAACCGACAATTTCAACCTGAAAGCCGAAGAAAGCCTCCCCTATTTTCTGAAAGCGCTAGACTCGGCATCGCTCACGCCGGCAGAACAAAAAGCCCGGCAAATACTGGCCTCGTGGAATCACTACAACGACAAGGCTTCCGAAGGCGCCTCGTATTATGAAGCCTGGTGGAACAGCCTGATGCCGTTGATCTGGGATGAGATGGCCGGCCACACCCTCGAGAACCCCACCACCTTCAACACGATCTACCTGCTGAAAGAGAAACCCACGTTCTCCTTTTTCGACATCGTGAATACCCCCGAAAAAGAAACGGCCACCGAAGTAATCCGTAAAGCGTTTTCACAAAGCGTGGTTTTGATGGAAAAGTGGAAGAACGACCATGCACATGCCACCGCGTCATGGGGGGATTATAAAGACGGATACGTGGGGCACCTCACCCGCCTGGAGCCGTTGCGTGTGTATGTGAAGGCCGGCGGCAATCGCGACATTGTGAATGCGCATTCGCGTACGCACGGACCATCCTGGCGCATGATCGTGAGCCTGGAGACGTCCGGGCTCAAGATGTGGGCCGTGTATCCTGGTGGCCAATCGGGCAACCTGGGCAGCGCACACTATGTGGACATGCTTCAGCCTTGGGTGGATGGTAAATATTTCCCGATCCCCTTCCTGCACGATCCCCGCGATCCCAAAGTTCAATATTCAACCCAACTCCACCCCTAGCCGTTTATGAAGTTCGTTATACAATTCTTTGCGATCCTGGTTTCTGCGTTCATCGCCCAGTTGTTCCTTCCGTGGTATAGCCTGGCCGTGGTGGCGTTGGCCATAGGCTATTTTTTTAAGTCGAACGCGAATTTCCTGGCGGGCTTCCTGGCCATCGCGCTCTTGTGGTTTCTGAAAGCCTGGTGGGCCGATGCGCACACCGTTTCCGATCTGTCCACCCGCGTGGCCATCATCCTCATGGTTAAAAGTAAACTCGTCCTGATGCTGGTGACAGCCGTCATCGGTGGCCTGGTGGGTGGGTTTGCTACGCTGACCGGCGCCCTGTTAAAGTATAAGCGGAAGATGCGGTGGTATTAAGGTCTTCTTTCTATTTCACGCGACCACCTCTCCTATCAACCGCAGTCCGTTCAACGTCAGGTTCGGATCGATTTGGTCGAACGTTTCTTTTAGCGAGGGAATGATAGAGGACAATCCACCGGTAGCAACGGATTTCAGGCTATCGTCATTCAGCTCCATGCGGATCCGTTGCAACATATGTTTCACCATGCCTTCATATCCCACCAACACCCCTGCCTGAATAGCATGCACGGTCCCTCTTCCTAAAACCGATGTTGGCATAACCAAGGGGACATCGAACAACTTCGCCGTATTCTGTGACAGCGATTTGATCGCCGTCTTCAACCCCGGCGCTATGGACACACCCAGTATTTCCCCATCCTGCGACAGGGTAGTGAACGTCAGTGCCGTTCCAAAATCAACCACCACGCAACTGCGTTTAAAAAAAGTATAAGCTGCAAAACCGTTGCACACCAAATCGGAGCCGATCTCATAAGGCCGCAATATTTTTATAGGCAACTTTTCGTACACCGCCGGCCCCAGCACGAGGGGATCTTTTTCAAACAACGTCCGAACGGCTTGCACCAGCTTCGCCGTTAGATCGGGCACTACGCTGCTGATCACCACGCGGTTCACCACGTCCAACCTGATCCTGTTCTCCAGAAAATAGTCGCGCACTTTCATCGTGTAGAACATTTCCGGCAAGTCGGGTTGCGACGGCACGCGCCATGTGTGCTGCCAGGTGCTATCGTTGTACAATCCTATCGTGATGTCGGAGTTACCGATGTCGACCGCTAATACCATAGTTCACTGTGTTGAAAAAAATCGATTGCTTCACTGCTTGCTCAGCTTGCCATGCCCCAGCACGCTGGCGCCTTGCTGCAAGCTATAGTAATAAAAACCTCCCGGCACTTCCACGTGCCACGTGTATTGATAATGCCCTGCTTGTTCCGACTTCAGACTGATGTTCTGTGCAACCCGGCCTAACCCATCATAAAGTTGAAGGTTCACAAGGCCAGGTTTCTGAAGGGTGTATTCCAGTGTGAGTGCGGACCGGAAAGGATTCGGGTAAAGCTTCACGTCATCCTGGTTTAGGGTGGGCCTCTCGGCGTCCGTGACCAACTGCGGAATGTGCTGGTCGAGCCACGTGAGCCGGTCGCTTATCCAATCCTTCAAATAATCGACCTCTTGTTTGTAGGTGTTACCTACAAACAAATTGGGCCAGATCTTTTTGCCCAGTACCGACCACGCTTCAAAGTTGCGCTGTTGGGCTCCACCGTTGAGCACGTTAGCAACTGAATCAACATACGCCAACAATACAGGTTCCTGCCATTTTCCAGCACGCAGCTCCGTCCAGCGTGCGGTTAATTTTTGTTTGAAATCATCGTCTTCCAGCAACCGATCCCACCAGAAGGGAATTTGCCAGGTATCGTCGGAGCAAACGCTATTGAAGTTCAATACGAAGCCGTCGGACGTGCCGCCAGTGCAATAGTCGGCGTTGCCAAAGCCGAGGTTAAAATCCCAGATCGGACCCATCGACAGTTTGCCGCCATCGGAATCGCGCTGCTTGTAAAAAAAGGTGCTAAGACGGTAACCATCCACATTCTTGGTCACCTCCTGGATCAGCATGTAGTCGATAAAAGAATTCACATCGATATACTTCGCATATCCGTTAACGGGATCTTTGAAGCCATCGCCGGCAAGCGCGCCTTCAAATTGCGCGATGTAGTTTTGGATATAGGTCTTTTGCTCGGAAACGATGTCGTCGTAAGCGGGTTCCTCGTATTGAAAGTTTGTGCTTTGCCATGCGCCCGGATAAGGCTTGTAGGCCGAGTACCATCCCCCATCGCCATCGCCCGTCGACTTGTCGATCTTGACAATGTAACCGCCGGTGAGGTTGTCGCCGCTGATCTCCTCGGGATCAAGCTTGTTGATGTTCACACGGCCCTTGTCGCGCTTTATCTTCTCGATCACGACGTAAACGCCCATATACGTCCCATTCAAAACCAACTCGCAATACTTTGTGCGCGGCGCATAACGTCCCTGGTCGCGCCCCATCTTGTAGGCCAGCACGTCGCGCATCAGGCTCTTGTCGTTGTAGGGCGCAAAAAATACCCAGTCTTCTTCCTTGGGGAAACCGAACAACGCAGTCTCATTGTCCTTGCCCAGGTCGTCATGAAGCTCCACGCCGTATTGCTTTTTGGGGAACATCTGTGACGACGAACCGCGGATCTCCACGCCCATCTTGCCGTCGTACACGTTAAAGGCATCCGTCGCCGCATTTTGCATACCCACACCGTTATCGACAATACCCAGGTCGACCTCGATCTTTGGGTCGTCCACAATGTTCTGACCATTGGTCTCGATGACGATCACGGGAAGATTGGAGGTAGTAAACGCGACCGTGTTGTCTTGGGCGATGATGGGCCGTACCGCCCCGCAGAGCGCTATGAAAAATAGTATCGTTCGCAGCATGTCGGGTCTAAGTTTACCCGAATCTACCATTCCTTCATGTAAAATTAAAACGGGAGGCTTATCGCCTAGCCCAAATCCATCAAGGCTTGCTTCACCTTTTCCATGCCCGTGCTCGCCTTTTCGGCAAACATTTGCAGGCTGGGGATATGCCCCATCTCCGGAAGCTTAGGGTCCACCACAAACTTCAACGCGTCGTGCGGAACATAACTGATCAGGCCCGCAGCCGGATACACCACCATCGAAGTGCCCACCACCACAAAGAAGTCGGCATTCGCGGCGTGGTCCGCGGCCACGTCCATGAGAGGCACCATCTCGCCAAACCAAACGATGTTGGGCCGGAGCTGTGAACCTTTGGCACACACATCGCCCAGGTTGAGCTCCCAGCCATTGATGGGATAGACCAACGTCTCGTCCTGGGTGCTGCGCGATTCAAACAAGCTGCCGTGAAGATGGATCACATGCGAAGACCCGGCGCGCTCGTGCAGGTCGTCAACATTCTGCGTCACCACGGTAACGTCGAAATAGTCTTCCAGCTCGGCCAGTATCTCGTGACCGCGGTTGGGTTGCACTTCGAGGGCACGCTTACGGCGTTGGTTGTAAAAGTCAAGCACGAGGGAGGGATTCTTGCGCCATCCCTCAGGCGTGGCCACGTCCATCACATTGTGACCTTCCCATAGGCCATCCGAATCGCGAAAGGTAGGTATGCCGCTCTCGGCGCTGATGCCGGCGCCGCTAAGCACGACCAGTTTCTTTTTCATAAAATAAAGTGTGAGGACGAAAATACGATTTTGTGCGATTGATCTGAACGGAGATCAACTTTTTTACCGTATGGATAAGGAATGTAAAGTCAGGGCAAAGAAAGCGCTGGGCTTTCTTTGCTTGACTTCGATGGAAAGATTATTTCTTCTTTTTAGGAGCAGCTTTTTTGGCAGCTGTCTTTTTTGCGGCGGTTTTCTTTGCAGCGGTTTTCTTGGCGGCCACTTTCTTCGGCGCAGTCTTTTTAACGGCCGTTGCTTTTGTAGCGGTGGTTTTCCCGGTTTTCACTGCGGTCTTGGCGCCTGTTTTTGTCGCGGTCTCTGCAGGAGCTCGGCGGCCAAATCTTCCTCTTCGCTCGGGCGCGTCGGCGGCGAGGGCCACACATTCCTCATACGTGAGGGAAGCTGGCTCTCTGTCTTTCGGGATCTTCACATTTTTCTTGCCGGCTTTGATATAAGGACCAAAGCGACCGTTGAGCACCTGAATCTCCGGATCTTCCGCAAAGAGCTTGATGGTCTTGTTGGCGTCGGCAATGCGCTTGGCTTCGATAAGCTCAACAGCTCTTTCGGGTGTGATGGTATACGGGTCGATGTCCTTGGGTATTGACACAAACTTCTTGTCGTGCAACACATAAGGCCCAAAGCGGCCGATGCTCACCACCACGGTTTTTTCCTCGAACAAGCCCAGGTCGCGTGGCATTTTGAAAAGCTCCATCGCGTCTGCCATCGTGATGTTCTCGATGAACTGGCCCGGACGAAGACTGGCAAACTTGGGTTTCTCGCCGCCGTTGTCGTCGGGGTTCTCGCCGATCTGAACATAAGCGCCGAATTTTCCCAGCTTGGCATACACGTTCTTGCCGGTCTTTGGATCGACACCCAATTCTTTTGTTTTGCCAACCGAAGAGCGTTCAACTTTTTCCGTCAGCGCCACCTTTTTGTGGAAGGGACGGTAGAAGTTGTCGATCATCTTTTTCCAGTCCAGCTTGCCATCAGCGATCTCGTCGAATTCTTGTTCGATCTCCGAGGTGAATGAAAAATCGGTGATGTCGGGAAAGTGGTCGACAAGGAAATCGTTCACCACCATGGCGGTGTTGGTGGGGAACAGCTTATTCTTTTCTGCGCCGGTAATTTCCGTTTCGTCCACACGCGAGATGGCGTCCGACTTCAGGGAAAGCACGGTATATTTTCTTTCAACACCTTCGCGGGCTTCCTTCACCACATAGCCGCGCTTTTGCACGGTGGTGATGGTGGGCGCGTACGTTGAAGGCCGGCCGATGCCGAGTTCTTCCAGTTTTTTCACAAGGCTCGCTTCCGTGTAACGCGGCGGGTGGCGGGTAAACACTTGCTTGGCCACAAGCTCATCCAGGGTCAACTGCTGGCCGATGGTGAGTGGCGGCAGCACTTTGCTGTTCTCCTCCTCATCGTCATCGTCGCCCGACTCCATATATACTTTCAAAAATCCTTCGAACTTGATCACTTCTCCCGAGGCGATCAGGGTTCTTGGGCTGGTGGAAATGCTGATGGTTGCTGTTGTTTTCTCCAACTCTGCATCGGCCATCTGCGAAGCGATAGCGCGTTTCCAGATGAGGTCATACAAGCGGAGCGCATTGCGGTCCATGCCGGGATCGTTCACCGAAAAATCCGTGGGCCGGATCGCTTCGTGAGCTTCCTGTGCCGACGACGACTTGGTTTTATAGACACGCGATTGAAAAAATTCTTTGCCAAACGCCGACGTGATCTGTTTCTGGGCGCCGTTGCGCGCTTCGTCAGAAAGGTTCACGGAGTCGGTACGCATATAGCTGATCTTACCGGCCTCGTATAATTTCTGCGCCACCATCATGGTCTGGATCACCGAGAAGCCCAACTTGCGGGCCGCTTCCTGTTGCAAGGTTGACGTGGTGAAGGGAGGTGCCGGTGAACGCTTAGAGGGTTTCGTTTGCAAATCGGCGATCGAAAACTTTGCGCCCTTGCACGACTCCAGAAAGGCCATGGCCTCTTCTTCGTTATCGAAACGCTCCGAAAGCTCCGCCACAAGGTTCTTCCCTTTGCCCAAGTCGAAAAGTGCATTCACTTTGAAGGACGACTTGGCCTTGAACTCCGTGATCTCACGCTCGCGCTCCACCACCAGACGCACCGCCACAGACTGCACACGGCCAGCCGACAAACCGGTTTTGATCTTTTTCCAGAGAATGGGCGACAGTTCATAGCCCACCAACCGGTCAAGTACACGACGGGCTTGTTGCGCGTTAACCAAGTCAATATCGATGCCACGAGGGTTTTCCAGCGAGTTGAGGATCGCCTTCTTGGTGATTTCGGTAAATACGATGCGCCGCGTCTTGGCGTCGGTCAGATCCAGCACCTCTTTCAAGTGCCAGGAAATGGCTTCTCCCTCGCGGTCCTCATCGCTTGCCAGGTAAACCATCTCGGCGTCGTCGGCAAGTTTTCTTAGTTTGGAGATAATATCCTTTTTATCGGCGCTCACCTCATAGGTGGGCTCGAAGTTGTTTTCAATGTCGATGGCCCCACTTCCCTTCGGCAAATCGCGAATGTGCCCCATGCTCGACGCCACCTTAAAATCCTTGCCCAGGTAGCCTTCAATGGTCTTTGCTTTCGCCGGAGATTCAACTATTACGAGATTTTTTGACATGCTGCTTAACTTTCAAGAGGTTCAAATATCAGTAAATTTTTAAAAAATCAAATTTGACCCCTCCTTCCACGCCCTAAACGGGGATGAAGGATGGTCTGTGTGCTATTATTTAGAGGCTGACCTTCACGTGATTAGCATATTTTCAACATTCTTTTTCAACTTTTTTAATTTAGGCTGCTTAATATTGAAGCGATTAGCCCAACCATACTGCTATTCTGACCCCGGTATGACACGACACCTCTATTTATTGCGCCATGCTGAAAGTGCCGAGAAACAGTCTGGCCAGTCCGACAAAGACCGCTCGCTGACGCCCCGCGGCCTGCGCGAATGTGTCGTCATCGGCACTTACCTGTATCAGCAAAACATTTCCTTCGACTGCATACTGACCAGTTCTGCGCAACGCGCAGAAGACAGCGCACGCTTCGTGGCCGACGCCATGAAGATGGACACCGAAAGGATTTCCGTCGTCGAAGAACTTTACGAAGCTTCGTCGCGCACTTTCTTCCAGTTTCTTAGCGGCCTCGACGACCGGTTTAACACTATATTAATTGTCGGCCACAATCCCGTCATCACCTATGTGACCGAATACCTCACACAATCCGAGATCGGCGACATGGCCACCGGCGGCGTGGCGGCCATCAAATTCAACATTCATTCCTGGAAAGAAGTGAGCCAGGGGAACGGCGAACTTGAAAATTACACCCATCCCGGCATCTTACAACCGGATTGATCGTCTCTTAATTTTTTGCCGGCCATGCTCTCCAAAGAAGAAGCCATACAACATTTCGACCCAAACGGCCCCGGAATGAAAGGGAATATTTTCGGACTCCCGTTCTCTCCGGACAACGCGGAAGTCATCCTCGTTCCCGCACCTTGGGAAGTCACCGTTTCCTACCACGAGGGGACGGCGAACGGCCCGCAGGCTATCCTCGATGCGTCGCTTCAAGTGGACCATTTCCTCCAGGATATCCCCGACGCGTGGAAACTCGGCGTAAGCATGCTCCCCATTCCCGCCGATATGCTGGAAGAAAACAAAAAGCTGCGCAACTGGTCACGCGAACACCTCGCCCGCATTGAAAACGGCGAAACCATTTCCCCCGACGATGTGGTGCTTTCGAAAATCAACGAGGCTTGCGAAAATTTCAACATCTACATCAAGTCGGTCACACAGGGCTATCTGAAACAAGGAAAGCTGGTGGCCTTGGTAGGCGGCGATCACAGCACACCCTTGGGGCTTCTAAGAGCCCTGAGCGAACAACACAACCGCTTCGGCATCCTGCAGATCGATGCCCACGCCGATCTGCGGAAATCCTATGAAGGCTTTACCCATTCGCACGCCTCGATCATGTACAACGCTTTAAAAATTCCCGCCGTCGGCAAGCTTGTCCAGGTGGGTGTGCGTGATTATTGCGCGGAAGAAATGGATGTTATCCACCGGGCTATGGGCCGCATCACTACTTTTTTTGACGAAGACCTCAAGGCCTATGCCTACCAGGGAAAAACCTGGTACGCCCAATGCGACGAGATCATCAAACAACTCCCTCCGCTGGTCTATATCAGTTTCGATATCGACGGCCTCGACCCAAAACTCTGCCCCAACACGGGAACACCCGTCCCCGGCGGCCTGGAATTCCAACAGGTAACGTACCTTCTAAAGAAACTGGTCCTCTCCGGAAAAAAGATCATCGGCTTCGACTTGAATGAAGTGGCCCCCGGCAACGACGATTGGGATGCCAATGTGGGCGCCCGCCTGTTATATCAACTTTGCCACTGGATGGGTGCTTCGCAGGGAAAGCTGGCCCTTCGCAAAGTGTAGCGCTCAACAAAGCTCCCATCAACGTCGCGATCGTGACGTTGAAATTTTCCCGCGATAAAATTTTTGAATGTCGAACGGAACGAATCCGGCGATTTAAAACTTCAGATCGATTTTCAGCAACGGTGAATAGATGTGGCCGATTTGATCGCCTGCTAACACGTAGCTGCCATCGATCCATTGAAACACATGGGCTCGTTTTGAAAAGGGCTCAACAACCCAATATTCCTTCACGCCAAATCTTTCATAGAGCTCCTTCTTCAGGATGAGGTCATAGGCCTGACTTCCCTCCGAAAGCACTTCTACCAGCAAGTCTGGCGTTCCATGAATATGCCCGGAATTTTCGCGAACGGCAGGATTCGCGTTCAAGAGCACCACCAGGTCGGGCTGAACGGAGGTTCTCTCTTCATCGAAGAAAACATCCATGGGCGCAACCACGACTTCGCCGCTGCCAGCCTCTTCCAGGAAATTAAAAAGTTTGTTGTTGATTTTGTTGAGGATCCGTTGATGTATCATGAACGGAGCGGGTGACATATAAATTTGGCTATCGATAATTTCTGCGCGCAATCCTTCGGGGAGTGTTTTGTATAACTCCATCGTGGTCATCAAATCTTCCTCCCGTCGTTGCATATCCAAAGCTACTATTTTTCTCCAGGCCACCAAACAAACACCAAAGCAAGTTTCGCCCAAATGCTTATCTCAAGTAAAAAACAGCCAGCCAAACCGTTGTAACACTGTTTTAACAGTTTTTTCTTTAGAATAAAAAGCGAGCGCTGCTATGGCACGTAGCCATAACGTTTCAAAATCGTTCTACGGATTGGAATTATAAGGAGTGGGGAACTTCCTATGAACTGGAAACGGACGCTAGCCTTCCACCGAAACCTGGTTGGCCTCCTGCTGCTTGGGATAATCGAACAAGCCAAAGGTCTTAATGGCCTCCTCCACCTTGTGGGGCACGAATTTCTCCCAGCCCGGCTCGCCTTTCTTGATCATCGCCAAAACGTTGTCGGAAATGATGTGCAGGTTTTTCACGTTGGCTTCTGTGATCTCTTCCAGCTTGTTGTTGTCCATGAGAAAGCGGAAAAGGTTTTTCAGGTTTGGCGGCAAGGTCTGTTCGAAGTTCTTCAGGGTGAACAGCTCGTTGTTCTGCCACGCCGGGTAAATGTATAACTTCACATTGGTGCCAAACAGCGACGCAAAGCATTCCAGGATCCCGCCCCGAAGATTTTCGTATGTCTTTTCTTCAAAAACTTTTTGCAAGGCAAATATCCCCATGGTGATGCCGATCTTCTTCCCCCGGGTGATCTTGGAGAGGTATTCTACCAGGCGGTAATATTCAAAATAGTTGGAGATCAGTACGTTCTGTCCCAGCGAACACAAGATGTCGGCGCGGTGCAGGAAGTCTCGTTCGTCGATCTTGCCGTCGGGACTAAGGTCGTTGAGGGTCAATTCGGAGATCAAAACGATATTGGAGCGATCCACATCCGATTCATGCTTGAAATGCCGGCGCGAAGCCAACAGCATATCCACGTTCACATGGGTGGGCGGACGGAAGCGTCCGCGCAATACCAACACGTTCTTTTTATAAAGTTCATCCGAAGGCTGCATCACGTTGCCGTCGGGGCCGAACATGGCGGCTTTGGTGAGGCCGTTCTTTACGAGCTTCAACGCCATAAGCCGGTTGTCGACGTGTTTGAAATCCGGTCCGTTCAAACGAAACATATCGATCTCGATCCGTCGCGACGTTAACCCGTCGATCAACGACATCAGGATTTCTTCAGGGTTATTCAGGAACATACAGGAATACAGCATGTTCACCCCCACGATGCCCAGCGCGTATTGTTGTTGCAGGGGATCGTTGTCGTGCATTTTCAAGTGCAGCACGCAGTCGTTTGGCTCGCTCTGGGGTGTAAGTTGGAAGCGCAACCCCATCCAGCCATGACCTTGGTTGGTGCGGTCGTAGTTGAGCACTTCTACGGTATCGGCAAATGCAAAAAAGCGGGTGGTTTCGATGCGGTGTGGAAGCCGCTCAGGGAGCAGCACGTATTCGTGATCCAGCATGCGGATCAGTCGCTCTTCACAAACATAGCGATCGCCCACACCGTAGATGGCGTCGCTGAACTTCATGTCGTAGGCCGACATGGTTTTGGCCACCGTGCCGGAGGCCCCTCCTACTTTAAAGAAATTGGCGGCTACTTCCTGTCCTGCGCCGATCTCGGCGAAAGACCCATAGATGGCTCTGCTTAGGTTGATACGAAGGGCTTTCTCCTGGGTAGTGAGTTTTCTGTATTCATCCATAACCTGCTACTGCTTTCCTCCTCAATTTACCGTTAATCGTCCAATCGTTGAAAGGTAATAACATTTAAATCTTCCGACAACTGAGCTCCCGCATTTCGGGTGTGCAAGATTTAAATGCATTCCATGCCATTAAGGTTCCCTTCAGAATTGGCAACGATTTCCATAAAATTCAAACGTTTACCGGCACACGTTAGTGTTCAACCTAAACCGGCAACGGTCAAGGTACCTACAGCACAAAGTTCGCTTTCGCCTCACGCTTGATCTCCTCCCACTCTTCAGGGGGTGGCGGCGTGCCTCTTTCGAACTCCTGCAATAACCATCCAACCAATTCTTTCTTCATGCCAAAGCGCGTTACCGCGTCTTCGCAGAATTCGATCTCTTGCTGGTCCACCACCTCATCGGCGTACACCATCAGGACAAGATCGTAAAGCAGGTTCATTTTATCGTTGTGATTATCCGGAACATTCACTTCAAACTTCTCCTCCGTTTCCGCAAGCTCCTTCACCTGGCGGTCTTTCAGGCCATAGCGCTTGGCGATCTTATACAGCAAAGCCTCCTCCTTAGGGTGCATGTGCCCGTCGGCTTTGGCCAAGGCAAGAAGGTTTTTAATGTGATTTTTCTTGTACGAGAGGTACTGATGTTCGAAAAAGCCAATCATATGCGGTAGAATTAAGGATCAAAAACTAAAATACCGAACCCAGCGCGAATAAAAAACGTCTTTGCGCCGGACTTTGCGTCTTAGCGGTAGAAATTTTCACCGCCTCACCTTCGCCAAAGCTTCGGCGAGCGCGGAAAGGCGCCGAGGCGCAAAGAAATGCAGACGTTATGCCACCGCGTGGTGGGCTGCTTCTTCCTCCTCCTTCAACGCCCTGCGCAGAATTTTACCTACGTTAGTCTTGGGCAATTCCTTCCGAAATTCAACGTGCCTGGGAACCTTGTAGTTCGTCAAATTTTCGTGGCAATATTTTATCAATTCCTCCTCCGTGAGGCTCTGGTCTTTCTTCACGACAAAAATCTTGATCACCTCGCCCGACTTCGCATCCGGCACGCCGATCGCCGCGACTTCCAACACTTTCGGATGGGCCGCCACCACGTTCTCGATCTCGTTGGGGAACACATTGAAGCCGGAAACCTTGATCATGTCCTTCTTGCGGTCCACGATCTTGAAAAACCCGTCGGCGTCCATAAGCCCGATATCGCCCGTGCGGAACCAGCCGCCGGGGAAGAAAACACCTTCATTGTCTTTTTTCCAATAACCCGACATCACCTGCGGGCCACGCGCACAAAGTTCGCCGGTTTCGCCCTGGGGCAACTGGTTTCCCGCTTCATCAAACGCCGCCACTTCCGTGCTGGGCACAGGCAGACCGATCGTACCCAACCGGTGTTTGCCGTCAAGTGGATTGCAGCACAGCACCGGCGAGGTTTCGCTGAGGCCGTAGCCTTCTATGAGTGCCGTGCCGGTAACTTCTTTCCACTTTTTCGCCACAACATCCTGAACGGCCATACCGCCGCCAACAGCACCATGCAAGTGGGAGAAATCCAAATCTTTAAAAAGTGGGTTGTTCAGCATGCCATTGAACAAGGTGTTCACGCCGGTCAGGATGGTAAACTTATGTTTCTTCAATTCTTTACAAAATCCCTCCATATCGCGGGGATTGGTGATCAGTACATTCTTCACACCGGTGCTGAACATCAACAACCCGTTCACGCTCAAAGCGAAGATGTGGTACATCGGAATTCCGGTCACAATCAAATTGTCGCCCCCCACATTCATGTAGGGCTTGAACCACTCCGTGATCATGGAGTTGTGGGCGATCAGATTTCCATGCGAAAGCTGAGCGCCTTTCGCTATGCCGGTGGTGCCCCCGGTGTATTGAAGCATGGCAATGTCTTTCAAATCGGCCTCCACAGGTTTCAATTTCAACGAAGCGCCTTTTTTCATGGCGGTTTTGAAAGCTATGGCCTGTGGAACGTTGTAGGCAGGGATCTTCTTCTTGATGTTCTTCACCACAAAATTCACCAGGGCTCCCTTCAATCCGCCCAGCATATCGCCCAGCTGCGTAATGATGACGTGTTTTATTTTCGTGGTCGTCAATACCTTTTCAAGGTGGAAGGCAAAATTAGAGACGATGACAATGGCCGAGATCTCCGCATCCTTAAACTGGTGCTCCATCTCGCGCGGAGTGTACAAGGGATTGGTGTTCACCACAATAAGCCCTGCGCGCAACGCACCGATGAAGACGACGGGAAATTGCAGCATGTTCGGCATCTGTATGGCGATGCGCTCGCCCTTCTTCAAGCCCAGGTCTTGCTGCAGGTAGGCGGCAAAATTTGTGGAAAGCTCGTCCAGTTGGCGGTAAGTCATCGTCACGCCCATGTTTTCATAGGCCACGCGGTCACTGTATTTTTTGAAGCCGGTCTCGAAGAAGGCCAGCAGTGAAGGATAGTCGTATAATTTTATTTCGTGAGCAACGCCTTCCGGGTAATTTTTGAACCAGGGGAAATCTTTCATAGAGATGGACTAAAAAATGGGAAATCCTTCAATTTCTTATCAGATTCAAAGCAAACGATTGTTTGCCAGCAAATCAATAGCGAATATGCGAAAGGAATAAAATAAAAAACCCGCCCCGAAACCGGGACGGGCAGCTCTGAATAACTCATTAACCTAAACTGAGCTAGCTGTAGAGGAAGGAGTCGAACCTCCACGGAGCGGTTAGGTGCCAGACCTGATCCTGGTAGTAGTTACTGGGATCAGGGTGCTTACACTTTCTTCCGTACTCTCCACCCCCGAGACCGGAGGGCTTGTCTGCCAATTTCAACACCCTACAAGGTTGTGTTCTGTTGTGTGATAAATGTGTGTGCGTTGTAAAATCTTTAACAAAGTAACGCAAAAGCTGCTATGCTAAACAATGAAACATTTGAATAATTGTATATTTTTTAATTTAATTTCATATTTTTGAATTATAGTCAAAACTCAAATTTTACATGGCCGAAAATTATAAAGTTGACAATGTCGACCTGAAGATCCTCGAAATCCTCATGCAAGACGCCAAAAAGCCTTATACGGAAGTAGCCAAGAAAGCATTTGTCTCTGGAGGCACCGTTCACGTCCGAATGAATAAGCTCGAAGAAGCCGGCATTGTCGAGAAAACAACCCTGAAAGTGAACTATGCCAAACTAGGCTATGACATCACGGCCTTCATTGGCATCTTCCTTCAGAAGAGCGCCCTCTACGACCAGGTGATGGCCAAACTCAAAGCCATTCCCGAGATCACCAACATCCACTACACCACCGGAAACTACAGCATGTTCACAAAGATCCACTGCAAGGACACTAATCACCTCAAACAGGTGTTGCACGACAAGATCCAGCAGGTGGAAGGTATCGAACGGACAGAGACCATGATATCGCTGGAAGAGAGCCTGGACAGGAGCCTGAACCTCACTTAACCGTGGGTTCGTACTTCTCATAGTGAAAACTTCTGGGCCTCAAAGAACCTAAAAATGGCATTTTTGTTATACTTTTGTAGGTTGTTTAAAATTAGTCTAAATAGACTGCTATGAGTAAAGACAATCAGGTTTTAGAGGAGTTGACCTCGAAGGAGTACGAACATGGCTGGACTATAGATATAGAAACCGATTCGGCGCCCAAAGGCCTCAACGAGAGTATCATACGGTTTATTTCCACCAAAAAGAACGAGCCTGAATGGTTGCTGGAATGGCGCTTGAGCGCTTTCCGCCAGTGGACCAAGATGAAGGAGCCCAAATGGCCCAATGTGACCTACCCTCCCATCGACTATCAGGATCTCATCTACTATTCCGCCCCAAAACAAAAAGCAAAAGCCAAAAATCTCGAAGATGTCGACCCCGAGTTGATCAAAACCTTCGAGAAGCTGGGCATTTCCCTGACGGAGCAAAAACGCCTCACCGGCATCGCCGTCGACGCCGTGATCGACAGCGTTTCCGTCGCCACTACTTATAAAGAAACACTCGCCGAGCTGGGCATCATCTTTTGCTCTTTCAGCGAAGCCGTTCAGGAACATCCTGAGCTGGTGAAAAAATACATGGGATCTGTGGTCCCTGTGAACGACAACTACTTCGCCGCACTGAATTCCGCAGTGTTCACCGACGGGTCTTTTTGCTACATCCCCAAAGGTGTGCGTTGCCCGATGGAATTGTCGACATACTTCCGTATCAATGCCGCCAACACGGGACAGTTCGAAAGAACGCTTATCGTGGCGGATGAAGGAGCTTATGTGAGCTACCTCGAAGGCTGCACCGCTCCCATGCGCGACGAAAATCAACTTCACGCCGCCGTAGTAGAGATCTATGCCATGAAAGATGCGCAAGTCAAATACTCTACGGTGCAAAACTGGTATCCCGGCGACAAGAACGGTAAAGGTGGGATCTACAACTTCGTGACCAAACGCGGCTTATGCTTTGGCGACAGCTCGAAGATTTCGTGGACGCAAGTGGAAACCGGCTCGGCCATCACCTGGAAATATCCTTCCTGTATATTGAAAGGCGACAATTCTATGGGAGAATTCTATTCCGTAGCCGTCACCAACAATTATCAGCAAGCGGATACAGGTACAAAGATGATCCACATCGGCAAGAACACGAAGTCGCGCATCGTTTCGAAAGGAATTTCGGCGGGCCACTCGCAAAACAGCTACCGCGGACAAGTGCATATCATGAAACGCGCCGAAAACGCGCGCAACTTCTCGCAATGCGATTCGCTCCTGATGGGCGATAAATGCGGGGCGCACACATTCCCCTACATCGATGTAGAGAACAATACGGCACGCATCGAACACGAGGCCACTACGTCCAAGATCGGCGAAGACCAGATCTTCTACTGTTTGCAACGGGGCATCGACGAAGAATCTGCCGTGGCGCTGATCGTGAATGGCTATGCCAAGGAAGTGTTGAACCAGCTCCCCATGGAATTTGCCGTGGAAGCACAAAAACTTTTGGCCCTTACCCTCGAAGGCAGCGTAGGGTAATTATCTCATCTTATTTTTTTACAATCGGAATTACGAACTATGTTAAGCATAAAGAATCTGACAGCGAAGATCGGCGACAAGCAAATACTGAATGGCATCAACCTGGAAGTAAAACCTGGCGAAGTGCACGCCATCATGGGCCCCAACGGCTCAGGCAAAAGCACCTTGGCCTCCGTGTTGGCCGGCCGCGAGGAATATGAAGTGACAGCGGGTGAAGTGGATTTCCTCGGCAAAGATCTCCTGGCACTCGCTCCGGAAGACCGCGCCCGCGAAGGACTGTTCCTCGCGTTTCAATACCCCGTGGAAATTCCCGGCGTGAGCACGATCAACTTTATGAAAACGGCGCTGAACCAGATCCTGGAACACCGCGGCCAGCAAGCCCTGGATGCGGTTTCGTTTCTGAAAGTGATGAAAGAAAGAATGAAGCTCGTCGAAATCGATCAATCGTTGCTGAACCGGTCGTTGAACGAAGGCTTTAGCGGCGGCGAAAAGAAACGCAATGAGATCTTCCAGATGGCCATGCTGGAACCCAAGCTCGCCATCCTCGACGAAACGGATTCGGGTCTCGACATCGACGCTTTGAAGATCGTGGCAAACGGTGTAAACAAATTGCGCAATAAATCAAACGCTGTAGTCGTGGTGACACACTATCAGCGCTTGCTGGATTATATCGTGCCGGATTTTGTGCACGTGCTCTACAAAGGCAAGATCGTGAAGTCGGGAACGAAAGACCTGGCCCTGGAGCTGGAAGCAAAAGGATACGACTGGATCAAAGACGAAGTGGCCATTGCCTAACCCCGGAACAGAGCGCATGAACGTAGCGGTGAACGAGAAAAACACAACCCCGGAAGTGGTTAGCCAAATTCAAAAAAGCATAACCCAATACCCGGCCCAAGCCTACCGGAAGGAAGCCCTGGAAGCTTTTCAGAAGCTGGGTCTTCCGGAAAATAAATCGGAAGAATATAAAAACACGCCCATCACACGGTTGCTGCAAAAGAACTTTGTGTTCGACCAACCGAATGCCGTAGCACAAAAACTTGACGTTAAGGATTACTTTATCCCCGGTGTCGAAGGAAATGTCATCGTGATGATCAACGGCGTTTTTTCGGAGGAGCATTCGGTTATCGTTTCGCCGTCTTCGGAAATAACCATTACAAACCTGGGCACTGCCATCGCCGGACAACATCCGGTGGCCATTGCCCATCTGGCCAAATATGCCGACACTGCTGCGGATGCTTTCACGGCCTGGAACACGGCCACGTGGCAAAGCGGCGTATTCATTCACGTGCCGAAAGGCAAAGTGGTGGAGAAACCCATTGTGATCTATCACATCCACGACACGCGTGGCGGTCAAGTGATCACGGCAAGCCGCAATCTGATCGTGACGGAATTGAATAGCGAGGTCACCATCGTAGAGAAATTTGATTCGGTGGGCGATGGCAATCATTTTTCCACGCTCGTTACCGAAGCGGAAGTCGCCGAAAATGCAGGCTTCAACCATTATACCATTCAAAACGACGCCGGCAATCGCTACCAGGTTGTCACGACAAACATTCATCAGGAGAGATCGAGCCGTGTCAATACGTATACGTTTACCCTTTCTGGTAAGCTTGTGCGGAATAACTTACAGCTTTCGATCGATGGTGAAGGGATCGAGTCGCACATGTTCGGCTTGTATCTGGTGAATGGCGATACGCTGGCCGATAACCACACCGTGGTGGACCACCGCAAGGCAAACTCGTTCAGCAACGAGCTTTACAAAGGAATTATGGATGGAAGCTCCCGTGGAGTTTTCAATGGAAAGATTTATGTCCGTCCCCAGGCGCAGAAAACCAATGCGTTTCAGGCTAACCGGAACATCCTCATATCCGACAAGGCCACGGTGAACACCAAACCCCAACTGGAGATCTGGGCCGACGATGTGAAATGCTCTCACGGTTGCACTACGGGGCAATTGGACGAAGAAGCATTGTTCTACCTGCAGAGCCGCGGCATTGCCAAAGAAACGGCACGCGCCATGATGCTCTACGCCTTTGCTGCGGAAATCCTGGAAAATGTGAAACACCCGGAACTGAAAGTGTACCTCGATCAGTTAGTAAGTGAACGGCTTCACAAAAACTTCTGACCCATGACAACAACTTCTCCTGCCCTGTCCACTACGCTCGACGTTGAGAAGATCAGGAAAGAATTTCCCATCCTCCACCAAACCGTGAACGGTCGCGACCTCGTCTATTTCGACAATGCCGCCACGTCACAAAAGCCCCTGGTGGTGATCAACGCCCTCACCGAATATTACAAAGGCTACAACGCCAACATCCACCGCGGCATTCATACCCTGGCGGAAAAGGCCACCAAAGCTTTTGAACAAACGCGCCTCACAGCAAAGGAATATATCAACGCCAAGTCGGAACAAGAGATCATCTTCACCCGCGGCGTGACCGAAAGCATAAACCTCGTGGCTTCTTCTTATGGAAGAACCTTCATAAAAGAAGGCGACGAGATCATTGTTTCCGAACTGGAGCACCACTCCAATATTGTTCCCTGGCAATTTGTTGTCGAAGAGAAAAATGCAGTATTGAAAGTGATCCCCGTAACGGATCGCGGCGAGCTCGATCTCGACGCTTACCGGAAACTGCTCTCATCCAAGACCAAGATCGTAGCGGTGAACCATGCTTCCAACAGCCTGGGAACCGTCAACCCCATAAAAGAAATCATCCGCCTCGCCCACGAAGTTGGAGCCGTGGTGTTCATCGATGGCGCCCAAGCCGGCGCGCACCTGGACATTGACGTGCAGGAACTGGATTGCGACTTCTACACCGTGTCGGCCCACAAAATGTATGGCCCTACCGGCGCCGGTTTCCTTTACGGCAAAAAGGAGCTGCTGGAAAAAATGCCTCCCTACCAGGGCGGTGGCGAAATGATCAAAGAGGTGACCTTTAAAAAGACCACCTACAACGACCTGCCACACAAGTTTGAAGCCGGCACACCGAACATCGCCGACGTGGTGGCGTTCCGCTATGCCATGGACTTCATCACCGAAACCGGTCGCGCCGCCATGGCTGCCCACGAACACAACCTGCTGCAATATGCAACAGAACGCGTGTCGCGTCTCAAGGGTGTGAATTTGGTGGGCACGGCGCCTGAAAAGGTTAGTGTGCTCTCCTTCACCGTCGACGGCATTCATCCGTTTGATATTGGCCAAATGCTGGATGCACGCGGCATTGCTGTGCGGACGGGACACCACTGCACGCAACCGCTTATGGATCGCTATGGCATTGAAGGAACCGTTCGTGCCTCCTTTGCTGTTTACAACACGAAAAAGGAAATTGACCAGCTCGTGGAAGGGCTGGAACGCGTGATTAATTTCATGAAATAGACAGCCGCGAGGCTGTTTCCGCAATACATGGACATCAACGAGATACAGGAAGAGATCATCAGCGAGTTTTCACTGCTCGATAGCGATATGGAAATGACGGTGTTCTATATTATGGAACTCGGCCAAAAGCTTCCGGTCATGGACGATGCCCTGAAAACCGAAGAAAACGTTGTCAAAGGCTGTCAGTCCAAAGTGTGGCTCACGGCCAACCTGGACGACGACAAGATCTACTTCTCGGCCGATAGCAACACAGCCATCACCAAGGGCCTGGTCAGCCTCCTCATCCGCATCTTTAACGGGCAATCTCCCGAAGCCATATTGAACGCCAATCTGCATTTTATGCAAAAGATCGGTATGGAACGGTTCATCGGCACGCAACGGTCCAATGGCTTTGCGGCCATGATCAAGCAAATGAAATTATATGCCCTCGCCTTTAAAACCAAACTGGAACTGAAGTCATGAGCGAGCAAACTGAAATACCCCAACAAACAGAAAAAATAGTGTCCACGACGGCCATCCCCGATCTGCAGGAAAAGGTATTGGCTGCTATAAAAACGGTCTACGATCCGGAAATTCCCGTGGATATTTACGAACTGGGGCTCATTTACGAGATGAATATCTACCCGGTGAACAATGTTTACGTGCAGATGACCCTTACTTCACCCTCCTGCCCTTCGGCGGAACAGATTCCCAGTGAAGTGGAGCAAAAATTAAAAGCCATCGAAGGTGTAAACGATGTGAAAGTAGAAATTACCTTCGACCCGCCGTATTCGCAGGACATGATGTCGGAAGCGGCCAAACTGGAACTTGGATTTTTATAATTTGTTATAACAATACGATTAACTTTGTAAACTTATGTATCCCGAACAATTAGTGGCCCCGATGCGTACCGATTTGACCAGCGCGGGCTTTACTGAATTTAAAACCGCCGAAGAGGTGGATAGCAATCTTAAAAATCAAAAGGGAACGACCCTTTTGGTGATTAATTCCGTTTGCGGATGCGCAGCGGGTGCAGCCCGTCCGGGCGTGAAATGGGCCTTGCAGCACACCGACAAGAAGCCCGACAACCTGACCACGGTTTTTGCCGGGGTAGACAAGGACGCTGTGGCAAAGGCCCGGGAATATACCCTCCCTTACCCTCCTTCCTCTCCCGCCATTGCCTTGTTCAAGGACGGCGAGTTGGTACACTTCGTAGAACGCCACCACATTGAAGGCCGCAACGCCCAAATGATCGGCCAGCACCTGGTTGAGGTTTTTGACGAGTTTTGTTAAGAAGAACAAGTAATAAGTAAAGAACAAAGCCACCTTCGCGGGTGGCTTTTTTTATGGGTTGCGCTCTAGGCTATGCCGCGCTCCAGGATGAGGCGGGTTTCTTCGAGGTCGAGTTCGTATTCGATTTTGCGCAGGGCCTCGTCGCTGATCTGGCCTTCGTCGCGCATGCGAAGCGTGAGTTGGCGTTCGCGTTCCAGCAACTCTTTCTGGATGCGATGAAACTCATTGATCTCCAGCTCAGCCATTTTTTGACTAGACTCGTCTTTCCGGATGCGCTGAATCCGGATCTCGTATTTTGTCTTGATCTGATTCAATACTTCGTCGCTCAACGTCAGGGCATAATTTTCCTCGATGTGCTCGATCACCGCAGAGGCAATTTGGAGCCGCGCCTTTTGCTCCTGCTTGTGCTCCTCGTCGCCGGCCGTGATGCCCAGCCACTGAATGAGTGGGCGCAAGGTTAATCCCTGCAAAACCAACGTGGATAAGATCACGCAAAATGTGAGGAAGATGATCAGGTTTCGGTTTTTGAAGGGCACGCCCTCGCCGAGGGTCAGGGGCAACGCCAAGGCGGCCGCAAGCGACACGACCCCGCGCATGCCCGACCATGCGATGACCGTTACCAGGCGCAGGGGTGGCCGGCGCTCGATGGTGCGTACCCGTTTGCTGATGCGGGGAAGATAGGTTCCGGGATACACCCAAATGATGCGGCCCACAATGACGGCCACGCTCACAATGACACCATACCAAAGCAACGTGCTAAAGGAGTGCGTACCGATATCTTCCAGCACCTTGCGGAGTTGCATGCCGATCAGAATAAAAATAAGGCCGTTCAGGATGAAGATCACCGTGTTCCAAACGCCATAGGCTTGCAACCTGCCCTGCTGTGAAAACACCTTCGACGATTGGCGCCCCAGGTATAAGCCGCACACTACCACGGCAAGCACGCCGGAAACGTGAATGCTTTCTGCGGTCAGATAAGCGACGAAGGGTGCCAGAAAGGTAAGCGTAGTATCGTTTGTAGGATTATCGGGGGTGAGTTTGTGGATCCACTTAAAGATAAGCCCAATCAGTAATCCCAGCGCGATGCCGACACCGGCCACCACGAGGAACTGAAGACCGGCGTGCCATACGCTAAAGGCACCGGTGACCAATGCCGCAATCGCATATTTATAGGCAATCAAACCCGTGGCATCGTTGACCAGGCTTTCGCCTTCCAGGATGACCGTGACCTGTTTGGGAATGCTTAGCCCCTTGGTGGCAGCGGCCGCAGCCACGGCGTCGGGAGGCGAAATGATGGCGCCGAGCAGGAAGCATTCCGGCCAGCTCATGATGGGGATGAACAGGTGCGCTACCCAGGCTACGGCACAAGTAGTGAAGATCACACAACCGATAGCCAGCAAGGTGATCGGCCGTTTGGCCGCTTTGAATTCTTTCCAGGGCATGGTCCAGGCAGCAGCATAAAGAATGGGCGGCAGGAACACCAGGAACACGATGTCCGGGTTTAGGGTGATCGCCGGCAAGCCGGGGACCATGCTGATGGTAATACCGGTGAGCACCAGCAGGATGGGATACGGAATTTTTATCCGCTCCGTTACCTCGGCCAGGGCCGTCACAATAGCAAGCAATATGATAATGGTAGCGATGTTCTCCATGCTATGGCCTTTGCCTAAATTTTAAAGGTAAGAGATCAGAAGCTAAACCGCGCTAAAAATTCCTGTAGCTCCTCTTTCAGAAGCTTCGGGTTGCTGATGCCCAGGGTTTTGTTTACCAGGGCATTCTCCTTGACTTTCAACTCCGACAGCTTGAGGTGCTGGTTGATAAAGATAAACTCCAACTCCGGAATCAGCTGCTTCAGCTCGTCCACGATGTCGAATATTTTGATGGTGCGTTCCACCAGGTTGTAGGTGCCGCGCGGCAGCTCGGCCGTGAGCAGGTTGTTCAGCGCTTTCGAGATCAGGTCGATGTGGATGAACGAGCGCGACTGCTTGCCGTCGCCCTGGATGGTGACCAGCTTGTTGAAGTTGGCCTCCCACACAAACTTGTTGATGACGGAATCAAACCGCATGCTTTTGCTATAACCATAAACATTGCCGCAGCGCAGGATCCAGGTATCCATTTTGTCCATGAGGCGGCGCACATGCTCTTCGCCCCGGAGCTTGGAGATGGCATAGAAACTTTTGGGATCGGTGGCCGACTGCTCGTCCACGGCGGTTTCGGATGAGCCGTAAACGCCGGAGCTGCTGGCATAGATAAACTTGCTGACGTTGCTTTCCTCCACGGCATAGACCAGTTCGGCCGTGCCCCAATGGTTCACCTGCTCGTAGGCGTGCGAGTCGGCATGGGCAAAGGGCGTGGTTACTTTGGCGGCCAGGTGATAGACCACATCCACCCCTTTCAGCACTTTGCGCAACATCCGGGAGTCCAGCAACTCGCCTTTTACGAAGGTGAGCTTGGCGTGCTTTTGCAGCTTGAGGCCCAGGAATAAATTATAGTTTAGCCGGCTCAGGTTATCGTAGATGATCACCTGTTCAACCGAATCATTTGCAACCAGTAAATTGATTAGCTCGGTGCCCATGTAGCCGGCACCGCCCGTGACGAGAACCTTCATTCTTTCTTTACGCGCTTATTTTGTAGTAGTGACTAGATCTGTGTTCAGGCCGCATTCCACCTTGTTCATTCCGAACCAACGGGCTTCGCGTTCCTGCATTTCGGGGTCTAATTTACGCGTACAAGGCTCACAACCTATACTGACAAATCCCTTTTCTTCCAGCGGATGCTTCGGCAGCTTGTGTTCTTTCTGGTATTGCCAGATCATTTTTGGGTTCCAGTCCAACATGGGATGGAACCTCAGGCAACCGTGCTTGGCGGGCTGCTCCACTTTCATGGCAGCGCGCACGGCGCTTTGGTCGGCACGCACACCATTGATCCAAATGTCTTTGGCCAACAGGATGGCATCCATGGGTTGGGTCTTGTTGAGGTGGCAGCAATGGTCGGGGTCGGAAGTGAAGAGCAGGCGGCCTTCGGGGTCGCGTTGCATGAACTTGGGAACGTCCGATTTGAGGTCGATCGTGTTGAGTCCGAACTGCTCGGTGATCTGGTCGCGGAAGCTTACGGTCTCCGGAAAATGGTAGCCCGTGTTTATAAAATAGACGGGGATTGACCGGTCTATCCGGCTCAGAATATGGAGCAGCACCAGGCTGTGCGATTGGAAGGAAGAGGTCGTAAAAAGGGTCTTCCCTGCCTCTTTATACTCCATTAGCTTCGACTGTATACCTTCAAAATTCATCAACTTGTCGTTTAATTAAAACATTCTAACTGCCTAATAATCAAATTGCCCGTTTGGTAATACCGAAGAGTTACTTTAAATCATATCTTCGGTTACCTTAAACCAAATCAAACCTATCCCTTGAGCCCTAAATATCGCTTACTTTTGGCGGTCTTGCTCACCCTGCTTGCCTTTTATAGTCAGGTAGTGCGTGCCCAGACCAAAAAATTCGAACAGGCGTATTCGGTGAAGAACGCCTCGAATTGTAACTGCTCCCTCTTCGTAACGCAATTAATCACAAATTCATCCGCTTGTGACAAAAAAGATGGTGCAATTTCCATCTCCACCACCGGCGGTTCGGGTGATTTCACGTACCAATGGAAGAACCAGGCAAACGAGGTCGTGTCGTCGTCGAAAGATCTGACCGGCGCATTGTCCGGTGGCTACTTCCTGGAAGTCACAGACATTCAGAGCCCCTACTGCGGTAAGTACATGTATGGGTTCACCATCAACTCCAACCTGATCCTCAATGCCCCGCACACGGACCTGACCAATTGTGCCGTAGCTAACGGTACGATCACGCCGACGGTTACCGGAGGCTCGGGGACCTATACCTATCGCTGGAAAATGGCCGATGGCACCGAGGTCACCACCAAAAACCTGACCGGTCTGAAAGCCGGATCGTATTTCCTGTTAGCCACCGACGCTAAGCTGGGATGCTCAGTGTCTGCTTCCGTCTACGTGCGGGCCAATAACCCACTCACCATCAGTCAAAATTCCCTTACTGCCAATACCTCTTGCGCAACCCCAAACGGCGGGGTGGACGTGCGCGTTGCGGGCGGATCGGGACAATATCAATTCTATTGGTATGACCTCGCAAGCTTTGGCGTTGTCTCAGACAAGGAGGATCTGACCGCCATAAAAGGGGCCGACTACAGCGTCTTTGTGAGCGACAAAGTCTCGGGCTGTTCAGGCTATCAGTATTACACCGTAGCGGAACAGACCGTAGGCCCTCAATTTTCCCTAAAGGACATAAAGCCTAACACCCAATGCAGCAGTCCCTTCGATGGGGCGGCAACCCTGGAAGTCGCCGGTTCCTCCGGGCCGTATGACGTGACCTGGTTGAAAAATGGCCAGACCGTTTCCACACAACAAAACCCCACCGGCCTGAGCAGTGGGGTTTATAGTTTTACCATCACCGATAGCCAAACCAAATGTCAGACTGTTGTACCCGCCAAAGATGCGAACGCCCTTACCATTGCCGATGAATCAATCCCCCACATCAAAGTAAACCTTGATCTGGCGCAGGATAATACGCAATGCGTCAAGTTTGATGGTGCGCTTAGCGTTTCCGTTGACGATCCGAAAGTACCTTACACAATCACATGGACAGGCCCCCATAACTTCACTTCTACCAGTGCTTCCCTTACCGGGCTCGCCGCCGGCAATTATTTCCTGACCGTGGAGGCTTCCTGTAACAAGCCTCCGGTCATTGCTCAACCCAACCCAACGTTGGAGACCGCCAGGATCACCCTCGACCTGCTGGCACTCACTACCGACCCCGATAACAACCTGGACCCGACCTCGTTCGCGATCATTGATCAGCCACTGAGCAAAGCCCACGCCGTGATCACTCCAGACCACACGCTGGACGTTGACTATAACGGCATCACCTTTAGCGGCACCGACCAGGTGAAAGTGAAGGCCTGCGACGTTTTATCGGCCTGCACCGAGAGGATCTTATCGTGGACGGTGGACGTGAAAGTAGAGGCACCGAAGGTCACAAAAACCGGCGACGTTATCGTGCATAACGCTGTGGCTCCCAACAGTACTGGTGACAATCACTACATGCGGATCGTGAACCTGCCGACCGACAACAAAGTGAGCATATTCAACCGCTGGGGCGACCTGGTGTTTGGCACCCAAAACTACAACGACGAGACTCCCGGCAAGCGCTTCGAAGGTTTTAGCAGCGACGGCAAGAGTCTCCCTTCCGGCACCTATTTCTATAAGATTGAATTTGCAGACGGACGTTCGGCCCTGACCGGCTATCTCGCTTTAATGCAATAAGTCAACCCCGACTATGAAACACTTTCTACCCGGCCTTCTGCTCTTCGTGGCATTGCTTCCGGCCCAGGCACAAGAAGATCCTTTGTACGCGCAATACCTGAACAACCCGCTGGTGATCAACCCAGCCTATTCGGGTTTGAACCGCAGCTTCAATGCGGCTGTCACCTATCGCCGTCAATGGGGCGGGTTTGATGGAGCACCCTCTACGGGAAGTTTGACCGCGCATACAGCGCTGGCCGACAACAAAATGGGGGTGGGTATGGTGTTCGTGAGAGACAAGTCGGGGAACACAAATAACACCGAAGCCCTGGCCACATATGCGTACCGGATCTCGGGGCAAGGCAGAACCTTGTCGTTCGGTTTGCAGGGTGGGTTCATCAATTACAAGATCATGAACTCGGAATTGAACCCCTATGATCCCACCGACCCGGCCTTTGCCGGCAACCAAAGCATCACCCGCCCGAGTGTCGGGGCAGGTCTTATTTTTAGCAGCGAGCGCTTTTTTCTGGGGCTGTCGGCTCCCCGCTTGTTGAAAGCGGATGACGCTTCAGGTGACGTTACTTCACGGCTCTACAGCCAGCATTACTACTTCATGGGCGCCTATGTGTTTCACCTTACGGAGCGAGTCCGGTTCAAGCCTTCCGTTCTTTTTAAGGGGGTGAAGGGAGCACCTTTCTCTACCGACTACAACGCGGCCATCAATCTGGACGAGCGCTATACGGCCGCCCTGTTCACCCGCAACTTCAACACGTATGGCTTCCTGGCTCAGATTAGGTTGGGCGATCTATACCGGGTGGGGTATGCTTTTGAAGTGCCCACCAATTCGTCTGTCGGCACGCGATTTACCACGCACGAGTTCAGCTTCGGGGTGAACCTGGCGCTTCTGAAATCGCACGAGTCCACCATCACAAACTTCTAAACCAGGGCCATTTTTATCCGGAATGCGGTTTTAAGCGGCTGGAAACTGAACCTTTTGCAAGGAATCCTGTTTAACTTTACCACATGAAGGTTAAAGTTTCCCGAAGAGAACATTTTAACGCGGCACATCGCCTGCACAATCCTGCCTGGACGGCCGAGAAGAATCAAGAGGTCTTCGGGAAGTGTAACAATCCCAACTATCACGGCCACAACTACGAACTTGTTGTCAGCCTCACCGGCGAGCCTAACCCCGAGACGGGTTATGTTTATGATTTGAAGGTGCTGAGCGATCTGATTAAAGACAACGTGTTGAAGAAATTCGATCACAAGAACCTGAACCTGGATACTGAATATTTCAAGGATATTAACCCCACCGCCGAGAACATCGCTGTGATGATCTGGAGGATATTGCGTCAAAAAATTGATTCGAATTTGGAACTGAAAATTACTTTGTATGAGACAGAAAGGAATTTCGTTGAATATCCGGCCGCTTAAACCGGAGGATGACGACTTCGAAGACGAACATCCCTACTCTTCCATCGAGACGCCGTTGCGTGCCGATGCTTTCGAGCTGGAGGATGACGTGAAAATCGAGCGTATCGAAAAGCACTTTACCGAGATCATGAACATCCTGGGTTTGGACCTGACCGACGACAGTTTGAAGGGTACACCCCGGCGCGTGGCCAAGATGTATGTGAAGGAAGTTTTCAGTGGCCTCAATCCCAAGAACCGTCCGAACGCTCGTCTGTTCGAGAACAAATACAACTACGACCAAATGCTGGTGGAGAAGGACATCACCTTCTACTCCCACTGTGAGCACCATTTTGTGCCCATCTATGGCAAAGCGCACGTAGCCTATTTCAGCAACGGGAAGGTGATCGGGCTATCCAAGATCAACCGTATCGTGCAGTATTTTGCCAAGCGGCCGCAGGTGCAGGAGCGCCTTACGGTGCAGATTGGCAAGGAGATAGAGCGCGTTTTGCACACTGAAAACGTTGGCGTGGTCATCGATGCCAATCACATGTGTGTGGCCTCGCGGGGCGTGGGCGACACCAACAGCAAGACGGGAACGGCTTATTTCTCCGGAAAATTCAAGGATGAGAACATCAAACGCGAATTTTTAAACTACATCAACAGCAAATAGGTATAAAAATGACTACTTTGGTGGTACCTAAACCTAAGTAGTCATTTTACTATGTCCCTTGAGAAGGATATCATGCTTGCTGACGTTCGCAGCGAACATCAGCGTGCGCTTATTAACATCCTGTATACCTACTATTACCTCGTCGACAGGATGAACAGTCTCTTCAAAAAAAATGAGGTCACCCGGCAACAATACAACGTGTTGCGAATCCTCAAGAAACACCACCCCCATCAGATCTCCGTCAACGTCATCAAACGCTCTATGTTCGACAAGATGTCGGATGTCTCCCGCATTGTGGAGCGCCTGCGTATCAAAGGGTTAGTCCAACGCCAGAGTGGGCTGAAGGACAAGCGATCCGTCGACGTGAGTATCACCGAAAAAGGCCTGGAATTACTGAGCATCATGGACCCGCAGGTCGACACCCTGGGGCAGCTTTTGGGAAATCTCACCGAACCCGAAACCCTGGTGCTCAATACGCTGTTGGATAAGATTAGAACGCTCGAAGAAACCACTCATATAAGTGGTACGCCGCGTGGTCATCATTCCGATGAAAAAATTATTACTTTAGCAGCGCTAAAATTATAAAACTATGGCATTCGATTTAGACATGATCAAAGCCTTGTATGCGAAAATGCCCGCCAGCATCGCCAAGGCTCGAAAAGTTGTTAACCGCCCCTTAACCCTCTCTGAAAAAATCCTCTACTCCCACCTGCATGCTGACCAAAAACTGGAAAATTTTGGACGGGGTAAATCGTATGTAGACTTCGCTCCCGACCGTGTGGCCATGCAGGATGCTACTGCGCAGATGGCCTTGTTACAATTCATGTCGGCAGGAAAGCCCAAAGTGGCTGTACCTTCCACCGTGCATTGCGACCACCTTATCGTGGCCAAGACCGGCGCAGCCGAAGACCTTACTGTAGCCAACACCGAAAGCAAGGAAGTATTTGACTTCTTGTCTTCCGTGTCTAATAAATACGGCATCGGTTTCTGGAGACCGGGTGCCGGCATCATCCACCAGGTGGTGTTGGAAAACTATGCCTTCCCTGGAGGCATGATGATCGGAACAGACTCGCACACCGTGAACGCCGGCGGCCTGGGTATGGTCGCTATCGGGGTGGGCGGTGCCGACGCCGTAGACGTGATGGCCGGCATGGCCTGGGAACTTAAGTTTCCCAAGCTGATCGGTGTGAAGCTAACCGGTAAACTCAGCGGCTGGACCGCCGCGAAAGATGTGATCCTGAAAGTGGCCGGTATCCTCACCGTGAAAGGTGGAACTGGTGCCATCGTGGAATACTTCGGTGAAGGAGCAACGTCCATGAGCTGTACCGGCAAAGGAACCATTTGTAACATGGGTGCCGAGATCGGTGCTACAACCTCTACGTTCGGATACGACGCTTCCATGGAGCGCTACCTCAATGCCACCGGCCGCTCCGAAGTAGCCAAGCTTGCCAACAAAATAAAAGAACACCTCACGGGCGATCCGGAAGTTTACGCCAACCCTGAGAAATATTTTGACCAGGTTGTAGAGATCAACCTCTCGGAACTGGAGCCCCATTTGAACGGCCCCTTCACCCCCGACCTGGCCACGCCCATCTCGAAGATGAAAGAGGAAGCCTCCAAGAACGGATGGCCCACCCGTGTAGAAGTCGGCTTGATCGGCTCCTGCACCAACTCCTCTTATGAAGATATCTCCCGCGCCGCCAGCCTGGCCCGCCAGGTAGCGGACAAAGGTTTGAAGACCAAAGCGGAATTTACCATCACACCCGGTTCGGAAGTGGTGCGCTACACCATCGACCGCGATGGATTTATCGACACCTTCGAAAAGATCGGGGCAAAAGTTTTTGCCAATGCCTGCGGACCTTGTATCGGTATGTGGAACCGCGTGGGTGCCGACAAGAAAGAGAAGAACACTATCGTTCACTCCTTCAACCGGAACTTCCAGTCGCGCAACGACGGCAACCCCAATACCTACGCCTTTGTGGGCTCACCCGAACTGGTAACGGCCATTGCCATTGCCGGCGACCTGACCTTTAATCCCGAGACCGATTTCCTCACGAACGAAAGCGGCCAGAAGGTGAAGCTCGATGCTCCTACCGGCGACGAATTGCCGAAGCGTGGTTTCGATGCTGAAGATCCAGGCTACATTGCTCCGGCCAAAGACGGCAGCAGAGTGCAGGTGAAAGTAAGCCCTACATCGGACCGTCTCCAGTTGCTGGCACCTTTCAAAGCTTGGGAAGGCACCGACCTCCGCGGCCTGCGCCTCCTCATCAAGGCAAAAGGAAAATGTACGACCGACCACATTTCGATGGCCGGCAAGTGGCTGAAATACCGCGGTCACCTCGACAACATCTCCAACAACCTGCTCATTGGCGCCACCAACTTCTTTAACGAGAAGATCAACAGCGTGAAAAATAACCTGACCGGCCAGTTTGACGAAGTACCCCGCGTACAACGTGCATACAAAGCCCAAGGCATCGGCTCGATCGTGGTTGGCGATGAAAACTACGGTGAAGGCTCCAGCCGTGAACACGCGGCGATGGAACCCCGTCACCTCGGGGTTCGCGCGATCCTGGTGAAATCTTTCGCCCGCATCCACGAGACCAACCTGAAGAAACAGGGTATGCTGGCCCTCACCTTTGCCAACAAGGAAGACTACAACAAGATCCAGGAAGACGATGTGATCGACATCACCGGTCTCACCACCTTCGCTCCGGAGACACCCCTGACGGTAGTGCTGCACCACAGCAATGGCACAGAAGAATCCATCACGGTAAACCATACCTACAATAAAGGACAGATCGAATGGTTCAAAGCCGGCTCCGCCCTCAACATGATGGGCAAAGGTGCCACCAAAGCTGCCCCTAAAAAAGTAGCTGCGAAAACTGCGGCCAAGCCGGCGGCTAAAAAAGCAGCTCCCAAAAAGGCAGCCAAGAAAGCCGCTCCGAAAGCCGCCAAAAAAGCAGCGCCTAAAAAAGTGGCCAAAAAAGTAGTGGCGAAGAAAGCCGCGAAAAAGGTGGTCGCTAAAAAAGTGGCTCCGAAGAAAGCCGCGAAGAAGGTAGTCGCTAAAAAAGCGGCGCCGAAAAAGGCCGTCAAGAAGGTTGCTAAAAAAGTAGTGGCAAAGAAAGCCGCGAAAAAAGTGGCAAAGAAAAAGAAGTAGAATATTGAAGTACCTTTAACTTTTGAAAAAAGTCCCTGCCGCAAACGGTAGGGACTTTTTTATTTTCAGCCTCTCTTTCCGTCACGATACCGCCATACGCCGTTGCTAAAATAACGACCGGAATCGCCAACATCCAGGCCCCCTGCATCGTTAGTATCGCAGCATTTACGAACGAAATGAAAACGGCCCTCTCTCTCCTTATCTTTTTATCGACGACAACACTCTTTGCCCAGCAGGTCAACTATGACTCGCTAGCGCGTAAAATCGTGGAACGGAACGTGATGGTCAAGGCGGGCGAAACCGTTTACATTTATAGCGATCAAAACGGCGTGTCACTCATGGAGGCATTGTCCAAGGCCTGTGCCGCGCGAGGGGCCACCGCTTATCCCAAACTAAATCCTGATAAATTTCAAGGGGCCGAAAGCATGAATACGTTCCTGGCGAGCGAGCTTTCGCCGGCCGATAAGTTTGTGAATTGGTTAAACACGACCGATGTCTGCATCATTCTGACACCTTTTGACAAGGACCCGACGTGGCTTTTTAAGGATTTGGGGAACACCCAAAGTGCATCGGTGAACCAACAGGCCGTGCGCGACGCCCTGACAAAGACCCATGCCCGCATCCTGTACATCAACACACCCACCCGCGCTTTTGCGGAGGGGTTATCGTTGAATTACAACACCTATGAAGAAATGAGCTGGTATGCCGTCGACGCGCATTATGACAGCGCCTTGGCAACCCGCGTGAACCGGCTGAAAAGTTTGCTGGCTAAAGCCAAACAAATACGCATCACCTCTCCCCTCGGAACCAACCTCACTTTCTCCGCCACCGGAAGACCCGTGCTTTCCTATGACGGACAAGTTACCACCGAAGAGGCGGCCGGGCGCGCCCTATACAAGAAGATCGACAAGCTTCCCGCCGCCATGCTCGAAGTGAGCATTGTTGAAAATTCCGCCAACGGCAAAGTCATCGTTTCGCAAACGGAATGCGATTATGAAGCCGTGAATCAGGCCACACTTACTTTTGTTGCTGGAAAATTACAGACCCTCACGGCCAAAGACGGTGGCGAGTGTCTGAAGAATAAGTTCGCATCGCCACAGGGACCTCAAGACGTGATCGGCAGCATTTCGTTTGGGTTCAACCCCCTGCTAAAACGGATGGATACCGGCGGTGGTCTCTACTGGCCGAAAGCCGCTGCGGGAATGGTGACCCTCACGCTGGGAAGCAATCAATTCCCGGGTGGAAAAAATGCGATCGACACGCCGCAGGTCAGTTTCCCGCTCACCAACGTAACCGTGGAGATAGACGGAAAAGTAGCATTCAAGGCACCTTGAACTCTTTGGACCAACCTAATCCATCCAAGTGATGTGTCGCCGGCGAGCGTCAAAAACTTGTCAACGTCTTTCGTAACGTTTTTTCTCCATACCGCGTCAAATCAAAAGCCAAGGCCTATGGAGTCTACTCTTCCCATTTCAAAAACTGCTGGCGGTCTTTCCCTGATCGCTGCTCCACTGTTGTTTGCCGCTTCCACTTTTTTTTGGAAAGAGGGTCAATATGGTGTGACGGGGGGAACGCTGATCAATTTATCGCAGGTGCCCTGGATCATCGCCTTCATCGTGCTTTTTGATAAGTTAAAAATAGAAATGCCTCGATATGCCACGGTGGGATTGATCGTCGCTATCTATGGTTGTCTTTCCGGCGCGAACTTCGGTTTTGTCGGCGTCTATGGTGAGGCCTTTCAGATTCCCCATAAGACCTATTTGGAAACGCTGTCGCACTATTCGCTTAGTGCTAACCTTTTGTTGTTCTGGCCCGGGCCTTTGTTCCCCCTCAGTCTATTGGTGCTGGGGATCGTTTTGATCCGCCGTAAAAAGGTGGAGGCATGGTTGGGGATCCTATTATGTCTTGGGGCGATCGCTTTTCCGTTGAGCCGGATATCAAGAATTGAGAGCATAGCCCATGCCGTGGATATTTTGTTAGCCATACCGTTGGTCGTTATCGGATACAAAGAATTGATTACACCCAAATTGGAGAGCCTCCAGCCATGTCCATAGGCCGCTGAACACGCTAAAAAGTTAATTTCTATCCTTCTTTAAACGTAAAAACCATACCCTCAAACGGGTATAGACTACCCTCTTAAGGGTATATCAAATCGCGTCAGGAGGGTAATTTGAGGGTTTTTCACTTGTATGTACAAGGATTTCTTGTGTTGTGGGCTAATATTGTATCGTATTTAGAATTAGTCTAATTAACCAGATTCCAAACTATATCATCATGCTTAAATCTTTAAGAAAGCACACCCTAATTTTGACCGCAGTTGCTACGCTGGCGGCGTGTAGCGACGACGATGTTAAACCGGATTTGCGGGCCGATGTTGACTACTCCACCTTGGATGCAACGGTAGGGTATGCCAACCAATTCACGGACCAAAGCGGTGCCTCCACCGTGGACTTTACCGAAGGCAACTACCGTCTTAAAATGTTCCAGGCGCTCAACTATCACTCGAGCTCTTCCATAACCGCGAAAACAGCTATCGACGCCAGCGTGTTGAAAAACTTATATGCCAATTCCGGCAATCCTTTTTATGATATCAGCACGTCGTCCGTTTCGGTGACTGGTGCAACGCTGAATACTTCCGGTCTGCAACTGCGCAACATCACCGCTTCGTCGCTGTCGGCGACGAATGCAGAAGCCGTCCGCACGAAGATCGAGGGTGACTTTAATGCTATTGCTACTGCCAGCCTGTCGGTCAATCAAACCGCTTCCAGTGGCGTGGCCGGTAAGTTGGGCAACTATCTGGTGGACGCTAAAGGAATTGAAACGGCACAGATCATTCAGAAATCCCTGATCGGTGCGTTGCAATTGGATTACATCTCCAATGTATTGCTGAACACCGGCTTGGAAGCAGACAACTACAGCGTTGTTTCCGAAAAGAACTATTCGCAACTGGAGCACAACTGGGATGAAGCCTATGGCTTCCTGAGTTTGAATGACGTTTATCTGAAAGGTTCAACCGACGCTACACGCGCAACGGTAGAGTTTGCGTTGGGCTCCTACATCTGGGAATATAACAAGGACAACTACGCCAAGATTTATCCGGCATTCCTGAAAGGCCGCGCAGCTATTGTGAACAACGATCGCACGGAGTTGCAGACGCAAGCGACATTTATTCGCACCGAAATGGAGAATGCCATTGCCAGAGCAGCTTTGGGTTACCTGGACAAATGGAAAAATGGAGCCGACGATCCGACCCGCGCGCACGCTATGGGTGAAGGTCTCGGATTTGTGTACTCGTTGCGTTTTGCGACCCTCCACGGAGCCGATGCAGCGTTCTCCGACAATCTGCTCAGCGGATTGGTGGGTTCGGCCAACGGCTTCTGGGACCTGGATGCTACCAAGATCAACACGGCATCGGAGGCCATCAAAGCGAAGTTCGGTCTCTGATCAAAAATTCAAATTCATTTATGGTGGGTCGATGTAATAGCATCGACCCACCTTTTATCATTTATAAGACTATGTCATTTTTGAATCGAAAGACTATCAGACTCGCCGGTTTTATCGGCCTGATGGGGATCGCCTGGGCGTGTGGCAGCAGCGACAGCGGAACAGACCCCGTAGCCGACCCGCTGGATCGCAAGCCGATGTTGGTGCACTGGGCAGACAACATCATCATTCCCTCCTATTCCAACTTCAAAGTAAAGCTCGATGCCATGACGGTTGCGTCGGATGCATTCCGTGCAAACCCGACCACCACCACCCTATCGGACTTCCGGACGGCCTGGGTCAATGCCTACACCGAATGGCAAAAGGTGGAGATGTTTGAAGTCGGTCCCGGTGACAAATACACCATCCGGAATTTCTTCAACATCTACCCTGCCGACGAGGCGGGCATTGCCGAATACATCGCCAACCCCTCGGCCAACATGGCCGTGCCCGCAGCCTATCCGCGCCAGGGATTTCCGGCGCTGGACTACCTGATCAACGGGCTGGCTCAAGCGGACGAGGACATCGTGGTGTATTACACGACCGACGCCAGCGCAAGCCAACGCCTGGCCTATATCAAGCGTATCACCGATCGCATGAATGATCTGCTCGCCAGCGTATTGGGCGAATGGAAAGGCGACTATCGCGAAACGTTTGTCAGCAAAACAGGGCTGGACATCAGCTCTTCTACCGGGTTGATGGTGAATGCGTACGCGCTTTACTACGAACGTTTCATCCGTTCGGGCAAGTTTGGCATTCCCTCGGGCGCCCTCACGTCGAGCGGTGGCACGAAGCATCCTGAAAAAGTCGAGGCTTATTACAAGCGGGATATTTCGCGCACGCTGGCTGAGACCGCGCACCAGGCGGCGATCAACTTCTTTAACGGTGTGAATGTTCTGACCGCACAGGACGGCCCTTCCTTTAAATCCTATCTCGATGCGCTGGACGCAAAAGATGGCAGCACGGGTACCGCCCTATCGGCCATCATCAATACACAGTTTTCGGTGGCCGACGCAAAGATCAAAACGCTGTCGGTGGACTTCTATGAGCAAGTGCTGACAAATAACCAGGCCATGCTCGATGCGTATGCCGAATTGCAAAAGGCTGTGCGCATGCTGAAGGTAGACATGACCTCGGCCATGAGCGTGACCATTACCTATACCGACAACGACGGCGACTAATCCCGGAGCCATGCAGACGATTGAACGCTACCTCAGCAAATCCGCCTCCGCCGCACCCCTGGCGGTGTTCCGGGTTGCCTTTGGTGTGATGTTGTTGTTGAGCATCGTCCGGTTCTGGGCCAAGGGGTGGATCAAAACGCTCTATATCGATCCGCAGTATTTCTTTCCCTTTTATGGCTTCGAGTTTGTGAAGCCATTGGGGGTGTATACGTATTTGTTGTTTGCCGTTTGTGCTTTGTCGGCCGTGTTTGTTGCCTTGGGATGGTTCTACCGGGCGGCGATCATCAGTTTGTTTGTGAGCTTCACTTACATTGAGCTTATGGACAAGAGCACTTACCTCAATCATTATTATTTTGTGAGCATGGTGTGCCTGCTCCTGATCTTTCTGCCGGCGCATGTTTATTTTTCGGTGGATGCCCGGCGAAACAAAGCGCTTCGTGCCACCCACATTCCACAAGTGTGCATCGACGTGCTCAAGGCTTTTGTTTGCATCGTGTATGTGTATGCAGGCCTGGCCAAAGTGAACAGCGACTGGCTGCTGCATGCCCAGCCCCTGCGCATCTGGTTGCCGGCACACAATGATATGCCGCTGATCGGTCCGATGCTGAACTACACCTGGGTGGCTTTCTTTTTCAGTTGGGCAGGATGTCTTTATGATCTCTCTATTCCTTTCCTGTTGCTGAAAAAAGCCACGCGCCCCTATGCGTATGTTGGCGTCATCGTTTTTCACGTGCTCACGGCGGCGTTGTTTCCCATCGGCATGTTCCCTTACATTATGATCGTGACAGCACTGATCTTTTTTTCGGCAGAATTTCACGAGAAGCTCCTTGAGCACTTTGGAAAACTATTCGGATCGACCGCCCCTGAAACGCTCCCGGTGCATCGATTTTCACCCCTCGCATCCAAACTTACCACGGTGGCACTGGGCGTTTTCTTGCTGATCCAGGTAGCACTACCCCTGCGTTACCTGTTTTACCCTGGTGAAGTTTTTTGGACGGAAGAAGGCTACCGTTTTTCATGGCGCGTGATGCTCATGGAGAAGGCTGGTTTTGCCGAATTCACGGTGAAAGACGAAACTGGAAACAGTGTAGTAGTGAATAACAAAACATTTCTCACTCCCCTGCAGGAAAAAATGATGGCCACCCAACCCGACATGATCCTGCACTATGCGCATCTGCTTGAAGCGCATTTCGCGGAACAAGGTTTTCAATCGCCCCGGGTCTATGTAGATTCCTATGTCGCCCTGAACGGCCGGCTGGGAAAACCGATGATTGACCCGGCCACTGACCTTTCAAAACAAACTGAATCATTCCATCATAAATCGTGGGTTTTGCCCTTCAACGATGACATTAAAGGTTTTTAGTACTTTCTTGTTTTGCTTTTTTTTCGCGCTGGCGTTTGGACAACATACGCTGCGCGGCACCGTGCTTTCCGGGTCCGATAGTTCCGCCATTGCGAACTGCACGGTTCACTTGAACGATGGAAAACAAATTGTGACCACCGACCCTCAAGGTCATTTTACGATACACGACCTAGCCGACGGAACCTATACGCTTCATCTTACACAAAGTGATTTCCGCTATAGAAAATTAGAGACCATCCTGAAAGGCGACAATCAGTCGGTCGTTGTTTACCTGGAGCCCTACGACGTCACCCTGGAGGAGGTGGTAGTGACGGATCAAAACGGGGACCTGGGGCTTGTGCGGATGCACGCCGTGGAGAACATGGGCATCTATGAGGGAAAAAAATCGGAAGTGATCTTGCCCGAGCAATTGGTGGCCAACCTCTCCACCAACAATGCACGCCAAATCTATTCCCGGGTTGCCGGTCTGAACATCTATGAGAACGATGGCGCCGGTCTGCAACTCAGTATCGGCGGCAGAGGACTCGACCCCAACCGGACCGCCAATTTTAACGCGAGGCAGAATGGTTACGATATCAGCGCCGATGCTCTCGGATATCCCGAAAGCTATTACACACCGCCCATCGAAGCCGTTGGGCGCATCGAGATCGTGCGCGGTGCCGCCTCGCTTCAATATGGGACGCAATTCGGAGGACTGATCAACTTTGTGATGAAAAGGCCTACGGCCGACAAACGGCTGCAACTTGTGGCCCGCCAGAGCGTTGGTTCGTTTGGTTTCTACAACGCTTTTACGAGTGCCAGTGGCACGGTGAAGAAACTTAGCTATTATACCTTTTTTCAATACAAGCGTGGCGACGGGTGGCGGAGCAACTCTCATTTCGACAGCCACACGGCCTATGCCAATGTCAACTACCAGGTGTCGCCGAAAACTAAGATCGGTGTCGATGCTACGCTGATGAGCTACCTGGCCCAGCAACCGGGTGGGCTCACCGACGAGATGTTCAAAGCGGACCCCCGACAAACAAACCGGGAGCGAAACTGGTTTAAGGTGAACTGGAATCTGTTTGCCTTGCACGTCGACCACAAGATCGACGAGACCAGTGATGTGAACTTGCGCGTGTTTGGGCTATCGGCATCGCGCTACTCCGTCGGCTTCCGTCCCAACCGCGTGGCAACGGTCGACGACAACAGCGAGCGCGACCTTATCAAAGGAGTTTTTTCCAACTGGGGGGCTGAAGCGCGCTATTTGAAGCGATACACCCTGGCCGGCAAGCATGCCGTTTTGCTGATGGGCAGCCGGTTTTACAGTGGCTTCAATCATAGCAACCAGGGGTTGGGTAGCAACGGCAGTGACGCCAACTTCAACTACGTGAATCCGGAGGACTACATTACCTACGATTACCGCTTTCCCAACCGGAACGTGTCGTTCTTTGTAGAAAACATTTTTTATTTAAGTGAAAAATTTTCGATTACGCCCGGCATCCGGTATGAGTATATCGACACAAAAGCAAACGGCTATTACGGGAACATCACCCGCGACCTGGCTGGCAATGTGATCGACATCAGCCGCACCGAAGAAGCGCGCGATAATCACCGGCAATTTATTTTGGGTGGCATTGGGTTGAGCTACAAGCCCACGGAGCATGTGGATGCGTATGCCAACATCTCTCAAAACTACCGCTCCATCACCTTCAACGATATGCGGGTGGCCAACCCTTCGTCGGTGATCGATCCCAACATCACGGACGAAAAAGGCTATTCGCTCGACCTGGGCGTTCGCAGCGAACAAACCACCTTGTTCAACTACGACGTCAGCCTCTTCCTTCTCAACTACAACAACCGTATCGGCGAGGTGCAGACCTATGATGCCAGCAACCGGGTACTCCGCGAACGGACCAATATCGGACAGGCATTGATACTTGGAGTTGAATCCTACGTAGAGAGCAACTTGCTGAGACTGGCCTATCCCGCACAACAGGATTGGAGTGGTGTCGTGTTTGTCAATGCAGCTTTTATTCGTTCGGAATACCATGCCAGCGACCTTCCCGGGGTGAAGGGAAAAGAAGTGGAGTTCGTGCCCAAGATAAACGTGAAGACGGGCGTGAGGCTGGGATATAAAAAATTGCAGGCGTCGTTTCAATACACGCATTTGTCGGATCAATACAGCGAAGCCACCAACGCAGTCGATGGTGGTGTTTCCGGCGTGGTGGGAATTATTCCTGCCTATTCCATTATGGATGTGAGCCTCTCCTATCCTTGGAAGAAATTTAGCATTGAAGCGAGCGTGAACAACCTGGCGAATCAAATGTATTTCACACGCCGCGCCACCGGCTATCCCGGACCGGGGATCCTGCCTTCGGATGGGCGGAGCTTTTATGTGACGCTCCAGCTAAAATTATAGCAAACGTGCATCCTTAGCACCACACCGGCTCAATTTTTGCGTTTGCTTATCCACCCAAAAATGGGTTAGTTAAAACGCTGATTTCTCACCTCACTCCCATGCCATGACGCACCTGCCACACTTTATAACCGACCTGGGGCTTATCCTGGCCGTGGCGGCCATCACCACGCTGATCTTTAGAAAAATAAAACAACCGGTTGTCCTGGGCTACATCATCGCAGGCTTTCTTGTGGGGCCGCACAGTTCGCTGTTGCCCACCGTCGCCGATGAGGAAGCCGTAAAGACCTGGTCGGAGATTGGTGTGATCTTTTTGTTGTTCACCTTGGGCCTTGAATTCAGTTTTAAGAAGCTGGTGAAAGTAGGTGGCTCGGCCTCCATCACCGCGTTGGTGGAGATCGTCCTGATGATCGGCGTAGGTTATCTGACGGGCGCCCTGATGGGCTGGTCTGTGATGGACAGTATCTTTCTGGGCGCCATCTTGTCGATGTCGTCGACCACCATCATCATCCGCGCCTTTGATGAGGCGGGTGTGCGGACAAAAAAATTCGCGACGCTGGTCTTTGGCATCCTCATCGTGGAAGACCTGGTGGCGATCTTGTTGCTGGTGTTGCTTTCCACCCTGGCGGTGAGCCAACAGTTTGGCGGGGGACAGTTGCTGGCGGAAATATTGAAGCTGGCGTTCTTTTTGATCCTGTGGTTTTTGGCGGGTATCTTTTTTATTCCCACATTTTTAAAACGCACCAGCAAGTTGCTCAACGACGAAACGATGCTCATTGTGTCGCTGGCGCTTTGCCTGGCCATGGTGTTGCTGGCGGTGAAGGTAGGATTCTCCGCCGCATTGGGAGCGTTTGTGATGGGCTCTATCCTGGCCGAGACTACGCAAGCTGAGCGCATCGAGCATCTCGTTAAATCCGTCAAGGATCTGTTTGCTGCCATCTTCTTTGTGTCGGTGGGCATGATGATCGATCTGCAGGTTTTGGTTGACTACGCCGTGCCGGTCCTCGTGATCACGCTCATCACGATCTTTGGAAAACTCATCGCCACGGCGCTAGGCGCTTTGCTGTCGGGCCAGTCGCTGAAACACTCGGTGCAGGCTGGGATGAGCCTGGCGCAGATCGGTGAGTTTTCATTTATCATTGCGTCGTTAGGGGTTTCGTTGAACGTGACCAGTGCCTTCCTCTACCCGATTGCCGTGGCCGCCTCCGCCGTCACTACGTTTACCACGCCGTTCATGATCAAAAAATCGAGCGATGTTTACGCGTTCCTGGAGAAGCGCCTGCCGCAACGGTGGATCAACAGTCTCAACCGCTACAGCAGCGGTTCGCAGCAACTCTCCGCGTACAGCGATTGGAAAGAACTGATCCGAACCTACACCATGAATGTGGTCATCCATGCCGTGATCCTGGTGGCGATCATTTTTCTATCGCAGCGATTTCTATACCCCACGCTCGTCAATTTCGTTCCGGATGCTTTTACGTCGCGCATCATTACCATCGTGATCACGTTGTTGTTGATGACCCCTTCGATCTGGGCGCTGGCGATCCGAAGAATAAACAAGGAAGCCTATTCCAACTTATGGTTGAACCGAAAATTGAACCGGGGCCCGCTCATAGCCATCGAGATCACACGCATCGGCATTGCTGTTGTTTTCGTAGGCGTTTTGATCAAGATGTTTATTTCGCTGTCGGTGGCGTTTAGCATCGCTCTTTTCGCTATGGCGCTGGCCGTCATCATCTTTTCCCAAAGGCTACAGTCCTTTTATGATCGTGTGGAGGGACGCTTTCTCCGGAATCTGAACGAACGCGAGCTGCAAAAAACACCACGCCCGGAGATCACCCCCTGGGACGCCCACCTGGCCGACTTCGAAGTGCTGCCCGAATTCCCACAGGCCGGCAAGCAATTGCAGGAGCTTCAGCTTCGCGAAAAATACGGCGTGAACATCGCCCTGATCGACCGCGGAAAGATCTCTATCCTTGTCCCCGATCGCTACGAGCGCCTGTATCCTGGTGACCGGGTTTCTATTATCGGCACGGATGATCAACTTTCCACGATCAAAGAACTTTTCGAATTCACTTCTCCCGGTGCGGCCGAAACCGAGATCCATTCCGACGAGATCATCCTCCAGAATTTTAAAGTACGAAGCGGCTCACGCCTCCACAACAAGATCATCCGCCAATCGGGCATCCGCGAGGAAGCCCAGGCGTTGGTTGTGGGACTGGAACGCAATGGGGAACGTATTCTCAACCCGGACTCGACCGTGAAACTGGAAGACGGCGATGTGGTTTGGATCGTCGGTGTAAAAGAAAAAGTCGAAGTGTTTCTGACTTAGGGGAATTCGGTGTCAGAATTTATTTTGACCGATTGTTTTTTGCCGACCACTCGATCGCCTGCTGTATCAGCCTCCTGAAATTCGGATTCGTGTAACAGGAAGGTCCGTGTCCCAACTGAATGCAAATGACATCGGAGTTTCCGTAGTGATTGACCCAGGCGAGATAATGCATACTTTTAGGATGCGTGGTGCTAAGCAAGGGCTTGACACCAGGTAATATTTCAACGTCACTGTACACTTCATCGACTACTTCAAAATCACGGATGCCGTGAGTCACTGGATGCTTTTTGTCTTCCACTTTCACGGGGATGTTCACATCGTGCTCGTAGTTGGCTTTCAGCGTATCGCCCTTCACCACCACGGGTTGGGTGTGGTATTGTCCGCCTACGATCTGTAGGAACTCAGGCCAGTGCTGGTACGATACCAGCGCATGATGAAGGAAGATCATAGACGAGCCCTTTTTCAGCAAGCGGATGTAGGCTTCCTGCTGGGCGAGAGAAATAGAGTCGGCCAGGTCATAAAACACGAGTACATCATACTGGTTTACTTCAGAAGAAGCTATGCGTGCATTGGCTTGTGGCTGAGCCAGGCTATCGTATGTAATGGAAGGGATGGCGCTAAAAACGTCATAAAAAGGTTTGTGTTTAAATCCATGTCCTCCGGTCACAACAAGCACGCTGATCTTTTTCTGTTGGGCGAAAGAGAACTGAATCCATCCCGTGAGGAGAAAGAGGAGCATGAAAGCTTTTGCCGGCGAAGAGAAGGTTTTTATCATACGATTAAAATACAATGATTTTGCTGAAATTCCCTTGTGGTTCCAGTCTTGAAAGGCATTCCAAAACCGTTCAAAAACGACCAGCCTAACCCGGTTTCGGACTCTATTTAGCTTCAAAAGAGCCATTTTTATCGCTCCAATGTCTTATATCACGGTTGGCCTGGTATTGGTAAGGCAACCGGTATCAAAACCCAAACGCCATGTTCCTTCACTATTTTAAAATCGCCGTCAGGATCTTTACCCGGAATAAACTGGTGAGCATGATCAATGTTTTTGGGTTGAGCGTGGCCCTCACGGGATGCCTGTTGATCGGCATTTTTATCCACGATGAGCTGCGTTATGATCAATTTCATGAGCATGCCGATCACATCTACCGGGTCACCCGCAACTATATCACCCCCGAAGGCGGTGTCCATATGCATCTCGGACACCTTGCCCCGCCATTTGCTCCGCTATTGAAAAACGACTTTCCCGACATCATCGAATCCACACGCATCGCGGGTGAGTTTAGTGCCTTAGTATCGTCCCCGGAAAAAGGTAAACCGGACAACTACCAGGAAATTGAAAACGCTTTTTTTGTCGAGCCCTCTGCTTTTAAAATTTTCTCCATAAAGATCTTATCCGGCGATAATCAAAAGCCGCTCGACAAACCGCTTACCCTGATGATCTCGGATGAGGCGGCGCAAAAGAATTTCGGCACGACCGACGTGGTGGGGCGAGAGGTGAAATTCTTTGAAAAGGTGGCGGAGATCACGGGCATTTTCAAGGCCTTTCCTCCTCAATCGCACTGGCATCCAAACGCGTTAGTTTCGTTCAGCACCTTGAACGACGATGCTTTTTATGGAGTAGAAAAATTAAAAAATGGATGGGAGAACAATTCGTTCCTGACCTATGTCCTGGTTGACGACGATTTCGACCCGGCAAAGACCGCTCAACTATTCCCGGCATTTATAGACCGGCACATGCCGATCGGAGACCAGGCCCGGAAACAGAGTGCGTCGACCCGCCTGTTTCTTCAACCCCTGACCTCGATCCATCTTCACTCCCACCTGGATTCCGAGGCCGAGACCAATGGCGATATCAACCACGTCTATGCCATGGGGGCGATCGGCGTGTTTTTGATCGTCATCGCTTGTTTCAACTTTATCAACCTGTCTACGGCGCGTGCCACGCAGCGCGGCAAAGAAGTGGGGCTCAGAAAAGTTTCGGGCGCCGAGCGGACGCAATTGATCTTTCAATACATCGGCGAATCAACGATGACCACCCTGCTGGCCATGATCATTGCCCTCGCCGCGGTGCCCATTGGCCTGGTGTGGTTGAACGCCTTTACGGATAAATCGATCGATCTTTATGATTACACCAGCCCAGGCTATATCCTTATCCTGAGCGGAATCGTGCTGGTTGTCGGCATCCTCGCCGGGTTGTATCCCGCCTTTGTGATCTCCGGTTTCAAGCCTGCGCAGATCCTCAAAGGTCATGGCGGCTCGACCTTAAAAGGCGGTGGCATCCGGCGGGTGCTGGTGGTGGCGCAGTTCAGCATATCCAGTATCATGATCATTTCCACGCTGATCATCTACCAGCAACTTAATTTCCTGAACACCAAAGAACTCGGTTATAAAAAAGAGCAGATCATCACCTTTCCCTTTCCTCCGGAAGCCGATGATCGCTATGATGCTTTCTACAACACCATCACCCAGCATCCGGCCATCGTAGAGGCTACGCGGTCCAACCGGATCCCTACCTTGCGCCTGCTGGAAACAAATTATGTCACCCGTCCGGATCTTTCGGTAGAGAAAAAAGTGGTCATGAAGAATGTGGGCATTGACCGGCATTTCTTTGCTACGTACAACATTCCCATTGTCAACGGCAAAAATTTTCAAAAAGAAACGAGAGCGGGTCAATCCTTCGAAGAGGGGGTGTCGAATGGGTTTATCCTGAATGAAAGCGCTTGCAAGCTGTTAGGATGGCTTCCGGGTGATGCGGTGGGCAAAGAAATCATCAATGGAGGCGTCAACGGAACCGTCGTGGGCGTTGTAAAGGACTTCCATTTTGAATCCTTGCATGAACCTATCGCGCCTATTGTTTTTATGACGTATGTGCCACCACGCGTGGCCTCGGTTCTTGTTTCTGCCTCCGCGATGAAAGAAGGGATCGCCCACATCGCAAAGGCTTGGAAACAATTGGGCAGACCGGACCTGTTCAAATATGAATTTGTCGATGACCGCTACAGCCGACTGTATGACAGCGAGACTCATGAGCAGGAGTTGTTCATCGCCTTTGCCGCCGTCGCCATTTTTATTGCGTCGCTGGGTCTGTTTGGGTTGGCCACCTTCAATGCCGTTCAAAGAAGCAAGGAAGTAAGCATCCGCAAAACGTTAGGCGCATCCGTGCAAAGCATACTTCAATTGCTCAGCAAAGAAATTATCATCCTGATCCTGATCGCCAACCTATTGGCCTGGCCGATTGCCTGGTATTTTATGAAAGAATGGCTAAACAAATTTGCCTATCATATCGACATGAACATCCTCACCTACTTTGCCGCAGGCGTATTCACTTTGTTTGTCACCCTGATCACCATCAGCACACAAACGATACGCGCGGCCCTGACCAATCCGGCAACCATGTTGAAAAATGAATAAAATCGGGCTTATTATCCCAGTGCAAAGCATACACACAGTGGTACCGTTACATTGAATAACCTGACTTGGAAGAATTTCCGGTTATTCTTATCTTGGACCTAAATTAAAACAACATGAATAATCGTTGGCGTAATCGAATCACCTTTTGGCTGCTCTGCCTCATTCCCTTCGGTCTTGTTTTTTTACTCGGGCGATACTTTGGCCCTACGTGGTTTGGCGTTTCCCTTATGTTCTACGCGGCCATTTACAGACCCATCCTTGCCATTTTCAGACTGCAACAATTGGGTCTGGTGGAAAGAAAGGATACCTGGAAAGCGTTTATCCCTTTTTACTACACGAGCTACACGGTGGACCTTTGGGTTGGATAATATTGATTTCTTAGAACGGTAAGGGGGCGATGAGCTCCTTTTTTATTTATACGACTAAGGTAATACCGGGACAAAATCCGATTGACAACTTCATAGTTCTAAAGCAACAATATGTTAACTTTAGTAAAGGCGAATTACTAAACCTGTAGCGCTATGAAAATAAAGAAGTTGCCCCCGGCCGCTAACGCCCATGCGTTCCCCCTACTGATAAAAAGTCTGCTGGCGTATTCCCTGGTGCTGGAACCCGAGCGGGAAATCGTATACAAAGACCTGGTACGTTACAATTATCACACCTTCAATGAACGCGTCAGGCGCCTTTCCAATGTTCTGGATGGACTGGGTCTGAAAGGCGGGGAAACCGTGGCCGTTATGGATTATGACAGCCATCGGTACCTGGAGTGCTACTTCGCTATTCCCATGACTGGAAATGTGCTCCACACGATCAACTGGCGATTGTCGCCTGCCCAAATTCTGTATACCATCAATCACGCGGAAGACGCCGTGCTGATCGTGAATGAGGAATTCTTACCCGTCATTGAAAAGTTCGCGGGAGAGATGCCTACCGTGAGGCACATCATCGTTACGACAGACAGCCCCTCGACACACACGGCCCATCCCGACTATGAATCGCTGCTCAACGCTGCCGATGTGCACTACGATTTCCCCGACTTCGACGAGGATGCCGTTGCCACGACCTTTTACACGACAGGAACCACCGGCGATCCCAAGGGAGTTTACTTCACTCATCGCCAGTTGGTACTCCATACACTGAGCCTGGCCGCAACGTTTGGGTTCGTTGACAGCGCGTCCGTTCGTTGCCGCAGCAACGACGTGTATATGCCCCTGACGCCGATGTTCCATGTTCACGCCTGGGGCTTTCCGTATGTGGCCACCATGTTTTCGATGAAGCAGGTTTATATCGGCAAATTATCCCCTCCGGTGGTGGCCGACTTAATGAGACGGGAAAAGCCCACCTTTTCGCATTGCGTTCCCACGATACTTCAAGTGGTCCTGCATTGCCCCGAAGCAAAAGAGATTGACCTGACGGGATGGAAGGTCATGATTGGCGGCGCAGCCTTGACGAAGGGACTGGCCAAGCTGGCCCTGGAGCGGGGTGTGGATGTCAACGTGGGATTTGGCATGTCCGAGACCTGCCCGGTAATCGCCGTCAGCTACATGCGGGTGACCGATGCGGACATGGATATAGAATCACAAATGACCGCCAGGACGCGCACAGGCGTCCCCACAATCTTTACCGATCTCCAGATTTGGAACGAGGCAGGAATGCCAGTGGCGGCAGATGACAAAGAGAGCGGCGAGGTTGTGGTCCGTTCTCCGTGGCTCACCCAAGGTTATGTAAAAGACCCCGAGAAAGGAGCAGCCCTTTGGAAGAATGGCTACTTGCATACGGGCGATATGGCAACCATCGATGCGAACCATTCGCTCAAAATCTCCGACCGTATCAAAGACGTGATCAAGAGCGGGGGCGAGTGGATATCGTCTATAAACCTGGAAAGTCTGATCGCCTTGCATCCGGGTGTGGCCGAAGTCGCGGTGGTGGGTCTGCCACACGCCAAGTGGGGAGAAAGGCCGCATGCATTGGTCGTGTTGCACGCTGAAGCCCAGGTGGAGCAAGCCGACTTGAAAGCACATATCCAGCCTTTCATTGACCAAGGGCAACTCTGCAAATGGGCCATGCCGGAGGAGTTTGTATTTGTCACCGCCATTCCCAAAACCAGTGTGGGTAAGATCGATAAGAAAAGGATTCGCTCGGAGTGGCCGCAGACCATCGGTCAAAAAATATATTGAAAGGCGCTCCCCCAAGCGTTCGAAAACGACCAGTCTAAGCCGGTTCCGGACTCCATTTAGCCTCCAAAGGGCCATTTTATCGGTCCAATGTCTTAAATTACGGATGGCATAACTATTGGGACGATCCAAGTAAAACCCTCTTCGCATGTTGTCAAACTATCTCGTCATCTCGATCCGGAATATCCTTCGTCATAAGCTGTTTTCGTTGATCAACATCGGTGGGCTAGCGCTCGGGCTGGCGGCTACCTGGATCATTGCCTTGCACGTGGGCCATGAGTTGAGCTATGACCGTTACCATGAGCATTCTAATCGGATCTTCCGGATCGCGCAGCATGCCCAATGGGATGGCGGAGAATTTAACGGTGCCACTACCCCCGCTCCCTACGGCGCCGCCCTGAAGGCAGACTTTCCGGAAGTGGAGCAATTCGTTCGGATCGATGCTGAAGGCGGCGGTACGTTCGTCTACAACAACAAGGAATTCAAGGTGGGTGATGTGTTGCTGGTGGACAAGACTTTCTTCCAGCTATTCTCCGGCACATTCCTGTATGGTGACAAGTCCACGGCCCTGGATCAACCACAATCCATGATCATCACCCGCGGACTGGCCAAAAAGATCTTCGGCAACGAATCGGCTGCACTGGGAAAAACACTCCAGGCGGGAAACGAAACGGCAATCATCAGCGGTGTGATCGAAGACGTACCGTCCAATAGTCATTTTTCATTTAGCGGATTGCGGCCACTGCCCAACAACCTGGAAGGCCCCTGGACAAACGCCTACCTGTACACCTACGTCCAGCTCCATCGGGCAGAGGATGCGACAAACGTTCAACAAAAGCTGACGAGCTTCTTCGACCGGCATATGGCTGCCTCCATGCCGCCGAACATGCAATACCACGCGGAGATGCAACCGTTGACCGCTATACACCTTCATTCCAATCTTAGCTTTGAGCTCGGCGCCAACAGCCAGGCTAGTTACGTTTACATCTTGAGCGCCATCGCCGCATTGATCCTGATCATTGCCTCCATCAACTACATGAATTTATCAACCGCACGGGCATCCCTGAGACTTCGGGAAACCGGTATGCGAAAAGTGATGGGCTCGACACGAACGCAGTTGATGGCGTTGTTTCTTTCTGAATCGGTGCAGATCACGATCATCGCCTCTTGTATTGCCGTCGTGCTGATGACATTTATTGTGCCGCTGCTACAATCCTTCGCACCGGTTGCTGCCGACATCTGGCAGTTTGGAACCGTACCGACGATCGCGGCCCTTCTGGTCTTCTCCGTTTTTGCCGGTCTGCTGAGCGGCGTGTACCCCGCGCTAATCATGTCGGGTTTCCGGGTGGTTCCTTCCCTCAAAGGTCTCGTGGGGGATCTGAACAGCACCATACTCTTCCGGCAGTCGTTGGTTGTTTTCCAATTTGTGGTCACCATTGCCATGATCGCGGCGTCGGTGGTGATCTACCAGCAACTGCGTTTTGTTTCGCACAAAGACCTGGGGTTTAATAAAGACCAGGTGATCACGTTCCATCTTGACAATCCGGAGTTGCGTCTGCAGACGGACGCGATGAGAACGCAGCTGTTACAAAATCCACTCATCGAGGAAGCCGCCACCGCCGGCAACCCGATTGGCAACAACAACATTGGCGGCCGGCCCTACACGATCGAACTCCAAGGCAAAATGGAAGACCGCCAGCGAATGGCCAACTATTTCACAATCGACGACACCTTCGTGCCCACATTACAGATCGCCGTGGCAGCCGGAAGAAATTTGTCGGCAGCAATTCCCTCCGACAAGACGGAGGCCGTGCTGGTGAACCAAACGCTGGTCGACGACGCGGCATGGGATGAGCCGGTTGGGAAAAAAATACAGATGGGTACCGATTCTGCCGGCCGGCCGATCCTCCTTACCATCGTAGGCGTTCTGAAGGACTTCAACATTTATTCGCTCCAACACAAAGTTGAGCCGCTGATCCTTCAGCTTCCGCAGGATGAGATGGATAAGGATAACGTGTATGTCCGCATGAGTAAGACCGATCTGCCGGGAGCGATTGCCTACACGGAAAGTATCTTTAAAAAATTCAATCCTGCAGGCACATTCGAATATAACTTTTTGGATGACAATTTCGGGCGTCAATACCAGGCAGCGCGCAGCCAGGCGAACCTGTTGCTGTCCTTCACGATCCTGGCGGTCTCCATTGCCTGCCTCGGTTTGTTCGGGCTGATGACTTTCGCTGCGGAAAGACGGAGAAAAGAAATCGGCATACGGAAAGTCCTGGGAAGCTCAATAGGCAACATTGTCTTCATTCTGGCAAAAGATCTTTTGATCCTCGTGGTAGTCGCGGCCGTCATTGCCATTCCCATTGCTTGGACTGCTGCGAATGAGTGGCTGAGTGATTTTGCTTATCGGATTGAGATCAGTTGGTTGGTTTTCGCTTTCGCGGGATGTGTTGCTGTGGTGATTGCGTTTGCAACAGTTTGTTTTCAGGCGATTAGTTCTGCGAATGAGAATCCGGTGAAAAGTCTTCGGGCGGAGTGACTATTCCAACTTGAAACGCATTCTGGTTCATAGTTTGTCTGCCGATTCCAATATTCCCGTTTCATAAAGGTCATCAAAAACTTGAAGTTGGAATCCATGTTCTTGCTCCGCCTTGAACTCCAGCAGTCCTTTTTTACCAAACATCAACGGCGGTTCACAGACATCTGATTGCAGTAATAAAGTGCCAAAAGCACCTTCCTGAGCCACCACAATATCTCTGAAGGCATTGGCTATTGTTAAAGCTGACCTGGTTAGTAAACTGGTTTCTCCAACTTGCGCTCCGACAATTATTTTTATCCCAGAACTTCGAGCTTTCTCAGCGATGTCGAGCGAACGTAAAAGCCCGCCCATTTTTGATATCCGTAGATTGACTATCCAGTCAGAAGCGGCACCGCTAATCTTTTGAAAGTCCTCTAGTTTGAGGAAACTCTCATCAAGGATGATTTTTATGCCACGAGCTTCACTTATTCTTTTAAGTCCCTCGTATTGACCGCTTTCCAATGGTTCTTCAATGGCAAAAAGAGGATAGTGAATCAACGAAAGATAGCTGACTGCAGCCTGCCATTCTTTCCATAAATTGTTAGCGTCCAGCCTGACGCGAAGCTTTTTGTTCTCAAGTTTTGTTAACAACTCGAATTTAGGGAGGTCTTTCTCGATGTCCCCGGAGATCTTAATCTTAAGATCCGTAAAGCCCATCGCGGTGTATTGATTGAGTTGTTTTTCAAACACATCTAAATCTGAATCGCCCAAAACAGCAGAATACTGAAATGGGGAGTTTATTTCCGTTAGGCCAAGCAGATTTTCGATCGCGCATTGCTGCTCTTTAGCAATAAGGTCAAGAAGCGCCAGTTCAATTGCGCACCAAGCAGCAGGGTTTTTATCAATCTTTTCCTTATTGACGTGAACCCATGACTTCACTCCTTCAAGATCGTGCACGCGAACGGCAACATCAGCATTGTTCTCTGTAAAAAAGCGAAAAGCCGTTTCAATGGACTCATTCGTTACATATTCCCTCGGACATCCTTCTCCATATCCAATCATTCCTTTGTCTGATTTGGCCTCAATCCAGATGCTTTGCGTTGTAGAACGAGTCGCGCTTGAATGTTTGAAGTTTACCTTGAACGGTATTTTAACTTTTTTTATAGCGAGATTGGATAGATTCATGTTACTTCTCAAGATGTAAATGGAATGGGAATGAAATATCCCGTTTCAACAACAGTGTAACCGTTTTGAACTGCCCCTCCCGTTGGCCCTTATCAAGGCAAGAGACCTTATACTTCTCAAAGGTGCCCTTGTTTAGTAAATTCAGCTGCAAGGGATTAAGGCGTCCTCCGTATCTTTTCGCCTTGTACTCCAGGTTAATTTCACAAAGTTGCGAATCGATGGAGGCCTCAATTTCTCTTTTATTGTCCGGATCGAAATCCGCTTCAAGATATAACTCGTATTGGATCTTTTCTTCGTCACCCATCATCTGGTAAAATGTTGTAGTGAAATTAAATTCCTTCTCAATTTTGCCCATCGCAACGATAACCTGACTCTCATACAGTTTCTCTCCGGTAATATTCACGACACCTTTGCCTTTCTGTACAAATCGGATCATCGGAGTATTCTCAAACAATCCAGTGACATAGATAATATCGTTCATATCGTATCGATACAACCCCGCATGCGTTGTCACGAATATATAGTACTCTTTTTTCGGCTCAATCCGATCTATTGTCAGAAAATCTTTTATGTTATTTTCCCACTTTCCTTTTTCAACAAATTCAAAGAAATTATCCTGAAACGTAAGTACGCCTTCATTCTCACCATTAATGGTTATCGTGCCTCTAACCTCGCTTGCTAAATATCCCAGCTCAAAAATTTTGATTTCCCCGGGCAGTTTTGTCTTAATTTTATTTAGGGCTATGCTGCAGCTACCTCCTGTCCATGTTGTGACAATTTTCAAATAGGGCCATAAGGCAGCAAAACTAAGTTCACCAGAATTCCCCACAAGAACTTCTAACTCCGCTGCTCGTTTGGGGTTTGCTTTGAACGATCCTGAGATTATGGATGCAATCTCCGGTTTCACTTTGTCAATAAATTTAATGCGGCCTGTTGCGATGTCATTCAGCAAGTCTTCTTTGTATACTTTGATGACTTCGAGCATTCTTAAAAATGTTGATGGATTTGCGCTGCCCAAATAGGTAATATTTTTTTCCGCTAGCGCAAAAGCCAAAATAACATAGTACTTCACATCATAATCCGCAATTTCAAATACTTCATACGGAACGGTGTATTTATTCCGTGCGATCCGTGGCATATTCTTGTAAATCAATCCCGATGCCGATCCGTAAGGCGTTCCGCTCGGCAGGTACCCTTCTATGGCAGGACTGACAAGCCCGAGCAGCTTTCCGTAGAACCCTTCTGGCACAGTTTGATACTGAACATATGAAAAAATATTCTGACTTCTTTTTATTTCGTCAAGCGTAGATTTTACAATCGGTATGTATTTGGGCAAACCCGTGGTTCCGCTTGTCTGGTTATACATTACCGGGAGCTCAGCATTCAATACTGGAGTTTTTGTTTTCTCTTGTTCTTCGACGAGGGCCCTTACGTCTTCATACGAATGTACCGGCAGGAGTTTACTGAACTTATCGTATGTATCAATGGTATCGAACTTGAACTTTTTCCCTATAGCGGTACTTCTGTTTTCGTAAAGGATCTTTGAAAGCAATTTCTGTTGATGCACCCACGGATTCCTAGCAGCGTTTTTTAGTGGGCGGTATACTGTCCACCCCAGTAAAATCATTCTTAGGCTGAGCAGCCAATTGACAAAAATATTTTTGAGGGAAATTACCGGCAATTCTTTTTTGTCAATGTTGTTAAGGAACGGAGTTTTCATTTGGGCAGCGAAACCAAGGGGATAATTTCTATTAACCAGTCCAAGCTCTCCCACCTCTCTATCCTTCGGCAGGAATCTTGTTCCGAATATCACATCCCAGATGATCGTTGTATTGCTGTAGTTTGAATTGGACTCCTCTATTCTTCGGGAATGATGCCACCTGTGTAATTCCGCACTGCTGACAACATAGTTTAGAATTCCATACTTCAAGTAAATATTGCAGTGTTGAAAAAAACCATTGACCGAAAAGAAAAGAAAGTACATCGCCAATGCCTCTTCTTTTACTCCCATCAACATAAATGGAAAGCTATCGATTAAAAATTGTAACGATCTTTCAATCGGATGAAACCTCCCGACATTCAACCAGTACAGTTTCTTCGGAGAATGATGCACGGCATGTAACCGCCACATGTATTTTATATTATGACTTGCACGGTGAAGCCAATACCGAAAAAAATCTATTATCAATACCATAATGATTCCCTGCACAATCACGGGCAAATTCTCTGGCCATATCCCTGTTAAGTGAATATTGAGATCATTAATGGTTCGCAGCAGGACAACCGCAGTAAAGAATACCAGAAACTTCGTAAATATTAATTGGATAAAGACCATGAAAAGCATGTCGTGCTTTACGTCGTATCGAGTCGCCTGCCAATCTTTCTTATAAGGTGTATAATATTCAAAAAAAGTGACTAACAGCATTGCCATCATCAGCGGGACATAGGTAGCAACAAGAAAATTCACCTTCGTTTGGAGAAGAAATAAATACATGGCTACAGCCGACCCCATGGTCATTGGATAGATAAGCCATGGCAAAACTTTGGTTTTTATTGCATTCATCGACAAGAAAGATACGTAAAAATATTACTTCACTGCGGGGATTATCGGTAGTATAAGTCTCGACAAAAAGATGTTTCCAGTATAAATATTTTGGTGTGCCGCCACACCTTTTCGTTCATCATAATTATTATTCCCCGTGTTATAGTTCAAAGAGAAACGCGGATAACTGGAAGATGATACCAACAATCGAATACGATGACCGATCAGAAAAACATTACTGGTAGGATTGAGTTCAATTTCTATTTCTTCAGGAATATTCTTGCCATTATAAATTCTCCGAATGGCACCTTCACTTATGTTAAAGGAACTACCGTCCGGATGCACATCACAAAGCTTGGCCATGAAGTCGGTGCTTGTTACGTCGGTCGATACATGCAATATCAATTTAACCTTTCCGGTTACTTCAACATTCTGTTTTAGCGTATCCGACGTATAAATCAACACATCATTTCGTTTCTCCAATTCGTTTTGCTTCTTCGCGCCAGCCCTTGCCCCCAACACGGAGCCTCCGATTGACGGAACGGGGTTAGCCGGATCAAAAGTGTAAGCCTGCCGGGAAGAATCATAGGGTGAAGCGGTCAGCAATAATCCTGATTTACTATTTGTTGTATCTGTCGAGAGATAATAGGGTGTGTAAACCGTTCTTTGTAGAGGAAACGACTCTTCATTACGCCATTCGTTAATACCCATTACGAAGATTTTCACCCGGGGAGATGTCCCAACTTCAACATTTTTAAGATGCTCATCATACCATCGGATCGATGGAGCGATGCTTGACAATCTGTAGTTGCGATCCATATACCCATCGGGCATCGCTACTGTTTCCGCGTGCGCCCAAGGGCCGATAATAAGCTGGGATTTTTGGGCTATTGTGCGATCAGCGTATTGCGTTATATCTTCAAAATCTTGCACCTGCGACGACAAGAAAGGATCGTACCATCCCGCCATCATGAGTGTCGGTACACGCAAATGCTTGGCTCTATCGTTTCCATCTACCGACAGCCAAAATTCATCCATTTGCTCGTGTGAAGCCCAATCCTTATAAAAGGGAACATCACCTACTGTGCGTTTGTCTGCTTCTATTAGCGGAGCGCCATCATAGCCATTTTTCAGCGTCTCATAATTTAGGGGAGTATCTTTTTCACTGTAGGATCGCGTTGCCCAGAACAAGGCACTTTCATAAGCGAATGCCCCTCCAGGGTGGAACATTTTGTAATTGCTGCTGCTGGATATTTGAATGAGCAACGCACTTAGTCCCAAACTATCCTTATCCGCAAGTACCCATTGCGTATACCCGAAATAAGAGCCACCCCACATGCCCGTTTTTCCATTGTGCCATGATTGCTTATTCAGCCATTGAAGCGTTGAAACGCCGTCCTCGCGTTCAGACCTAAAAGGAATATGCTTACCGGTAGAATTAAATCTTCCTCGTACCCCTTCGACCATTACATTATACCCACGTTCAGCCCACATTCTCCCCAGGATATTCGACATGAACTTTCCTTTAAAATTATCATCCAGTGGAATCCGGATAAGAATCGTGGGAGCAGGACTCAATTTCTCCGGGTGATAGATATCGGCACGCAACACTGCCCCATCGCCCATCGGAACGGGCGTGTTTTTTTCTATAGCAACAGAATAGACGGAAGGCCTTAAACCAATTTCCTTCGCCATGAAAGCGGGTATAAGCTGATAAATAAGCCACGCCAGTGTTAGCGTAAAAATGATTCCATAGATAGAGCTCCACAAAATCTTCGCTGACCGCGAAGGTTTAACACTTTCCGTTGCACTCGCCCGAAGATGATAGACGCCTAAAGTGATAAGAAAGGAGGCCAATACCACATGAAACAAAATAGGTATCGATCCTCCAAACCATCTTTCCGAAGGAAACATGGTCATACGAAGGATGTACCGCGCCATCATGATAAAAGCATATGCCCCTCCGAGGATCAACAATCTTTTTCCGATGACCTTGCTGGCCTGAAGTTTTCCTGCCGACATCCGTAGGCAAATCCTTAAGTAGAAAAAAATGATTACAAACTGAAAAAATACGAGTGCAGCATAGGAAAGTGTCCCGCTATGCCACGATTCAAATGGCGGCAAGAAAGGAACAGGAATAAAGTATTGAAGGAGTTGAGCAAATACCCGGAAACAAAAAAGAAATAACAGAATCCAGAGGACTAAACGGTAGGCTTTGCTTTTCATTATTATTAATCTGCAACGGCCAAGTTACACATTGTGAGAAATGCTTGTCTACTATTTGTAGAGTTATCCTTCATGTGTGTTATTCTTGTCTATCTAAAGCCCTGAAAGCCAGTGGCTGGAACGTCCATTCGCTACAATAAAAAAAGCTTGCAAATTCTTAAAATTTGCAAGCTTTTTGTTGTCGGGGCGGCCAGATTCGAACTGACGACCTTGGCGCCTAGGCGCCACGCGATACTCACGGGTTGTTATTTAAAAAACGGCGAGCGCCTCTCTTTTTTATAGAATTTTCCATTTTCATGGCTTCAGAACGGGATGGGTATTCACGTTCCCATACCACCGTCCAGGGGCTGCAAGATTTAATTGACTTTGTCTCCCCAGAATTATGTTCAGCAAGCCGGTTAGCAAGATCCTGCGTGTGGCCGGTGTAAAATTTTCGGCATGAATCGCTGTAGATGATATAGGTTACATACATCGTAAAAAAGCCCCGTCAAATATGACGAGGCTTTTGTCGGGGCGGCCAGATTCGAACTGACGACCTCTTGGTCCCAAACCAAGCGCGATACCGGGCTACGCTACGCCCCGATCCCATAAGGGAGCGCAAAGATACATTTTATTCGCGATCCTCCTAAGTCACCTTTAAAAAACAGGCCGCTGGGTGGATTTTGCTGTTCCATACCCAAATCAAATTATTGATTATAAGCAAGTTACGTTTATTTAAACGCAAAATATTTCACACTTTGGTGTCTTAAGCCAAACCAAATTTGACAACGCTATTGGATGAAAAGGTCGTCGTTCGAATCTGGCAATCACGTGGACTCATTTTCCATTCATTAAATTGCAGACCTCTGAACTAACACAATCGCACCGATGCCGAAACTACTTGTGGTCACGACGATACTCCTGATAACCGGCTTGGCCAGCTGCGATATGCATGGCGCACAGAATGAGGTCACCGATATTTCAAAGATCAAAGCACTCAGTGCCACTCGCGCGAAAGCGTTTAACGAGGGAAACGCCGAGGTTATAGCAAACGCATTTACAGAAAGCGGTGTCCTGATGGCTCCTGATAAGAAATCGACGACAGGTCGGGAGGCCGTGCGCAACTATTATCAGGGTATTTTTGATCAATACAAGACCTTTCTGGAGAGTGGCTATGAAGAAGTAAAGGTTTCCGGTGACCTTGGCTATGGCGTAGGCTTTGCGAAGGTGAAGCTCGTTCCGCATAGCGGAGGCGATACCCTTGTATCCACCGCGAAATACATCAACATCCTTCAGCGCCAACCCGACGGTTCATGGTTAACAACGCATGATATCTGGAATGCGAATGAGTAGCGAGACCCCTCCTGCCTCTCCTGTTTTTCGACTACAACAACAATAGATTTGACTACATCCCTTCCTTTGATACTGCTGAATTTTGTAGACACAAAAAACAGACAGTATGAAAATCACAGTAACCGGTTCGCTGGGAAACATCAGCAAACCGCTGACAAAAGAATTATTGCAAAACGGACATTCGGTCACCGTTATCAGCAGTAAGCCCGAAAAACAAAAAGACATTGAAGCCCTCGGGGCCACGGCGGCCATTGGTTCAATAGATGACGTTACGTTTCTTGCCAGAACGTTTGCCGGTTCGGATGCGGTATATTGTATGATCCCGCCGAACTTCCACCTCGATCACAACCTCGACACGATAGAATATTGTCGCACGATCAGCGGGAACTATGCACAAGCCATTCAACAAGCGGGCGTGAAGCGGGTGGTTCACCTGAGCAGTATTGGGGCGCACTTGGATAAAGATTCAGGGCTCATTCTCGCGCATCATTATGCAGAGAATATACTAAAGGAAATACCCGGTATAGCCATTACACACCTGCGTCCAACGGCTTTCTACTATAATTTATTTGGCTTTGTCGGCAGGATAAAAAGCGAAGGGGTTATGGCTTCGAATTATGGTGCGGAAGACCGCGTACCCTGGGTTTCTCCCATCGACATTGCCGCTGCGGTTGCTGAAGAACTCGTAACACCCCTGAAAGGCAGAAAAGTGCGCTATGTGGCGAGCGAGGAACCGACCTGTAGTGAAGTGGCCAGCATCTTAGGTGCCGCCATTGGGAAGCCTGATTTGAAATGGGTCATCCTCAGCAACGAAGAGACGCAAAACGGTTTGGAAGCGGCCGGAATACCCTCGCGCGTGGCCGCAGGTTTGGTGGAGATGAATGCCAGTATTCATAGCGGGGTGCTTTCCGAAGACTACTATCGCAACCGGCCAACGGCTTTGGGAAAAGTTAAACTGACAGATTTTGCAAAGGAATTTGCTGCCGCGTTTAAATAAAAATATGTAATAGCGACGAGGCAACCTCAGCAAAAGTAACTATCATCGCAGCATGGCAACCAAACAAATTCACCGGATCAAAACGATAAGCGAATTTCACCGGTTGAGGGGATTGCCCAAACCGGAACATCCGTTGATCAGCCTGGTGAATTATGAATCCATCAAGCATTCGGTTGACTACAACCAGTTCAATTGGGTATTGGATTTTTATTCTATCTCGCTCAAAAGAAATTTCAATGCAAAAATAAAATACGGTCAGCAGGAATATGATTTTGATGAAGGGATCATGTTTTTTATGGCGCCCGGCCAGGTTTTTGGAATTGAAGTTACGAAAGGTGTAGACACAAGACATTCGGGATGGATACTGCTCATCCATCCCGATTTTTTATGGAATACGCCTTTGGCCAAAACCATAAAGCAATACGAGTACTTTGATTACTCGGTCCATGAAGCGCTGTTTCTTTCCGATAAAGAAGAAACTACTATAGCGGGCATTGTGCAAACCATTCAGCAGGAGTATCACTCGAACATTGACAAATTCAGTCAGAATATCATTATCGCTCAGTTGGAGGTGCTGTTCACGTATGCCGAAAGATTTTATCAACGTCAGTTCATCACCCGCAAAATAACCAACCACAAAATCCTCGATCGATTGGAAGATATTCTTACGGAATATTTTAACAGCGATGTCTTGACAAACCAGGGACTACCTACTGTTCAATACGTTGCCGAAAAACTAAATGTATCACCAAACTACCTATCCGGCTTGCTTAAAGTATTGACGGGACAGAGTACGCAGCAACACATCCATGAGAAGCTGATTGAAAAGGCAAAAGAAAAATTATCGACCACCGATTTATCGGTAAGCGAGATCGCTTATGCATTGGGGTTTGAGCATCCGCAGTCGTTCAGCAAGTTGTTTAAGACGAAAACCAATCTATCACCTTTGGAATTCCGGCAGTCCTTTAATTGACAAACCACCACCCTGCTTGGGTTATGGCATCTTTACGCGATAGCTGGAATCTGCATTGCCTATACCTCACGTGGCGGTGACATTCGGTTTTTTGGCTGTGGTCTTTGGTTTATCCGTCAAAATCCGGTAATTATGAAGAGAGGGAAATCTGTATTCATGCGAGACACTCGTTTCATTTTGATTTTCCTGGTCATCAATAAACTCAAAGCACAAGAATGATTTTCGTAACGCAACTTATTTACATCATAAAAGGACAAGAGAAAGTCTTTGACGAATTTGAAAAGATAGCCATCCCCACCATTTCAAAGTACAACGGGCGGCTTTTGTTCCGGGTTAGACCTACCCCAGACACCTTTATTGAAAACCAAATCGAGCAACCTTACGAAATTCACCTCGCAGAATTTGACTCTGAACAAGATTTTGCAAACTTCAAACACGACGAAGAGCGAAAGAAATTTTTGCATTTGAAGGAACAATCCATCAAAACTTCCATATTAATTCAAGGGACAAAATTATAAACGGTCACGCCGTTTCAATTAATGTCGACCCAATTCCACGCGATCGGCGTATCCGTATAAACCCCTAGTCGCTACAGCTACTTTTTTCACATACGTCCACGGTATAGCCCTATCTTTGCGGCCGTGAAAAGAAAGGTGAAACGCCACATTTTTAAGGCCCGCCGGATCATTTACCAGGAAACGCTCGTGGATTTCCAGGAGCATCTCTGGACGTTTGTCGGCGCATTTCTGGGTATCGCCGTCATCGGCTGGCTCAACAGCAACCTGGCACCCATTGACAATCTTTTCCTGATCGGTTCTTTTGGAGCTTCCTCTGTGTTGATCTACGGCATCATCAACAGTCCGCTGGCACAGCCTCGGAACCTGATTGGCGGTCACGTCATTTGTGCGTTCACCGGAGTGCTGGTGCACAAGATTGTCCCGGGGGATGTTTGGTTCACCTCGGCCCTGTCTGTGGCATTGTCCATTGTGTTTATGCAAATCACCAAAACCCTTCATCCCCCCGGAGGAGCAACGGCGCTGATCGCTAACATTGGGTCGGCGAAGATCCAGGCGCTGGGTTTCTGGTATGTGCTCAGCCCGGTGCTGAGCGGCGTGCTCATTCTTTTTTTCGTGGCGCTACTGTGTAACAATGCCACGCCCCATCGCAGCTATCCGAAAAACAAGCACTGGTATAAGGTGTGGAAGCGAAAATATCTGAAACAAAAAGTCTGACCTCCTCCCTCGATCCCTCCCCCCTTCCACTAGGCCACTCGTCAAACACTACTTTTTATCTGATCCCGGTTTCCGCGACCAACGCATCATGCCAAACGCGGGTGTAAATCCCAGGGGTTGATAAAATTGAGCCAGGTTTTCGCCTGTGATCAGGGTGGCCAATGCGTTGTGTGGTGCTTTGGCGTCAAACCATTGGACAAGTTCCTCCATCAGGGCCGTGCCCACGCCTTGGTGTTGCCAGTCGGGATGCACCATCACGTCCTTGACATAGTAGATACTGGCGTTGTCGCCGATCAGCAATGCACAACCTATCGCTTCCCCGGTCTGCGGGTGTTCGGCCACCACGGCATACACAACCGACGACAAGATAGCCGACAGCACCTCCGTATCAAACGCCTTCGACCACCCCACCGCGATGCTAAGCCGGGAATATTCTGCAGGCGTTGGGACTCTGTGAACGATGCGCATCGGCACGGGTGCATGCCCATGATCGTGCTCCTGATCTCCGATCAACGCCCCGGCAAAGTTGATATAGTAGCCGTTCATTTCGCGGACAATGTAGCCCGCCATGCCCCACGGTTTGTTTTCGAGCGGGGCCACGATCTCCACATTTTTGGATTGATGCAAGGCATACAAAGCCTGTACGTGTCGCGCGACGATGAAAATAGCTTGCGCTCCCGAAACCGCTGCAAGGGGCGGATTGAGCGTGAACTGTATATGCGCACCATGCCAACGCACTCCACCGTGATTGGGTGGCTCACCCCAGGTCCACTTTTCAGGAAATCCCAGCACCTCGTGCCAGTAGTCAACGGTGGCCGTGATGTCGGCAACGGGAAGGATCGGTTCGGCGTGGGATATGAGGGGTTGCTGTGATTGCTGTGGCGATTCCATAGGCATTGTCAGGAAGGTTTTAAAGGAAGATAAGCGAATTATAAACATTTCGCACTCGCCCTTTGTCATGATAAAAGCGACTGAGGCCATTTTGCGATCCCCCCGATACTGCTATTTCGCGTTGAATTTCAGCTTTCCGGAAAATTCTTTAAAAAATTTCCCGTCCGTTGTCCCATTCCCCCTTTCTCATTTGATAAGGGAATGACAAGCATATTAAAAACTTAAACAAACAACATCATGGGACACTTATCAGTATTCAATTTTATCACGCTAAACGGCTACTACAAAGGCCTCAGCGAGGACATCAGCTGGCATCGCCACGGCCAGGAGGAAAGCGAATTTGCCTCCGACGCCGCCCGCCCTGAGGGCATCCTCATGTTCGGACGCGTGACCTACGAAATGATGATGCGCTACTGGCCCACCGAGCAAGCCAAACAAAGTGTGCCAGCAGTAGCCGAGAGCATGAACAATTCAAAAAAAATCGTCTTCTCCAGAACCCTGAAAAAAGCAACCTGGAACAATAGCCAATTGGTGGGTGACAACATCGAAGCCTTCGTACGCACGCTAAAACAAGGCGACAAAAATATCACCATCCTGGGCAGCGGCAGCATTGTAACTCAACTGGCCGACAAGGGCCTCATCGACTCCTATCAATTCATGCTTGATCCCGTGGCTCTCGGCGACGGCACGCCGGCGTTCAAGGGGATGACGCGCATGTTGGACCTGACATTGACTTCGGTGAAAAATTTTAAAAGCGGGGTGGTGTTGTTGAATTATGTGCCGTTGGTGGGGAAGCGGGATACTGGTGGGAGGCCGGCGGGGCATTCGTGAGGCTGGCAGTGGAGTGATTGGGGCGCGGGTGGTCGGTCGATATTTGGAGCGGCACGTTCAATTCTTGTTGGTGGGACACCAACAAGGGACGTATTGGGCGCGGAGTGGCTGTTCAAATATTGAAGTGGCATGTCCAATCTCTTTGACGAACACATAAAGGGCGAGGGAGTGAAACAATGGGCGCGTAGCGATCATTCAAATATTGATGGACTCGTCCAAATTCTTATTGGTGAACAACACCAACGAGGGCGCTGAAGGTGATGGGCCGCGGTGCGGATGGCCGGGACGTAATGGGCGCGAAGCGACCATTCAAAATATTGAGGCAGCTCATCCAATTTCTTGTTGGTGAAGAACACCAACAAGGGCGGACGGGCGGAGGGCGGGCTACTGACTTCTGGCTCCTGGATTCTGGCTCCTGGCTCCTGATTTCTCCTTTAACTATCTTACACTTCAAAATTTCAAACAACATGGAAGAATATGTATTACTATTCCGTCTCGATATCCTCACCAAAGAAACCCAGCCTTCGCCGGAGCAGATGCAGGTGTATATGAAACAATATCAGGATTGGGTTGGTGGCATTGCGGCGCAGAACAAGTTTGTGGGCGGGACCGGACTTTCTACGGAAGGGAAAGTGGTGAAGCATCCCAGCGTGGTCACCGATGGGCCTTATGTGGACATTAAGGAATCGCTGGCGGGCTTTATCTCGGTTCGGGCGAGTGACTTTGAGGATGCTTTGCGCATGGCGAAGGAGTGCCCTATTTTGGGGGGCGTGGGTAACAGTGTGGAGGTGCGTAAAGTGGTTTCCGTTCACGAGACTAAAAGTTAATGTGGAAGCGCCCCCTTTTTTGTGGGGCGCTTTTTTTCTATGGAGCACGGCGAATTGATACCGCATTTGTTTAGGATCGAGTACCGGAAAATTGTTTCGGTGCTCAGCAAGCGCTTTGGTTTTGATCAGATCGAGGTGGCGGAGGATATTGCCAGCGACACGTTTCTCACGGCGACACAATCGTGGGGTGTGGGTGGGGTCCCTCCTAATCCAACGGCATGGTTGTATCATGTGGCGCGGAACAAAGCCAAAACGTATTTGCAACGCAGTCATGTGTATGAACGTAAGATTGTGCCGGCCGTGAAAGATGCTTCGACGGACACGGTAGAAACAGAGATCGATCTTTCGCCACAGAATATAAACGACAGTCAGCTGCAGATGATGTTTGCTGTGTGTCATCCGGTGATTCCCGCCGAGGCGCAGGTGGGATTGTCGTTGCGCATTCTTTGCGGGTTTGGTATTGAAGAGATCGCCGATGCGTTTATCACCAACAAGGACACGATCAACAAGCGGTTGTTGCGGGCCAAGGAAAAACTGCGCGAGGAAAAAATAAAGATCGAGCTCCCCGATGCCGCGGAGCTGGAGGGCCGAATGGCTCCCGTGCTGACCACGATCTATCTGCTGTTCAACGAAGGTTATTATTCGGTGAGCCAAAACAGCACTTTGCGCAAGGAACTTTGCCTGGAGGCGATGCGGCTTTGCACCATGCTGGTCGAGAACAAGGTTACCAACACGCCGGCCGCCAACGCGCTGCTGTCGCTCATGTGTTTTCACACGTCACGCTTCGATGCACGGCTGACGGAGAGCGGCGAGTTGATCCTCTACGAGGATCAGGATACCAGTCTTTGGAACACGGAGTGGATCGGCAAGGGAGGTTATTTTTTGAGTTGTTCAGCGCGCGGCAACAAGCTTTCCAAATATCACCTGGAGGCGGGCATTGCCTACTGGCATACCCAAAAAAACAGCACAAAAGAAAAGTGGGAAAACATTCTGCAACTTTACAACCAGTTGCTTCAAATCGAATACTCGCCCGTGGCCGCGCTCAACCGTACCTATGCGCTTTCGCGGGCCAATGGAAAGCGGCAAGCGATTGTGGAAGCGGAGAAGTTGCAGCTCACGGGTAATCATTTTTACTTCACCCTCCTTGGCGAATTGTACACGGATATCGACCAACCCAAAGCCAAACTCCACTACGAGCAGGCCCTGAGCCTGGCCAAAACGCCGGCCGACAAGCAAGCCATTCAAAAGAAGCTGGACGCTTTGCAGGGGCCGATTTAACCCAACATCAGGAGACGACGCCGTTTACTTCAGGCTTATTTTTTTTTGTAACTTTCCTACACACTCAAAATGTCCTTCAAGATGAAACACTTTTCGGGAATAGCAGGTCTGGCCATCGGTAGTTTAGTTTTGGTTTGCGGATGTCATTCCGGGAAGCCAACCGAAGATCACGCAGACGCCGCCGAGCAAAAGGCGCGACCCGGTATGGTATGGATCCCTGGCGGAGAATTCATCATGGGTACTGACGATCCGGAATCCTACGAACAAGAACGCCCGGCGCATACCGTACAAGTGAGCGGGTTTTGGATGGACGAGACGGAGGTGACCAACGCGCAGTTCAAAGCTTTTACTGATGCAACAAAATACCTGACCATCGCCGAGCGTAAACCCGACTGGGAGGAATTAAAGAAACAAGTGCCGCCTGGTGTACCCAAGCCCCCGGACAGCCTGCTCGTTGCCGGTTCGCTCACTTTTAAAAAACCTTCCGAACCCGTCACGCTGAACGACTATTCACTATGGTGGAAATGGCAACCTGGGGCCGACTGGCGTCACCCCGAGGGAAAGGGCAGTGACCTGGAGGGACGGTGGAATCATCCGGTGGTGCACGTGGCCTACGAAGATGCCATGGCCTACTGCCAATGGGCACACAAGCGCCTGCCCACGGAAGCCGAGTGGGAATTTGCTTCGCGCGGTGGCAAACAACAGGAGCGCTATGGCTGGGGCAAGGAGGTGACCCCCAACGGCAAGTTCATGGCCAACACCTACCAGGGCGCCTTCCCGGTGAACGACTCCAAGGAAGATGGCTTTGAAAGTACCTCGCCCGTGAAGAGCTTCCCTCCCAACCCTTATGGACTCTACGACATCATCGGCAATGTGTGGGAATGGACCAACGACTGGTACGATGTGAACTATTACAAAACCCTGGCGGCGGCGCAGGTGAGCGTGAATCCACGCGGGCCGGCGAAGTGTTATGATCCTCAGGAGCCCTATGCTCAGAAGCGCGTGAGTCGCGGGGGTTCGTTCTTGTGTGCTTCCAACTATTGTGTTAACTACCGGCCCAGCGCACGGCAAGGCACTGCCTTCGATTCGGGGTCGTCCAACGTCGGGTTTAGGTGTGTGGCGGATTCATCGGCGCAATCTCTTTCGGCGTTGCAGAAGCAGTAGTTGGCGATCAGAAAATCACACTATAGCCACACTTCTTTCACTGCTAAATTATTGGGCCTGACTGTTGCTTTCACAACGATCTTCGTGCCATCTGCCCTATCGTTTTCAATCGCCGTCACCTATTTCTGGTTCTGAAGAATTGACCATTGATCTGAATCTCGGTCTATGTTTCTAAACCAAAGTCCTTACTTTTGTTCCCGATCCTTTATGATTCACCACAACCTTCCCGCGCCGGACTTAAACACTGTAGCTTCTCAGGATGCTTCAAAGAATCATGTGTTCTTTTCAACAACCAACGGAAATTATCATTACCCAACGCATGAAACTCCCTATCTGCTGATTGCCAATTTTCGCGAGTCGGGGCAATATATTTTGAACGACCGGAAAGTAACAGCGTCGTATAGTCATTTCTACATGCTGAATCGAGGTGATCAACTGGAAATCGACCTAAGAAAAAAGCATGCCTTGCAAACCTTTCTTGTCGCGTTTGATCAGACCTTTGTGACTCATGCATTTCAGTTTGCCATGAGTTCTGCGAAGGCGTTGTTGGATGATGAGACAGGAAAGGCATCGGCTACGCCGCCCATTCCTGCTGTTCCTTTTTTGATGAATGCCCAAATCAGCCATTTACTTTATTCGACCTTACAGTCTTCCCAAGAAGATGAAATATTGGCGGAAATTTTACTCAGCTTTTTCCCATTGCTCGGTGATACCCGGGACCAATTGAAAAACCTGAAGGCCGTAAAAAATTCTACCCGCGAAGAAATTTACCGCCGCATTTTTGTGGCTGAGGAATTTATGCGCCAACATCTCTCCGAAACGATTTCCCTCGACCTGATGGCTGCCGCGGCCTGTCTGAACCGATTCCATTTTCTGAAGCTCTTTAAGGAAATGAGGCATACGACGCCACATCAATATCTGACAACACTGAGATTGGAGCGGGCATACCAGCAACTAAAAACCGGAAGCGTT
>DATDAV010000291.1:0-10005 GCA_036525235.1 Chryseolinea sp. | reverse complement strand
CGTTGCTCGCCCGCCTCGATGGAAAGGATTACTTCGGGTTCTGGCTCGGTTACGGGCGCCGGATCGTCTTTTTGAGAACATGCAAAAACAATTGAACACAGTGTGGTAACGAGGATGAGTTTCCGGGTGAACATAGGTTTTACAAAGGTTGTGGTTGGTGATACCCCCAAGGGGACGAGGACGCGCAGGTTAATTTTGATTTAGAAAACATGAAGGCATCCTGTCAGGAAGTTATGAAAATTTTGCCGTGACACCATTCTCCACTACATAAGCCAACGATATTTCGTCGGCACCAACGAAATATCGTCGGCTATTTGAAATAAAACCCCTCTGGCGAGCTCTATTGGGCCTTTTCGTTCGGCATGCGAGTTGTAAAGGGCCCTGGCATGACCCTCATATCCATCGATCAAGCCTTAAACGCAACGTCCCGCCTGGGCCTTTTCCTGGCCCTCATCGTCCTGGAGGCAATGGCCTGTGACGTGCCGCGTATCGAAAGCATAGCGTACTTCAACATGCTGCCCACCGCATTTCGTATCGCCTTCATGGCGTTGGAAAATGCTTCATTCCGAAACTATGTTTCACTTAATCTCAATACTTTATGGCACGCTTGTCTTTAGACTTGTTAAAAGATTTGCAATCCCGGAGCACTCCTGGAAAATCATTTATCCTCCGCATCCAAGGCGATGATGTTTTCATCCGCAAGTTCCCCGACATGAGCAACGTGGAGTGGACGCCAAAACAAAAAAAGCAACGCTCGCTTTTTGCCGAGGCGCAGGCCTACGCCAAAGAATTTCTATCCGATGTTACACGGGCCGCGCAATACAAAGAAACGCTGGAGCCCGGCAAGCGCGCCTACAATCAGCTCATCGCCGAGTATATGATCAGGGCGCGGCAAAACGCCGTAGCGGACAACTTTACGGATTCCCGATCGCGACCGTAACACTGGCGCGTCCTTTTTGATTGAAAGCCTTTGCTTTGACGATGCCTTTTGTTTTTATGGGCGTTTCATAGCGGAGGCTGTTCATTACAGGCTCCGATCCATCGGTCGTGTAGCGAATGTCAAAGCCCGGTACCTCCAGGTTCAGGGCAACGTTTCCATTTTCAACGGTCGCGCCGGGGTACGGAATGTGGTAGGCATAACCGCCTTGGTAAACATCGAGCTTGGGTAATTCTTTTTTGCCCAGCACGTTCATGAACACCGACCATTGGGTATTATATAGCGCAAGAGATTTCGCAGGATCCGGTTCACGTTCCCAATCGGCCTCAGCGGCCCAGGCGCGTTCGGCGAGGGCCAGCAAGCGGGGGAGGAGCATGTATTCCACCAGTTCTTGCCGGGCCAGGTTCTCGGCCCACAGCGCGCCTTGCAGACCTTTGATGTGTTGTTTGCCGGCAGCGGTCAATTTTTCTTTTCCTTTGAAATAATCTTTGGGTAGGGGCCTCCCGGCGAGATTGGTGGTGGTGTTCCGGTAATAGTCGAAGGGATCGAATGAATAAACCTTTTGTAAGTCGATAAATCCTACCCACGCATCGCCGGGCTCTTCGAAGGAAGGGGCGTGAGCCATGTCAAAGTAGAAGTGGTCCACGCAGGCGAGCACGACGTCGTAGCCTTTGTTCGCAATCTCGTAGGGCATGGCTTCGTGGCCGCCTGCGTTCCACCACGCATCGATCAGCACGTTGCCATTTTTGAAATCGGGGATGTCCAGCACTTCGCGCGAGTCGTCGCTCTTTTGTACGCCCGTCACCAGTTCTTCCCACCCGTAGAGCATGAGGTTGTGCGACGTCAGTATTTCTTTCATGCGCACAAAATAATGGCGCCACAAATCGGTAGAAGTTTTAAGCGAAGCATTCTGTTTCTGAAACGCCGCCACAGTGGGTGACTTTTCCCACGAGCCGGCAGGGACTTCGTCGCCGGCCATGTGGATCATGGTGAGTGGTGCGTTGGCGTCTTTGTACATGCGCTGTAGCTCGGTTACCACTTTGTCGATGAAGGTGTAGGTCGACGGCAGGGCAACGTTCATTACGTTGTCGTTGAAATACTGATTGCTGCGGTATACCGATCGGTCATCGACATCGCGAAGCAAATAGCGCTCGGCCTCGGCGCGATTATTTTCGTGCATGTATTTCTGGTAACGCGCATCCATCGAAAGAATGGCGGCGCGCGCGTGGCCCGGTGATTCGATCTCGGGGATCACGCGGATATGCCGGCGGGTGGCATGTCGCAAGATCTCCAGGAAATCTTCGCGCGAATAGTGTCCGCTGCCTTGTGGTTTGCCGGGTGTGGACCCCGAGCCATAGGAGGGATGCAGCCGTTGATTGCTCTGAAACGGATAGCCGCGCACGGAACCTATTTCTGTCAGCTCGGGCAACCCCGGAATTTCCAGGCGCCAGCCTTCATCATCACTGAAGTGAAAATGAAACACGTTCAGTTTATACAACGACATCACATCCAGTACGCGAAGCACCTGCTCTTTCGATTGAAAGTTGCGCGCCACATCCAACATAAACGCGCGAACCGGAAAACGCGGTTGATCTTTTATTTCGGCACAAGCCAGTGTCAGGTGGTTGGCGTTCGCTGCGTGGATGCCGGAAGGAAAGAGTGATTGCAAAGACCGCAATCCATAAAATGCCCCGGCGCCGTCGCTTGCCGCGATGGTGATGCCTTGCGGTGTAATGCTGAGGCGGTAGGCTTCGGCCGGAAGCGCTTCTTTTTTGAACAAAATGGTTTTTGTAGTGGCCGATGTTTGGGAAGGAAAGGGCGTGTTGAACAATGCCCTCATTTCTTCCTGAAGAAAATCAGCTTCGGACTGAAAAGCCGGATCAGAACTGATGCGCACATCGTGTGTCAAAGTAAGCGTTCCTCCCTTGGTCACATAGGCGGCAGGAGTGGGGAAGATGGCGGGGAGTTCGGCCAGAGGAATATCGCGAACGATTCTATTTTGATCATACGCTGCACGGTAGTCGGGTACCGGCAAATTGTCTTTGCGCCCAACGGTTGGATTAGGCAGGGCGATGGCCCGCGCCGAATCAGCATCCCAGGTCAAAAAGAAACCGGATGGAATGTCTTGGTAATTAGCAACAGGCGCTTTCCCGGAAAACTCCAGCGTGAACGATTCGCCCCCGGCGACAGGCCGAAAGGATGCAGAAGGCGCCACGTAGAAAAACTCTCCACTCACCTGATGGATATCAGCACCAGCACTCAACGATTTCAAATCGTGCCCATGATACCGCAGATTAAAATACAAGCGCCACCCCGAAGCCGGCAACACTTTCTCCGACGTGTTTTTAACAATTAACCTCGCCTGAAAGCGCGGCGCTTCCGGCGAAGTATTCTTCACCAATTCCCACACCATCTGCAATGGAGCCTCAACCTGCCCCGATTGCGCACTCACACTACAGACGACGACAAAAAAAACACAGGCGAGCCATACAGTTAAAAACATTTTCCTATTCATATGATTTGATTTGTTCTCACTACGTCAACCAAACCCAACCCAACTCCTTACTCCCCTGGATTCTGACCCCCGACTCTTCCACATCCCACCCTAGGATTCTGGTTCCCTGATTCCGGCTCCGGATTCTGGCTCCTGGATTCTGGCTCCTGGCTCCTGAATTCTGGCTCCTGGATTCTGGCTCCTGAATTCTGACTACTAAATAATCAAATCCCCTTCCCCCATACTTTCCCTATTTTGACTACTTTATACCCTAATTTGTCAATCCAAGAATTCATTACTGCTTTTTCATAGATTGACCATACAAAATAGGTTACCCGATGAAAGCCCTCTACGAAAAAATCATTCCCCCCGAAACCAGCTCCTTCAAGGCCTATGCCTACGAAAAAGATGCATTCGACACGCCCTGGCATTATCATCCGGAGTATGAGCTTACCTATATCACCGCGAGCCACGGCGTTCGCTATGTGGGCAACAGCTTTGAGAATTTTGAAGAAGACGACCTGGTGTTGCTCGGCCCAAACCTTCCGCATTGCTGGAAGAACAACGGGCCACAATCCTGCGCGGGGGCCATCGTGTTCCATTGGGGCAACGACCTGCTGGGCGACCGCTGGCTGGAGAAGCAGGAGGTCAAAGCGATACACAAGTTGTTGCGCCTGGCCGAAAATGGTTTGTGTTTTGAGCGGGGCTTTGCGCAGCCCTTGAAAGAAAAATTACTCCATGCCCTGCAACGCTCGCCGCTACAAAGGCTGTTGGCGTTGCTCACGACATTGGAAGAGATGGCGGTTACCACAAAATATCATGTGCTCAGCGCGGACGGATTCAGCTACGATATCAAGTCCATCGATCACGATCGTCTCAACACGGTTCAGGACCATGTGGGGAAACACTACGCGGAAAAGATCACCCTGAAGGAAATGTCCGCCCGAGTCCATATGACGGAGGAGTCGTTCTCGCGTTTCTTCAGCAAGATCATGGGCAAGCCGTTCTTTTATTTTCTCAATGAGTATCGCATCCGCATGGCGTGTCAGTTGCTCATCGGCTCCGACTTGCCGGTGGTGCAGGTGGCTTTTGCTACGGGTTTTGAAAGCCTGCCTTTTTTTCACCGGCAGTTTAAAAAATATAAAAACTGCTCGCCGGGTGAGTTTCGAAAGCGCTATCGGGGATTGGCCTGATCACATCAGATGTCTATTCTTTCACAGGCCAATGAAAACAGAGCAGGTATCCGTCCGGATCCCTCAGGTGAAGCGCTTTCCATCCGTAGCCGGTAATAAAAGGCTTTTGTGCCGCGGTGTTTTTTGTCAGCAGCAAAGCATACAGCGCATCCACATCCGGGCAACCGAAATACAAGGATGCATCTTCATGCGCCGCGATGCGCAGGGGATCCGGAGCAGTTGGGCGTTGGTCTTGTTCGTAAGCAGTGTTCAACATCAGCTCTATTTCGTCGCGTCGCAGCAAAGCCCAATCGAAATGTTCGCCCTGTGGGGTAGACGTGCTAATCACTTCGAAGCCCAGGACTTCGGTATAAAATTTTAGGGCAGTGGGCATGTCGAACACCTGGAACAAGGGTGCCATGCCTTGAAGAGTAATGCTTCCCGGATTCATGCTATCAAAATAACGATTTTTCGCAAAATGATGCACACTCCTTTTCTGTGGCATGTACATCAAGTTGTGCTATCGGAATGGCAACGCCAAACCGTTAACCGCGCGTATGCAATGATCCAGTGTATAGGCCTCAGTGCCCGCCCTCACCACTACCCCCGACTACTGGCTACTGACTAATGACTAATGACTAATGACTAATGACTGCTGACTACTGGCTCCTGGCTACTGGCTACTGGCTCCTGAATTCAATTGTCCCGCTTCACACTAGTTTTACTCGCCAGTTCTTTCACCACCTGATAAAGAAACTCCTGTCCTTCATAAAAAGCCTTGACCCCAACGCGTTCATCTTTACCATGCGCGCGCACATCACTGATGTCGGCAAAGATGCCACACACGCCATAGGTGGGAATACCGCCATTGCGCAGGTAGGCCCCATCGGTAGCCCCGGTCGACATGGTGGGCACCACAGGCACGCCCGGCCACATCTTTTGTGTGATGCGCTCGATCGGTCCGAACAGCTCCGGATTCAACGGCGACGGGGGACTCATGTTCGCGACGTTTTTGGCCGTGACGGTGATCTCGCTGTCATTGAAAACGCTGACAAGGGTGGCCTTCACTTTCTCAGGATCTTCGCCCGGCAGCATGCGACAGTTCACGGTGGCCGTGGCGGTTTGAGGCAAGGCGTTGTCGGCATGGCCGCCCTGGATGCGTGTGGCCACACAGGTGGTGCGGAGCAAGGCGTTGTAGTTGGGGAAGGTCGAGAGGCGTTTGAGCGCTTCCGGATCGAATGGCGTTTTCAAAATGCCTTTCATGTCATCGGCCAGCGTGCCGGTCTCTATTTTTGAAGAGCGCTCGAAGTACACGCGGGTGCCCTCGTTCAGGTTCATGGGAAAATCAAATTTGGATAGGTTGTCGAGCGCGTGTGCCAGTTGGTAGATGGCGTTGTCTTTGCGAGGTTGCGAGCTGTGGCCGCCGCGATTGTGGGCTTCCAGCACAAAGCTTTGAAATACTTTTTCGCTGAGCTGCACCTGGTTCAGAATTTTCTTGCCGTCTTTCTCCTGGCCGCGGCCTCCTTCGTTGAGGGCATATTCGGCGTCGATGAGGCCTTTGTGATTTTCAAGGAGCCATTTCACGCCGTTGTTGTCGCCGCCTTCTTCATCGGCCGTAAGGGCCACGATGATATCGCGGTCGGGGGTGAAGTGTTCTTTCTTCATGCGCACCAGATTGGCCACAAAGATGGCGGCCATGGCTTTGTCGTCGCTGGCGCCGCGTGCATAATAGAAGCCGTCGATCTCTTCGAATTTGAACGGGTCGGTGGTCCAGTCCTCGCGCAGGGCCTCCACCACGTCGAGGTGGGCGAGGAGTAGCAGGGGCTTGCGCTTGCCGCTTCCCCGCAGTGTGGCGACCAGGTTGCCTTTGCGATCGGTGGGGCCGCCGATAAAAATGTCTTTGTCGGTGAAGCCCGCCGCTTTCAGTCGCGCCGCCATGGCTTCGGCCGCTTGGGTGGTGTTGCCCACGGAGTGGGTGGTGTTGATCTCGATCAGCTCTTTGAAAATGTCGTGGGTGAGCTTCTGGTCGGGTTGGGATGAGGCGCCGGTGGCGAGGAGCATCAGGCATACGCAGAGGCCTGAGCAGAGGGTTACATGCCGCATAAGTTTAGGTTAAGGTTAACTCCTCTAAAATAGCCAAAATTTAACAACGTCGGTCAGGATTATGACGGCCGGCCTATGACAAAAATGACAACGGTTGCAGGCATGTATGCACGTGCTGGGGGCCTCAAAGCATTTCAAGATTTCGCGTTCGCGGAATGTGCGTCATCCGCATCCACCACCAAAGTGCCCTTTACTCCGGCAGCGGAAGAGATGGCATAGACCGTAGCGCTATCATTAGGATTGGAATTTCCCTCCACACGGTCGATCTCATCGACATGAAAGTCCTCCGGATCTAGCCTCATGTCCAGATCGCTGCAATAAAGGCAGAAGGATTCGGTTGCAAAATCATCTTCGTAGCCCTTTTTCTTAAGGTCTGACAAAGCATCGCCAAGTGATTCATAGTTTTTCATAGCATTTTATTTTTAGGGTGTTGATCAACTATCGTTTTGAAGTCTGATAGCCATGGGATGTAGCCCTTGTTGGTTGGAGGAGCGCTATACTCAGTTTTGGGAACTTTCAGCAGCAGTGCTTTCTTCGGTGTAACCCGACGGCAGATCTTCCATACGGATAGCGTCATCAAGAAATTCACTGCCTTCGTCCATATTCTGCGGTGACTCATGATAAACAAGGGTGTGTTTATCGGATAGCTCGTTCAGATCTTTCGTGGCGGGATGTAAGAAGAAGAGGTTCATGATGTTTGATTTAGGTTGTTTGAATAAATGTTGTTTTCCTGCCGATGCTTGCTTCCGCTAGCCGGGCTGGGTTATGTCTAATACAACGGTTTGAGAAGTGAGGTAAAAATTTTGGTCTGCTGCATGCTAATCTGCAGTGCCAGCAGACCAAAAAAAATTAGACTTTTTGAGGTTGATTATGCAGCCATTTTTCATAGCTGATCGCCCCGAGTTTTGCGCGTTTGTTGGCCGGCACCAGCGCAGCATTGGGGATTTCACCGCCATAATATTGTGAGCGGCTGTTGGTCACCACTTCACGCGGGTCGCTCGTGTCGTGCAGATATCGGGTGACGAACTCAGGCATGGTTAAACGCTCCGGACCTGCTATCTCCATGATACCTTTGATAGGAGCGGCCAGCGCTGCCTCGGATACGAAGGCTGCCACATCATCAGAAGCGATAGGTTGAAATTGAACATCCGAAATGTGCACCTGATTTCCGTCGGTAGCCTGGTTCGCGATGCCGGGGAGGAAATCCAGGAACTGCGTGCTTCGAATGATGGTATACGGAACGCCAGATCGATTGATCAGATCTTCCTGAACAAGTTTGGCCCGCATGTAACCCACGTTCTGCATGAGGTCGACACCCACGATGGAAAGTGCCAGGTGATGCTTTACGCCGGCATTGATCTCCGCCGCCAGCAAGTTGCGGCCCGCGGTTTGAAAGAATTCCATGACAGCCTTGTCTTCAAAAGAGGGCGAGTTGGCCAGGTCAATAACAACGTCCGTATTTTTCATGGCTTCTGCCAAGCCTTCCCCGGTAATCGTATTGATGCCCGTGGCCGGAGCACCAACGATCACCTCGTGACCCCCTTGACGGAGAATGGCAACTACTTTGCTTCCAATGAGGCCGGAGCCTCCGATAACTACGATTTTCATAATGTTAATTTTAGGATGGTTTTGATTTTCCTTTATAAAGGCCAACGAAATGCCAATTCATCAAACAATTGATTATCAGTTATATAGAAAAATTCGACCGCGTGTTTTTCACTGTATATCGTGAAAGCACGAAAGGTTTCACGATATAAGAGGACTATCGGAGGGCTGGCGGATGATCAATATGATTAATTGGAAAAGTAGTCGGCTTTAGTAATGCCTAACTTTTTCATTTTGGAATGCAAGGTGTTGCCGGGGATTTTCAATATTTCAGCAGCGCTGCCGGCACCCGAAATTTTACCGGCACAACGTTTCAAGGTTTCAATAATATGATCGCGTTCAACTTCTTCCAGTGAACGATTTAAAAGATACGCCTGATCTTTCGTTTCTGTGTCCATATGCTGGGGTATATAGACATCATCCAATGTGCCGTCGGTTGCCAGTAATATGCTGCGTTCTATGAGGTACTCCAACTCTCTTACATTGCCCGGCCAGGTGTAGCTGCGTAATTGTTGAATTACCTTTGGCGCAATTTTCCTGATCTTACGGCCAGTATTCCTGCTGTACTTCTCTACAAAAAAATGGGTAAGGGGTTCGATATCTTCCGACCGGTCACGCAACGGAGGCAAGTGAATAGGAAATACATTTAAACGGAAATACAGATCGGCCCGAAAACGGCCAGCCTTTACTTCCTCTTCCAGGTTGCGATTGGTAGCCGCGACTAACCGGACATCGATCTTTATGATTTGTTTACCTCCCAACCGCTCCAGCTCGCGTTCTTGGATGACACGCAGCAACTTTGCCTGTGCTTCGAGTGGCAGTTCGCCAATTTCATCGAGGAACACGGTGCTATTGTTGCCCAACTCAAATTTGCCGATTCGGCGGTCAATGGCCCCGGTGAAAGCGCCCCTTTCATGACCAAACAATTCGCTTTCGATAAGATTTGCCGGCAAGGCGGCGCAGTTGACTTTTACCATCAACTTGTCTTTTCGTGGCGATGCGTTGTGAATAGCCCGCGCGATCAGCTCCTTGCCGGTGCCCGTTTCGCCCAGGACCAACACGGTAGTATTGGAATCGGCCACCAGCGACATCAGCCGGTAGACCTTTTGCATCTGCTCGCCGCCACCTATAATTTCCGAAAAATTATAAATGGTCTTGATCTGCTCCTTGAGGTAATCATTTTCTACCTCCAGTTGCTTTTTATAGGCCAGTAGTTTTTCATTGGCCAGTATATTGGCAATGGCAATGGATATCTGTGCGCAGATGCCTTTCAGTATCAATGGACTCAAGCGGTTTGTGAGCAACCAGATCGTGCCGATGTTTTTGTCGCCAACGCGCAGTGGCAGACTGTACATATTTTTTAGCCCGGTTGTTTTCCACAGTTGTGCATAGGCGTTCCCACTCTTTAGTTCTTCTTCCACGTTAAACACCAATCCGTCCTTGCTGGCAAGCACCTGCGCTGTATAGGTTTCATCGATAGTGATGCGGTGGGCAGACATTTTTTCAAAATCCACCTTTGCGTTTTCAAACAACGTACGATCAAACATAAACGGCAGCATGTGGAGGCCATCCTCATCGATTACCCGGAGCATAGCGAGCTTCGTATGCAAGATTTTGTCAAGCACTCTGAAAATGGCGGTCTGCAGATCAAGTTTCGTTCTGGCTTGCGTCACATCATTACTGAAATCCAGCAG
>DATDAV010000290.1:0-73952 GCA_036525235.1 Chryseolinea sp. | reverse complement strand
AATAACACTACCCGCACCGAGGAACAACAGCGCTTTGAAGAACGCGTGAGTTGCCATGTGAAAAATACCGGTGGAGTAAGCCCCCACACCCAGCGACACAAAGATCAACCCCAGTTGGCTCACCGTTGAATAGGCCAACACTTTCTTGATATCGTTTTGTGCCACAGCAATGGTCGCGGCAAAAAGCGCCGTAGCCAATCCCACGATCAACACAAGCTGCAGCGCGGCTGGCGACATGGAATACAATACGTTGTTACGCGCCACCATATAAATACCCGCCGTCACCATCGTAGCGGCGTGGATCAGGGCCGACACGGGTGTAGGACCCGCCATAGCATCCGGCAACCAAGTGTATAATGGAATTTGTGCGCTCTTTCCCATCGCCCCGATAAAGAGCAGGATGGCGATCAACGAGATCGTGGAAGGATCGACATCAGCCGCCTTCACAAACACCTCGTGGTAGTTGATGCTTCCGAAATTGACAAAGATCAGGATGATGCCGATCAGCAAGCCAAGGTCGCCAATGCGGTTCATGATAAAAGCTTTGTTGGCGGCCTTGTTGTAGTCGGTGTTCTTAAACCAGAAGCCGATCAGCAGGTACGAGCAAAGTCCAACCCCCTCCCAGCCCACAAACATCAGCAGGTAGTTGGAGCCCATCACCAGCAGGAGCATGAAGAACACAAACAGGTTCAAATAAGAGAAGAACTTGTTGTAGCCCGCATCGTCGTGCATATAGCCGATGGAATACAAGTGGATCAAAAATCCGACGCCCGTAATGATCAGCAGCATCAGCGATGACAGCGGGTCCACCAGGAAACTGATGTCGGCCGAGAAGCCGGCCGTGTGGATCCAGTCAAACACCGTTACGGAGAACGCGCGTTGATCTTCGGGTAACAAAAGCAGTTGTATGAATACCACCACGGCCAGGATGAACGAAATGAACACCATGCCACAGGCGATAAAAGACGCCACCCCGTGGATCATCTTTTTGTAGTTGAGGGCGATGATGAGAAAGCCCAGGAGAGGTAAAACAGGAATAAGGGTTATCAGAAAATTCATCCCTACCATTTTAAGCGATTCAAAATATTAATATCCGTGGTCTTTGTGATGCGGTACATCATGATGAGGATGGCCAGCCCCACGGCTACCTCGGCGGCGGCCACGGCCATGATAAAGAACACGAACACCTGTCCCGCCGCGTCGTTCATATAATTGGAAAACGCCACCATCACCAGGTTCACGGCATTCAGCATCAGTTCGATGCACATAAAAACAATGATGGCGTTCCGGCGGTACAACACGCCCAGCACACCGATGGTGAACAGGACGGCACTGAGCCAGAGGTAGTAGTCTATTGGGATCATGTATACTTTATTTCGTATTCATTAAAATTATCAAAGCCTTACCCTTTGTTATATTTTTCGGGTTTACCCAACATTACGGCGCCTACCATGGCGGCCAGCAATAACACGGAAGTAATTTCAAACGGGAGCAAATACTCGGTGAACAAAACGTGGCCCAGCTTCTTCACATAGCCTACGTCGTGTTGCGTGACGGCTGCGGGAAGTTGATCCGCGCCTTTCAGCGAAGCCACCAAAATGAGCAGCAACAAACCACCGGCAATGGCGGCGGCAAATTTCAATAGGGTGCTTTTGTGTGGCTCGCTCTCTTCGTTCAGGTTCAACAGCATGATCACATACAGGAACAACACCATGATGGCGCCGGCATATACAATGATGTGCACGATGAAAAGAAATTCCGCATTCAACAAAAGGTAATGACCGCCAATGGCAAAGAAAGCAATGATGAGGTACAGCACACTGTGCACCGGGCTTTTCGAGAACACCACCAGCAAGGAGGCGAATATGGCGACAAATGAAAGAAAATAGAAAAGGTTAAGTGTCACTGCGGCTAGATGTTATTTGTTATGACTGTATTGTTTATGCGTTTTGAATTCCAGCACAGCGGCCGTCTGGCGCACCGTAACATCCACGCGCTCGTCGACAGGCTCCACCAGCTTATCCTTTCCAAACACAAATTCTCCCCGGCCATAATCTGTCGGAAGAATACGGTCCGTCAAAAAGATCGCCTCCTTGGGACACGCTTCTTCACAAAGTCCGCAGAAAATGCAGCGCAGCATGTTGATCTCGTAAGTCGAAGCATACTTCTCCTCGCGATATAATTTCTCTTCTCCCTTCACACGCTCCGCGGCCACCATCGTGATCGCTTCCGCCGGGCACGCCACGGCGCAAAGTCCGCAAGCCGTGCAACGTTCCGCACCTTGGTCGTCACGCTTCAACACGTGCTGGCCACGCCAGATTTGACTGATCTCCCGCTTGGTCTCGGGGTACTTCACCGTAGAGCTCTTGCGGAACAAATGTTTTATCGTGATGACAATGCCTCCCAGGATAGCCGGCAAATAGATCCGCTCCCAGAAATTCATCTGCTTCTTGACAACAACTTTAGACCGGTTGGTTAAGGCTTGCATGTCGTCTTATTTAATTTAGATAATGTGTCTTAATAATGATGACCAGCCCGGTGATAAAGATGTTGATCACCGCCAGCGGGATCAACGCCTTCCAGCCCAGGTTCATCAGCTGATCGTAGCGGAAACGTGGAATGGTCCACCGGATCCACATAAAGAAGAAAATGAAGAAGGTGATCTTCGCAAAGAAGAACAGCGACCCCACAATCGTGATTGTATTATGATCCAACCCCAGGTCGTTCATGAACGGGAAGTTGAACCCACCAAAATACAAGGTTGAGATCACGGCCGACGAAATGAACATGTTGATGTATTCCGCGAAGAGATACAACGCCAACTTCATACTGCTGTATTCTGTGTGATAGCCACCCACCAATTCGGTCTCGCATTCCGGCAAGTCAAACGGCGTGCGGTTGGTTTCCGCGAAAGCGCAAATCAAAAAGATGATAAAGCCTACGGGCTGATACACCACATTCCAAAAATTCCAATGACCACCCACGCCGCCGGTTTGCAGCATGCTGATCTCGCGCAGGCTCAACGTGCCCGTCGTGATGATGAGCGCGATGATGGATAACCCCATCGCTATTTCATAGCTGATCATCTGCGCCGAAGCCCGGATGGCTCCCAGTAACGAAAATTTATTGTTTGACGCCCATCCCCCGATCATGATGCCATATACTCCGATCGACACCACAGCAAACACATACAGGATGCCGACATTCAAATCGGCGATCTGCAGAAAGTATTCCTTGCCATCAATCACCAGCGAGTTGCCCCAGGGAATCACCACACCGGCCATCAACGCCGTCATCATGGCGATGGAGGGGCCGAGGATGAACAAAAATTTATTCGCAAAATCCGGGATGATCTCTTCCTTCATCATGAACTTCAATCCATCGGCCAGCGGCTGAAACATGCCGAAGGGACCCGCACGGTCCGGTCCCACGCGATCCTGCAGAAAGGCTGCCACCTTTCGTTCGGCATACGTAGAGTACGCGGCCACGAACAGTGTGATGGCAAAGATGGCCACCACCAAAATAGCTTTATAAATAAAGAACTCGATCATGCGGTCAGCGATGGATTAGGTTCGGGCAATGGTTTTCCTTTTTCAAATTCAATCTGCCGTTCGATCTCCTTTTTCAGGGTGATCAGGTCGGCGCGCTCGTAATGGCCTTGGGCGATCACCGAGTGACGGTCGATGTGGCGAGGGCCTTCCACCGTCCAGTCCTTCACGTTCTTGTGATCGTAGCGGCATTCGTTGCAAATGTACTCTTTCACCTCACCATATTGGTCTTTGCGGGCCGAAACACGCAATACTTCTTCGCCTTTCATCCACAACACCACTTTGCCTGTGCACTTGGGGCAGTCGCGGTGCGCATCCATGGGATTGGTGAACCACACACGGCTCTTAAAGCGGAAGGTTTTGTCGGTCAAAGCTCCCACCGGGCACACGTCGATCATGTTTCCGGAGTAGTCGTTGTCAACGGCCTTCTCGATGTAGGTGCTGATCTCTGAATGGTCACCCCGGCCCAAAACGCCGTGCACGCGCTCGGGCGTCAGTTGGTCGGCCACATACGTGCAGCGGTAGCAGAGGATGCAGCGCGTCATGTGCAGCTTTATTTTGTCGCCGATGTCGATCTTCTCGAACGTGCGGCGGTCTTCTTCATAGCGGGTCTTGGCGGCGCCGTGCTCGTAGGCCAGGTTTTGGAGATCACACTCTCCGGCCTGATCGCAGACGGGGCAGTCCAACGGGTGGTTCAGCAAAAGGAATTCCACCACGCCCTTGCGGGCTTCAAGCACTTCGGGCGAGGTGATGTTCTGCACCACCATGCCGTCCATCACGGGCGTGCGGCAGCTCGCTACCAGCTTGGGCATCGGGCGGGGATCTTTCGCAGAACCCGCTGTCACTTTCACCAGGCACACCCGGCACTTTCCACCACTGTCTTTCAAACTGGTGTAGTAACACATCGCGGGGGGCACCAATTCGCCACCGATCTGCCGCGCTGCATTCAGGATGGTGGTACCATCGGCCACCTCAACCTCTACACCGTCTATCGTTACTTTTGCCATGTTACTATCGTATTATAACAATTCTTTATATTCAGTTTTTAACACTACGCCCCTACCGCTTCCAGTTTCTTCTCCGAGCGGAACGGCTCCAACTCAAAGTGTTTCGGGTTCGACACCTTTTCGGGATACTTCACGTGATATTCAAACTCTTCGCGGAAGTGGCGTATCGCACTGGCTACAGGCCATGCAGCAGCATCTCCCAACGGGCAAATGGTGTTGCCCTCGATCTTCTTCGCCACATCCACCAGCAGGTCGATGTCGCCCATGTGACCGTGACCATGCTCGATGCGATGAAGAACTTTCTCCATCCAACCCGTTCCTTCGCGGCAAGGGCTGCATTGTCCACACGACTCGTGGTGATAGAAGCGCGCAAACGTCCAGAGGTTGCGTACGATGCAGGCCGTTTCGTCGTAGACGACAAAGCCACCCGAGCCCAACATGGTGCCACTCACAAATCCACCGTCGGCAAGCGACTCATAGGTCATGAGGCGTTGCTCGCCTTTTGCTGTTTTCAAGATCAGGTCGGCGGGCAGAATGGGCACCGAAGAACCTCCGGCCACTACGGCCTTCATCTTTCTTCCTTTCCAAATGCCGCCGCAATATTCGTCGCTGTAAATAAATTCTTCTACCGGCAAACCCAGGTCAATTTCATAAATGCCCGGCTTGTTAATGTGGCCGCTGGCCGAGATCAGTTTTGTGCCGGTGCTTTTGCCGATGCCGATCTTAGCATACTCGTCGCCACCACCGTTCACGATCGGAACCACTGCAGCAATCGTCTCCACGTTGTTCACCACCGTAGGCGCAGCATACAAACCTGCCACGGCCGGGAACGGAGGCTTCAACCGCGGGTTGCCGCGCTTGCCTTCCAGCGATTCCAGCAATGCGGTTTCTTCACCGCAGATATACGCCCCTGCACCCGGGTGAACATACAAGTCCAGCGAGTAGGGCGTTCCCAAAATATTTTGTCCTAAAAATCCTGCCGCATACGCTTCTTCAATCGCCTTCTCCAGGATGCGCACAACGTACATGTACTCGCCGCGAATGTAGATGTACGACGTCCGTGCACCCAATGCATAGCTGCCCGTGATCATCCCTTCGATCAACAAATGCGGGAGCTTCTCCATCAGGTAACGATCCTTGAACGTGCCCGGCTCGCTTTCATCGGCGTTGCACACCAGGTAGCGGGGCTTCTCCGATTTGCGATCCAAAAAGCTCCACTTCATACCGGCCGGAAACCCAGCACCACCGCGTCCACGCAAACCCGACTTCTTCACTTCTTCCGTCACCTCATCGGGCGTCATCGTCTTCAACGCCTTCTCCACCGAAGCATACCCACCATTCTTGCGATAGACATCAAAAGTTTCTATCCCGGGGATATTAATGTTTGCCGTTAATAACTTCTTACCCATGATTACCGTTTGATCTTTATGTTCTCTGTCCGCCTCTTCCAAAAAGAAGCACGACGTTTTATTTAAATTACTTTGGCGGCCCCCCTCGTACCTCGAGGCGGGCTATCCGTTCCAAGTCCGTCCATCCTTTGTCCCTCTATTCCAAGGACCCCATTCACATTTGTTGGTGTCCCACCAACAAATCACACTCAGCATCCCCACGCACTCCGGGCCCGCCCGTACCGGACGTGTGACTAGCTCTCTATTGAGTATTCCCTCAGTACGCTCGGGCGGGCTTTCCACTCCTATCCCTGGCCGGCACACCGCCAAGTCACTCACCCAACAACAGCATCACACCGCCGCTGCGCAAAATGACTATCGCATATAGCTACTCCGCGTATTCGCCGCGCGAAGGTCTTCCACCAACGCATCAACTTTTTCCGCAGTCAGGTTCTCGTGAAACTTCGCGCCGCATTGCAACATGGGTGCCGTGCCACAAGAGCCCAGGCATTCCACCGTCTTCAGCGTGAACATGCCATCGGCCGTGGTCTCTCCCACTTTAATGTTCAGCTTGTTTTGCAGGTGCTCTACAATGTCGTCAGAGCCGCGCAGCCAGCAAGGGCCGGTCTGGCAAACTTCGATCAGGCACTTGCCCACAGGCTCCAGGTTGTACATGGAGTAGAACGATGCCACTTCATATACTTCAATGGCCTTGATCTTCAATATAGACGCCACCAGGTCCATCACGGCCGGACTCAACCAACCGTCAAACTCTGCTTGGGCCACGTGTAAAATGGGCAACAAGGCCGACTTCTGCCGTCCTTCAGGATAGCGCTTGATGATCTTGTTCACCAACGCGAGTGACTTCTCCGAAAATTTTATCTCTTCCATCTTTTCCGTTCTTTCAGGCATCCAGTTCGCCGGCAATCACATTCATGCTACTCATGGTCAGGATCGCGTCCGACAACATGGAGCCTTTGATCATCTCCGGGTAGGCTTGATAATAAATAAAACACGGCCGGCGCATGTGCAACCGGTAAGGCGTACGTCCGCCGTCGCTGATGAGGTAGAAGCCCAACTCGCCGTTGCCGCCTTCCACACAGTGGTATACCTCACCTTTCGGAACATCCGTTTCACCCATCACAATCTTGAAGTGATAGATGAGCGCTTCCATGTTATTATAAACTTCTTCTTTGGGGGGTAAATAGAAATCGGGCACCTTTCCGTGGAAAGGTCCGTCGGGCAGGTTCTTGATGGCCTGCTCGATAATGCTCAGGCTCTGCCACATCTCACCCTGGCGCACCATGAAGCGATCATATACATCGCCATTGGTTCCGATAGGGATCGTAAAATCGAAATCTTCGTAAGACGAATACGGCTTGGCTACACGCACATCATAGTCAACGCCTGCAGCCCGCAGGTTAGGACCCGAGAAGCTGTACTCCAGCGCACGCTCGCCCGTGATGCCACCCACACCGATGGTGCGGTCCATAAAGATGCGGTTGCGCTCCAGCAGGCTTTCAAATTCCTTCAACACTTTCGGGAACTCCTTCAGAAAGCGGTGGATCTTCTCCCATGCTTTCGGCGAAAAGTCGCGCTCAAACCCTCCTATCCGGCCGATGTTCGACGTGAGCCGCGCACCGCAGATCTCTTCATAAATTTCATATGCCAGCTCGCGTTGCTGGAACAAGTACACAAAGCCGGTCAACGCTCCCGTGTCCACCCCAATCACAGCATTGCAGATCAGGTGATCCGTAATGCGCGCGAGTTCCATAATGATGACGCGCATGTATTGCACGCGCTTGGGAATCTCTGCCTGGATAAGTTTCTCGACCGTCATGTGCCAGCCCATGTTGTTGATGGGGGCCGAGCAATAGTTCATGCGGTCGGTGATGGGAGTGATCTGGTTGAACGGCCGGCGCTCCGAAAGCTTCTCGAACGCGCGGTGAATATACCCGATGGTTGGCTCTGCGTCCACGATGATCTCGCCGTCCATTTTCAGTACGTTCTGAAAAATACCATGGGTCGCCGGGTGCGTAGGCCCGAGGTTCAGATATGAGTACTGTTTTTCTTCTTCCTGATAATGGTATGCTTGATCGGCTTGTTTAACTTCTTCCATAGGATATTATCGTCCAAACATAGTATCGTTCTTGTCGTCGCGCACCTGGTCTTCCAGCGGGAATTCCTTGCGCAAGGGGAACATGATCATGTCCTCCACGTTGAGAATGCGGCGCAGGTCCGGGTGGCCCGTAAAGATCACACCGAAGAAATCGTAGGTTTCGCGCTCCATCCAGTTGGCGCCTGCAAACACCGTGGTGAGCGTAGGCACTTCCGGCTTTTCTGCCGGCAAGTAGATCTTCAGCCGCACACGTTCGCCGCTCACCATGTTGTGAAGTTGATACATGATGGCGATCTGGTTCAGTTCCGGAAAATGAATGCCACACAAGGTGGTGAGGTAATGATAGTGGGTATCGGGGTGTTCTTTCAGGAACTTGATGATCTCGATGATCTTATCCTTCTTCAGGGTGATGGTGGGAAAATCATACAGCATCGCTGCGTGAAGCACCTCCCCTTCAAATTTCTCATTCAGTACGCCGATGGTTTTCTCTAGGCCTGTTCCTTCCATTATTCTATTCCATATTGGTTCAACATGGCTTTATATTCGGCAGAATCTCTTCTGCGCAAGGATTCCGTTTCAACCAGCCGCTGGATCTTCATCACACCGTCGATGATCTGCTCCGGACGCGGGGGACAGCCGGGAACATAGACATCCACGGGAATAATTCTGTCGATGCCCTGCAACACGCTGTACGTATCGAAAATACCACCACTGCTCGCGCAAGCGCCCACCGAAAGCACCCACCGGGGTTCGGCCATTTGTTCGTACACCTGGCGCAAAACCGGCCCCATCTTCTTGGCAATGGTTCCCATCACCATCAAGAGGTCGGCCTGGCGGGGCGAGAAGCTCAAACGCTCGGACCCAAAGCGGGCCAGGTCGTAGTGCGCGCCCATGGTGGCCATAAACTCGATGCCGCAGCACGAGGTGGCAAACGGCAAGGGCCAGATCGAATTCTTGCGGGCCATGCCCACCACTTTCTCCAGGCTGGTTGCAAAAAAGCCAGCACCCTCCACGCCTTCCGGCGCCTGCACCATCTTTATGTTACTTGTTTCTGTTTGCATCTTGAATAATTTTCAATCCTCCCACTTCAGCGCGCCCTTCTTGATGATGTAGTAGAAGCCGATCAGCAACGTGCTGATGAACAGGACCATCTCTACAAATCCGGCCAAGCCCAACTCATTAAAATTAACAGCCCAGGGATACATAAAGATCACTTCGACGTCAAAAAGTACAAAAAGAATGGCCACGAGGAAGTACTTGATATTGAACGGAACCCGTGCATTGCCCTGCGGCTCAATGCCACATTCGAAGGAGTCCTGCTTGATCTTGGTTTTGCGTTTGGGCCCCAGAAGGTGGGTGGCTACCATGGTGGTTCCGACAAATCCGGCGGCGACCACAAACATTAAGGCAATGGGTGCGTATTGAATAAGACCTTTATCTTCCATAGGTTTTATTTTCCGTGGTAAAAGTATTGCTTTCTTCACTGTTATATGCATTCCAAACCATAAAAAATGCTACTCCGATCTTACGCATACGATTGATGTCGAGGGCGATTTTTCAGTTAAGAATGATTCTAAAAAGCTATGATGATAAGCGGTTTGTGATGCTTGTTACCGGTGGGGGTACGGGACCGTTGGGTTGGGGTGAGAGGGTGTGAGTAAGGGTGTGAGTGCGGGTGTGTTGCTTTGAACCGCAGAGGCGCAAAGGGCGCAAAGTCAACGCAAAGAAAATTGTAGCCTGGATTGGCGTTGACTTTGTGCCTTTCACTGCTCGCCGAAGCTTTAGCGAAGGAGAGGCGGTTCAAAATGAAGTCCCGCGGCCTGCGGCAAAAATGGTCCCATACAACGAAAAAAGGCCCTAAACGGGCCTCTTTCTATGAAATTTGATACCGACCGGTATACATTAACCGATCAGATTTAATATACTTGCAACTCTAAAAATGGCCAGGGCAGGGCAACTATGATTGTGGGTCATGCGCAACCTTTAACTTTAACGCATGGATGCACGTTGTTGCCCTGCTGGCTCCCCGGCCAATTCTAATGTCTTTATCGCTCCAGCCACCTTTCTTTCGTCGATAGCTTTCAGAAAATTCACAATCGGTTAGGGCTGTTTCTTCAGTTCGGCGATGGCTGTGTTTGCCTTCTCGTCATTCGGATCCAGCGCAAGCACCTTGTCGAAGAACGTTCTGGCTTGCTTGCGGTCGGCTTTCAGGAAGTAATAGTATCCCAGGTATGAGTAAGCCTCAATAAGTTCTTTCTTCGATTTGTCAGGCGTAGCAATCGACTTCTCGATCAAAGATTCATAATAGGGTTTGGCCAGGCCGGTTTCCGTTTCAGGGTCCAGGCTCGCCTTGGTTCGGCCTTCCCACAGGTAGCCTATTGCCATATTGGGCTGCATTTCGATCAGCTTCGTGAAAGCCGTATCGGCTTGGGGAAACTGATCCGTGAAATAATAGGCACGACCAATGTTGTAATAGTCGGCCGAAAGCGGTTTTGCGCGCAATCCCATCAGGGCTTTCAGCGCTGGCACAGCCTCTGCATATTTCTTGCTTTTCAGGAGCATATCCGACTGCATCTGGCGGATTTCCATTTGCTTCGGCTCCAGGTCAAGGCTCTTTTGGAAGTTCAGCAATGCCAATGAATCCTTCTTCAATTCCACCAACAGTTTACCGAAATAAGCAAAGTCGGAGGCTTCGGCCTTCTCGTTCTGCAACGCAAAGTACTTCTCGAACATTTGCTGACTCTTTTCGAGTTCTTTTGACTCAAACAGCGAATAGGCAGCATACTTCAGCGTGGTCGGTGTAACATCAGGCTTCTCCGTAAGCTTGGCAAATATCGTATTGGCCTTGGCGAAATCTTTGGCCATGAACAGGAAGAAAGCATAACGCAATTGCGCTGCATCGGCCTTCTCGGTGTGCGCCAGATAGCTTTCGTAGGCCTTCACAGCCTTCGGACCATCTTTGGCGAGGTAATACAATTCACCCAATTCCTTGTAGGCAAGTGCATAGTCCGGATCGATGCTGATCGCCTTGTTGAAGGCTTCTTCGGCTACCGGCACGTTTTGCGAGCGCAGGTAGACCAAACCGATCTTGTAGTGGGGCCTAGCGCTTTTGGGGTCAAGCTTGGCTCCACGCTCATAGGCGCTCACGGCGGCACCGCCGTTGTTCACGGCCAGGTATGCATCGCCTAAAAGAACCTCTGTTTCAGAGCTGGTCTCATCCAGCTTTTTGGCCTTTTCCACCAAGGGCAAGGCTTCCTTCGCGGTTTGGCTACTGCTCAGATACGCTTCGGCAACGGCCCGGAGCACCACCGCATCCTTCGACTTGGTCATGGTCAATGCCTTGTCAAAGAGGGCTTTAGCGTCCGTAGCTTGTTTTTCCTGGAGGGCAATGAGGCCTTTTCCTACGTAATTGAGGGGTTGCTTCTCATCGGCGCCAATGCCTTTGGTGAAGGTTTCCTTGGCTTTTTCACGTTCGCCGTTCTTGATCTGGGCATAGCCCAGGTAATAGTACAAAACGGCGGGGGTAGCACTGGCGGAAACGGCCTTCTGGAGGGACGCCACTGCGGCACTGGGCTTATCTAACTCAATGAGTCTGAGTCCTTTAGTGACTTCGGGGTCTTGTTGGGCAAGGGCTACAACAGAAACCAGCAGGGCAATGGCCAGCAGGAAGGGCTTGAGGCTTGCGCTATCTACGAATTCGAATCTCTTTTTCATACTTCTAAAATTAATGAATAGGTTCACGTTTTACTTCTACAATGCGAATGGGCATCGTCATGGGTACTAGGCCTAATTTTAATACCACCCGCTGCCCTTTCTCGCTAGCCACAAACGCTACAAATCCGCTGCCAAGTCTTGCCTTGGTTTCGCGGCTAACCATAAATATCTCTCGTGAAAGGGGGTAAACTTTCTGGGCGATGTAAGCTTGATAGGGCTCGTAATACTCGCCTTCTCCCCGCTTCACTCCCGCCACTTTTATTTGTCCCAGGAATCGATTGGAGGTGGAATCGTCGTTGTCGCTGATCCAACTCACCCCGATCAATCCAATGGCATTCTCTTTTTTCGATACATAATCCACCACCGCCTCGTTGGTGTTCACGCCAAAGCAATTGGCCGGCAGGTTTCCGAAATCCCCCAGGGAATCGCGCAAATGCCGGATAATGCCTGACTTAGGATGGTCGAAAACCACTTCGATCTTGGCCGATTTGCCTTTTGGGTTCAGCTGCTTCCAATCGGTGGTCTTGCCTTCCAGTATGGCCTTGAGCTCATCCAGACTGAATAAACTGTCGGGATTGTTTTTATGGACGATGAGGGCCAGGCCGTCTCTCGCGATCGATACCTGGTTGGGCACCAGCCGCTGCGTGTCCAGCACGCTCTGTTCCTCTTTCCGGATTTTCCGGGTAACGATGGCAATGCGGGCCGTATCTTTCAATACCAGCTGCAAAGCTTCGTCTTCGGAAGTGTAGATGGCTTCGATGTGGGCATCTTTGTAGAGGCCCTCAAAGGCGTCGATCTCGGCCTCCATCAGAGGTTTGAGCGACTCGTCTACCGCAATTTTAATGTGTCCCGCCGTAGGTGTGTCCACCCGGTAGTCGACGGCGCGTTTTCCGCAGCCGCTTGCCATCAGGGCGATCACAGAAACCAATACAGCGATCCTCATTCGCTACTGTTTAAAGTATTTTCGGTAAACACCGTATCCTCTGAACAATCCATAAACGATCATAATAACACCCAGAGGAAGCGTATAGCTTGGCGGGATCCTGAACATTTTGTCCGCCCGCCAAGCTACCGCAACACCGAGCAGCACGTACACAACTGCCATCGTCAATCCGAGAAGCTTCATAGCGGTCTCGAAAGGGGCAGCGGGCTTGTAACCATCCGGTCGGGGTCTCATAATGAATTAAGTCGACAGTTTGAATTTGATAGGCAACACGAAGCGGGATTTAACCGCCTTACCATTTTGCTTACCGGGTTTCCAGGGCGGCATGATCGAAACCACACGGGCGGCTTCTTTGTCGCACTCTGCGCTCACACCTTTGATCACTTGCACGTCGCTGATATTACCAGATTTATCTACCACGAAGCTCACGAACACGGAACCTTCGATTCCCATCCGGCGGGCTACCGCAGGATATTTCAGGTTCTTGCCCACGAATTTCGCCATGGCCTGGAGGCCACCTTCGAATTCGGCTGGCTGCTCAACCACGGTGAAGATCACATCTTCTTCCACGGCGGGTTTGGCCACTTCGGCTACGGGTTCATCGAACACCACTTCGCCTGTACCTTCCTGCTCGGTCGGTCCGGTATCATTTTCCTTGATCTCCTCGATGGTAGGCATTTCCTCTTCCACCACTTCCTTCTCCGTCACTTTCGGAGGAAGGAATTTGATGATGGTCTTCACCGGAGGGGGAATATCCAACCTTGGCGGTGGAGGTGTGTTTTCTTGGATGGGCGGGGGTGCCGCCAAATCCGTGTATTTCGTCGTTTTGAGAACGACAGCTTCCACATCTTGCTGTCCTTTGATCCATTCTGCAATGGTCGGATAGGCCAGCACGAAGCCCAAAACTAAAAGCATACCGATGAGGGCGAAGATCACGTGTTTGGAATAGTTTCTACGGATGAAATACGCTCCGTATGCCTTGTTCCGGTTTTCGAACACTACGTCTTCCCACAAGGGTTGTACGGTTAACTGTTCTGCTTTCATAAGTTCGATTCTTTTACTAGTTCCTTATCGACGTCCGTCACTTTTACGATCGCGTAGCGCTTCATATCGGTGATGTTCATCTCGTCCAGGATGTCGACCATGTTCTTGTACTTGGATTTCTCCATAGCCTTGATGAGGACGATCATATCCTTGGTCTGAGCATTTTGGGTCAATAACACTTTCCGAATGCCATCGGCCGAGAAGTTCGCCACTTCGATCTTGGGATCGGTGATCCCTTTATACCAATAGACTTTATCATTCTCACCCAACACGAGGGTAAGCACCTTTTTCTCGTTCACTTCCGGGACCACATCATCCGGCTTCGGTTTGTCCGGCATGGTGATCTCCATGGTTTGCGGCTTATTGAAGGTGGTCGTAAGCATAAAGAACGTGAGCAACAAGAAAGCAAGATCCACCATGGGTGTCATGTCAATTTTGGTTGACGACTTCTTACTTCTGACTTTACCGTCCTTTTTACCACCACCGCCGCCCTGCTGACTTACTTCTGACATAGTTGTATGCGGTTAGAGTTGAATAGGGCCTTTTTCCATGTTCGTGATCAGGTTGAACCGGGTCACGCGGTTGTCAATCAAGGTATTGATCACCTTCTCCACAATAGGGTAGTTGGATTCGCGGTCGCCTTTGATGGCGATGCGGAGTCCGGGGTTCGTTGTTCTTGCAAAAACAACCCAATCTGCCAGCTGATTGTTCAATGAATCGGCGGGGATACCCGTTTGATTCACCAGTTTACGCTCCTCTGGGCTCATGGCCAGGAATTGCTTCATGCCTTGAATGGGGATTCCGAAGCTGGGGAGCAGGGAAAATTTTTCCTTGTCCTGGTCGTCGAACGGAATTCCGTATTTCGCACCGATCTTGCCCAACAGCTCCTGGCGATTGTACTTACCATCCATATTAAAGAATACGATGCCGTCTGTGGAGATGGTAATTGTCAGGATGTTTACTTCTGGCAATTTGATCTCCGATATCGAAGAGGGCATGTCTACTGCTACAGGTTCCTCCGGTGCAAACTTTGTGGTAAGCATGAAGAATGTAACCAACAGGAAGGCCAAGTCAACCATAGGGGTCATGTCCAGTGATGGCGAGGCCCTATGTACTTTTACTTTTCCCATAAAAATTAAGCTTTAGTTTTAGCCGTAAAGTTTTGAACGATGCTATAGCTGGTTTCATCGATACCGTACGTCAACGCATCGATGGCCGAGGTAAAGTAGTTATAGAATACGATGGCGATAGCGGAAGTACCGATACCCAAAGCTGTGTTGATAAGGGCTTCAGAGATACCGCTGGCCAGTTTCACAGCATCCGGTGCACCGGCTTGCGCCATGGCCGCGAATGCGTTGATCATACCCAATACTGTACCCAACAGACCCATCAGGGTGGCGATAGAAGCGATGGTCGCGATGATCACCAGGTTCTTTTCCAACATGGGCATTTCAAGCTGAGTGGTTTCTTCGATGTCCTTCTGGATCAACAACACTTTTTGTTCGGCATCCAGGGTGGTGTCGTTTTGCAGAGCGCTGTATTTGGAAAGACCGGCTTTCACAACGTTAGCAACAGAACCTTTTTGTTTGTCGCACTCGTCGATCGCTTGTTTGATATTGCCAGTAGCGAGAAGCGTTCTGATCTTTTGAACAAAACCGCGTACGCTGCCTTTTCCTTTTGCCTTAGAGATCGTGAGGAGACGTTCAATAGCAAAGGTAAGCGTCATCATCAAAAGAGAGATCAGGATGGGTACGATGGCCGGACCACCTTCGTGAACAGTACCCAAATAGTTAATGGGGTGATGGCTGGCATCGAAGTTTTCTTCCGCACCCAGCACAAAGAAATAGAACAGATACGCCAGGGTCAGTTCTACGGGGATTATAACCGCGGCAAATCCGGATCTTACGCTGTCTGCTAATGAATTGGAATTCTGAGTTTTCATAAGTTAAAGGTTTACAAGTTTTATTAAAGTTTAAGTAAAGAAACACGTTCAATGCTTAGACTTGCCCGGTAACAAAGCAAATCTATAATCGCCTGCCCCCAAAAAAGTCACAGGGGCGAGCTGTTTTTTTTATTTTTTTCTTTCTGCGCCATCCCACTTCACATTTCTATCTTCACATTCAATCTTCAAACGTCACATATCCATCTCCAAAAATCCTTACTTCATTTTCTCTTTCAACACTTTTCTTTGCGCCCGGAAAAATGCCGTGATCACCGGGATGGCCGACACCAGGATCATGGATACGACGATGATCTCCAGGTGGTCGATGAGCCCCGGGAAAGCGTTACCCAACAAGTATCCAGCCAAAACCATAGTCAGGATCCAAAGGGACGCGCCAAGTAAATTGTATATCCAGAACTTTTTGAAATCGATACGGGACATGCCGGCCAGTATGGTAACAAAGGTTCTGACGATGGGGAGGAATCTACCCAAAACGAAAGCCATCATACCATATTTTTGGTAGAAGGTCTCCGTCATTTCGATGTATTTCTTCTTGTAGAAAAAATTCTCTTTACGCCGCTCCAAGTAGTGTTTGGCCCATCGCCCAAATCCATAGCCCACGGTCGAGCCCAGGACGGCCGCCAAAATAAGCAATGGAATTAAAACGACAACAGGAGTGCTTAAGTATTTTGATTCGCAAAGCAACCCGGCGGCAAAAAGAAGGGAATCTCCGGGCAGAAAAAAACCAAAGAATAATCCCGTTTCTGCAAAGATGATGGCGAGCAGGAGAACGAGTCCTCCATAGTGGATAATCATCTCCGGGTTTAATAAATCTCTAAAAGATAAGGCGGCTGCAAGCATGGTTTAAGTTCATATTCAAATGATATGAAAGCGTAATATCGTGTAATAAAAAGTTATTTGAAACATTCTGAAAAGAACTCTCAGAAAAAAAGAAAACCGGCTTGCCTAAGGAGCGTTAGCTGTGATGAACACATAGAAGATGTTGCACTGAAAAGCGTTGGAAAAAAATGCTGGGCTCCCGGTGAGGGCAGTGTTGAAAAATTCTACAGGCTGGGCAAAAACATCCCCTGCACTGAGCGTTCCTTTCGTGAAGGATACCACTCTTGCTCCAGCGTCTGCGGCCTTGCGCATCACGATAGCCTTGGATGAAATCGGGCTAAACGATAGCAAATGGTCAGATTTAGGAGGGTTCAGGCGAGTGCCCGTGCGCAAACAGCCGATGATACACGCCATCAATACGGCCTCAAAAACCACTCCTGTTATTCTCCTCGATTTCGTGAACGTTATGTTCATTTCTATGCCGTCAAAGACCATTTGCGAATGGTCGCAAATGTAAATTAAAATTTTTCAGCAAAACCCAAATTCCAATGAAAATATTCCCTTTCCAGGGTGTTGCGCAATGAAAAGGGTTTGCGAATGTTGCGAAAAGGTATGCGATTCCCGTTTTATCTTGCCTACCGCTAACATAAATTCCCACATGGCGCATTTTCCCTATATCACATTGACCATATCCGAAATACGGCTGGAAACCCCTAACACCAAATCATTCGTGCTCCGCCCCGACGGACCGCTCCCCTATCTGCCCGGACAGTTTCTCACGCTCGTCTTCCCCAAGGCCGACAAGGAGGAACGTCGCTCCTACTCGATCGCCTCCAATCCCCATTTGGGTGAACCGCTCACCATCACCGTGAAGCGCATCGACAATGGCGAGTTCTCGCGCTTCCTGTTCGACCACAGCACCGTGGGCGATTCGTTGCTCACCATCGGGGCCACAGGCTTCTTCACACTTCCCGAATACATCGATGGATATCACCGCTATTTCTTTTTGGCCGCCGGGAGCGGCATCGTCCCCATCCTTCCCCTCATCAAAACCCTGCTGCACGATCATCCCTCACGAAAAGTTTTTCTCCTCTACAGCAATCGCGCAGCAGACCAAACGATCTTTCACCGGGAACTCGTGGCACTGGAACAAACGTTCCCGCAATTCACGGTCATGTTCCTGTTCAGCTCTGCACAAAACCTGATGAAGGCCCGTGTGAGCAAACTCATGCTTCAGCAATATCTACAAGAACATCTTCCCGAAGAGCCTGACACCTCGCTGTTCTATCTCTGCGGCCCACACGACTACATGCAGATGATCGCCATCACCTTGCTCACGGAAGGCGTGCCGGCGGCCAACATCCGCAAGGAAAATTTCAGCACAGTCAAACCGGTGGTGAAGGAACTCCCCCCCGACCAGGCACCTCATCGCGTCACGATTCACTACGACAAAAAAGAATACACGCTCAACGTTCAATATCCGCTCACCATTTTGGAAACAGCCAAACGCGCCGGCATCGTGTTGCCCTACAGTTGTGAGGCCGGCAAATGCGGAACGTGTTCGGCCACCTGTCTGCAGGGAAAGGTCTGGCTTTCGTATAATGAAGTGCTGCTCGACAAAGAACTGAACGCGGGCAGGGTGCTCACCTGCGTAGGTTTCCCCTATGGCGAAGAAGATGTGGTGCTGGATTTTCCGCCGCTACATTAACGGCCAATGATTTTTTTGTAACGAACAAAAAAAGAGAGCCGGCGAATACCGGCTCTCTTTTATATTTTAAAAAACGTCGCGTGGCTTAGTTCTCGAGACCAAGTTCCTTGTAGCGTTTTTCGATGCGCTTGGTTTGATCTTCCATGCCCAGGTCGCGATAAATCGCGTAGAGCACGTCCAGTACTTCCTGGTCGGAAGGGTTGATTTTTTCGGTGTTCTCCCAATACGGAAGGGCAAGCTTCAATTTGTCCACGAGCACTTTGTCGATCTCGAATTTCTTCTTGCGGTCGGCCGCGGAGATGCCGAGGCTGGACATTTCCTTCTTCAGGTTTGCTGCATCCGTATACATCAGCTTTGCCAGGTAGAAAGAGGCTTCGAAATATTTGGGATCGATGCGCAGAGCTTCTTCGTAGTTCTTCTTTGCCTCAGCATTGTTGTTCAGGTTGGCGTTGGCGTAGCCCAAATAGAAATGGAGGATCTTGTTGTTGGGTTCCTTCTGCACGGCGGCTTCCAGTCCCGACTTTGCTTCGTCTATGCGCTTCAAGTCGATGAGCAAACCGATCTCTACTTTCGGGAAGTCGGTGTTCTTGGGGAACTTGGCTTTGGCTTCGCGCACGAGCCGCAACGCTTCTTCCTTGTTTTCCTTGGGACCGCTATTGATGTTGATGATCACCGAATAGGCATCCGACGACTTGCCACCCAGCTCCATATATTTCTTGAAGTTGGCTTCTGCTTTGTCGTAGTTCTCCATGGCGTTGGACACAAAGCCGGCATAGAAATAAGCGGTGGTATCGTTCGGGGTGATCTTTTGTACTTTTTCGAAATTCTTCAATGCACCTTCGAGGTCTTCTTCCTGGTAAAGGGTAGCTCCTTTGTTGAGGTAACCATTGGCCCAAACGGCGATCTGTTGGCTCTTCAACACGGGAAGTCCATTGGCTTCCTGAACGAAGAATTCTTTTCCCTTGCCATTCATTTCATCGCCCTTTTTGAAGGCTTCGAGAGCGGCTTCAAAAGCATTGGGGTCCAAGGCTTTGAAGGCTTCGTTGGAAGTGGTATCCAGCGCGGCATACACGAGACCTTTATAATAGAAGGTCTTGGGATCGCTCATGGTTTTTTCGTAGGTAGTTGCCGCATCGACCATCGTTTTGGCTTCGTCCAGTTTGCCCTCTTTGAAGGAGGACAGCACTTTGTTAAGGTTGGGCTTCACAGGCTTTTGTGCAAACACCGATGCGGTCGCCAGCATTAACAGTAAGAGTGTTATTCGTTTCATTTTTAACGTAGGGTTTATGGTACTATTTATTCATTTGAGGGTGGTGTGTCTTCTGATAGCGTGATGTCCGGTCCGGCTTCGTCCGATTTAGGTTCATCCAACCTAGGTTCGTCCAATCCAGCTTCACCCACAGCAGCTTCCTCGATCTTTTGGATTTTTTCGACCGAAGAAATACGATCATCCTCGTTGAGCTTGATCAACCTTACACCCTGCGTGGCGCGGCCCATAATGCGAAGCTCGCCAACCTTGATGCGTATGGTGATGCCCGAACGGTTGATAATCATCAGTTCATCATCATCTCCCACTTCCTTGATGGCAACAAGCTTGCCAGTTTTGTCCGTGATGTTGAGGGTTTTCACGCCCTTTCCTCCGCGCTTGGTGATGCGGTAGTCGTCGATGAGGGAGCGCTTGCCGTAGCCGTTCTCGGAAACCACCAGCAAATTAGCATCTTCCCGGCTTATACAAACCATGCCGATCACTTTGTCGGTGGCCGATTCCAACGTAACCGCTCTCACCCCGGCAGCCGTCCGGCCCATGGGGCGCACATCATTTTCGTTGAAGTGCACGGCCTTACCTTCACTTTTCGCTATAATAATATGATTCTTTCCATTTGTCAATGAGGCATTTAAAAGACGGTCACCTTCGTGGATGGAGATGGCCGTGATACCGCCCTGGCGAGGTCTGGAATAGGCCTCGAGCGATGTCTTTTTAATGGTCCCGTTTTCGGTGCAAAGAATAACAAAGTTGTTGTTGATGTACTCCTCGTCCGTGAGGTTCTTCACGTTGATGACCGCGCGCACGGCGTCGCCGGGCTCGATGTTGATGAGGTTTTGTACGGCACGTCCTTTCGACGTCTTGTTGCCTTCCGGAATTTCGTAGGCTTTTTTCCAATACACTTTGCCCATGTCGGTAAAAATGAGCAGGTAGTTGTGCGCTTGCGCGATGAACAAATGTTCTGTGAAATCGTCTTCTTTGGTAGCTGCGCCACGCGAACCAACGCCACCCCTACCCTGCGTGCGATACTCCGACAGCGACGTGCGCTTGATGTAGCCCTGGTTGGAAATGGTGATGAGCATTTCTTCATTGGGGATCATGTCCTCGAATGAAATGTCGTCCTCGTTGATCAGCACTTGCGTGCGACGCGCATCGCCGTAGCGTTCTTTCAATTCGGTCAGTTCGTCTTTGATGATCTGCATCCGCAAAGGCTCGCTGTTGAGGATTTCGTTCAAGCGATCGATGAGCGCTTTCACCTCTTTGTATTCTTCCAGGATCTTATCGCGCTCCAGGCCGGTGAGGCGTTGCAAGCGCATGTCGAGGATGGCTTTCGCCTGAATTTCGCTAAGGCTGAACCGTGTGATCAATCCTTCGCGTGCCGTTTCCGGATCTTTGGAATTGCGGATCAAAGAGATCACTTCGTCCAGGTTGTCGAGGGCGATGAGATAGCCTTCGAGGATGTGGGCGCGCTTCTCTGCTTCGGCCAACTCGAATTTCGTGCGGCGGACCACCACTTCGTGACGGTGCTCTACGAAATACTTGATGAGGTCTTTCAGGTTCAGCGTCATCGGGCGGCCTTTTACCAAGGCCACGTTGTTTACGCTGAATGCTGATTGCAGTTGGGTGTATTTGAACAGGTTGTTGAGAACGATGTTCGGAATGGCATCCCTTTTCAAATCGTATACCACGCGGTATCCATCACGATCGGATTCGTCGCGAAGGTCGGAGATGCCTTCTATTTTCTTTTCGTTGATCAGTGCCGCCGTCTTTTCGATCATCATGGCCTTGTTCACCATGTAAGGGATCTCGGTCACCACGATCTGGTCTTTACCGGTAGGCGATGTTACGATCTCCGCCTTGGACCGCACCACGATACGGCCGCGACCGGTCAGGTATGCTTCCTGAATGCCGGAGTGACCGTAGATGATGGCCCCCGTAGGAAAATCGGGAGCGGTAATATGTTGCATGAGCTCCGGTATGGAGATCTCGCTGTTGTCGATGTAGGCCATCGTGCCGTTGATGACTTCCGTGAGGTTGTGGGGAGCCATGTTGGTGGCCATGCCCACAGCAATACCAGAAGAACCGTTCACCAGCAGGTTAGGAAACTTGCCGGGCAGCACGGTAGGCTCGGTGAGCGAGTCGTCGAAGTTGGATTGGAAGTCGACCGTATCTTTGTTGATATCGGCCAGCAATTCTTCGGCGATACGTTTGAGACGGGCTTCGGTGTAGCGCATAGCAGCCGGGAAGTCGCCGTCGATGGAACCGAAGTTTCCCTGACCGTCCACCAGCGTGTAGCGTAGTGACCAATCCTGGGCCATACGCACCATGGTGTCGTATACCGAGGAGTCACCGTGTGGGTGATACTTACCCAAAACCTCCCCCACGATACGGGCGGATTTCTTGTAGGGTTTGTTGTAGTTCACACCCAGCTCCTGCATCCCGTAGAGCACCCTGCGGTGCACGGGTTTCAGACCGTCGCGAACGTCGGGCAATGCGCGTGAAATGATGACGGACATCGAATAGTCGATGTACGCGCCGCGCATTTCATCTTCAATGTTGATGGGAATTATACTTTGCCGTTCCGGGGGTAGGCCACCGCTCTCTTCTGCCATGTAAAATCTTTGTTTTTAGCTCAAAAAAGGCTCTTTTTAAAGCTGTGCAAGATAATAAAATTCACTGTTTATTCAGGGCTAATCACAAATAGTTTATCGTGTTTTTTCCAACGGTTTTTCCGCTCCAAACCGGTTGGTTTCGGTTGGTCTGTGACGCCTCAATACGGGCTCAACTTCTTCTTGTTTCGTCCCTTGTACTTGATGAGATTCGGATAGTTCTCGCCGTAGTGCGGGTCTTGCTTTTTGTAGATGGGATGCCTGCGGCTGCGATACTCGCGATTGCCATGCGCATGGTTCATCTGCGCGTGGCAGCTCTTCAGAAAACACCGGCGCAATTCGGGAATGCGATAGGTTGCTCCCACATTGATGTAGAACGCATTGAACTTGTGCGTGATGGCATCACCCCCTTCGGGAACATTCATCTTATAGCTCTTCACCTCGTATGACGGGCGGACGAACACGCGGAAATATTCCGACATCTCACGCTCCACCGCCACACCGACGTTCATGTAGACCCCTTTCTGGATCAGACTCTTGTCGAAGTTCTTGCCCATGCTATAGCCGCCGATGTTGGCATCGACCACCAGCAGGTATTCGTTGTAGCGATACACAGAGCCGCCGATCATCCCGAAATATTTCTTCAGGAAAAAGCTCGAGAAATCGGTATTGAAAGAATTGATCTTGTCGCCATAGCTCGTGGGCTTGAAGGTGCCCATGTGCATGTATTCGATGGAATATCCCCCGCCGATGCGGTAGCGGTCGAACTCCACGTGGAGCGTGGCTTTTATAGGAATGCTAAAGGATTTGCCTTTAAACCCAAGCTTGGTGGTGTCGGAGTTTACCAGGAACGATCCGGGCTGCACGGTGTTGCCCGTGGCGGTCATCTTGTTTACCCAATGGGTATAGCCGGCCCCGACACTGGCGGGTTTGAAGAGCTTGGGCATGGAATCCGGGTTTTGCAGAATGCCATAGCCTTTCAGGTCGTGCTTGAACGTGGTGTTACCATACCCTGTGCTAAGACCAAAGGTGACCTTGCTCAGGATCTTGCGCAGCGTTCCGACGCCCTGACGTTTGATGTAGAAATTTTCCAGGGGAATCGATGCATCACTTTCACTTTCGTATTGCGCCAACGCCTTTTCCGGCAGGGTAGCCAGGCAAACGACAACAAGCGCCACTATTGCTGTAAAACGTCTCAGAAAAAACCGGTTTATGCTTCCAAAGTTAAAAAATGTAAGCCGTTCATAATCTGGCCATTGGGTTTTAAAGGTAACTCAAATTCCGGAATCATCCTATTGCCGGGCCGCACGGAGCGAAATTTGAAACCGGAATGTCGATGAAGTGCTGTGTCTTGCGATTCATCTTGCGATAAGTCACTATGAATTTCATCGGGTTCACCTTAAAAACTATAGCTCGGCGCCAACGACTCTAACGACGAGAAAGTGTGAAATAGTGTCCTTCCTTTTTGCGGCTGGTACGTGAACGAATAGTCGGTGCCACTCCCCTCGCCCGGCAGCAGTTTTAGCTTCACTTCATTTTTTTCGTCGGGTACCAGCGGGATTCGCGAGTAGAAGATGCTGTGCGGGAGGGTTTGCCAGTTGCGCGTGTCGGCTTTTTCGGTGGCGGCGTTCACCATCCCCAGCAAAGCGCCCAGGCCTTCGTCTTTTTTACGCAGACTTTGTTCGGTCACTTTCTTCAGGGCGGCCCGCAGCAATCCCTTGGCGAACTCCTGCAGCATGCGCTGGCGCAGGCTTTGGAACGCTACCTTGCTCACGTCTTCGGCCAGTTGCAGGGGGTATTCGCCACCGTTGGCTTCCAGGTTGGCCGTTTGAAAATACAGGGGCCGCTCCACATATCGCGGGAACATCACGCGATAGATCTGTAGCGACGCCAGCCCGCGGCGATCGTTTTCTTCTTCCACCGGAAATGAAAAGACCATGCCCATCGACTCGTTGGTGAACAGCATCGTGTTGCCCGGACCGGGCGCAATCACAAAGTTGATGCCCCATTCCGTTTTTACAGGAGCCAGTCCGTTGTGCCAGAAAAATACCAGCTCGGCGTCGGGCTGAACGGGTGTGTAGTCCTGCATGTCGAATTTGGTTTTATAATTTTGAAACTCGTCCATGAAGCCGGTCCAGTAGGCGGTGTTCACCAGGTCTTTTTTCAATTGCTCCGGAATGCTCATGTGAAACATTTTTGCGTATTCGTTCTCATAGACATCCAGCGCGTTGCGATAGGCAATGAAGGCATTGTTGTAGTCTTTGGTCGACTGATAGATAATCCCCATCAGCGTGTGGATGAAGGCGTCGCGTTGCAGTTTGTGCGGCGAAGAATATTTATCCGTGAGTTGGTTCAACCGGATGTTGAGACGGCGGCACTCCACCAGCGCATCCTGGGGCTGATTCATTTTCAAGTAGTTGATGGCTTTGAAATACAAGACCATCAGGTGTTCGTGGTCCTCGCCGCGATAGACGGTGAAATTGGGGTTGGTGAAATAGGAAACCCCTTCGTTGAAATAGTTGATGCGATAGTCTTCTCCAAAGAGAAAAGCTTTTTCCAAAAAGGCATTGCTCTCTTCGTAGTCGCCGAGAACCGAGAGGAGCAGTCCTTTATTGGCAAAGAAAAGAAACTTCGACTTGCTTTCGGCTTCGCTGCCTTTCAGGGCGTTAAGTGCCTGTTGCAGGTCGCCGTGTTCGAATTCATAGTTGAAGTCGAGGTGTTGCTGATAGTAGGTAGCGCACGCCTGCAAGGTGATCAGCGCGAAAATGAAAAAGGCAAGCCGTAACGACTTCGCGGTGCTCATCCGTTCTTCACAAATTTCTTGATCTCCTGCTGCCCGTACCACACACGCTTGCCCGTCTCGATGTCGGTGAGGTAAAGCGTCGTGATGTAGTTGACGACGCGCTTCTTGTTGCTGGTGTCTGTTTCCGAAGTCATTTCTCCGAAGAGCATGAGGTTGGCGCCGATCTCCTTGCCCCATTGGGCCACCGTGGCCGGATCGGCAAAGTCTTGCTGCTGGGTGCGCTCCAGGCGTAGCTTGTCACGAAATTCATCCGACTCCACCACCTCGGCCACGTTGGAGTTGAAGATGGCCACTTCCAGTTTTTTGATGTAGGTATCGGCGTCGATGTGCTCGCTGGTTTTGTTGCGGATGAGGCCCACGACGATGGCGGGCTTGCGTCCTTTTTCTTTAGCGTATTCCTTGAATCGTTCCGACGCCATCAGTTCGGAGATCATCTTGTCGGCTACCAACCGGGAATCGGAATCGTTCCAGCGGCCGCTGAGATCGATTTGGGTGTCGGGGGCCACGCGTGTTACACTTTGCTGACAGGAAAACAAGGTGGCCAGCAGAATGATCGCAAAAGGCTTCTTCATACGGAAATTTGATAGAGGAAAACAAGAATCTTGCCGAAGATACGCAGAATGTTCCGTGAAAGTTTTTAGATCCTTCGCGGGCGGTAAAATTAATGTGTGGCCTTCAACCGGGCGATCACGTCCACGGGATTCGCTGCGCTGAACACAAAATTTCCGGCCACCAGCACATCGGCTCCCGCATCCAGCAGCGGCTTCGCATTTTGCTGATTCACACCACCGTCTATTTCGATGAGGGCGCTGGCGTTGGCATCGAGGATCATCTTTTTGAGCTTCTCCACCTTGCGATAGGTGTGCTCGATGAATTTCTGACCCCCGAAACCCGGGTTCACCGACATGACACAGACCAGGTCGATGTCGGCAATGATGTTCTCCAACTGTACCACCGGCGTGTGCGGGTTGATGGCGACGCCGGCTTTGCAACCCAGTGCTTTGATCTGCTGGATCGTGCTGTGCAGGTGCGGGCAAGCCTCCACGTGCACGGAAATGCTATGCGCGCCGGCCTTGCAAAAGGCGGCCAGGTAGGGGTCGGGATTCACAATCATCAAGTGAACGTCCAGCGGTTTTTTGGCGTGGCGTTTCACGGCCTCCACCACGGGCAGCCCCATGGAAAAATTGGGGACAAAAACCCCGTCCATAATGTCCACGTGAATCCAATCGGCCTGGCTGTCATTGATCATTTTCACCTCGCGTTCGAGGTTGCCAAAATCGGCGGCGAGTATGGAGGGAGCGATTACCGGAGTTTGCATGGTGCGTTGTTCTGCCCCAAAAATAAGCGTAAAGTTCTATCTTCAACGCGCGATCGGCGTCCGGGGGCCTTATATTTTTATGAGCTTATAAATGAACCGTTTGTCGCCCCACGTAACCCGCAGAAAATAATATCCCGACGACACGGGGGCAAGGTTGACCGTGTAGGCACGGTTCAGCCACGAGAAGGTGGTTTCGCCCTGAAACACGACCGACCCTTGTGCCGACAAAAGCTCCAGCTGACAGGTGGCCACCTGGTTGGGATCGAACGGTCGAATGGTCAGCGTATCGTGATTGACTGGATTGGGATACACTTCGAACGTGTCCTCCTGTGGCAACTGCTCGATGTAGTTCACCACCGCTTTGAAATTGGGTATGCCGTAGCCCAAGAGATTGTCGGGGTTCTTGGCCTGGGATGCTGATTTGCGGATGACGTCGATCACTTCCTTGTTGCTCAGTTTCGGGTATCGTTCCCACACCCCGGCGGCCAGGCTGGTGATGAGGGGGGCCGACAGCGACGTGCCCGTGGCAATGCTGGTGGTTCCATCGGGACGAATGATGCTCGTGCTCACCCCCATAGCACCCACATCGGGCTTTATCCGGCCATCGGCCGAAGGGCCAATGGAACTGGAGCCGGAGCGCGAACCGCCGCTGGTGACGCTGGCTACGGCCAACACATCTTTGGCGTCGGCTGGGGCCGTAATGAGCTGCCAGGCCGTGGCGCCTTCATTGCCTGCGCTACACACGATGACCATGCCGCGGTCGGCCGCCCATTGGGCTGCCTGCGAGATCACGGTGGTCTTGCCGTCCATGGCTTTCTTGGCGTAGTTCATGGTGGCGTCGTCGAAGTCATAATAGCCCAATGAAGAGTTGACAATGTCAACGCCAGCGCTATCCGCCCGCTCGGCAGCGAAAAGCCAGTTGTATTCTTCGATGCGGTATTCGCTGTCGGTATCTTCCGTGACGTAGAGCTGGTAGTTTGCCTCATAAGAGCCCCCCGTGAACACACCATCCTGGTTTGCGGCGATGATGGAGAACACTTCGGTGCCGTGTTCGTCGTACTGAAACACATTGTCGGTGTTGCCGACAAAATCACGCGATGCGACCAGGTCGATGCGGTTCTCCTGGATAATGTGGTGAAAGGGCGCAGCGGTGTTCACGCCGGGAAAGCCACCATCGAAAATGGCTACCAGCATGTTTTCGCCTTTATAGCCGGCTTCCTGCATTTCGTCGAGGCCTATCAACTGTAGCTGCGCCTGCGTTTTGGCTGGTGCTTCCTGGGCCTTCACGGCCTTGCTGTTCTTTTTGCGGCCATTGGCCAGCAGCCTGGCGTTTGGGGCGACCAGTTCAACATGATCTACAAATGAAAGCGCTTGCACGGCGGTCAGCACGGAAACATCGCATTGCACCAACACGCCATTCATCCAGCGCGTGGGAAAAAATACGGATGCGCCGGTCGTGGCGACGCTTTGAATATAGCTGGAATTCACGGGCAAATCCTGCTCGACCACGGCGATGCCTTGCTGGTTCCTGCGATCGATGGCGCGTTGTGAGAGAAAGGCTTTTGGCGTATTCGTACTGTAGGAAGTGCCGGCTTTGTCCTTAAAGAACACCATGTAGCGATTCACCTGCGCGGCGGCCGCCGAGGAAATGAAGGTAAACGCCAGCAAAATGATCAACCTATTCCAACCCATATGCTTTTATGGTTTGCGTGTAGATGATCCCTTCGTTCACGACCTGTTGTCCGAGGCAGCCCTCGTTGGTGTCGGTGCAGTAATGGAGCTGCGTGGTTTCCTTGTAGACCAGGCCCACGTTTTTGGCGTAGACCTCTTTTCGCTTGTCCAGGAAGACAACGAAATCCTCGTTGTCGCTTTGCTTCACGGTGACGCAGTTATCGAAAGCTTTCTGATTGAAGGTTTGGGATTGACCGACTTCCTCGAGCAGATAGTCTTCTGCCGTGCCGTTGTTATACAAATTGCCGTTCCAGGTGGCTCCTTCTTTCATCGGAAATTTGAGTTTCACATAAGATATGTTGGCTTCACTCTGCACGGCTTGCCGGTCGTTCACCGTCGATGACCAGGTGTCCATATAGGTCCAGCCGGTTTCTCCTGCATCGCGCTTATAGCGATACGTTACATATGAATAACCTTCCTGAACGGCAAATGAATCCACCACCTGGATCTTCAATTCATAGGCAAGGGTTTCGGGCACGCCCAGCGTGTATTTTATCTGGTTGACGTCATAGACCTGGTAGCGGCCTTTTTGAAGGGGGAAAAAGTCCAAGCCGGCGTCGGTCTTGCGCACCTCATCGGAAGAACAGGAAACGGCCGCCAACACCACCAGGGCACATAAGAATCTTAAAAAATGCTTCACCGATAATTGGTTTTTCTTTAATCCCGGCACACCTTTGAACGTAATTGGGTACAAAGTTATTTTTTATCCAGCATTAAAACTATGCCGCTTAAAACGTTAGTAAAAGCCGGAAACATCACCAACCTGAGCGATGCCCGCTATTTTGCGGGAATGGGTGTGGACCTGTTGGGGTTTTCGGTTGTCGAAGGAACGCCGCATTACATGGAACCGAAGCTTTACCAGGAAATCCGAGGGTGGGTGACGGGACCTTCGATGGTGGCCGAGATCTACGGCCTTCGCCGGAAGGAAGACCTGGAGCGGATCCTGGAGGAATACAAACCCGATTATGTTGAGCTTTCCCCAGCCGAACTGAAATTGTTCGATACCCTTCCCCTGTCTTTTATTCTGCGCGTCGATCCGGGTGATATGCCCACACAGGCCTCCCTGCAGCCGTCCTACCTGCTTCAGCGGCATGACGCGGCCGTGGATTCCCCCTACCCTTCGCTACTGTCCATAGAAACCAAGGAAGACCTGGAGCGTGCCCTTCACGATCCCATCATGAAAGGCATCGCCTTGAATGGCAGCGCCGAGATCAGGCCCGGATTGAAAGACTTCGATGCCCTCGCCTCCATCCTGGAAGAATTGGACGCGGATTAGGCTTCCTGAGTTTTATTCACGACCACATAGGTGTGCACGGGGGCGGCTATGGCGTTCCTTTCAAACGCTATCTTTAGCGTTTCCTGTAATTCAAAATACACATCCCAATAATGACCGGTTTCCGCATAGGGCCTCACGGCGAGCGTCACCATGCCGTCGCCTACTTTCAGGATGTTGACGGTCGGTTTGGGATCTTTTAAAACACGTGGATTTGCGATCATCGTGCTCTCCACCACCTGACGCACTTTTTCCATGTCGTTATCGGGTGCAATGCCCAGCGTGATGTCCACGCGAAGGGTTCCATGTTTGGAATGGTTGACGATGGTGCCATTGGAAACGGCTCCATTGGCGAGGATGACGGTCTTGTTTTCGCCGGTTAACAAGATGGTGTTGAAGATCTGGATCTCCAAGACCACGCCGGTTTGTCCCAAGGTTTCGATGATGTCGCCCACCTTGAAGGGTTTGAACACGAGGATGAGGACGCCGCCGGCAAAGTTGGCAAGCGAACCTTGCAACGCCAGGCCTACCGCAAGTCCGAGCGCACCGATCAACGCCACAAACGATGTGGTTTGAATACCCAACATACCTGCCACGGTCACCAGCAACAGGATCTTCAATCCCACGCTCACCATGCTACTGAGAAACGACTGCAGCGACACATCGAAGTTTCGGCGGTTCATGGACTTCCAGATGAGGCGTGAGAGCCAGTTGGTGACGTATAGACCAATAATAAAAACGAGCAGGGCGCCCAATACTTTGGGCCCAAAGACGATGATCCAATCCGTGAAGGCTTTGGTGTAGGTGTTTACTTGTTCCATAACGAGAGGGGTTTGTTGATCACTAAAAATACCACATCGCGGTCTATTTACCCTCTCTGGCGCGCCCAGCTTTCATCGAAAGGCTATGAATTGTCTTGGAATAACCATCAAAAAATTCATGAGCCCTCAACCGAATTCAACCGTCGTTGCTTGTTCTCAAAAGAGTGTTACCGAGGAGTAAACCGGCTGGGCGGGATGAATCAAATTCTTTAGGAAGGATAACTTTCCTGCAATCAGCCTTTCATTTCCTGCCGGAGGCTGTCCAATGCTTTGGATATAATATTGTATACCGAATCCACCTGCAGTTCCATGATGGAAGCGATGTCGGCATAGTTAAGGTCGTTGTAGAATTTCAAAAAGAGTGCTTCGCGTTGGCGGCGGGTGAGCTTTTGCAAGTTGCGCTTTAGCATCTCGCTGCGCTCAATTTCCAGTTCCTGTTGTTCGAGGGTGTGCTCGAAGGGCAGCGTGATCTCGAAGCTGTGACGTGAATTTGTATCCAATGAAATCAGGAACCGTCTGCGCCAGTTCAGCTTCTTCAACAATAGTCGACGGAAAGATTTGAAAAGATAGGAGCTGATCGAATATACATCGGGCAGGGTTTTGCGCTTTGCCCAGAAAGACGAGAATAATTCTTGCAAGCAGTCCAGCACCAGGTCGCGGTCGGCGCAATAGTGTATGCCATAGTTAAAAAGCTTGGGGGTGTATTTGTTGTAGAGCATGGAGAAAGCCAGCTCGTTGTCCTTGCGGAAATTTTGCCACAGGTAGTGATCGTCCAGGATCAGCCCTTTTCCGGTGGTGCCGGAGGGTGGGTCTTTGGGCAAATCGGTGTGTGCGTTAACAAACATACACAGCGTGCATAGGTGGTTTTGGTGTTCATGAATGTAGCATTTATTTGATTACAACCGATTGAAATGCACAAAAAATGATTTTTTCAGCGCATTTCCAGCGGCAGCCTGTAATGGATACAGTCTTTGACTTTGTAGCGCTGGTTGACAAACCGGAACCAATTGGGCAACCGCGCCTCTTCCACCAGCCCGCTTTTCTCCAGCACGCGGGCGGAGGCCACATTCTCGGCATCGACAAAGCTTTGAATGCGGTATACGCCATACTGATCACGCAGCAACATCATCATGGCCCGGCACACTTCTGTGGCATAGCCCCTGCCCCATTGCGACGGACTGAAGATGTAGCCGAACTGCAACTTCCCGTCTTCATTGATCACCCCAAAGCTGCCGATGAGGCGGCTGCTCTCTTTCAAACGGATGGAAAAGGAATAATCCGTTCCGGCATCCCATGCCGCCACGGCGTAGCGGAGAAAGGAGTTTGTGTCGGCGAGCGATTCGTGGGTGGGCCAGGAAATGTAGCGGGTGGCTTCGGGCTTGCTGGCGTAGGCGTAGAAAATTTCCTCCGCATCTTCGTACCTTAGCCGCCGGACCGATAGGCGATCCGTATGAAAATGTTCGGGCAAGTCCAGTCGAACCATGGTTTAAAGAAACGCTAAATGGCTAAAGACAGCAATATCGTCCACCAGTATTTCCGGAAAGAATTCGACGAGATGATCATTCTCGTGAAGGTCAATCCCATCCTCTGGAAAGGGACGGAACTCACGTTGCTTCCTTCCGGAAAGGTGGAGCGGCGCGAGCTTGAGTTCGGTGAAGACATCCTGGAAGATCTGAAAGTGGATGGTTTCGAGGCGGCCAGTGCCATGGAATTTAATTTATATCTCTCAGGACTAGTGGGATAGCCGCTTCCGCGGGATTTTTATAAAGTCCGTTTGTCAATTATGTTCCGCCCATCGTATCTTTGCACCGGCAAATCGGCACGACCAGCTCCTGCTGAACTCCCCCAGGACCGGAAGGGAGCAAGGGTAGGCGGTTGTAGCGGTGCGATGTTCGGTTTGCCATTTTTTCTCTCCCCATCCCAATCCAGCCTTTCGCGCGGTTTTTTTCGGCAGATTTCTTAAATCATGCTTACCTTTAGGCGTAAAGACGGTTTACCTCCCCGACCTGTGGCTACCGTAACGAACTGTAAAAAACCAATAAATACTCATGAAATTTTTCATCGACACCGCAAATCTGAACGAAATCAAAGAAGCCTATGACCTCGGCGTCCTGGACGGCGTAACGACCAACCCAAGCCTGATGGCCAAGGAAGGCATCACCGGCACCGAAAATATCCGCGCCCACTACAAGGCCATTTGCAAGATTGTAGACGACAACGTTAGCGCCGAAGTGATCTCCACGGATTTTGACAACATCATCAAAGAAGGTCGCGAACTGGCCAAGATCGACGATAAGATTGTGGTAAAGGTCCCTATGATCAAAGACGGTGTGAAAGCCATCAAGAAATTCAGCAGCGACGGCATCAAGACCAATTGCACCCTCGTATTCTCCGCAGGCCAGGCCATCCTCGCCGCCAAAGCCGGCGCCACGTATATGTCCCCCTTCATCGGCCGTCTCGACGACGTGGGACAAGACGGTATGGAGCTGATCGCCCAGATCGTGAACATCTATAACAACTACGGCTTTGAAACACAGATCCTCGCCGCATCCATCCGTCACACCATCCACTTGCTGCAGTGCGCCGAGTTGGGTGCCGACGTGGTGACGTGCCCGCTGAACGTGATCACCGGCTTGTTGAAACATCCGCTCACCGATGCCGGCCTGGCAAAATTCCTGGCCGACTATAAGAAGGGCAACGGCTAAGCCTTTGCCCCGGCGGAGCCTATTAAAATAAATCGCCGCCACCATACGTTACAACTAAGTGGATACCGAAATGTTCTCTTCCGACCCGGTCGTGCGCGTGCTCGACGCCAGCATTTTCCAGGACCATCATACGGTGCTGGGCAATATCTCTTTTAATATTGAAAAGGGTGAGTTCGTTTACCTGGTAGGCCGCACAGGCTCGGGTAAATCGTCGTTGCTCAAAACGCTGTATGCCGATCTGCCGCTGCGGTTGGGTGACATCAGCGTCGCCAATTTCAACATCCGCGGCATAAAGCCCGGCGAGGTCCCCCTGCTGCGGCGCAAGCTCGGCATCATCTTCCAGGACTTTCAGCTCTTCAACGACCGGAGTGTCGGCGAGAACCTCATGTTCGTGATGAAGGCCACCGGCTGGCGCGACAATGTGAAAATGCGCGCGCGGACGTCGGAAGTGTTGATGCAGGTTGGACTGGGATCGGTGGAAAAGAAAATGCCACACCAGCTTTCCGGTGGTGAGCAACAACGCGTTGTCATTGCACGTGCCTTGCTGAACGAACCCCAGATCCTGTTGGCTGATGAACCCACGGGAAATCTTGACCCGGAAGTTTCGGGAGGCATCATGAAGATCTTTCAACAGATCAACAAAACCGGAACGGCCGTGTTGATGGCCACGCATAGCTACGGGCTTATAAAAAAATTCCCGGCGCGTGTTCTCAAGTGTGAAGAAGGAAAGGTGATGGATTCGGCTGAGGCACCTTTTGAATTGATGACCGAATTCTAATTCCACGCGATACGAACTTTCAAAAAAGAAAAACCCCGCAGCATGCTGCGGGGTTTTTCTTTATGCGAAATATGCTATGTCCTATTTCAATTCGTAAGTGATCTCCATCACCTTCACCACTTCACCCGAACGGTTTTTGATGGACGAGAAGCTGGAGCGCACGTTGATGATCTCTCCTTTCCGGTTCATCCGTCTGAAGGTTCCCTTCTTCGGATAGCCGGCGGCAAGGTCTTTCCAGAATTGACGGTACTCGTCGCTGCTCTTGTCTTCCTTGGTGGCGAAGACGCGGTGGTGTTCGCCCATCACGTCGTCTTGCGTATAGCCAAACAAATCGAGGAAGTTGCTGTTCACTTTGGTGAGCGTGCCGTCGATACTGTAGTCGGCCACGGACAGTGATCCGTGGATGGCCGATAAAGTGCTGTCGGTCTCTGCCTGGCTGCGTTGCATTTCCTCCTGGGTGGCCTGGAGTTCTTCCATGTTCTGGCGCATCTCTTCTTCCTGGGCGCGCATCTGCTCGGTCATTTCCTGTGATTCTTCCAGGAGGCGTTGCGTGCGGGCGTTGATCTTCACGGTCGAGATCGTGGACGCAATGGTCTCGGCGATCTTTTGTACGAATTCCATTTCAAAATCATGGAAGATGTTGAAGGAAGCAATTTCCACGACGCCGAAGATCTGATCGTTCACTTTCAGCGGCACGATGAGCACACTGGTGGGATTGGCGTCGCCCAATCCGGAAACGATCTTGATATAGTTTTGCGGAACTTCGGTCAGGTAGACCATGTCGCCTTCCTGCCACGCCTGACCCGCCAGGCCTTCGCCGCGGTAGATCTTGTGGTTGAGGTATTTCTTTTTATCCCAGGCATAGCATGCCTTCATCGACATGGTGGGCTCTTCGTTGTCATCGATATCGTCGATGATGTAGAGAGCCCCTTGGTTGGCTTTGAGGTATTTCACCAGGTTGCCCACAATTTCGTCGGAGAGCTTGCCGAGGTCGTTGGTGTTTGTGCGGAGGATCTCGCCAAATTTGGCCATACCTTCCGTTGCCCAGTTGCGCTTCTTATCGTCTTCGGCCACCTTCGACAGGTTGTTCCGCATGTTGATCAGGGCGTTGCCCAGCACATCATGCTCGCTGAGGGGCTTGAATTCGGTTTGATAATTTCCGCCACCGATATTTTCGGCGAAAAGGCTGGTGCCCTTCAGGCCGGTAACCAGGTTGTCCATGGCGATGGCCATGTCGCCGATTTCGTCGTTGCTGAAATTGGTTTGCTTCTCTTCCACCAACTCGCCCTTTCCGAGTTTCACCACCACATTCTTCAGGAAGTTGACGGGCTTCGTAATGGCCCGGCGCAGGAAGAACGCGCTGAATAATCCAATGACGATAATGCTGGTACCGAGGAAGAGCGTGTAGTTTCTCAGGCTCTTGATTGAATCCTTAATGTCGATATCCGACAGGGCGGTGACCTGATCCTGCTTGACGGCCACGCGGTTGATGCGGGCGAGCAGGTCGCTGGTCCGGGGAATCACCTGGCTTTCGATGGCGTCTTCCGCCAGCAACTTGGTGAGCGGATCCTCGTAGTTTTCAAACGACTGGAGGTTGGCCATGATCGACTCTTTCTGCACGTTGAGCAGCGTATCGAATTTGAGGAAGATGGTGTCCATCCACATCTTTTGGCTGTCGCTTTCCCAAGTGCTTTTCAGCTCGGTGATCTTTTGTTTGAGGGCCGGGTAGTCGTAGTCTTGCAACTGGCGCAAAGCATTCTTGTCGTCGGCATTGGTTTGCAGGTAGACCCAGTTGGTCACGAGCATTTTGGAGCGGATAACCATGGTGCCGAAATCCTTGATGGCCGATTGGGAGGGACGGTAATTTTTACTGGAGCTATTCACGACGTTATCGATGACATCGCCTTTCCAGATAACGATCACCACGATAACAATAAACAGGGCTATTAGTGCTAGAAAACCAGCGAGTATTTTATTCCCGATGGTGAGTCGAAGTCGTGACTTCTTCTTTTGTGTTTCTTCCATAAGTTGAGTTAGATCAATATCGCGAGGCGGGTTAATTCGTTGCTGACCTTGAGTCCTTGCTTGTTCACGGTGGCCTGGTTCAGCTCGAATGCCAGTTTACCGTCTTTCACAATAAAATTAATATTGCTTCCCTTGGCGCCAAGCCCTTGCTCTTCGGTCACGATGAGGATAGGCTGTGTATTGACCTTGTCCATCACTTCGGTGATCTGGGCGGCGTGGTCGGCGGGAACAAACAACATGTTGCATTTTTTGATTTCGGCTGGGCTCTTGATTTTGGTAACCTTGATGTTGCGGTCGCCTACTTTTTTGGCCGAGGCCAGTGCTTTCAATTCGGCGATGATGGGAGAATCGCCAAGGACCAGGATCTCGAAGTCGCCCTGGTTGTAGGCATCCGGCCATTGCACATAGCGGGTGAAGCTATAGATGAAGACCGAGTGCATTTTGTAATTCTGTGAAAAAGCCGGAAGAAAACTTACAGCCAGAAAAAGCACAATAAAAGGGACTTTTCTCATGATCGGTAATTATACTGTTTCTTTGAAGAGCATGCAAAAATATACCCGCTTCGAACGCAAAATGTGTTCAATTTAGCGCTTTTCTGACATCGGGTAAGGATTGTCATCAGTTCGACGTTTTTATGCTTTTCAAGGGCTTTTATCTTCCGGGCACAGCGCATTCCCGCGTATTTGTTCCGACCCAAGCCGGCCACGGATAAGCTAAGTTAGCAAACCGCGGCAACGCTACACGGAAACGGCCCCGATTTTTTATTGACGGTAAACCCGTATCTTTTCCTTACCATAACACTCTTGAAAAATTATGTGTCGACTCATGGCCTACCTGGGCACGCCCATTGTCATTGACAAGCTGCTGTATCAACCCAAAAACTCTCTCGTCAACCAAAGCATCAACGCCCGCGAACTGGAAGAGCCACTCAACGGCGACGGTTTTGGCATTGGCTGGTACGTTCCCGAAGTCTACGCCGAACCCGTCACGTTCGTGTCGGTGAGCCCCGCCTGGAGCAACCGAAACCTGCGCAACCTCGCCCCCAAAATCCGTGCGCACTGTTTTGTGGCGCACGTGCGGGCGGCCAGCGTGGGCGAAGTATCGGAGTCCAACTGCCACCCGTTCCAGTACAAGAATCTGCTCATGATGCACAACGGCGGCGTGGAGAACTTTGCGCGTATCAAGCGAAAGCTTCGCGAACCCCTGAGCGACGAATTATACAATTGGATCAAGGGGCAAACCGACTCCGAACACATCTTTGCTTATTTTCTGAACTACCTGTTCGATCACCATAAAACCATCGGCCCCGAAGCGGTTATCGACGCCTTCGAGCACACGTTCATGGCCTTAAAGAAGCTCATGGCCGAGCACGGCATCGAAGAGGCAGCCTACCTGAACATGGTCGTCACCAACGGGCTGTTCACCGTGGGCACGCGCTACAACACCCACCCCGACGAGCCCCCGCTCACGCTGTACCATTCCGAAGGCAGCCGCTACGTGGTGGAAGACGGTATCAGCCAGATGGTGGCACCGGAAGACGACGATCATGCCGTGCTGGTGGTGTCCGAAAAACTAACCGACGACGCCTCGTGGACGCTCATTCCCGAAAATCATTTTGTGGTGGTGGACCCAACGCTCACGGTACGCATCATCCCCATCAAGGCCTGAGCGGGAAAGCATTTTACCGCCATTGATTTTATCCTTAGCTTCGCGAAAAAAAAGTACGTGCAATACGACGTTATCATTGTAGGTGGCGGTGCTGTTGGCCTGGCCACGGCCTTGCAGTTGAAGCGTGAATCACCCGCTTTAAAGGTGGTGGTCATTGAAAAAGAAACCGTGGTGGCCAACCACCAGACGGGCAACAACAGCAATGTGATCCATTCGGGTATTTATTATAAACCCGGCAGCCTGAAGGCTACGAATTGTATTCGCGGCTACCACCTGCTCATCGACTTTTGCCGCCAGCATGAAATTCCGTTCGAACTGTGCGGCAAGGTCATCGTGGCCACCAGCGAAACCGAACTCCCCTACCTGAAAAACATCTTCGACCGTGGGCAACAGAACGGGCTGGCCAACCTGAAGATGCTGAATGCCGACGAGTTGAAAGGCTACGAACCCCACGTCGCCGGTATCGCGGGCATACACGTGCCGCAAACTGGCATTGTCGACTATCGCGTGGTGGCTGAAAAATACGCCAGTGTTTTCCAGGAACGGGGCGGCGAACTGCGCCTGGGCGAGAAAGTTCTTGACGTTCAGATGGGCAGTGATAAAGTGGTGGTCGTTACACAAAAGGCCAGCTACACGGGCAAGCTGATGGTGAACTGCGCCGGACTTTATTCCGACAAGATCGCGAAACTCACATCCTCGAAAGTGGACGTGAAGATCATTCCTTTTCGGGGAGAATATTACAAGCTAAAAAAAGAAAAAGAATACCTGGTAAAGACCCTCATCTATCCCGTACCCGATCCGAACTTCCCTTTTCTGGGCGTACACTTCACCACCATGGTGGGTGGCGGCGTAGAATGCGGGCCGAACGCGGTGCTGGCCTTTGCCCGGGAGGGTTACAAAAAATCGACCGTCAACTTTTCGGAGCTTGCCGAAACGCTGGCGTGGCCGGGATTTCGCAAGGTTGTTGCCAAATACTGGCGCACGGGCCTTGGCGAAATGCAGCGTTCCTATTCCAAAGCGGCCTTCACCAAGGCCCTGCAAAAATTGATGCCCGAGATCCGCGAAGAAGATCTCATCGAAGGCGGCGCTGGCGTGCGCGCCCAGGCCTGCGACCGAACGGGTGGGCTATTGGACGACTTCCTGATCCTGGAAGACAAGCAGGTGATCAACGTCTGTAACGCGCCTTCCCCGGCCGCCACGTCGTCGCTGGCCATTGGGGAGACCGTAGCGAAATGGGCGCAGAGCAGATTTTAGATTTGCCTTTTTAAAGCGCGGCGTCAAATCGGCAGCCAATTCGGCCGTACAGTGGAGTTCTACATTATTTAACGCAAAAAGCCGTGAATCGCTTCACGGCTTTTTTATATCATTTCAGTTTTGTCTATGGTGTTGTTACTTTATCAAAAATCAGTAGCAGCGTTACGTCAACATTTTGCTGGTATTGATCCACCAGAGCATCGTAGTCAGCCGGGTGACTGTTCGCCCATGCGGTTGTCAACGTATCCGTTATTGCATCCGGCAACAAAGGAATCGTCTCGGGTTTGGAGAGCACCAGGGCCACGGAAGTGATATCGCCGACGATCGTAAAATCTTCTTCGGGAAACTTTGTCGCATCCGTTGGTTTTACAGTCAAGCTGGTTCCTTCTTTTGTCCAAGCGCCGGCTTCCAATTGATCAGGAAGGCCAATGAGGTCATATTTCCGTGTATAGGTTTTGTCATTTGAAAACGTCATGGTCAGTCCTTCTTCGTAGACCGAGTAATACTGATCCGCTGGCGCATTCTCGAAATTCGAAAAGTTAGCCGGCAACTCGGTTATTCGGTAAAGGTCACGTTTCCATGTGCCTACAATCGGATCCGGTGCCGGATCGTCATCCTTATTACAAGCTCCGAAAACCAATGGAAACCCTACCAACAGCAGCAATCCCCGGTAAAAATTTCTTTTCATAGTTTCTCTTTTAAATGTTAGGTATACTAAATGTAGCAATTGTCCCTTCAATTTAAAAGTTGGACGTCTTCAAATTTCAGTCGTTGGTCTCTATTTCTGCCTGGAATCGCGGTTTCGTGCATTGCAATCCATTGAGGACGACCATCCTAAACCAGGCGGTTCCTCAACATTTGCTTTTTTCGCGTTGTTCTACTCGTATTTCAAGGTTTCGGCTGGATTGGTCATGGCAGCCTTTACGGCGTGGTAACTCACGGTGAGCAGCGCCACGGCCACGCCGATGAGCATGCTGACGGCAAACAATTCCCACCCTAGTGCAATCCGGAATTTAAAGTCCGCCAGCCACCAATGCGTCATCACGTACCATGAAGCGGGAATGGCGCCCACAAACGCGACCAAGGCCAGCGTTAGGTATTGGCGGTTCAGCAGCACGAAAATGTGGGCGAGGGTTGCTCCCATCACCTTGCGAATGCCGATCTCCTTGGTGCGGTTCACGGCGTTTATACCCGACAATCCAAACAGCCCCAAACAAGCGATGAGAATAGCGAATGCTGTGGACAAACCCATAATGCCCATCCAACGCTGGTAGCTTTCATACTGGCGGGCCACATCTTCGTCCAGGAACGTATAGTCGAAAGGTTTGTCGGGTGAAAGCTCCTTCCAGGCGCTGCGCAGTTTTTCTACAGTAGCCGGGAGGTTGGTAGCGCTCACTTTCACGAGCATGGTACCCAGGTAGCCGACGCTCTCGTTATCCATGGAAAGAAAAAGCGGCTCGATGTCCTTTTCCAGGGAAAGGAAATGATAGTCTTTTACCACGCCGACCACCTTGGCACCGAGCCCCACGGTGTCCTCTTTCCAATTCAAATATTCGTTCAGCGGGTCGGACCATTGCATATCGCGCACCAGGGCTTCATTGACGATCACGGCGCTGGTATCAGAGGGAATGCGGGCATCGAAATTTCTTCCCATCACCATTTCCACACCCAAGGTATGGAGGTAGTAGGGATCAACGGCATAGACATACGCCGACTTGTGTTCGCCGTTCACTTTGTAGCCATAGTGCGACCATCCCTGGTTAAATGAAATGCTCGTGCCTGCCACCGATACCACGGAAGGTTCCTGTTGCAGGCGGGTGCGAAAGCGTTCCACCATTTTGTCGGCATCTTCGCTCCAACTGGTTTGGGTGGGAATGACCAGGAGTTGATCTTTGCTGTAGCCAAGATCTTTGGTGGTGACATATTTCATTTGCCGGTACATGATCACCGAGCTGATGATGAGAAAAGCCGACAATGCAAACTGGAGCACCACGAGCGGCCGGGTGAAGCCCGCTTGCAGCCGGGCGGTGAATCGTCCCTTCAATACCTGGGCCGGCCGGAAGCCGGAAAGGAAAAGCGCCGGATAACTTCCCGCCAACACCCCCACCACCAAGGTGATGGAAGCGCTCGTTCCCAGCAAAAGGCCTGCGTCGCCCAGCCCAATCCGGATGCTTTTGCCCGTAAATTCATTGAACGCCGGCAAGAATAAGAACACGAGGCCGAGTCCCAGGAACATCGAAACAAAAGCCAGCATAAGAGACTCCAGCCCAAACTGGTAGACCAGCTGTTTTTTCTGCGCCCCCACGACTTTGCGCACTCCCACTTCGGTGCGCCGCGCGGTAGACGTGGTGAGCGCCAGGGAAACGTAATTGATGCAAGCGATGATGAGGATGAGCAAGGCGATGCCGCCGAGGATGAACGAGTATTGCGGATCGCTCACTTTGTCCCACGACACGGCCGTGTTCATGTGGATGTCGGTGAGCGTAGTAAATTGCAGCTCGAATATTTTTATATCCGGAGCAACGTTTCCTTCCTTACGCCATTTTTCAAGACGGTCGCCCATGTATTTCTGGACCACGCGTTCTAGTTTAGCAGGAAGGCCGGCCAGGTTGGCCTGGTCGTTGAGGCGGATAAAGATCGGGAATGAAAAATTTCCCCAATTGTCTTTATTCTTATCAAAAAAAGGTCGCTGCGTGGTGGGCATCAGCACAGAGAAGTTGATGCTGGAGTTTGCCGGGGGCGCTTCGATGACGCCGGTCACCGTCAGTGTTTTCTCCCCGTTGTTGTCCATCGAAACGGTCTTTCCCAGCGGGCTTTCGTCTCCGAAATATTTCTTGGCCACGGCGGGGGTCAGTACGATCTCGTCCGGGGTCTGAAAAAGCTTGTCGGGGTTGCCTTCGCGCAGCGTGAAGGAAAAGACTTTGAAAAACCCGGGGTCGATATAGGTGAGTTGTTCGGTGAAGATCTTGTCCCCGTAGCGCATGACGCCCGAGCCCGAGGTGAGGCGGGTGCCGCATTCAACGTCGGGAATTTCGTCGAGCACGGCGGGCAAAAGGCCGGCCGGCAGGTATGCCGAGCGTTGGTACAGGTCTACCGGATCTTTTTCCCACCGGTTGTAGCTCTTTTCTTCCAGGCGTAGAATGTGATCCCTGTGGGCGTGAAACTGGTCGAAGCTTTTTTCGTCGCGGATATAGAGACAGATGAGCACGCAAAAGGCAATGCCGATGCTGAGGCCGAAGGCATTGATGAAAGAATAGAGTTTGCGCTTAACAATGTTGCGTCCGGCTACTTTCAGATAGTTGTGAAGCATTGGGATGGAGGGTTGAAAGGTTCATGCTTTATGAAAGTTACGACAGGGATTGATCTTTTTATGACGACTAAACTGAGGATGTATTGAGTTGTTGAAAAGTTGTAGTGAAAGGGTGATGGCGATACCCCTAAGCGCGGGAGTGCGTCTTTTTTGAACCGCCTCACCTTCGCTAAAGCTTCGGCGAGCAGAGAGAGGCGCGGTGGCGCAAAGTCAGGCGCAAAGGGGTTTTGGAACAGGCTTATTCGTGTCGGAGGCTATCCACGGGATTTCTTAAGGACACTTTGATTACCTGGAGACTCATGACCGCCAAGGCGAAGAGCAGCATGGCGGCCAGGGGGGCTATAAAGAACCATCCTTTTAGCTCCATCCGGAACGCGTAGTTTTGCAGCCACCGTTGTACACCCCAATACAACAAGGGGACGGCAACAGCGTAGGAGATCGCGATCAGGAGGATAAAATTGCGGGTGAAGAGTTGGATCAGGTTGAGCGCCGAAGCACCCAATACTTTCCGGATACCGATCTCTTTTGTGCGCTGTACGACAGCAAAGGCCGTTAGCCCAAACAAGCCCATGCCGGCAATAAAAACAGCTAATCCTGAAAAGAAAAGCATGATGTCGCTGAATCGTCTATCGTATTGATATTGTTTGTTATAGAAATTATCGAGGAAAAAATATTGGAACGGATACTCCGGAAAATGCTTGTGCCACACCTGCTCCACGTCGGCGATGGTTGTGGTCATGTCACCCGGTTGGAGTTGCAAGGCGTAATATGATAATGCTCTGGGTTGGAGTATGAAGTACAGGGGTTCGAGGTTTTCTTTCAGCGAAAGCTGATGATAGGAATTTACCACACCGACGATCTCGTAGTCGGCCCCCCAATAGGTTTGAATGTGGCCGTGAACAGCCGAGGCGGCATCTTTGAAACCCAGGCGGTGCACGGCGGCTTCGTTCAGGAGTACGGCGCGCCGGCCTTCGTTGCCGCGGTCGGCAAGGATGTCAACGGAAAAGTTGCGCCCTGCCAGCAAGCGGAGGCCTAGCGTTTCTACGAAATCATAGTCCACGCCCACGGCCTTGAGACGATAGGCTTTATTTGGATCGATGGACAGGGCTTTGAACTCTGTGCCCCAGTTCACGGTCTGCCCGGGCAGATGCGAGAGCGTGGCCGCGCTCGCGACCAGGGCCGATTGACGAAGGGACTGCTTAAAGACCTCCGCTTTTTGCAAATACATTTCGTCTACAATATATCCACCTGCAGAATCGGACCATGTCTCTTTGTCAAAATTCAGGGCTTTGATGATCAACACCTGGTCCATGTTGATGCCCAGCTCGCGCGTGCGCATGAACGACAACTGGCGGTTGGCCACCACGGTAACCACCGTCAGAACCAGGGCCATGGAGAATTGAAATACGACCAGAAATTTTCTCAGGGCCACACTCCCCTGCTCGCTCTTGCCCTTCAAGGCGCGCACGGGATAATAGGAGGCGATGACATACGCCGGGTATCCACCCGAAACCAAGGTGCTCACCACCGCGAGGGCCGCCAGCAACAACACTACGTTTCCGTCCACCCATCCACTGATCGCCTGGGGCATGCCTACCAGCGCGGCGAAGTAAGCAAACACGATCATCACCAGGGTGATGGCCACAAAAATGGAGATGAGGTTATAGAGGGCTGCTTCGGTGAACACTTGCATCCACAAACTTGTCCGCGATGCGCCCATCACTTTGCGAATGCCCACCGCGCGGATTTTCTCTGCCGCGATGGCCGTTGACAGGTTAATGTAATTCACCCATGCCAGGGTCAGGATGACGAGCGCCAGCAACGCCAGCGCATAAACCCATACGCCGTTGCCATTCGCGTCGAGCTCGTATTGCAGGTGCGAGAAGAGGTGGATGTCGCGTAAAGGTTGCAGCTGGAAGGTGCTCACCTGGCCGTAGTCGTTCCGGTTTACTTTCAGGCCGTTCTTTTCACGCGCCAGGCGGTTCAGTTGCGTCGCCACATTTTCGGGCTTGACGTGGTCGTTCAATACAGCATAGAGTTGTCCACCCCAGGTCCAGAATGTATTGTCTTTTTGGGCTAGGTTGGTCGGGTCGGCAGCGCGCAACAAAAGGTCGAAGGCGAAATGAGCGTTTGGGGGAGTATCTTTGGTGACGCCGGTGATGACGTAGCGGTATTGCGCCTCGCCATCGTTGGTCACCAGCACTTTTCCGAGGGCATCGTTATCAAAGTAGCGGCGGGCCAGGGTTTCGGAGATCACGGCCGAGTATTCGCGGGAAAGTACCTGCGCCGGATCGCCGCTGAGCAAGGGGAAAGAAAATACCTCAAAAAAATGAGCATCGGTGTTAAAGCCTTTGAACGACTCCAGCGGGGTTATCTTTTTATCGCTCCCCTCATAGCGAATGAACAACTGGTCGGAGTCGAATCCGTAGATGGAGGTAGCCGTTTGCACATCGGGAAGGTCTGTTCGCACGGCGTTTCGGATGCCATCATAGGTGTTGGTTTCTTCGGCAATCACCTCATCCTGCAGCGTTACTTTGGTGGCTATGCGGTAGGTGCGGTCCGCGTGTACATGAAAGTCGTCATAGCTAAATTCAAACCGGACATAAGCCAGGATCAGCAGCCCTACGGTCATGCCGATCGACAAACCCAGTATGTGAATCAACGTGTGGGACTTGTTCCTGAAGAGGCTGCGACAGGCCAGTATGAAATTGTTTCTTATCATAAAACAGGTTTTTGAAGGTTCGTGATCAAAAGTCAGCTAGCCACACCATCCTAATCCTCCTGGTGAACGCCTCTGTCACGCACGGTTCAATCCCTATGCTTCACGACAAGAAATCAGCTTTATAACGGGCAAAACATAGCATTTCGTATTTTGCCGCGGCAATTTTACATCACAACGACTATCTGTTTCATCTTCGATTCAATACCCTATATCCTATTCAATGCGATGGGCTCAGATTAAAGCTCTCGAAAACTTTCTCCACGGTGGATTTATTATCCGCCATCACCAGGAGGTGGTCGCGGGGACGGATTTCGGTGTCGCCGCTGGCCGTGATGTATTTGCCGTCGCGATGAATGAGAACGATGAGCGCTGTTTTCGGGAGATCGAGTTTCATGACGAGTTTGCCGACCGCGGGAGAATTTTCGGGGATGTCGAGCTCGACCAATTCGGATTTGGAATTGTCTTTTAGCTCGATGTCGAGGGGGAACTTGCGTTTCAGTTTTTCCGGAACGCTCACGCGAAGCCAGCGGGCTACCATGGGGAGCGTGGTGCCCTGCAACAGGACGGACGATACCGAGATAAAAAACACAAGGTTAAAAATGGTGCGGGCCGATTCGATACCGGCCAGTAACGGGTACGTTGCAAAAATAATAGGCACGGCGCCCCGTAACCCCACCCAGGAAAGAAATAATTTTTTTCGCGCGTTCAAACCATTCGAAAAGGATAAGGATATGAATATGGCCGCCGGGCGGGCGATAAAAATAAGGAATAACGCGATGAGTACGCCCGGGCCAATAACCGGCACGATCTCGGAAGGATAAACCAGTAGCCCCAGCGTGATAAACATGACGATTTGCATAAGCCACGCCTGGCCGTCATAAAATTTGATAAGGCTTTTCTTGTGTAGGAAACTGCTGTTGCCCAGGATAACGGCGGAGATGTAAACCGCCAAAAATCCGTTCCCTCCCACTACATCGGTGAAGGAGAATGTAAAAAACACCATCGAAAGGATGAGCACGGGATACAGTCCGTCGATATCGAGCTTGATGCGGTTTACGATCCAGATCATGATCTTGCCGAATGCATAGCCTGCCACGGCGCCCAGGATCATCCCTTTAAAAAACTTCGGCACTAACGAGATCAGCGTGGCGTCGGGTTCGGCGATCAGGTAAACAAAACTAACGGTGAGAAAATACGCCATGGGGTCGTTGCTGCCGCTCTCCAATTCCAGCATAGGACGAAGGTTGCCTTTGAGGCCTACATTGCGCGAACGCAGAATGGAAAACACAGCCGCTGCATCTGTGGACGACACAATGGCGCCCAACAACATGCCTTCCTTCCACGAGTACCCCAATAAATAAGAAGAAAATGCGCCGACGGACGTGGCGGTGATGAGTACGCCCAATGTGGAGACCGAAATCCCTTGCCAAATGATGGGCTGGATACTCTCCCACTTCGTTTCCAGTCCGCCTGAAAAAAGAATAAACGTCAACGCCATCACGCCCAGCAACTGCGCGATCTTGGGGTCGTTGAAATAGATCCCTCCTAAACCATCCGATCCTGCCAGCATGCCCACCACCAGAAAGAGGATGAGCGTGGGGATGCCCAGCTTAAAGGAGGTTTTACTCGCAATGATGCTGAGAAATAGCAAAAGCGATCCGAGGAGCAAAATATTTTCAGCCGATACCGTCATGCCTGAAGATTCTGTATACTTTAAGGACCTTCAAGATATTAAATTTAGGCGAGGCTGTTGCTATACAGCCTCGCCTAGTTTGACGAGTTCAGCAAAAAAATCCGCCGTTTCTTTACTTCGCCAGAAAAGCCGACAGCATCCAATGATGCTTCTCGATGCGGTTGATGAAAACTTTCACCATTTCTTCTGTGCCGGAGTCGCGTTGTTCGGAGGCGATCTCCACGACGGCGAACATATAGCCGAGCAAGATCGTGTAGTCGGCGATGAGTTCCCGCACCATGATCTCGGACGAGAGTTGAGATGTGGTTTCCTTGATCTCCGACAGTTCAAGGTATTCACCCATCGTGCTGATGGGTGTTTTGGAAAAGATGCGGACGCGCTCGGCGATGTCGTCGATGTGTTGTTGGGCTTCCGTGTATTGTTGTTCGAACTCGATGTGCAGATCGAAAAAGTCTGAGCCTTTCACGTTCCAATGATAGTTCCTTAGTTTTTGATAGTGCACGCTATAGTTGACCAGCAGGTCGTTCAGGGCGTGCGTGATGTTTTCGATCGCTTCGCTCGACCATCCCAACTTAACGGGTTTGGCCTTGGCCATGCGCGTGTCGAGCTGTGTTTGGGGCATATCCTTGAGGTTGTCCTTGACGGTGATGTTTTCTTTTGTCGCTTTCATACGGTTAGATTTTAGCGTTCCTACTCAAAGCCGGTATGGCTTCCTTCCGAAGAATTGCCATTACCGTTCCATCCCGGTGATCTGCAATAGCGGGTTCCAGGCCCCACCAAACGGGCCGTTTCCTGAGGAGAAACATGCCCGGCTGTGTAAGAAGTCCACAGGTTATTCTTTGCTTTTGCGCGCAGTTTTCAGCGATTTCACTCGTTCGCAGGGCGCTCTTCCTAAGGGAATCCAGTGGGTTTAGGATGGATGTTAAAAAATGGCACACTCTTTATACTTGATTGGCTAAACTTAAAAACACGTCCACGTGTAACGTCATGAAGAATTTTCTCCTTTTTCTGAACTTGCTGATCCTCGCCGGTCTGGCCTATATCTTTTCAGGGGCGGAAAACATAAAGGAGGAGCAGGCCTCCACACCGGAGACCTCCCCCTCTGCCGATATTGTGATCGTAAAAGAAGCCTCGTTTGAAAAACCAGCGCCAACTCCTGTACGCACACTCCCCCAAGCCCAGGAAGTCAACATGACCGATCTCCTGGTGGACCTGGACGACACGCCGATCGACCAGGTGGTGGAAACTTTTTTGACCAAGACCGCCGAATCGCGCATCATGGATTTTGAGGAAGGAAAAACAGCACAACAGAAAAGCACGGTTGACGCCATCAAAGACTACGGCAGCCTTATGGTCCGCGATCAAAGCAACATGCTGACAGACCTTCGCGCCCTGGCCGCAGTTAAACACATTACCTTACCCGACACACCTGACGAGCATCAACAAAAAGCATTGGCTGATCTGCAACAAGAAGAAGGCAGTTCGTTCGACAAGAAGTTTATCAAAATGATGATCATCGATCACAAACGCGACGTAAAAAAATTCAAGAAGGCCGCCCAATCCCACGACCTTGAAGTACGCGCATTTGCCCTCAAGTATCTGCCTGTTGTTGAATCGCATCTTGACGATGTACAGAAGCTAAAAAAATAGTTCTTAAGTATTTAGTCATCAGTATGGGGCAGGAACTCAGGACCAAAGACTCCGTGCTCCGGACTAAACACCAAATACCAAGGACGAAGGACTCCGCACTATTTATTTTTTTCAATCACGGAGGGGTGATTAAAAACGCTTCAAACGATAGCGGTCGCCGTATGGGTGACAAGCTGAAGGGTCCTTGAGACAATCCTGCTTTCTTTTTATGAAAACTTGTGCTAAGTTCGATTGCATAAGGATCCTAAACATTCTCGCAGGTGAAAACGCTTTCACGAAGAACCTTTCTCAGCCAAAGTGGGGCCCTCACCGGAGGTATGTATGCTGCCATGATGGCCCTCGAAATGTTGCCGGCAGCCCCTGCACATGCCTTCTCGCTTCCCGGTAGTGGCCAGGGAAAAAGTGTTATCATCCTGGGTGGAGGATTGGCCGGCATGACGACCGCCTATGAGCTCTCCAAGCTTAGTTATCGCTGCACGGTTCTGGAAGCACGCGACCGCACCGGCGGCCGATGTTGGAGCATACGCAAAGGCTCGACGCATACGGAAACCGTCAACCCTACCCAAACGGCACAACTCGACGATGGCCTTTACTTCAATGCAGGTCCGTCGCGCATCCCTCACCATCATCAACTCACGCTGCACTACTGCCGCGAGCTGGGGGTTCCCATCGAGATTTATAACAACGTGAACGAAGGCGCCTATCACTTCAGCGAAGGCAACGGCGCCCTTTCCAATAAAAAGATTCGCATCCGCGAAGTGCACAACGACATGCGCGGCTATGTGACGGAGATGCTGGCCAAAGCCATCGACCAACACAAGCTCGACGCCGCGCTGACCACCGAAGACGTGACCAAGATCGTGGAATACCTGCGGGCTGAAGGTGGCCTGGATGCAGATAAGCTCTACAAAGCCTCTGCGCGCAGGGGATACGTTGAGCCGCCCGGCGCCGGCGACAAACCCGGCAAGATCGCCGACCCGCACACACTGGCCGACCTGCTTCAATCCGGCTTGTTGTCGCCCGATTTTTATAACGTGGCCGAATATACCTATGAGCTGCAGATGACCATGTTTCAGGCCAAGGGCGGCATGGACAACATTGCCCGCGCCCTCGAAAAGAAATTGCCCGGGATGATCCGCACCGGGGCCGTGGTGTCGTCCATCCAAAACCTGGAGAACACCGTGCGCGTGAAGTATACGCTCAAGGGCGTGCCCCAGGAAATCGAAGCGGACGTCTGCATTTGTACGTTACCCCTGCCAATACTGAGCAACCTGGACCATAATTTTTCTTCCGACGTGAGCCGCGCCATCGACTTTGTGCCTTACATCCAGACGGGGAAGATCGGCCTGCAATTCAAACGACGGTTTTGGGAGGAGGACGAGCAGATCTTTGGTGGCATTACGCACACCAACAACGACCTCACGCAGATCTTTTATCCCTCCAACGACTACCTGGGAAAGAAGGGCGTGCTGATCGGCTATTACAATTTCAATGAGAAGGCAAAAAAGGTAGGCGCCCTGTCGCTCAAGGAGCGGGAGCAACTAGCCCTGGAGAAGGGGGGCCTTATTCACCCTCAATATAAAAACGAGTTTGAAAATTCGTTTTCCGTAAGCTGGCACCTCACTCCCTATAGCCTTGGCGGATGGGCTTTGTACTCCGGCGACACCCGTCAGACCTTGTATAAAGCCTTTATCAAGCCCGATAAGCGGGTATACTTCGCCGGCGAGCACACCACCTATTTGAACGCCTGGATGGCCGGCGCGTTCGAGTCGGCCCGCAAGGCGGTGGCCGATGTGCATGCCCGCTTCACGGAACAACGCCTTCAGTATCCCGCTTCCGGTAAAGAAGGCGGATGAACGCAAACCCTAGTAAACACAATACCGTAAAATACATTACCTAAACCCACCCACCATGGCAACATCAATGAACAGGCGAAATTGGTTAAAGACCAGTGCTCTCGTCACTACCGGCGCCCTCACGCTTCCCGACGGTATTTTCAACACCGCGTCGGCGGCTCCCCTTGTGGCTCCCAGTTCAACTTCCCGGCGCAACATAGAACAACGCATCGCGCAGGACTTCCCGAACCTGAAAGCGCGCCTGTTTGCCAATGAAAATCCATTCGGCCCATCCGAGAAAGCAAAGAAAGCGATGGTAGACGCCATGGCCACCAGCTATCAATATCCGATCCAGGTGGTGGAGCAGTTGATCGGCAAGATCGCTGCGGCCGAAAACGTTAAGCCGGAACAGATCATGGTGGGCACCGGGTCCACTCCCCTGTTGCAGGCATCGGCCATCTTTTTTGCAAAAAATGGAGGTTCCATTGTATGTGCCGATCCGGCCTACGAATATTTGCCGGAGGAAGCAGAAAAGAATTTTGGCGCGAAATGGGTGAAGGTGCCGCTCACGGCCGACTACAAATACGACCTCGATGCCATGGAGAAGGCTATCGACAAGGATACGAAGCTGGTGTACATTTGCAATCCCAACAATCCCACGGGCACCTATGTGGATGCGGAGAAGATGCGCGCGTTTTGTGAACGCGTGTCGCCCAAAGTGCCCGTCATTATCGACGAAGCCTACATCAACTATCTCTCGGATCCCAAGGGCATGACGCTGATCGACTGTGTGCGAAAAGGTCAGAATGTGATCGTGGCCCGCACGTTCTCCAAGTTGCACGCCCTGGCCGGTATGCGCATTGGTTACTTTGTGGCCCAGCCCGAAATGTTAAAGAATTTGTTGCCTTATACGGTGCCCTTCGGCGCCCTCTCTGCCGCATCGGCCAGCGCTGCACTGGCTACCTACGACGACACCGAATTCCTGCAAAGCGCCTTGAAGAAGACCCTGGAATCGAAAGAATATCTGTATAGCGTCCTGAAAAAAGAAGGCTACACCTATATCCCGTCCGTGACCAATTTTGTTATGTTCCCCATCAATATGGAAGGGCAACGCTTTATGGACGAGATGATGAAACGCGGTGTGGGCGTGCGCTTCTGGAAATTCAACAACAAAGAGTGGTGCCGGATCAGCATCGGCCGCATGGACGAAATGAAAGCCTTTGAAGAAGCTTTCAAACAATTGTCGTAGTCCTTCAAAGCTTTATTTTATTTTTCGATTATTGTTAAATCGATAAGATCAGTATATCCACTGTCTAAATAATATTTATGAATAGGAAGTTCGCGGTAGCCTTGGCGTGCATGTTTATTTTGTCCATTAGCCTGAAAGCGCAGGACGTTGTGAAGCCCCGGCCCCTCACTATGGCGGAGTATGAAAAAGCCAAGACCTTTGTGATCAAGGACCTCGACAACGAAACCTATGTAAAGTTCGAGAACATCTACATCCTGGACCGATACGAACTGCGCAAGCCCTATTTCATTACGGGCGACGACGGGTTAAAAAAACGCATGGACCTCTACAAACTGTTGGCCAAAGAAGGCATGCAGGAATTGGGACTCGTCATCTTCTACACCAATGAAAAAGGCACCCAGTACAAAGCCTGCCTACCCAACTTCACGGCCGACGCCAAGGTGTGGGAAAAATATTTCGAGGACATCCACGCCATCGACAAGCTGGAACAAAACTTCGTGCTCAAGCTTTCTTATGTGCTGTCGAAAGAAGTAGGCTATCAATTGTATAAAGCCCAGAACCAGGGCAAAGACCTGTCGAAAGAATCGGCCACCTATGGCAACGACATCTGCTTTCCCGGCGATCAGCAAGTGACCCTGGCCAACGGCACCCGCAAAACCCTGGCTTCGCTAAAGCGCGGTGACGAAGTGCTCACGGTAAACCCGCTCACCAAAGCCGCGACCATCATCAAGGTGAACACACTGGTAGAGCATGAGGCAAAGAACTACGCCATCACCCAACTCGTATTACAACGCGCCGACAAGCGAACCACACTCAACGGTTCCGAAATCATGCTCTCTACCCGCACGCTGGAAGCCACGCCAAACCATCCGGTTCAAACTCATACGGGCACTACCACAATGGGAGATGTTCGGGAGAACGACACGGTGCTTTGTCTTAACAAGGCTTCCGGGGGCTATGAACCGTTCACCGTGATCAGCAAAAAAGAGTACGCAGGTGGCATTCAAAAAGTCTACAACATCATTGCCGGAGATGGAACGCCGTTCTTGATGAACGACGTCATGGTGCTGCAAAAATAGTATTGGGAAGAAAATCCGTAAGTGAATTACCGCGATATAAAACGCTGAGCTCAATCGTGCCCCTCAGCGGGTTTGACCTGGCCTATCCAAAAAGATCAGAGCTCAGATAACGGTCACCGCGATCACAAATAATAAAAACAATAACCCCGGACTCGATTTCCGACGCTAACTTCATCGCTGCGCTCAGCGCTCCGCCGCTGCTCATGCCCGCCATTATTCCCTCCTCTTTTGCCATCCGCCGGGTGAAGTGCCGGGCATCGGCTTCGCTCACGTCGATGACGCGATCTACTCGCTTCGGTTCAAATATTTTGGGGAGAAATTCCGGCGACCACCGGCGTATGCCTGGAATGCACGACCCGTCCGTGGGTTGTGTTCCTACAATTTGTACCGAGGGATTTTGCTCTTTCAAATATCGCGACACTCCCATGATGGTGCCTGTGGTTCCCATGGCCGACACAAAGTGTGTGATCTTTCCACCGGTGTCGCGCCATATTTCGGGGCCTGTGGTTTTGTAGTGCATGCCATAGTTGTCGGCATTGGCAAACTGGTCCAGCATGCGATAGCCTTCCTTCGCCGCCATTTGTTCGGCCAGCTCGCGTGAGTATTCGATGGTGCGCGCCGCCGGCGTGAGAATAACTTTTGCCCCATACGCTTCCATGGAAAGTACACGTTCGCGCGTGGAGTTGTCGGGCATGATGAGGGTCATCTCCACGCCCATGATGCTGGCGATCATGGCCAGGGCAATGCCGGTGTTGCCGCTGGTGGCTTCCACCAGTTTGTCGCCGGGCTTGATGTCGCCGCGTTGTAACGCGGCGGTGATCATGCCATAGGCGGCGCGGTCTTTCACGCTGCCTCCGGGGTTGTTGCCCTCCAATTTGCCGTAGAGTGTCACGCCCTTCTTCACGGGAATGCGTTGAAGCTCCACCAGCGGGGTGTTGCCGATCAATTCTGAAAGTTTCATGGTTGCTGCCGGATACGGGGTTATTGATCGCCTTTGAAAATGACAAGGTCCATCTCGTGCGTATCGCCGTTATACATTTTTGCCTGGTAATATACTTTTGAATGCGGCGCCACACTGCGCGTGAGCCACACGTTGCCCCCCACCACACTGTCGTGGCCAATGACGGTCTCGCCGCCCAGGATCGTGGCCCCGGCATAGATCACCACGCGGTCTTCCAGCGTGGGGTGCCGTTTCTTCTCTGCATCTTCTTTGTTGACGCTGAGCGCTCCCAGCGTGACACCTTGATAGAGCTTCACATGATTGCCGATGACCGACGTTTCACCGATCACCACACCGGTGCCATGGTCGATGCAGAAATGTTCGCCGATCTTGGCGGCGGGGTGTATGTCTATTCCTGTTTTGCTGTGGGCATGTTCGGTGATGATGCGGGGTATGCCCGGCACACCCAGCGTGTGGAGGTGATGCGCCATGCGGTAAGCGGCAATGGCGTAAAATCCCGGGTAGCTGCGCACCACTTCATTGCGGCTTTTGGCTGCGGGGTCTCCTTCAAACATGGCGGTGACGTCTTCCTGCAGTTTATCAAATATCACCGGAAGGGATTGAAAAAAATCTTCGGCCAGGTGTGGCGCATCCACCATGCCCCGCGTGGGGTTATGACGCAGAATGCGCACCAATTCGATCTGCAGTGTCTCCAACAAAGCCTCAAACTGATCTTCCGACAAGTGGGCCAATTGCGTGAAATCGGCAAACAGCGCACCCAGCAGGTCCTCAAAAAATTTCGATACCTCCACCGGCGCCGGGCAAGTGGGGCAGGCCTGGTGTGTGATATACAGTTTGCTGATAAAAGCTTTATCCATACGTCTTAAATACAGTATTTAACGGGAAGGTTCAAATTAAAGTGACAAAAAAAAGAAATTCGCCATCAAAAGGTCAACACCCCAGCATTACCGCAACAACATAACCACGGCGGCCACCAGCGTCATGGAGATGATGAACCAGCGATAGGCTTTTTCAGATAGTCTCTTCACGATCCAGATACCGGCAACGGCACCCAGCAGAATGAATGGCAAAGTGAGTACGTCGAGCAGGAAGGTGTTCCAGCTGATGGTGCGCCAGACGAACACGTGGAAGGGAACCTTGAACCAGTTGGTGACCATAAAGAACCAGGCGGTGGTGCCGATGAACGTATTCTTGGGCAGGCGCATCGACAAGAAGTACACGGCCATCACGGTGCCGGCCAGGTTGCCCACCATGGACGTGAAGCCGCCCAGCACCCCCGTTGTTACGCCGAATGCTTTGTTGTGGGGCACAGCTTCTTTATGCCCGCGCTCCAGCCACAACATCACGATCACACTGCCGACAATGACGGTGGCCATGATGATCCTGAACATTTTATCGTCGATATAACTGCCGATCACCGTGCCCAACACCACACCCACCGCAGCCCAGGGAAACAATAATTTCAAATGCTCCCAGGACGCGTGACGGTGATAATACCAAACGCCCATCACATCGGCCAGGACCAGGATGGGCAGTAGCACGCCGCTGGAGTGCTGTCCGCCAAAGATGGTGGCCAGCAACGGCACAGCCAGCATGCCCGCACCGTGCACGCCCGTTTTGGACATGCCGATAAAAACCGCTACCAGGCACACGAGGGCCACCTGCGCATAGGCAAACTGAAAAGAGAATAGTGTGATCACAGTGAGTGGTTAGAGGGTCTTCAGCACCTTCCACATCTCATCGGCCACCAACTGATTGCCCTTATCGTTCAGGTGCACGCGGTCGGTGGTGAGTATGCCAGAGTCTTTGTTGTCGGGATTGTTTTGTTTGCTGTAGTCCAGAAACGCCTGGCGCAAATCCACCAAGGGTAGGTTGTTCTTTTTGGCTAGGTTGCGCACGATGTTGCTATAGAAATTCAGATCGCCGTCGAGTTCGTTGCTGGCGTCGGGGCGCTCGCCCACCACGGCCGGTGTCACCAACACGACCTTGATGTTCTTGGCCTGCAGTTTTTTGATGATGGCCGTATAAAACTTCTCAAACTTGTCGGCGTCGGTGCCTGTGCCATAGGAGCGCTTATGCCAGACGTCGTTCACGCCGATATAGATAAAAACGATGTCCGGATTTTTTGCCATCACATCGTCGTCCATGCGCAGGTAAAGATCATATACTTTATTTCCGCCAATGCCGGCCCCCATCAGGTCGTATTGATCGGCCAGTTTTTCGGCTGTCGCGCGTTCGCCGATCTTCACTATATAACCACCGGGCTTGGCGCCCGCTTCTGTGATCGAATCGCCAAAGAATACGACTTTCTTTTTTTGCATGGAGGTAAACGCAGTTAGCAGGAGGAACACCGCCAGGGCAGGCAGGAGAAATTTCTTCATATAGAGGAGATTATGAATCGAAAGATAATAAAGAAAATGGGGAAATAGCCCCACGCATGGAAACACAACCTCTGAATTTTGGGGTAGCCGGTCGAGAATGCCTATGAACAGCGACCGATGTGGACGTAAGGTGACTACCTCGGTGATCTATAATGGGGTATCTGCAGTGCGGACCCAGAGCCAGGTCAAAATAAAGAAAGGCTGCTCTCACGAGACAGCCTTCTCCTTTGCCAGAAATTTAACGTGCATCCTGCGCTAACGGTAGTTGGTTTATAAAAAATTCACTAAACTATCTTCTCAACTTCTCAATCAAAGATTACGGCTGTTAACTACTCACTGCAGGTCACTGGCTACTGACTACTGACTACTAGCTACTGACTACTAGATTCCGGCTCCTGATTCTCAAAATCTTCCAAACTTCAACGTAGCATTATAAGAGATATCGCTAAGATCACTATCCCTTAGCCCTGCAGCATCGCTGCCAAAGGCCGCACGATACGATACACCCGGGCTAAAGCGCATCCACTTGAAAAGGTTCACCTCAACTTGCACGCCGGGTTCGGCTACGAAGAACCAGTTCTCGTCGTGGTTGTCGTGGTGATCAAAATCGTTGTGTTCCCAGTTGTGGCGTTCGTATTGCACCGTGAAGCCGGCGCCAGAGAAGAGGTTGAAGGCAAGGTGTACGGGTTTGTTGGAGCCTAGCACATATTCTGTGATCAACCCAAACTGGCCATATTCATAGCTCATGTTGCGAAACGGGTCTACGCTGTAGCGATCGGGCACCGGAATGTTGTTGGTCGCTGCCGCGGCACTAAGCCCCAGCAGAAATTTGTGGTTCACATACCATCCGCCGTAGACACCGGCCAGGTTTGCAAAGTCGCCACCGATGCGGGTGAATTTGTTGGTGAGGGCGCCATAGCCACCGGAGGCTTTTCCGCTGGTCTTGAATACGGTTTGGATCTCGTTATCGCGGTCGGTCGTGGTCTGATTGTCCTGTCCGAAAGCCGCTATGCTCAGCGTGGCCAGGAGGGCAAATGCAAGGGATGTCTTTAGGGTTTTCATACGGTTCATTTGTTTCATATGCAGCTTAGACAACCGCCCCACGAGATACCCCTATGCCCCTCTGAATTTTTTTTCATGCCCCGGAAAAAATATAAAAACGTCGAAAAAAGAAAGATTCAGAGGTTTTTATAACTTGTAGGATGGCCACGAAAGTAACGCTCGAACAAATCACGATCCGCACCGAATTGAAGGCAGGCGACATCGGCTATGTCATTTATATGCATGGACATTTTTATGGACGCGAGCACGGTTTCGGCATTCTTTTCGAGACCTACGTGGCACAAGGCCTCTACGAATTCTACCAGCACTACAACCCCGAACGCGAGCGCGCCTGGGTCTGTGAGCACGAAGGCCGCATCATCGGCTTTCTATTATTGGTCGACCGCGGAACGGCGGCCCAGTTGCGTTATTTTGTGATCCACCCCAACTACCGCGGCATCGGCCTGGGAAAACTGCTCATGGAATTATTCATGGATTTTCTGAAAGAAAAAAGCTACACGTCATGCTATCTGATGACAACGCGTGGCCTGCTGGCCGCGGCCGCTTTATATCATCGCTATGGCTTCAAGCTCACACAAGAGATACCCTCCAACGCCTTTGGCAAACCCGTTATCGAGCAACGCTATGAACTGGATCTGTCGGTAAAATCCTGACGCTAGGGTTTCCGGAATACTTTGGAGAGGAGAATGAAGATGACGACAATGATCACAATGACAATGAAGATGCCCGTATACACGCCCGCCCCAAAGATGTCGCCGATGACCTGACAGCTGGTGACGGTGACCAGCAGGAGAACAAAGAATGCAAAACTATTCAGTTTTTTGAGTTTCATAAAGATCAAAATTGTATTGATCCAGAAACACTAAAAAATCAAGCCAACTTTTAAACGCCTTATTTCCCGCGAAAGCGAGTGAAAACCACATATTTACCCAGGTATAACATTTTATCACGATGAACCGGTGAGGAATTCGCGCCCCAACCCGTAGTGCTTTTGCACTAAAAATATTTCTCCACCGTGATGGCCACGCCGTCGGCTTTATGATGCGGGGCGATCTCGCGGGCCACGGCTTTCACTTCGTCGCGTGCATTGGCCACGGCTACGCCCCACCCTACTGCCTGCAACATCTCTACGTCGTTGTAGTTGTCGCCAAAGGCAATGACGGTTTGCATGTCGATGTTCAGCTTGTCCATGACCAGTGTCAGCCCCGTGGCTTTTGAGATGGATTTGGGCGCCAGCTCCAGGTAGGTGGACTTGGAACGGTAGACGTGCAGGTCGTCGGGGAACGTTTCGGTGAGGGTGTGGTACATGGTTTCGATGTCGGCTTCGGGACCCATGCACATGATCTTATGGGCACCCTGGCCCTGTTCCTCCCAGTCCTTCAAAACACTCTCCAACGCTTTGAAGGTCGGGTGCACTTTGGTGATGCCGGCCTCGCGCTGCGTCCAGGAGTCTGCTTCCGCGGCATACCAATGATCGCTCTCAAAAAGGCTAACGTGAAGTGGCGTGCCCTTTGCCAGGCCCACAATATGTTGACAAATGGATAGCGGAATGTGGATCGATGTCCACACCTCCGGGGTTTCCGCTCCGGTACGCTCCCATAGCACATAGCCGCCGTTGAAACAAATGAGGGGCTCATGCGGTCTACCCAACTCAGCCTGCAAATGACGCATGGCCGCGGGCATTCGCGAAGAGGCCAGAATGACGGGTACGGCAGCCGGCAGCCGGTGGATGGCCGCGATTGTGCGGACCGATAGGGCACGGTGGCTGTCGAGCAAGGTGCCATCGATATCGGAGCAAAGGGCGTTGAATTTCATACGGATAAACAAATACGCAATATCACAGCGCGAAAGGTAACATTCGTTTCATTGTGTTGTTAATCTCATCGCCTTCACGAAAACATTTTTTGTGTGAGCGGCAAATGACGCCAGGCTTAAAAACATTCAGGGTCGCCCAAAAAATGCTGCCTTTTCTTTAACTTGACCCAATGACTTCACAACCGGAACCGTTCTATAAAAAGCTTAGCCTCAACCTGATCAGCCTGGCCTTGCTGGGCGCGGCCCTCTACATCGGTCAAGGCATATTGGTACCCCTATTCTTTGCCATCCTGTTGGCAACATTGCTGCTGCCGGTCACCAATTTTTTGCAACGCATACGCTTTCCCAAGGTACCCGCCATCATCCTGGCCATCTTTATATCGCTGGCGCTCATCGCGGGCATCATCTACCTGCTTTCTACACAGGTGGCCAACTTCCTGGAAGACAGCGACGCCATCAAGACGCGGCTGAATTCACTCATCCATTCCCTGCAGGCTTGGATCAACACCACCTTTCACATCAGCACGGGCAAACAAAATCAGTATCTCAAAGACACCGCGGAGAATATGAAAGACTCCGGTGCGGGTCTTGTCGGCCAAACGGTGGTGAACATCACCGAGGCACTGTCCTATGTGGTGTTCTTGCCGGTGTATACGTTTCTATTGTTGTTCTACAAGGACCTGATCAAGCGGTTCATCGTGTCGGTGTTTCAATCTACGAAAGAAGAAAACGTCGTCGATATCCTGCACGAATCGCGCACGATAGGTCAGCATTACATCCTCGGCCTGCTCACGGACATGACGCTGGTATTTGCGTTGAACTCAGTCGGCTTTTTGATCCTGGGTATAAAGTATCCAATCTTCCTGGCCTTGGTCGGGGCCTTGCTGAACCTGGTCCCCTACATCGGCATGCTGGTGGCCAATGTGTTTTGTATGCTCATCACCCTGATCACCTCCGAAAATCTCAGCGATGTCGTTTGGGTGGCCGTTATTCTGGCGATCGTTCAATTTATCGACAATAACTTTATGATGCCGCTGATCGTGGGAAACCGCGTGCGCATCAATGCGCTGGTCACCATTGTGGGCGTGATCATTGGCGGGGCGCTCTGTGGTATCAGCGGCATGTTCCTGGCTATCCCCGGCATCGCCGTGCTCAAAGTCATCTTCGATCGCGTGGAAAGCCTCAAGCCCTGGGGCATGTTGCTGGGCGATGATACTGAAAAAAAAGAGAGTAAGATCACCGCCGCCGTCACGCCCAAAGCACCCAAAACCCCGAAGCCTTCTAAGGGTTAACACGGATATACTTCTCCACCAGCGGCAAGTCCTCTTCGCCGATGCCGTACTCCTTTAACTTCTCCACACCGGACTGGATCAGCGTGTCGCCATGGAGCGCCACGGTGAATTCGAAATCCTTGCCTTCATAGTCGCGGGCGCTGCAATACTCCAGGTGTTCCGTGTAGTGGTCGTTCACCAGCGTATACGATCCACCCCCGGCCGAAAACGTACGGGGCGCGAGTGTATCGCCGGGTGTGCGCACCTCATGCAACAGGAACGCAAAGTGCGACCCGTTGAGGATCTTGATCATGCGCGTACCCGGGGCGTCGTTGCGGATCGTGGTATCCTTCTTGATGTAGGCCGAAGAGAGCAGTTGCCACGTACCTTCTATGGGCAGCGATGCCGGAGCCGCCGGTTTGGTGTTTGCGGTGCAGGCCAGCAGACTTAGGATGGGCAGTAATTTCCATTTTCCGTTCATGTAATTCATTTTGTTGTGCAACGCCTAAAAGTACAAAATAGAACCACCCACCCTAGCCTATCGCATTATATCCAGTGAAAACATCATCAAAAAAATCCACCGCGTTACGTTACATAATTACGTACCCATCTTTTGATAGCAGCCGTATATACTTACGGTTAAACCAAAACAAATCAGACGATGAAAAAATTAATGCTCACCCTCATCTTCGCCGCCGCCTTGGGCGTATCGGTGATGGCGCAAGTAAAAAAGACGGAAAAGATTCAGGCCGATGAAGTGCCCGTTTCCGTACGCTTGGCGTTCGAAAAAGACTTCGGCAAGATTCCCGACGAAGGTTCCTGGACAGTTTCCTATACCATGGTCACCGATGGCAATCGTACTTCTGCGAAGCCGATCTGGTATCAGTATACGAAAGGAAAGGGAAGTGATAAGATTGAAGTAAGGTATACTCCGGAAGCGAAGTTGGAATCTTCGAAGGGGCTTACTAAAATGGAGGGAAAATAAATTGGGAGCTGAAATTCCAGGAGCCAGAATCCAGGAGCCAGGAGCCAGTCTCTGTAGTCAGTATTCAGTAGCCAGTAGCTAGTATTCAGTAGCCGGTAGTTGCTGTTGGCGGGACTTTCTGATTTTCAGGTCTTCGATTTTTGTAGATAAAAGAGGGCGCAAAATTCAAGACATTGCGCCCTCTTTTTATTTTTTCTACCCTGCTGTTGTTATTCGTAGCGTAGGGATTTTACGGGGTTGGTGCGGGCGGCTTTAAGGGTATGGATGCTCACGGTTAGGAGGGCGATGAGTACTACGGTGGCGCTGGGGAGGGCGAAGATCCACCAGCTGAGGTCGATGCGTTGGGCAAAGTTGAGGAGCCAGGTGTGCATCGTCCACCAGGCTAACGGGACGGCCAGGGTGATGGCGATGGCCATGAGCCATAGATAGTCGCGGCTCATCATGGCCAGGATGCCGGAGATGGAGGCGCCCAACACTTTGCGGACGCCGATCTCTTTGGTGCGCTGGATGGCGGTGAGCGACGAGAGACCGAACAGGCCGAGGCAGGCGATGAAGATGGCCAGCGTGGAGAAGATGCCGAAGATGCGGCCGAATTGCTGGTCGGATTTGTATTGTTGATTATAATGATCGTCGAGGAAGAAACTGATGAACGGGTTGCCGGGAAATACGGCCTTCCACTGTTCTTCGAAGTTCGCCATCGAGGTTTTCACGTTGGCCGCATTGAACTTGATGGAGTAGGATCCGCCGGGGGATTTGTCATAGCGAAAGACCAAGGGGTCGAATGCTTTTTTGAGCGACTCCTGGTGATAGTTCTTTATCACGCCCACGATCTTAAAAGTGTCGCCCCAAAAAAAGATCTGATCGTTCAACGCTTCTTCCGGTTTGCTAAAGCCCATGAGGCGTACGGCCGATTCGTTGAGGATCACCGACTCATGCTCGTTGACGACGTCGCCCGAGAAAGGCCGGCCGCTCACCACCTCCAACCCATAGGCCTGGATGAAATCGTGGTCCATCATGATGACGCGATATTGGTTGGCTTCATCCTCGCGTTGGCTCAACCGGCGGATACCCCCCGCGTTCCATCCCGGCTGCGTCCCAGGCACCGACGTCGATGCCGTGACAAAGGAAACTTCCGGGTATTGTAGCAGGGACTGTTTGAACACCTGGAACTTTTGCTGATAGGTAGAGTCCACCACGCTGGGCGAGTTCACAACAAGGGTTTGGTCGATGTTCACCCCCAGCTTCTGTTCCTGCATGTAGCGCAGCTGCCGGTAGACCGTGAACGTACCGACAATGAGTGTGATGGAAGCCACAAACTGTGTGATCACCATCCCCTTGCGGAAATAGACGCCACGGCTCGTATTCTTAAACCTTCCTTTCAATACATCGACGGGCTTGTAAGACGACAACACAAAGGCCGGGTATAACCCCGAGAGCAATGCGCCCGCCAAGATGAGGCCGCCCATCCCAAACCAGAACGCACTTTGTTGAAACAGCACATAGCCCAGTGGCCGTCCCGTCAGCTCGCTGAACCACGGCGTGAGCAACAACACGAAGCCCACAGCAATGCCCACGGCCACCGCATTGAGCACCAACGCCTCCAACAGGAACTGCTGCATCAACTGCGAACGAAAACTCCCCATCACCTTCCTCACTCCCACCTCGCGCGCCCGCTCGATGGCCTTGGCAGTGGACAGGTTGATGTAGTTGATCCACGCAATAAACAAAATGAGGATGGCTACCACCGAAAGAAAATAGACCGACTGCCGGTTGCCGTTGGCCTTGAACTCGCCGATGAAATCCGAATCGAGATGAATGGAGGATACGGGCTGTAGGTGGAAGACCATACCTTCGTTACCGTCTTTCAACTCCTTGCCCACCTTCTTCTCCACCAGCGCCGGCAGCTTTGACTCGAAAGTTTTCGGATCCGCTTTCTCGTCCAGCATGATATAAGTAGTGAACCCGTCCCACATCCAGGTGGTCATAGGATCATTGTTGTTCATGGCCTGGTAGGTAGCAAAAGAGAACAGGCCGTCGATGGCCATGTGCGAATTGGCGGGCAGGTCTTCGAAGATGCCGGTAATCTCATAGTCGGTCTTGCCGTTGTTGCGGATCATTTTGCCCATTGGGTTTTCGTTGCCGAAATACTTCTTGGCCAAAGATTGGGACATGACCATTTTATAGGGTTCTTTCAAGGCCGTTTCCCGATCGCCCTGGATCATTTTGATGGAGAATATTTTAAAGAAATCCTCGGTGGCGAACTTCACGTTGTCTTCCTTGAAGAACACATCGCCGTGGGAGAGCATGGCATTTCCCCAACGCATGCGGGTGTAGTACTTCACCTCGGGGAACTCTGCTTTTAAATCCGGGCCGATGCCTGCGCATCCGGACGCCCAGCGGGTGGTTATCTCCCCTTTGTTGTAGCGATCAAGTTGTACGCGGAAGATTTGATCCTTGTGGTCGAGGAACGTGTCATAACTAAACTCGTGAATGACGAATTGTACGATGAGCATGCAAGCCACCATGCCAATGGCCAAGCCAGAGACGTTGATGAAGGTGAAGGCTTTGTTCTTGGAGACGTAGCGGAAGACGGAGGTGAGGTAGTTTTTTATCATGGCAGGGGTTGTTCAATACATATGGGTACCGGGATATGGGTAAAAGGTTACAAGGATAATTTAGGAAAAAGAATGATCCCTCTCGCCTATTCGAGTTGCAGGTTATTCCAAATCGATAGTAATCGTGTTGAGATTGAAGGCAACACCACTCTACCGGGTCTCCACAAGTCGCTTTACCTCTCCCGTTTCGGCATCAAGGACCAATTCAAAATTGCCACCGTCAACTCCAAGAGGTAAAGTACCATTCATTACCCAATAATGATCTATTAAATAGATCTCGTACGGTCGTTGGTCCGTAATCTCTCCTTTACCAAACGCTGAAAATAAGTAAACTTCAGCAATTGCGACCGCATCATCCTTTTTATCAATGAGAAACCTTCCGGGCTTGACAATATCGTTTGTAATCTCAAGAGCTTTGTCGAGTTGTTCTTCAGCGGCCGCGCGTCCCAGCAAGGGCTTCTGCCGGCATGCGGTAAAAAAACAAGCAAAAATCACCACAAATAAATAGTTCATTCTCATTTTATAGTAGTTTATCGTAATGCGGGTGAAAGTATGTGTAAGGGCTAAAACGTCGAGATTTTTCGTTAAGTGCATCCACTACACCCCATCTCCCAATATCCGGCATGTACATCCTTGCACTATAATCCAGCCAGCCCAGATCAGGTTCATCCTGCAGTTCCTTTCCATTGTACTGGTAGTTCTGTTTAATGCTGTTTTCACGGCCGTACAAGTTAAAGGCTAACCCAAACGGATAGTATTACTGGGAATGCCGGGGCAATTTCGCGTGATGTCTATCGCTGATTCAATTCGGCTTCACTCCGCCCTTTCACTCTTAGCTCCTTGTACGGACGTATAACAGAGTCCTGCAGAAACATAGAATACTCCTTCCATTTATCCACCATAGGTCCGGTGTTTATTCTCATAGTTCTGCCCTTATAAGTAACCAAAAAACTCGAACCATCGAGCATGTCCACATAGCTCTCAGACCCAGTCTCATCAAATAACTTATCGAGTCTCCTTTCAATTTCATTTAACTTATCTGTATTCACTCTGAAGACCATCCCCTCAAAGAACATTTTTGGCCCCGGTGTATTGCCAATGGCGTTATAAAGCGGATTCAATGAATCTCCTTCGTAGAACGTCGAATTGTAATTTCTTTTTGAGTTCAGCTTTATCATCAGCGTATATATACTTGCATTTCCATGCTCCTCAGTAAAAACAAATACGCTCTCTTCGCTTTTTTGAAGAATATCATCATGGTCAAATGGACACCAAATATTAATCTGATGATGTAACGCGGTCTCCTCGCGAGCTTTATCCTGTAAACGAGTTTTATCACAAGATGCCAATGCAAGTAATACCAATAGAACTACGAAAAATTGATTCATCATTTTGAACGGAAAGATCTTATTTTGTGTGTAATGTAGTTCCTCCTCCGCTACCGCTAGAACTGTATATCGAAACGGACTTCCCTGTAAGAACCATATGGCAAAAGCGTTCCATTTCATTCTTCACCATTAAAAGTTCGGATATGCTCGCTACTTGTCTCGTCTATTTTCAACAACCTTATATTCGAAAGAATATAAAAAAGTTCTAAACACGCTCGACGTATCTCTCGTCAATACCGTTATCTCCGGGAATTTCTTCAGGCCCATCTCAGTGGGTCTCAATCCAATATAAATCGTGTCATTTTGAACCACCAGCCCTGTTGAACATCCACTCACTTTGTAAGTCGCTGTATCGACTGTTGGATTTTCTACCAACTTGCAATTAACAAACGCGTCCGCGATGTTTACTTTGGCGTCTTTGATAAAAACTTTTACGAGCAACTCCTCGCCTATTGAGATTGAGTCAGGAGATATCTTCGCTATAACCGGGGTTCCAATTTTATTGCCCTCTAAACTAGTATTATTTAAAGTCAATAACTGACGCCCGTCTTGATAGCGGACTAGGGATTCCTTATTTCCCTTCATTTGGCATGAAAAGGAAAAGGCCAAAATCACCGCGAAGAAGTAAATCCTCATATAATCTTATTAGTTTCAATCCCCAATCCCATTCAACAACTCTCCCGCCTCCGGGTGGCCAAGCGCCATCGCCTTCTTCCAATCTGCGGACGCCTTGCTTTTCTTGCCCATCGCTTGCCAGGTCTTTCCCCGTTCCAGCAATGCCCATGCATTTTCTTTGTCAACCTTGATGGCTTCTGTGAGCATGGTGATGGCTTCATCATAGCGGCGACTGCGCGTAGAGGTGGCGCCGGCCACGGTGAGGACGTAGGCTTGATCCTCTTTGTTCAGGCCGTGACGGAAATTGTTTGCTGCCACATACACTTCTTTTTCGATGGCCGCCCAATCGCCTTTCTTCATCATGACCCTGAATTTTATCACATAGCCCTCCGTGAAGTAGCGGACGTTCCGCGTGATCCGGTCGGCATAGTAGTAGGCTTTCGCTGTATCCTTTAGGTTGAGCAATGAATCCAGGGCACCGTCCAGTTTCTTCAGGTCGAGTACGTGCCTGTTTTTGGAGTCGGCAAAGTCGACACAGGACTCTAGGTACTGCCCGGTCTGTTCGTAGGCCACGGCCCGGTAGCCGATGGTTTCCATGTCGGTGCTGTCGCGTTTGAGATACTGCGTGTAGTCTGCGATGGCCTTTTCATATTTGCCCGAGTTGAAGAGGGAAACTCCTCTCCACTTGTAGGCGATAAATGTTTCGGGGTTCAGGCGAAGCACGTCGGTGAAGTCGGCGATGGATTTGTCCCACTCTTTCATCTCCTGTTCATAGATGCCGCGTTTTTTGTGAGCATCCAGGATCTCGTTGTCGCGGGCCAGCGCGAGGTTGTAAAACTGCAGGGCATCGATGTGTTTTCCCATATGTTCGCTGGCCACCCCGCGCAGGAAGAGGCACAGCGGTTCATAGTTTTTCAATTTCGTTTGCTCCAGTGTGGCCAGGGCCTCGGCATCGGAGCCGAGCACCAACAGGCAAAAGGCTTTCTTTATTTTTTCGGCTTCTTTTTCCGGCAGTCCATATACACGCCGCACGGTGTAGGACCCAGCATTTTGGATATCGATCTTCTTGTCGATCCACGTTTGCCGTCCTTGAAAATTATTATCGCTCTCAAAGGTTCCTTCGATCACTTTGTTGAAATCGGGAAACGCGCGGTCGTAGTTGCTTTGCTGGGTGAACGCCAGACCGCGGAGGTAGCGCACCATGATGTTTTCGGGATCTACCCGCACAGCCTTGTTGAGATCGGCCAGGTTCTGACGTTTATCGGAGGAGAGCAGGCTCCGAAACAATAGGGCATGACGGTTCAGGGAATCATATTGCAGTGCTTTGTCCAAATAGGGCAGCGCCGCCTCCGTTTTGTTGTCGGTCGTGATCTTGATCAGTCCCAGGTGGATGCGGGCGTCGGAAAAAAGGCTGTCCATCTGCAAGCAGGTGGCGTAGTCCTTCAGGGCTTCCTTGCGTTGTGCCATATCAAACTCCAGGTTGGCCTGCAGATAATAGATCACGGCGCTCGAGGGCGCCAGTCGTGCTGCCTTGTTAAAGTTCTTTTGTGCTTCAGGGCCGTTGCGTTCCAACTGCTCCACCTTGCCCATTTCCATAAAACCTTCGAAGAAAGGTCCGTGTTGTTGCATCGCGCGCTTCAGGTCGCTTCGTGCTTTTCTTCTTTTCGCCAGTTGTTTATAGCAGATGCCGCGGTAGTAATAGGCCTGCCAAAGCAGCGAATCTTTCTCGATCACGCTACTAAAATTGACTTCGGCCTGGGTGGGATTGTTTTCAAAAAGATTATTCAGCCCTTCATTGAATTGGACTTGGGTGGGGCCATCCATCTTCCATTCGACGGTGATGTTCTCGTATTCCCGGAGCCGGTTGGTGGATGAGAAATAATCTAAAATGCTCTCGGTGATCAGGTCGGATTGCGCGCGGGCGCTGATCATAACACCGGTTAGGAAACAGCAAAGGAGCAGTCTGAAAGCCATCGGCGAGACGGGATAGATTTGTAAAAAACCAGCGTTTGCAATATACGATATCTCCTGGAAACCTGTTCAACAACAAAGGACCGGATAAGATTTTTTGCGGCTACTATGCGGCGCCAGGTTTTTTTTTCTGTGCCAATACAGACGCCAGCATAGCAACGGCGAGTATCGCGACAATGACAATGAGCGACAAATTAATCGGAATCTTATAAAGATCGGTGATGCTCATTTTAACCCCTACAAAGATGAGGATGGCCGAAAGGCCGTATTTTAAATACTGAAAATATTTTTCTATTCCTGAGAGGGCAAAGTATAGCGAACGCAACCCGAGGATAGCGAACACGTTGGATGTGTACACTATAAAGGGGTCGTCGGAAATGGCGATGATGGCCGGTATGGAATCGACTGCAAAAATAAGATCTGTCGCTTCGATCAGGATCACCACCAGGAACAATGGGGTGGCCCACAGCTTGGCATCGCGTCTCACAAAGAACTGATCACCTTCAAAGGTTGAAGTGAAAGGAAATAGTTTGCGGGCCAGCTTGACCAAAGGATTTTTCTCGGGTTCCAATTTGGCATCCCCGGCGATCAACATTCGAATCCCTGTGATCACCAGGAAGGCTCCAAAAATGTAAACAAGCCAATGGAACCTATGGATGAGTTCCACCCCGGACAGAATAAAGATCACCCGCATGACCAACGCACCCAGTATGCCCCAGAATAATACTTTATGTTGATAGGCAGTGGGAACGTTGAAGTATGAAAAGATCATGATGATGACAAAGATGTTATCCACGCTGAGTGATTTTTCAATCAGGTATCCCGTGAAAAATTGGACCGCGGTCTCTTTGTCGAAATAGTAATACAGAAAGACGTTGAAAAGAAGGGCCAGCGTCACCCACACGGCCGTCCAGGTGAGCGCCTCCTTGGCGGTGACGTCGTGCGATTTGCGATGAAATACACCCAGGTCAAGGGCCAGCATCGCCAGCACAAAGAGGTTGAAGGCGATCCAGAGAATAGTGGTGTCATTCATAGTACAGGGCCCCGTGCAGCAAGGCGGCCAACCAATATACCGCAATAATGGCAATTAACATATAGTCAACTTCCGTCTCTTCCTTCTGCTTTTTCGAGTGTGGGGCTATGGACATGAACTTCGTTTATGAATTCGTTATTTATAAAAAGGAGCGATTTTATATGCTTCCCTGCTTTATCGTAGATCTTAAAATACCCTTCACGACTGCCCTGCACGTAGACGCCCTCGCTCACCAGCGTGCCGCAAGGATGATAAGAAGCATACCGGCCATGGGGCAGTCCGTTCTCGTAATACTCCTCCAGCATCAATTCGCCGGTATCATAATACTCGCGCCATGGCCCATGTTTTAGGTTGTGGACGTAGCAACCTTCCGCGATCAGGACGGCGTGGCGGTTGAAAGCCTTCCATCGTCCTTCTTTGAGTTTGGGTTTCGTTTTCCCGAGCAAGTGGTTTATAATTTCCGTCATGGATCAGGCCTGTTTATGTGTAGTCCTCACAATGGAACACCCCAGCATGCCGCCCCGGCAAACGACATCCACTTGCCCCCGTACAGCTCCTGCAAAGTCCTTGGGAAGCATCCGGACGAGTGGGCATGACGCCGGCTTGCCCGCCGGCCACATACCCTTCACACTGGACAATAATTTTTTTCGTGCTCCTTCGATAAGAACAGCTCACCGCATGAACGCAATCCGGGCAAAGCCCGCGCAGTTCATTTTGAAGTAGCGTTTCGAGACATTCAGCCGTGAGCATAAGGTGCTTTATGGAGGTGCCATCCAAAAGCCATACCACGAATAATCGACGAAATAAAGTAAAGGGTGGGCAAGTGAGCCTGAATGGAGTGGTCAATTTTGAACCAGTGGTACTTTTTGTACCACTAAACCGACAGCTTGTATTTCTTTAGCTTATCCCGTAGTGTCTTCCGGTCGATTCCCAGCACGAGAGCCGTTTTTGAAATATTATTTTTGTGAGCCGCCAAAGCATCCTGGATATACTCGCGTTCAACCTCCTCCAGGGGCCGGTCAAGCCCCTTTGTTCTGACCCCCGAAAAGCGAAACGATTCGGGCAGGTCGGGAATGTCAATGCTGTTGTCCTCGGCCAGGATCACTACGCGGTGAATAAGATTCTGAAGCTCACGGACATTTCCCGGCCACGCATAGGCTTGTAGGGCCCGGAGCGCTTTCGGCGTAAATTTCATGGGTGGTTTCCCCAGCTCATGAACATATTTCGACAAGAAGAAATCCAGGAGCTGAAGCAGATCGTCGCCTCTTTCGCGCAGCGGCGGCAGATCGATGGAAATGATATTCAGGCGATAGTAAAGGTCCTCGCGAAACAATCCTTTCTTCACCAGCTGCATCAAGTCAACGTTGGTCGCTGCCACCACCCGCACATTCACTTTGAGGGTTTTCTTTGACCCCACCATATAGAACTCCTTTTCCTGGAGCACGCGCAATAGTTTTGCCTGCATCGCCAGACTCGTGTTGCTGATCTCATCCAAAAAGATCGTGCCGCCGTCGGCGGTTTGAAAGAAGCCGGCCCGGGTTTCGGTTGCTCCCGTAAAGGCCCCTTTCACATAGCCAAAGAGTTCGCTCTCCAGGAGCGCGTCGGGTATCCCGCCACAGTTCACCGGCACAAACGGGGCAGCCGAAGCCTGGCCGCCATAGTGCAGGGCGCGGGCGACCAATTCTTTCCCCGTGCCACTTTCGCCTTGAATCAGCACCGTAGCCCGCGTGGGTTTAGCCTTGTTGATGGTGTTAAAAACTTTCTGCATACCCTCAGAACGTCCAATGATCCCGAAGTTTTGCATCGCCGGTTTGGAGGATGCCTGGGCTTGCTTGTGCGTCTTGTGCAAAACCCTTTCCACGGCCGTAAACAACTCTTCGTCGGTAAACGACTTCACCAGGTATTCTTCCGCGCCGATCTTGATGGATTCAACTGCGCCCTGAATGGAGGGGAAACCCGTGATCACGAGAATGCCGATGCCTTTATAATTTTCCGACGTATGTCGTACCAATTCGATTCCATTTCCGCCCGGCATTTGCAGGTCCGTGATCAACAGGTCAAACGCCACGCTCCCTAAAAGTTTGATGGCGGATTGAACATTATGGGCTGTATATATCTCATAGCCCTTCGACTGCAGGTTGCGTTTGATGAGCTCCACACTTTCCGGTGAATCATCCACGACCAATACACTAATAGGAACGAACTCTTTTTTCTTCATGTCATTTACCATTCTGTTTCAGCGGAAGCAGGACCTCAAATTTTGAACCTTTGCCGGCCGTGCTGCTCACGAGTATTTTTCCCTGGTGATCGTCCACGATCCCCAGCACTACGGAAAGCCCCAACCCGGTGCCTTGCCCCACCGGCTTGGTGGAGTAGAAGGGCTCAAAGATCTTCTTTCTTACTTCTGGCAACATCCCGGTGCCGGTATCCTTCACGGTCAGACTAACATGGTTTGTTTTCCGTTTGGTCGTCACCGTGATCTGACCGCCGCGCGCCAGGGCATGAATCGCATTCGTGATGAGGTTAACGAGCACCTGGCTCATCTGTACCTCATCTGCTTGGATAAGGGGAAGGTGCGGATCAAGTTTCTCCACAATTTTTATACCCCTGCTTTGAAAACGGATATCGATAAAGTATAGAATATTGGAGACGATGGCATTTAGGTTCACGGTATTGATCTGGCGGGGCATCTGCCGGGAGAAGATCATAAGCTTCTTTATGATCTCGCGCGTATAGAGCGAAGCCTTGATGATCCGTTCAATGTCGCTTCCGTTTTGTTCGTCCAATGCCCCGGTCTTTTTTATCAATTGGGCAAACCCCAAGATCCTTCCCAGGGGCTCGTTCAGTTCATGCGCAATGCCGGCCGAAAGCTCGCCAACAAAAGCGAGCCGTTCGGAGTGCTGGAGCTGCATCTCCAGTTTCTGCTTGTCTTCCTCGATAGACGCTCGTTTAATGAACAACGACAATTCCCGCGCAACGATCCTGACAAGGTTCTTCTCCTCGGCAAGGAAGGCATATTTTGCCGGCATGCTTTTTAAGGGCGTCCGGTATCCTATCTGTATCGTGCCATATTTCTTTTTACCAATTCCGAGCGTCGTCGTCATCGGATGATGACACTTTGAAAATCCCTTGGTGGAGTAGTTTATTTTGTTCGCGACAATGCGGACTTCGGCCACGTCGGGGTACTGCATGGCCCGAGGAAGAATGGCCAGTGTCTTTGTGAGGATAGCGTTCAGATCGTTATCGGCTTCCCATGCCATTTTGGATAAGTCGTAAAGACATTTCAGCTCCTTGACTCGTTCCTTCAGTTTTATGTCGGTAGTATTCATCTTTCAGATGGGGATTCGATGCCATAAAGGTATAAAGACAGAAGGACTAAATGCAGCAAATAGTTTCATTTCATTGCACGCAGCCGGTGGGTAGATTCTACCCAGTGAGTAATTTTTGGCCAGCCGTGCTCGTCGGCACCGCTAAAAGGGACGCGCCCTGGGGTGCGTTTGTCTGGCATGGATACTGCAACGGTGTATTTAAATCAAATCGTCATGAAAAAGAAAATTACTATTACCGATATTGATTATCAGCGACTCATTGGATTGATTGGCGTCACAACCGAAACCAGCAAGCTGCCCGAAATGGCAGCGCAATTGTTCCGCGCGCTAAGGGATGCTGAACGCGTATTGCCAGAACATGTTCCGGAAGACGTCGTCACCATGAACTCCAGGGTGCTGCTGAAAGATCTGTCCAATCGGCGGGAAGCTGAGCTAACCATCACCTACCCCCAAGAAGCTGACCATCGCGAGCGGAGAGTCTCTGTATTTTCTAGTATAGGCACCGCATTGTTGGGCAGGCAGGCCGGCGATGTGGTGTCCTGGAAGGTACCGGCCGGAGAAGGGAATTTTAAAATTCTAAAAGTTACCTATCAGCCGGAATCGGTGGGTGGCTCTTGCTTATGACGACGCTACCAAAATTTCTTTTCCTGCTGACGCTGCTCCTTATGGGGGCTTATGTCAACCACAATGCAGCGAGCCGCATGGAGCAGCAAAAGCGACGGCAACAGCGCTTGGCGAAATTGAAAGCCAGCGCCACCGCGGAGGACTATGCCTTTATGAAAAGGGTTTTGAACGTGAGTACTGAGTTCACGGGAGCGACTAATGATGCGCCGTCAACAAGCCTTGTGGTGAACGCCGGGGAGGTTATTGGCGAAGGGCACGACAGATCTGTACAACTCATCGACCCCTCGGCACACGCGGAGATGGAAGCCGTGAAAGCGGCGTGTAAATATGCGGGCACCACAACACTGGAAGGAAGCGTGCTCTATACGAGCGGCAAACCATGCCCCATGTGCCTGGCGTTGCTTTACATCGTTGATATTAAAAGGATTGTGTACTACATGCCGCCAGACACAACCCAAATGAAGGCAGTAAACTTATCAAACCGGAGGATCTATGAAGCCTTTAAACAAGAGCAAGCCCATCGGCCAATACCGGAGTTGGTTTTGCAAGCGTCAGACATGGAGAAGTGGGCTGGCGATAATGGAAGGAGAAAGCGATAGCAGCGTGTGCTCCACAGGAAATTGTAGTTAGAAAATAGTTTTCGAACAAAAAATTTGAAACAGCATGAGGAGGAAAGACTTGAAGAAAAGTATGTTGGAGTATTGCAAAATTATTTTGGAGAAAATGAGTTTCAGTAGAAGACTTTTCAGGAAGGAATACAAAAAGACATTTGCTTACCTGGCGCCCGCCGAGCACGAAGAGCTGAAGAGATGGTTGCGGGCGTCGGGAAGGCAAGATGGACGTTTCGATGCTTAGTCGGCCCAATCCGTTCAGCACTAAAAAAATTTTGAAACTAATTTTAATTAAATTTAATTGCAGAAGTAAATTGTGACAACGAGACCTCTCCACTCATTTGTAAAAAATCTATAAAATCCGTTAACGCATTAAGTTTATCCAATGAAACTCCATCTCTTGATTATGACCTTAACAGCGGCACTAATTTCCTGTGGAACAAAGAATCAAGAGAATTCAAAAACAAAAGAGATTGCCATTGAAGAACTGAAACTGAGCGAAGTCGTTCACGACTCTCTGACCACCGTGCAGATCAAAAAAATCGAGGAGATTCACAGAACGTTTGCCGAAGTTATCTCAAGCTCGCTAGAGGAAACTATCACCAATTTCAAACGGGATCAACATCCCGATAACGAAATCGCGGTTTGGATAACCATGGCTAAAGCTTATGAGCGTTTCACCTCGAGCAAAGAACTTTCGCTTGACAAAAAAAAGGAGGCATTCGATATAATATTGTTGCGCTCGATGATGACCGAAGCAGAAGTCCTCGAAAGAATAAAAAGCTCAGACTTGACATCCGATGAAGTCAAAGAGATATTCAGCTACTACGCGGATGCCCCTGAGCCTTTAAAGGTTATGGGCAATTAAGCCTCTTCCTCTTTTTAACCAAGAACGCCGGCTAGTCAAGTTGCAGGCGATCCAACATATGAAAAACTCTATCGACGAACGTTTCAGCCGCGCGATTGAATTGAGGGATGAGGGGAAGTATAACGATTCCCTTCTCGAACTGTTAAGCTTAATAAAAGAATATCCCGATGACAAGCAATTTTTTGCCGCATACCTTGTAGCCGGTGGGATATATGACGATTTGAATGACCCCGCCAATGCCATGGTCCATTTCGGCAAAGCAACAAAGCTAAGACCGCAATCGGAGGCGGCTTCCTTAGGTTTATACCTGGCCTACGTGAACTTGGACGAAGCCGGAATGGCCATTCAAGAGATGAAAAGATATCTGGACCTCTATCCATCTG
>DATDAV010000289.1:0-1169 GCA_036525235.1 Chryseolinea sp. | reverse complement strand
GAGCCAAAAAGACTGAAAAATCGGGATTATCACATAAACGGCAAAGATGATCGCCGCCGGGGCAATAAAAAGCCACGGCGCAAGATCGTGGCGACCCACTCGACGCCGCCTTTTCGGGGGGACAACACCCGCCTGGCTGGTTGCGCTTTGCGAGCTCACGTAATCTTAGGAGATTAGAAAAGGCATTTGCGAACCGCAGGCGCTCTCTGTGGGCTGCACTCTTCGCTTACCTACTTTTTCTCCTTGAAGATGCGCTGTTCGACCTTCTCGAGTCGTTTCAAAATCTGGTCGATCCGATCTGGAAAAGCCATGAATTCCTGAAAGCCTTTCATTCCCTCGGTCGCCATTTCAGGATCGGTGTCGCGGTCATAATATTGCGCCGATTGAGCATCCTTCAGAAGCTCGAGGCCCGATTGGAAAAGGGGATCCTCCGGCGGCTTAGCGTTCACATTTGCAGGCAGGGATGCCAACCCAACGGCCATTCGTTCCTGAACCTCGGGAGTGGCAATAAATTCCAGGAACTTGCGCGCCCCGGCTTTGTTTTTGGCTTTTGCCGGTATATGCATGCTATCGACTGGAGCATCCTCGCCCCGAGGAACGTCAGGCTTGATCGTCGGGAACGGGAAAAAGCCGATTTTGTCCTTCATATCCGGCGGGACCGCTTGCCCGAGGAAACTTCCGATGAGAATCATGGCGGCCTTGCCATTCAGGAGGAAGGACAGGCTCTCTTGCCAGGTGTATGTGGTGTTATTTGGCAGGTAGAATTTGCCGTCTACCAATTCCTTCCACTTTGCGAAGACTTCCTTGAGCCTCTCGTCCGTGTAGGACACCTTCCCATCCATGAGCTCAATATGAAAATCATATCCGTTGATGCGCATATTCAGGATGTCAAACCAACCTGCTGGGGTCCATACGTCTTTCGTGCCGATCGTAAAAGGAATGATATCATTTTCCTTGAGCTTCTTGGCAGCCGCCACGAATTCCTCCCATGTCTGGGGAACGGCAATACCTAGCTTCTCGAAAATGTCCTTCCGATAGAACATACCCCAAAACGAATAGACTGTGGGAATACCCCACTGTTTACCGTCGACGGTCATGGCCGAAACTGTCGTTTTGAATGATTCGTCCCAATTGTTCTTTTTCCAAACATCCGAGACGTCGTCGAACAA
>DATDAV010000288.1:0-1913 GCA_036525235.1 Chryseolinea sp. | reverse complement strand
AGAGTGCGAAACAGCACCGATGGATGGTCCCTTGAGGTAGTCGACGCAGAAAACACGTCGACGGTCTGGGACGAGATCTTTGCAACCGATCTAGAAGCTTATCGAGAGTTCCAGCGAGGCTTGGAAGCAGAAGGTCTTCCGGGCCTCTTGGAAGCGTCCCCACTCCGGCTTCACTAGGGGAGCCTGTCCAATTAGCGTTGCAGTCCCCGAAACATGGGGTCGTCTGTGCAAATTAGTTCAGGAGTACTACGGCAAACAAGCCACGCCGTCCGTGTTTGCGACGAGGTTGGGACCGCAAAAGCACGCATTTTCTTGATTCGATCACCCGGCCAACTCGGGCTATGAGGCTTATTGGCGTGCCAGCTCGCTCACAGGTTTCGGGAACATGAGTACAAACTCAACACCAGGGTCGTGACGGCGAATTTCAAGGCGGCCACCCAGCTGTGCGGCAAATGCATTTATCAGTCGCATTCCCAATCCTGTTCGTGATGTGGCCTCAAAATTGGGCGGCAATCCGATTCCTTCGTCCCGTACCGAAACGGATACTTTTGAATCTGATTGAGTGACCCCAACCCATACTTCGCACTTTGAATTTGGATGAGCGTACTTTGCTGAGTTCGTAATCAATTCATTCACAAAAAGGGCTGCTGGTATCGCTTGGTCAAGTGGAATTTCGATTCCGCCCTCTACGGTGACATGGAGAGCGCACTCAGGCAGGGATTCCGCAAAGCTTCGGCAGATATCCTCAAGGTAGGGACCGAAATCAATTTTCTCGAACATCTCGGTTTGGTAAAGTCGCTGGTGAGCCCGGGCGATGGCGGCGATGCGACTGGAAGCTTCATCAAGATGCAATTTGACTTCATCGCTCACAGTCGCAGATTTCAAATGGAGCATGCTGGCTACCAGCGCCAAGCTGTTGTTCACACGATGATTCACCTCCTTCAAAAGAAGCTGATTGCGTTCGACTGCCGATCGCAAGCTTTGCTCTATGCGCTGACGTTCGATCGCCATTCCTAAAAGATTTGCCGCCCCTTGCAAGAACGAGATGTCTCGGTCCGAAAATTCGCCTGCGGAGCGGCTATCAACTTCAAGAACGCCGTAAGGCGACCCGTCACCTTGAAGAATGACATTCATGGCACGTCGGATACCGTGCCTCACTAACAGTTCAGGCGTTCGGAACCGCTCTTCGTTTTCGAGATGGTTTGAAATGACGGGCTTACCCGTAATTAAGGCATAACCGGCAGGTGACTCTATGTCGGCGCCAACCGTTGCGATGCCGACTACGTCAGGACCCCAACCAACGCCTGCCGTAACTATGAAACGTCGTTCCTCCCGTTGATATTCTAGAACCTTACAAAATTCGGCTTCCAGACCTTTTGCAGTCAGGGAGGCCGTACTAGCCAACAGTTCGGGAAATGGCGTTCCTTGAAGGGCAAGAACTCCTAACTCAGCAAGAATTTCCTGCTGACGAAGGCGGAGGTCCGTATCGCTACCAGTGGCGACCAGCCTGGTTGGGGCATTCTCAACGACAGGGGTGGCTTTCTCAGGGTCCATCATAGGTCCAAAAGTGCTTAGCCAGCGGCACGGTTATGCTCTTCCGAGAAGATTATGTCATGAAAGGTTCAGGGACCGGCTTTGAATTCTCTCCGTATGGCGCTCGGGGATTAGAACCTTGGCATGCCCCTTGCTGATACTGCGGTGCTGGGGATTTTAGAGCCCAGTTTTGATACACAGTGCCGCCCGCCAATATATTCGGTTGGCGGCATTGTGCTTTTCTGAGACAGCCATTCTCAAAATAAGTAGCCCAGGGCTGGCGACAGCCGTGGGCAACTTGAGTCTTGTTTATGCGCTCACTTGGGCAGGAAGCTTGAAGTAAACGGCTTGAAGGCTTCCTGGGCGAATGTCTTGTACAG
>DATDAV010000287.1:0-40875 GCA_036525235.1 Chryseolinea sp. | reverse complement strand
TGATTGGATTGTTTCTCTATGCCATCGGCGCCTTCATCTTCTACCCGGCAGCCGAGATCAGAGTGTACAGCCTGTTCCTCTTTGCCCTGTTCATCATCGCTTGCGGCCTGGCCTTTCTGGAAACGGCGGCTAACCCATACGTTACCGTGCTTGGAAATCCGGCCACGGCCGACAGCCGTATAAATTTTTCGCAATCCTTCAACGGGTTGAGCATCATCCTCGGTCCCATCATCGGCAGCCTTTTTATTTATTCGACAAAGGAATACACCAACGACCTGTTGAATGAAATGCCCTTCGAACACGCAGAGGCTATCCGCATTGCAGAGGCGCAGTCCGTGCAGATGCCGTACCTGGTGCTCGGCGGAATAGTGCTGTTCGTGGCGATTTTGTTTGCGTTTACCAAGATGCCCGAAATATCCTCCGACGGAGAAAAGAACGCCTCGTTCAAAGGCATTTTCCGTCACCGTCACCTGGTGTTTGGGGTGATCGCACAGTTCTTTTATGTGGGTGCACAAGCTTCCCTCTGGGGCTATTTTGTGGACCTGAAACTGGGATTGTCAAAACTGCACAACATCGGCCTGGTAGAATGGCTCTACCCGATCACCACCGAGTCCACATCTACGGCGATCGCCAGTTTCCATGCCTCGTTTGCCCTGGCGCTGTTTATGGCCGGAAGATTTGTGGGCACCTGGCTGCTCACCAAATTCAAAGCGCATAACCTGCTGGCAGCCTATGCTGCCGCGTGCATGCTGCTGATTGGCTACGCCTTGATAGGCGAGGGGCTTTCCGCCATCATCGCGATCACTGGTGCTTACTTCTTTATGTCCATCATGTTCCCCACCATCTTCGCGCTGTCGATCAAGAACCTGGGCGACCAGGTGAAGTTGGGGGCGGCGCTGGTCATCATGGCCATCGTGGGAGGAGCCGTGTTGCCACCGCTCACAGGTCTTTTGTCGCAGGGCAATATGCAGCATGCACTGTATATTCCGCTCATTGCCTTCGGGGTGATCTTCTTCTTTGGTGCGCGTGGATATAAGGTGGAGTCGTAAAGTAATTGCCTGCCGCTCAAACGCTTATTTTGCGGGAGTAATAATAATATAGAAAATGATCGATCTATCCCTACCTTCAGGGATGTGAAGGGTACCGTTTTCAAATACACCGTTATTCTCCTGTTCGGGATGGCCACCGGCTTTTCCGCCCTGGCGAATGCCGTCGACTCCACTTTGTACAAAGAAGGTAGGGCGTGGGCCGAGCGCGATAAAGAAAAAAGCTTTCACCTGCTGGAGCATGCCATGAACCAGGCGCAGGCGCGCCAGGAAACGGGCCTTCATATTCTGAGTGTGGTCACCCTGGCCCAACTGGATTTTGAAGGTAACCCGGAACGCCAACGCCGCATCCTCACCTGGATCGACCAGGCGCTGAAGGAAGCAGCGGCACAAGGCCAGCAAAAAAACATAGCGTATTTGCACATTTCGGCCGCCCTGCTGCAAAGTGAGGCCAACCATTTCTACGATTCCACAATTTACCACTACGAAGTCGCCCAAAAAATCCTGACCGCCTTGTACGGCGAGTGGAACGACCTCGTGGCCACATGCTATCATGGCCGGGCGGATATGTATAAGTACTACTTATTCGATTTCGAAAAAGCCGAGAAGCTCTACGAAAAATCGCTGCAGATCCGGGAACATATACACTGGAAAAAAGAGGGCGATTTTGCCCGGCTCTATTACAACCTGGCCACAACAAACCGTTCGCAGCAGGACTATGAAAAGGCCATCGCCTATGGCATCAAAACGATCGACATCGTGAAGCGGATGAATAACCCCGACTTCCTCGAACGATCCTACGACATCGTCGCCAACATTTACCGCGACATGGGCGATACCAAACAAGCACGCGTCTATTATCAGCAAGCCATCGGCCTGAACCTGAAACATCATAACATCCCCACGATGCAGGCTTGGCAGCTGGCTTGGCATTACCAGGGACTGGCGAAGTCGTTTGACGAAGACTCCCTGTTCGATGAGGCCATCGTTAATTTTTCCAAGTCAGTGAGTATCTACCGGAAGAGTAACAACAATAACGTCTTGTTGTATGCAGAATGCCTCTTCAATATGGCCCTCGCCTACCTGCACCGTGGCGACAATTCTCGCGCCCTGGATACGTACCGGGAACTTATCCTCACGGTGAAGCGCATGAACATGGCCAAGGAAAGAATCATGGCCGAAACCTACGTTGGGTTGGGCGACTATTTCAGGGTAACCCACAACGTCGACTCTTCCATTTTCTATTATCAGAAAGCGCTCACCGTTTCCGTGCCCGGCTTCACCGCCATGCCCTACGACGCCAACCCAACCCTGGAACAGGTGGGCCTGCACTATTTTACCTATCGCATGCTGAGTAAAAAAGCGGAGGCGCTGACCATCCTGTACGAAACAAAAAAAGATGCGCGCTATTTGCGCCAGGCCCTCGCATGTCTCATGCTTTCCGAAAAATTAATGACGCAGGGACGCAACGCGCTCGACATCGAGGAATCTAAATGGAAATTCCTCGACTCCAACTTCCAGCTCTACGACCAGATCGTGTCCACCCTCCACACCCTCATGGCCCTGCAACCCAATGACTCGTTGCTGGACCTTGCCTTCCACTATTTCGAGCGCAGCAAATCCTATACACTCAACAGCGCGCTGGGCAAAGCCGAACGCGACCGCAAGATCAACGTGAACGATGGCGTTTTCCAAAAATACAATGCCCTCACCCGCGCCCTGTTCACGACGCAAGACAAGCTGAGTCGCGAAAAAGACAAAGATCACCCCAATGAAAAGAGCATAGACGCCATGCGCAAGGAAGTGGTGAGTCTCGACCGCGACATACAGGCCATCAAGCCCCAACTTGAAGAAAAATATCCCGGCTATTTCACGGTGACCAGCGAACCCCCTGTCCCTTCCATCCAACAGATGAAGGGCTTCCTCGAAAAGGGCAACGACGTCATCATCGAATATTTCTGGGGCAACCGGTGGGTCTACGGGCTTGCACTCGATAAAGACCATGCCTACTTCAAACGACTGGGTCGCGCCGATAGCCTGCAGACGTACGTCCAAAACCTCCTGCAACACTTTGCCGACGAACACTCCAGCATCAGCGAGGAAGTGTTCACGAATTTTACGGTCAATGCCTATGCCTTGCACCAACGCCTGGTGGCGCCGTTCGGAGAAATGCTGCAGCCCAACCAACGTCTGCAGATCATTCCCGATGGCCTCGTCAGCCAGATCCCATTTGAAGTGCTGCTCACCGAGCCATCCCAACCCAGCCCGGTCAACTACCGCGCGGCACATTACCTCATTCGCAACCACCGGGTGGGCTATGCGTACTCTTCTTCCACTTTGTTGAACAAAGCCAAACGCCACACCCCCAACCCGGTCATCCTGGCTATGGGATTCACGGGCGGCAAACGCCTCCGGGCGGCAACGGAGTCGCTAACAGAGATCGAAGGCGCCGAGAAAGAACTGGAGGCGTTGGAGCGCCGTTTCAGCACCGGCAAATTTTTGTCTGGCCCCGAAGTAACGGAGGCAAACTTCAAGACCCTGGCGCCTGCCTATGACATCATTCACCTGGCCATCCACGGAAAAGGCGACGCCGAACAGAACTATTCGTCCAGTCTATTTTTCCGCTCAAAGAACGACTCGCTGGAAGACGGCGAACTGCACGCCTATGAATTGTATGGGCTAAAGCTGAAGGCAAACCTGGCCGTGCTCAGCTCGTGCGAATCTGGATTGGGCCGGGCCTATAAGGGCGAGGGCATGATCAGCATGGCCAGCGCCTTCGTCTTCTCCGGGTGCCAGAACATTTTGATGAGTTTGTGGAAGGTGAACGACCAGGCCGCTGTGGTGCTCATGGATAACTTCTACGAGGGCTTGCTGGAGGGCGAGCAAATTGACGAGGCGTTGGCCCGAGCCAAGCTGAACTATGTGAATCATTCCGATGAAATTACGGCCGATCCAAAAATATGGGCGCCACTGGTGGCCTATGGAAATCTTGATCCTGTCTTCCAAAAAGACAGAAGCAGGACCCTCTTCGCCGTGTTAGGGGCGTTCGTGGTCCTGCTCGTAGGGTATGTGGCCCTCCGGAAATTCCGGTCGCGTTATTAAAGGGCTTTTTTAATTTTCGGGGGCGGCATGTCGCCGTTCAGGGAAGTGGCGTAGCTGATGTTGAAGGTGGCCGGGCTGTTCTGTTTGAACGACACCTTGGTGATGGCGCGGGCGTCCTTTTTCTTTATTTTCTCCAACCGGTCGACAAAGCTGATCATGTATTGAAAGAACGCTTTCAACTCTTTCGGTTTCAGTATAGGCTCGCCCTTGTCGAAGATACGTCCATAAGGATTGAGGTCCAGTTCGATCTCCAGACATTCGTCAAAGATGACGGGTTTGTTGCTTTTGGCGTGAGCCGATGTGGCTTTGTGATACAATACGGCTCCAGGATTTTCCTTTTTGATCTTTTGAAGAGCCTCTTTGTTTCTCGTGTGCGCATTCACCTTAAGGTTGAACTCAATAAAATTCTTGGCATGCGAGAGGTCTTGCTTTGTGAGAGTCATGATACAGAAATAGTTAAAAGTGGGCTATAGGTTTACTTTACTTTCTCCAATAATTCCCGGGCTTTCGACGCATACGAAATATCACTCTCTCCTAATTCCTTTAATATTTTTTTCGCTTGCTCCACGTCGCCGGTCTTCAGGTAGCACAGGCTCAAGTACCATTTAGCCTGAAGGTCCAGGGAGTCGAATTTGTCGTTTAAGGTAATAAAATTCTGTTTAGCTTCCTCCACCCGGCCCACCATTAAATTGGCATTGCCCAACAGCATCAACACTCCTGGGTCGGGATGCTCCTTATATAGAGCTCCCAGTTCATCGGCGGCTTTGCTGTAATGCCCTTGCTCATAGTCCTGGAACGCCTCTGAATGTAGCGGCGTGGTTTGTTCGCCGCGTACCGTCGGGTCGAACACGTTGGGGTAGGGGGTGAAATAGCTCTGAAAGAGTTGCTCAGGGTCGCTGGGCCGTGAAAGCAGGACGGCCACGGCCACTAGCGCTCCCGTGATGGCCGCCGCGGCCAGGTAGTACCATCTTCGCGACGTGGTGGCTATGGGCTCGCGCGCCATGGCTGCCTCTAACGATTGCAGGTATCCCAGGTTGTTTTTCAGACCTTCGTGGCGAATGGCCGTGATCAGGAGTTTCTCCCGTTCGAACAAAGCCTTAAACGGTTCGTCGTCTTTGACGCGTTGCATCAGTTGCTCGCGTTCGGTCGCGTTCATTTCTTCATCGAAGAATTTTTCGAGCAACAAGATGTCGTTTTCAGTGGTATCCATGCGGGACAACGTTTTGAGGTTTTGTCATTTCTGTATCAAAGATTTTGCGCAGTCGTGCCATGCATTTGCACTTCTGATTTTTGGCCGTTTCCGGATTCTTGTATTGCATGGCCGTGGCGATCTCGGTGATGGTTTTCTTTTCGTAATAGAACATCTCCACCAGTTTCTGGCAAGGCTGGCCGAGTTTCTCCAGCGCTGTTTTAGCCATGTCGAAAAATGACTCGTCTGTGCCCTGGGAAGTGTCGTCGATGAGATATTCCTTCAGCCATTTTTCCTGGTTGATGGGCGTGTACCGTTTTTCCTTGCGCATATTTTCGAGGGCTATGTTTTTACCAATCCCGAACAAGTAGGTCTTCACACTGCTGACCAGGTGCTCCAGCTTCCCCTGCTTGATGTTGTCATGAAAGATGAGAATGGTGAGTTGATAGATGTCCTTGCTGTCGTCTGATGAACAACGGTATTCCTTGCCGATCCAATGAAGGAACTCCTGACGGTATTCCTCATAGATCCATGCTAGCTCGGCTTGACCCCCGGACCGTATTTTTTCTATGATTTCACTTTGCATCATCTTTAGCGCACTTAATGTGGAGCGGACGGTTTTGTAACCCAGGTTAATGTATTTTTTTCACTCCATGGCTCAAAAGAACTAAAATTTGAAACAATTAATATAGCAATTTTCAAGGAATGTGATTGAATGGCAAAAGTTTAGGAGGGTTGCTACGAAAAAAGCGACTATTCTATAAGACCACACGAGGCCAACCCGGCGAACCATCGGACAAACCAGAGACCGTTGCTTACTCCCGCAGACCACGCGATCTGGAAAGACGTTGGTCGCGCCAAAAAGGCTGCGCCGGTTGTTTCAGGGGCCGATTTTAGGGCTCCCGTGAAAAAAAACAAAAAAAATCTAAACGCATGGGTTACATCCGGGATGGTTTATCATGAAGAGGCAAAACACCTAACCATTTAATGTTATGAGCTCCCTCACCATGAAAGAAAAAGAAGTTTTGGCCCTCATCTCTGCCGGACTTACGACGAAAGAAATTGCAGCGCACCTGAGCATCAGCCACCACACGGTGGAAACCCATCGCAAGAACCTCCTGCGGAAAAGCGAAGCCAAAAATTCTGCGCAGTTGATACAAAAGGCTTATGCGCAGCAAATGATTACTGTCTAAAGAAAAAAGAACTGGTTTAAATGGCTTTAATCCGGAAAACTTTAATCTGACCGTTGCCTGAAGAATCTTAACGTTTACTGCTAAGAAATCGGTTGTGTGCTAGTTCTCCCTTAAAAAAAACCTCATGTTGGGCTCCGCGGGCTTGAGATAATCAAGCCCGCTTTTTTTGCAAATAATTATACCGATCGGTATAATTATCAAAAATCACGTATCTTTACCGGAGTTTTTCACAGCACAAAAGGGCCGGTCGCCCCTTTGTGCTGTGGCGCTTTATATTTGCGCCGGAAAAAGCGCCATTGTAGTTTCGCGGGGCATTTGGTGAGAGCCGCCATGCCCTGACATTAAAAGTAGACTTGTAACAAAATGAAGCACATGCAACAACGAAGAGTAGTCGTCACCGGGTTGGGCGCCCTGGCACCCCTGGGAAATTCCCTTCCGGAGTTCTGGAACAATCTGATCGCCGGCAAAAGCGGCGCCGCCCTCATCACCCGGTTCGACACATCGAAGTTCAAGACAAAGTTTGCCTGCGAGATCAAAGGCTTTGATCCAAAAGACCACCTGGAGAAGACCGAAATACGCAAGATGGACCCCTTCACCCAATACGCGCTGGTATCCAGCGCCGAAGCCCTGAAAGACTCCGGCCTCGACCTCGACAAAGTGGACAAGACTCGGGTGGGCGTTATATGGGGGTCTGGCAACGGGGGCTTCTACACCTTTCAACAGGAAATGATCGAATATGGCCGCGGCGACGGCACACCGCGCATCAATCCCTACTTCATTCCGAAAGTGATCGTCGACATCGCCTCGGGATGGATATCCATCAAATACGGCTTCATGGGCCCGAACTTCAGCACCGTGTCGGCTTGCGCCACCTCCACCACGGCCATCATTGATGCCATGAATTATATCCGCTGGAACAAAGCCGACATTTTCGTGACCGGCGGCTCGGAAGCGGCCATAAACGAAGCCGGCATCGGCGGTTTTGGCGCCATGAAAGCGCTCTCCACACGCAACGACGACCCCCAGACCGCATCACGTCCCTTCGATGTGGGACGCGACGGATTTGTGATGGGTGAAGGTGCCGGCGCGCTCATCCTGGAAGAATACGAACACGCCAAACGCCGCGGCGCAAGAATATATGCTGAAGTAGCCGGCGGTGGCATGTCGGGCGATGCCTATCACTTAACCGCCACCCATCCCGAGGGCGCCGGCGCCCTGTTGGGCATGAAGTGGGCCCTGGAAGATGCCGACCTGAAACCCGAAGATGTAGACTACCTGAATCCTCACGCTACCTCCACGCCGGTCGGTGACGAAAGCGAGATGAAAGCCGTGAAAAAATTCTTTGGCGAGCACGCCTCCAAGATGCACATCAGCGCCACCAAGTCGGCCACGGGCCACCTCCTGGGAGGCGCGGGCGCCATCGAATCCATCATCGCCATCAAGGCCATCCACGAGGGTGTGATCCCCCCGACGATCAACACCGAACACTTGGATCCGGATCTGCCGCAGGGATTGAACATCGTGCTGAAAGAAAAAGTGGTGAAGCCGGTGAATGTTGCCCTGAGCAACACGTTCGGTTTTGGCGGACACAACGCTTCGGCGGTGTTTAGAAAAATTTCGTGATGTAATATTTCAGCCAGAACAAATCCTAGTGAGCTGCATTTTTTCAACTTGTTAAAGTTGTGAAGATGCAGCTACTTTTTTTACCACGGGCGGGTCAATAAAAATGCCTGCAGCTGGGATACGCCGCTACTTATTTCGCAGGCTATTCATCACTTTATTGGCAAACACAAAATCGTCCAACTCCTTCACACCCGAGTGCGTGATGTCTTTGTTGGTGCCTTCCCAAAGCTTGCGACCTTTGTAGAGGAACATGATTTTCTCTCCAATACCCATCACCGAATTCATGTCGTGTGTCACCACGATGGTGGTGATGTCAAGGTCTTCGGAAAGATCCTGGATAAGTTCGTCGATGAGGATTGACGTTTGGGGGTCGAGACCGGAGTTGGGCTCGTCACAAAACAGATAGTTGGGGGTGTTCACAATAGCGCGGGCAATACCAACGCGTTTCTTCATCCCGCCGCTGATTTCGGAAGGCATTTTAGTGTTCACGTTTTCGAGGCCCACACGCTTGAGACAGAAATTGACGCGATCCAATTTTTCGCTGAGCGGCATCTTGGTGAGCACGTCCAGGGGAAACATTACGTTTTGCTCCACGTTCTTGGAATCGAAGAGCGCACCGCCCTGAAAGAGCATGCCCATCTCGCGACGGATCTCCACTCTTTCTTCCGAGTCGCTGCCATAGAAATCGCGACCGTCATAAAACACCTGGCCATAGTCGGGGCGGGCCAGTCCCACGATGCATTTGAGCAACACGCTTTTGCCCGTGCCGCTGGCGCCGATGATGAGGTTGGGCTTTCCTTTTTCGAAGCTGCCACTGATCTCGTTGAGGATCACCCGTTCGCCAAACGACTTGGTTATGCTTTGGATCTTTATCATTTTGCGAGGAGGAGTTGGGCCAATAAATAATCTGCGACGAGTACGGCGATCACACTGCTGGTCACGGCCTGGGTACTGGAAACACCAACCTCCAGGGCGCCGCCCTGCGTGTTATATCCTTTGTAGCTGGAGATGGACGCCACCAGGAAAGCAAACACCACCGACTTGATGAGGGCGAACACGACGGTGAATTCGTTGTAGCTGGAACGCAAGCCATACACAAAATCATTGGGCGATATAATGCCCGTGAGGGTACCCACCAGGTAGCCGCCAAACAGCGCGCATACACCGGCCGTGATCACCAACAAGGGATACATCAGGATGGACGCTATGATCTTGGGCAGCACCAGGTAGGAGATGGAATTTATACCCATCACTTCCAGGGCGTCGATCTGTTCGGTGATGCGCATGGTGCCCAGACCGCTGGCGATGCTGGAGCCGACCTTGCCGGCATAGATCACGGCCATAATGGTGGGGGCCAGTTCCAGGATAACCATTTCGCGCACGACCTGCGAAATAACGTAGTCGGGAATGAAGCTACTCACCATGTTGTAGGCCGTTTGCACGGTGGTCACCGCGCCGATGAAAGTAGACACCAGGGCCACCAGGAAGACGGTACCGATGCCCATGTTCATGCACTCCTCCAGCACGAGCTTGTAATACGTTTTGAATGATTCACGGTTAACAAACAAGTTGCCGAGAAACATGAAATACTTTCCAATCTCTTTGATCATAGATGCAATAAACGAAGGCAATCACTACCTTGCGAAAGATACCCAAAAATCTAACATTTAACATTCATGAACAAACTCATCGTAGTGACCGGTGGCACGCGGGGTATCGGACGAGCGGTGATCGAAAAGTTTGCCAGCCAAGGTTTTGATGTCGCCACCTGTGCCCGCCAAAAGCCAGCCCTGGGTCAACTGCAGGACGAAGTGGAAAAAAAATTCGGCGTGAAGGTCTACACGCAGGTTGCCGACCTCTCGGTCAAAGCGCAGGTGAAGGCCTTCTGCGTAGGGGTGACCACCCTGCAGCGCCCCGTCAACGTGCTGGTTAATAACGCCGGGTTCTTCATCCCAGGCCAGCTATTATCCGAGGCCGACGACACACTGGAACAAATGATCAACGGCAATCTCTACAGCGCCTATCACGCCACGCGCGGGCTCGTGCCACTCATCCCGCGCCACGCGGCAGCCCATATTTTTAACCTGTGTTCCATCGCCAGCTTCATGGCCTACCCCAACGGTGGTTCCTATGCCATCTCCAAGTTTGCTTTGCTGGGTTTTTCAAAATGCCTCCGCGAAGAACTGAAGACCGAAGGCATCCGCGTAACCGCCGTCATGCCGGGCGCCACGCGCACCGAAAGCTGGGACGGCACCTCACTCCCCGACGAACGCTTTATGCGCTCCGAAGACGTCGCCGATGCGATCTATGGAGCCTATGCGCTTTCGGGAAGAAGCGTGGTGGAGGAGATCATCGTGCGTCCGCAGCTAGGTGATCTTTGAAGTGCGTCAAGGTTTCTGTTCCTGAGCCAAGATTTATTTCCAGACCGATCGCATCTTCCAAAGCCTGACGTCAACAGCGGCATCACCCCCTTCACTCCAGGTTTTTAAAACATAGTCACCGGTCGGGAAGATCTGGTCGGTAATGACCTGCTCACCGTCGTTGACAAACACTTCGAGGATGGAATGGTCGACATAAACCTGAAGTTTTAGCTTGCCATCTTTGAGCCGCGCAGGGGCACGTTCGATGCTGGGAAAAACAGGATCGAAAACAGGACCCGAATGGGTACGGTCAACAAATACCTCGCCTTTAGTTTTATCGTAGCCAATGCGGGTCTCTTCGTTCGGTCCCGTGTGAAGCGTCAATCCAAAACTGGTAGCCGGGCCGCCGTTGAAGGTGTATTCAATCGCGCTGGCTTTGTCAAGGGCGATTTCTTTCGCGGGATCAAACGCAATGCTGTCACCACGAAGACTCACCAGCTCGCGCGCGGGGCGTTGAAGCATGCGATACCCTTTTGGCGTGCTGGCCACGTATAGTTCGCGTGGCAATGTCATGGCGCTGCGCCAGGGCGATGTGGGAATGTGCTGGCCATAGGCCCAGTTGTTGGCCCAGCCGAGGAGGATGGTGCGGCCATCGGAAGCGGGCAGGTTGCTGAAACTTACCGCCGCATAAAAATCTTTTCCATACTCGAGGTACAAGGGGTACTGCGAAGGATTATCGGGTGTGAATTTTTTACCATCGAAATTGCCCACAAAATATTGCATACCCACATACTTTGGGCCCTGCGGATGCGAATTGGAGATGAGCAATACCCATTTCTTTTTGGATGGATCGGCGACATCAGGCACCTGCACCAGGTCAGGGCATTCCCAGATCTTGGCGGTGTCGCCCAAGGGGCCGAAGGTGCTGAGCAACGTCCAGTCTTTTAAATTTTTAGACGCATAAAACTGCGCTTTGAATTGATCGGGGATCACGACGGTCATCACCCATTTTTTTTCCGGGGCATACCACATCACTTTTGGATCACGAAAGTCTTTCAATTCAATATCCAACACGGGATTGTGTTCGTAGCGCGTGAAGGTGCGGCCCCGGTCGCTGCTGTACGCCACGCTCTGATGTTGCCGCAGTTGCCGGCCTCCACGGTGAACATGCGACGTGTAGATGGCTACGATCCCGCCGGAGTCTTTTGGAAAGAACCCGCCTGTATTTTGATCGTCGGCCACCGCGCTTCCGGAAAAGATCATGGTAGAGTCTGCACCCCCGGCGTTCGCATATTCGTCGATGGCCACCGGCAGGTGTTGCCAGTGCAGCAGGTCTTTGCTCACGGCATGTCCCCAACTCATATGGCCCCAGAGGTTACCCTGGGGATTGTATTGATAGAAGAGATGATACTCGCCCTTGTAATAGATCAAACCGTTCGGATCGTTGGTCCAGTGATGATCCGGCGAGAAGTGATATTGCGGGCGGTATTTTTCTTCATAGGGGACTGGCGCTGTTTCTTTTGCTGTTGTTTCCGGCGAAGGCTTTTGTTTACAGGAAAGTAAAAGGATCAGCGGAAGGAGATAGACGATCTTGGTCATGGCCGTGCGTTTGTAAGGAAAGATACAAAAGGCCGGTGAGTTTTTTGACTGCGGTGTCCCGCACGAAAGGTCCACCCTAATCGATGAGGACGGGATGAAAGGCATCGATGAACGTCTCGTGGGAGTAGCGCGCATTTTTTTGTTTCATGCTGCGGAGGCATGCTTTGTACAATCCGTTTTCCAGCAGATCGGTGATCTTCTCCAGCATGTCAGCTTCCGAGTCGTCTTCCGAGCCTCGTCGCCCCATGCCGTGATAGACCACCCGGGTGGTGTTTCCGCGGGGATCGAAATCGTCGTGCACGGGATAGAGTAGGAGGGGGACCTCTGCCTCGATCGATTCCACAATGGAGTTAAAGCCACCATGACTGACGAACAAGTCGGCGTATGGCAACAGGGCTACCTGGGGCACGAAGTCGAAGACATGAACATTATGGGGAAGTGCCGGAAGGTCGTTCTTTAATTTCGTGGCAACGATCAAAATGTGGGGGGTGCGTTTCACGGTAGCCAGGAGCGTAAGCAAAATGCGCATAACCCGGGCTTTGGTGTCGGCTTCCAGAGTGCCGAAAGCGCAGTAGATAAGTTTTGCCTTTTGGCTGTCTTTTTGTTTCAGGATCGTAGCCATCCGGTCGGTATACTCCTGTGAGCTAGTGACCGTCCTAGTCCACCGGGTGAATCCGATGTAGTGATGTGACGGCGGCAGTTCAAAACCCGGGAAATCGAATTCGGGTGGCGTGCAAATGAATTGGGGGATCCGATCGACGGAAAAGTTTAGCAAATTAGGGAGTGTGGAGATATATTTCTCCGGTACGCCATTCTTGCGCAGCCGTCGTGCGATGAGATAACGGTCGTCAAATCCGAAATATTTAAATTTTTGGCGTTTGTCTTTTTCATGTTGTTTTCGCTCCAGGTTTTCCATCGCCTCTTCAACACCTTCTTCGTCTGCGGGAAAAACATCGCTGTTGACTGGCGGCCGGCCGGGGAGGATATAGGAGGGAAATATGGCGTGAAACATCGCTATGCGCACGCCACGCGATTTGAGGTGCGGATACAAGATGATGAAATCCGTTGCCAGGGCGCAATCCAATACAACGGCGTCGGGCCGGAAGGTGTCCAGCACCTGGAGGAGTTCTTTTTCCCTGTCGGCATACAGGCGATCCGTTAGTCTGGCATACAGACAAGACCAGTACGGGAATTTTTTCTTTTGGATCTCGCTAACCCAATATTCAAAGCCCATCCCAAACGGTACGGACTTCAGCGGGTGATAAGGAAATCCCAACGTCTTGACATAGCCCTGAAAAAATGCCGCGCCGGCCACCAAAATTTCATGGCCGCGGTCTCTCAGGGGAGTGGCCAGCCCCAGGGCCGGGTGCATATGCCCGTAGCCATGATATGGAAAAAAAGCGACGCGCATGGACGGCTGTTTATCGCACGGTCACGTTCCGGATGATCTTTGAAAACAACGGAGGGAAGAATCGTTTGATGTACACGAGAAGCACTTCCTTGCCGCCAAAATATGACTCTTCCTTTTTGCTTTCAATGGCCGCAACGATCTTTCGCGCACACCAGTCGACGGGCTTGCCCTTGGCCTGCGCGGTATCCATTTTATTCAGCGGTGTGCCATCGCCGGTCAGGGCCGACATGGAGATGGGCGTGCGGATAACGCCGGGGCAAGCCATCGTTACGATGATGTTGTCTTTGAAATGCTCTGCGCGTAAAGCATCAAAAAAACCGTGGAGCGCGTGTTTGGAAGCCGCATAGCCTGACCGGTAGGGCGTTCCAAATTTTCCGGCCACGCTGCTCAGCGTGACAAAGTGCCCTTGCTTGCGTTCGATAAAATGTGGCAGCAAATATTTTGTGAGGGTGATGGCACCGAAATAATTCACCTCCATCAAACGGCGGTACACGTCCATGTCGGTGTCGTTAACAAAACTTCTTTGGCTGATGCCCCCGTTGTTGATGAGCACGTCCACATGTCCGAAAAGTTGGATGGCTGCCTCCGTGGAGAGCTTCAAAGTGGCCGGTTGCGAAAGGTCCAGCGGCAGGGTGCGGATGTTCGGTTGAGAAGAGGCCTCGCAGTTGCCTTTTACCCGCTCCAACTCCTCTTTTCGTCGTGCGGAAAGAATAAGCTTGGCACCTTTTTTTGCCAGCTCATAGGCAAGGGCTTCACCGATCCCGGACGATGCCCCGGTTAGCCAGATGACTTTGTTCTTCAGGTTTGACATGTTACAACTATGCGGTTCGTTAACGTTTCAGAATTTTTAAGCCCGTATGCGATCGTAGACGACAAAATCAAAAGCATATTGGTGCCGGTCGTCGGCGGAATGGGGTTTTCGCGATACTTCCTTCCATTCCTTTGGGTCGATACTGGGAAAGAACGTATCGCCATGCACGGTGGCGTGGATTTCGGTGAGGTAAAGCCGGTCCGCTACACCCATGCTCGCGGAATAGATCTCGGCGCCCCCGATCACAAAGGCTTCGCGTTCGCCGTTGCTCTCGGCGATGTTCAGGGCTTTGTCGAGCGTGTGCACCACCAGGCATCCCGGCGCTTTAAAGCCCAGTTGGCGTGTCACCACGATGTTGGTGCGATTGGGCAATGGTCTGTATCTGTCGGGGATGGAATCATAGTTCTTGCGACCCATAATGGTGTGATGCCCTTTGGTAGTATCCATGAAATATTTCATGTCGTCGGGTAGTCGCCAGGGCAGATCGTTGTTCTTGCCGATGGCCCGGTTTTGCGACAAGGCCGCAATGAGCGAGATGATCATGTGCTGTTCGGTTTTCTACATGCTTGATACCGCCCCGGCGCCAACGCCATCCCAGCTCAAGAATGAAGGGTTATTTTTATTGAATATTGATTACACTTTATTTCCCCGGAAAAAGTCCTGGACGGACATTCTTTTCTTGCCTTCCGGCTGAAGCTCGTCAATGGAAACCCAACCGTCGGATGCTTTAATGTAAAGATAATTTTTGTTGTCGGTGTCAAGGGTGCCGGGAGAATTTTGTCCGGCGGGTTTGCTGGCCAGCGAAACCGCGAAGATCTTATAGTTCTTGCCCGCCAACGTGCACCAGGCCGCAGGGTAAGGACTTAGTCCCCGCACAAAGTTTCGCACCACACCTGCAGGCTGATCCCAACGGATCTCGCACGTCTCTTTAAAGATCTTGGGTGCATGCTTCGCGACGGCGTTCTGGGGCTGCGGTGTAGAAGGATAATTCCCGGCTCCGATCGCCTTAACCGTTTTCAAGACCAGGCCGGAGCCAAGGTTCATAAGCCTTTCATACAACGTGCCCACCGTGTCGTCGTCATGGATGGGTTCTTTCTCCTGAAAGATGATGCTGCCGGTATCGATCTCCTGTTTCAGAAAAAACGTGGTGACCCCCGTTTCTTTTTCGCCGTTGATGATGGCCCAGTTGATGGGTGCCGCCCCGCGATAGTCGGGCAACAGCGAGGCGTGGAGGTTGAAGGTGCCAATAGGGGGCATGGCCCATACTACCTCTGGCAACATGCGGAACGCCACTACGATCTGCAGGTTGGCGTTGTAGCTTTTTAGCGCTTCTATGAATTCGGGGGCCTTCAGATTGGTGGGCTGCAGAATGGGAAGGTTGTGTTTCAAGGCGCATTCCTTCACCGGCGAGTAAACGATCTTCTGTCCCCGTCCTTGCGGTTTGTCGGGGGCCGTCACCACAGCCACCACGTTGATGTGATTTTCAACCAGGATCTCCAGGCTGGACACGGCAAATTCCGGGGTGCCCATAAAGACAATGCGAAGTTCGTTCATTCGGCTTCAACGTTTCAGAAAGCAAACATACCATGCAGATGGTTCAATCCCGTTTATTCAATGCGAACATTTCGAAAAGTTCTTTTTCTCCCGCCAGGGTTTGCGCCACCCACTCGCCCAGCGCCGGCCCGTGCTTGAAACCGTGGCCCGAACCACCGCCCAACAAAAAGAGATTCTGCGTCTCCGGGTGAAGATCGAAAATGAAATTTCCATCCATGCTGTTTTCATAAGGACAAACGCGGCTTTCGCCGAGGGGTGCATCTTTGAGCAACGGAAACCGATGGGCCAGGAATTGACGCGCGCGTTGCAGCGCCGCGGGGGTCAGTGTGTGATCGCCGTTTGTGGGATCAAAGCTCTCGCCGCGAATGTCGACACCGATTTTAAAACCGCGGTGGGCGTTGCCGGGTATGCCATAGTAAAAATCTTTTCCATCCACATCAACCCAAACCGGCAGACGCTCAAAGGCTGCGGCATGTTGTGACGGTGGGCCGAAATAATACACCTCTTGCTTGGTGCAGTACACCTGTTCGCGAAGCAATTGAGGGAACAGGTCACCCAGCCAGGATCCGCATGCGAAAATAAAAGCGTCGGCGTTAAGCGTTTCGCCATTGGAAAGCGACAAACTGTTAAGGTCGCCATGAACATCGGCCAAAGGCGCCACGTGGGCCTGGATAAATTCTCCGCCTTCTTCCACAAATGCCGCCTGCACAGCCTGTACGGATTCGCGGGCTTTCAAATAGCCGCCGTAGGGGTCGAGATAGCCGTGATGCAAATCCCGCGTATTGATCTCCGGATAGCGGCGGTTCAGTTCTTCGGTCGACAAGTATTCATATTCCATCCGGTGCTGTTGAGCAAAGGCGATGGAGTCATCCACCAGCGGGGTCTGGGCTTCATAGCACATCCAAAGTACGCCGGTGTTGAAGAATAATTTTTTATCAAAGCGCGCCTGGTTTTCTTTCCATAGCTCCAGGGCGCGCACATTGAGGTTGAAGTAGGTTTCGTTGGCGCCATAGGTGGAGCGGATCACACGGGTCTCGTCGCCGGAACTGGACCGCACGTTGCCGGCGCCCCAAGCATCCACCAGCGTCACCCGGAAGCCCTTGCGCAAGAGGTAGAGCGCCGCCCATCCGCCAAATGCTCCTGCGCCCACCACCACAACGGATGCCCCTGTGGGAAGCGAAGGATTTCGTTTCTGTGGCCTGGTTTCCGCGCGGTTCCGGGGAGCAAACGTGTTCAGGTTGGGGGGTGTCATGGGTGGGGTTATTTCTTCCAGCTGGCCGGATCGACGCGCCAGGCCTTTAGCGATGTCACCTGGTCTTCGGTGATGTATTTTTCTTCCTGGGCATATTTCAGCAGATGGCTGTAGTCGCTTAGCGTGATGAGGGAGGTATTGGCTTCATAGAAGTTGCGTGTGGCAATGTCGAAACCGTAGTTGAAAATGGAGACCATGCCCAATACTTCGAAACCGGCCTCGCGCAGGGCTTGTGCCGCTTTGAGGGAGCTGCCCCCGGTAGAGACCAGGTCTTCGACCACCACCACCTTCTGGCCCTTCACCACACGGCCTTCGATCAGGTTTTCCATGCCGTGGTCCTTCGGTTTTGGGCGGACGTACAGAAATGGGAGATTCAATGCCTCCGCGACGAGGGCGCCTTGCGCGATCCCCGCCGTGGCCACGCCGGCAACGGCCTCCAGGGTAAAGAAATTTTCGCGAATGGCCTGCACCAGTGCATCCTTAATGGCCGCCCGGATCTCGGGATAGGAGAGAGAAAGCCTGTTATCGCAGTAAATAGGCGATTTCCAGCCCGAACTCCACGTAAATGGTTTCTCCGTGTTCAATTTGATGGCCTGAATTTGCAGCAACATGGCCGCGACCTTGGCGGCGGTTTCTTCTTGGACTTTGATGATCGGCATAATGCCGAAAGGTAGAATTAAAAATCATTTTGGTAAATGCCCGGGGCGCCCCGAACGGCCCGCAGAAAAAAAACTTATTTGCCGGCGGTAAAAAATCCCAAATCCACTTGCCACCTTGAGAATTATTCGCTCTTTTGCGAACATGGTGAAGTTGTAAACTCATCGCCCCATGATCATTTTTATCAACGACATTCCCGTCCGAATCCTCAAGGCAGATGAACAACCCGGTGAAGGGCGTGTAAACCATATCATCGACGCGGCCCAGGAACCCGTCACGCAGGCAAAGCTTATCTACCACGTGTGGATACAAAACGTCGGCGAACAGGAATTGAACACGCTGCTCAACTTTCTGGATGCCAAGGTGCCCACCAGCGTGCTCTCCATTAGCGTTTCCGTAAAGGACTACGATGTCACCAAGGAATATCTCCGCAGCAAATTCAAAGTGGTGAAAGCGGCCGGCGGCCTCGTGCGCAAAAAGGATAAATTCCTCATGATCTACCGTCTCAAAAAATGGGATCTGCCAAAAGGCAAACGCGAGAAGGACGAAACCAGCAAACAAGCCGCCGTGCGGGAAGTGGAGGAAGAGTGCAACGTGACCGTGAAGCTAGGCCAAAAGATCTGCACCACCTGGCACACCTATACCATGAACAAACGTGCGATGATCAAGAAAACACGCTGGTATGTCATGGACGTCGTCGACGATACGCGCATGAGACCCCAACCCACCGAAGATATCGAAGAAACCCGTTGGATGAACCGCAAGGAAGTGTATCACGCCCTGGAGCATTCCTACAAATCGATCAACTACGTGTTCGAGCAATACTATGAGGTGATGGAGATCAACCCCGCCAAATAAGGCTTAAAGCGAATAGGGGATAAATTCCGAAACATCGCCGCCATACTTATGCACTTCGCGGATGATGGACGAACTGATCCAGGCCAGTTGCGGCGTGGTGATCAAAAATACCGACTCCATTTCCTCATAGAGTTTCCGGTTCACTTGTGAAATGCTGTTTTCGTATTCAAAGTCCGTCGTGTTCCGCAGGCCTCTTAACAGGAACCGCGCGCCGTTCTTTCGGGCAAACCCTGCCGTCAGTTCCGAGAACTTCACCACTTTGATGTTGGGATATTTTTGAAAGGCTTGCTGGATACGCTCCACCATGAAGTCGATCTCGAAATAGCGCGTGCTCTTTTGACTGTTATAGCCGATGGCGATGATGATCTCGTCAAAAAGCTGGAGTCCGCGGAGTACGATGTCTTCGTGTCCTTTGGTGAAGGGATCGAACGATCCGGGAAATAGGGCAATGCGTTTGGCCATGGGGTGAGCGTTAAGGTCGGGATAGCGCGTATTTTTTATTTGCCCCGTGTGGCATGGGCAAAAATCAATGGATCAGGTGGATGCTGTAGAGATCGAAATAATGGTGCTCGGGCACTTCATCGAAGGCGTAGCTGAAGTTGAGGTCGTCTGGTTCGCCGCCGAAAGTGACGTTGCTGATGTATTTGTAGAATTCGTGGTAATGGGGCGAGTTCTTGCCGATGTAGCCCCACAAAATGACCTGGCTGGTTTGCTGATCCATGTTCAGCGACTTCATCACCAGCATGATGTATTTGATATAATCCGAAAATTGCTTGATGGCAAACTGGTTGTAATACAACAACTTTTTGTCGCGGCATGCCAAGATGTGAAGCTTGAAGCGGTCCACGTAAATGTACAGCGGGTTGTCTTTGCGCTTTTCAGCAAACTGCATGGTGCCTTCAATGAGGGCGGCCGATTGGTGCGTGTAGACCGGCGGGTTGTTGGGATACACGCTGTTGAGCCATGCCCGCAGGCTGCTGCTCATGGCAAACACGGTCACGGCCTGCGAACGTTCATTATACGACGCCAGCACATCTTCCTTCGTGGGATCGATGTGGGCATTGAATTTTAGATAGTCGGCGATCGACGCTTCGGCAAACAACGCCTGCGGCACCTGCACGAACTTCGGATTCTTGATCGAAACTTTTATCTTTTTCCAGAAGTTCGCTTTCAGCAAGGCATGCGAATCGAACAGCTGGTCGAGAATGTGGATGAGTTCTTCGTTAGACGTGAGGTTGGGGAGGACAAAGTCTTCCAGGAGCAATACCTTTTTGTCTTCGGTACGGATGACGGAGAGCTGGAAATCGCGCGCACCGATATTGATCAGCAGGTGATATTGATGAAGAAACTCTTCATCAAAAAGATCATCCTTGATTTTACGGATCAATTTGTAGGTAAGCGTCGTAGTCTCCAAAGTTAGTGCCGGGTTATCATGGTTTGTCGCATGAGCCGACGCAAACGCTTGAACGGAGAAGAATGGTCGAAACCGTCCGGTATCCAGTCAGGGTTCACGTTGTGCAATAATAATTATTTTAAAGGGGAAATCACAAAGCGGAATTTGCGGAACGTCAATTAAATACGATAAAATCCGGATAGTCGTCGCAGGTCATCGGCGGTACGGGCAAGATGGAAGATGCCGTGCAACGCTCCGGCGGGTAGGCGTTGGATTTCGTCCGGGGTCATGAACTTCACATCGGCAATCAACTGGAGCTCCGGATCGTGCCCCGCCTTCAACTCACCGCCGGTTACCGTCACTTCGAAGAACAGTTCGATGGCGTGCAACGGAGGTTGGATAAACTCGCAGCCGAAGCGAAATTGGGGAGTGTCGACCAACAAGCCTGTTTCCTCGCGATATTCGCGCTTTAGGGCCTCTTCCAGCGATTCGCCCACCTCCACGCCACCGCCTGGGGGAGCCCAGAAGTCGCCCTGTCGCAGCATTTTGTGGTTCACCAGCAGGAGCCTGTCGCCCTGCCAGCAGAGACCGCAGGCGCGCACCCGCACTTTGTGACCATAGGTTTCGCTGATTTGTGCATCCATTCGGTTACCGGTAAGGCAAAAACGATATTGACCGTAAATTCGGGGATTCCGGCGGAGAAATTTTCATATTCTGGCAGAATTGTTGAATGAAGGTTTTAAATTTGAAAAAAACATTAGGTATGAAGAAGAATTTGTTCATGATCATTCTCCTGGCCGTGGCAGCACAAGGTTTCGTACTGCAAGCCAGCGCACAAACCGCCGCCGCGAACGGTCCTGTGATCACCTTTGAAAAGAAATCGGTTGATTTCGGTGACATGGTGCAAGGCGACAAGGTTCAACATGTATGGAAATTTACCAATACCGGAAACGAACCCCTGATCATCACCAATGTTCAGGTGACCTGTGGTTGCACGACCGGAGGCTGGCCGCGTGATCCTATCGCTCCCGGTGGCAAAGGTGAAATCCCCGTCTCATTTAACAGCGCCGGTAAAATGGGCAAACAAAACAAAGTGGTTACGATCGTTTCCAACGCCGTGAACACCGATGGCGCACAGATTTCTTTCACGGCAAACGTGGTCGAAAAGAAAGTGAATCCCCAATAGCTTGTTCTTAAAAAGACATAAAAAAAGCCATTCACATGAATGGCTTTTTTTATTTGCCTGAAGTAGGACCATGCGACTTGGTTCCGCGTTTGCCATTTACTTTTTGTAGACGCCAAGAAAAAGGAATACCCATCCGAGGATAAACAACACACCTCCCAAAGGCGTCACGGCTCCCAGTACACCCAGGCCGGTGAAACAAAGCACAAACAAGCTGCCGCTGAAAAGGAAGATGCCGAGAAAGAAAAAGAGACCGGCATAATATAACTTCTTCGAGGGAAATTGGCCCATCAAGACCCCAACGGCCAGCATCGCTAATGCATGATAAAACTGGTATCGCACGGCCAATTCGTATGTGTCTAGCCGCCCCGTGGCGGTCAGGGTTGGTTTAAGCGCATGCGCACCAAAGGCTCCGACCATGACGGCGAGGCATCCCATCACGGCCGCGCTCAGAAGTGTGTTTCGTTGATTCATTTTTGATTTTCGTATTGACGTTCTCCAAAGATAGCCGATCCCACCCGCACCAACGTGCTGCCTTCGGCCGCGGCAATTTTATAATCGCTGCTCATGCCCATCGACAATTCTTTCATGTCGGCATGGGGCGGGAGCGCTGCGGATTTTAGTTTTTCAAAAAAAGTCTTCAGTCCGTGGAATTCCTTGCGGATCTGTTGTTCGTCTTCCGTGAGTGTGGCCATCCCCATGAGGCCCTGCACCTGAAGGTGCTTCAGAGCATCAAAAGCGGTGGATTGAAAAAGTTGCAGCACCTCTTCTTCGGAAAATCCGAACTTGGTGTCTTCTTCTGCAATGTGAAGCTGCAGCAAACAGGGGATAACGCGGTTTGCCTTGGCCGCTTGCTTGTCGATCTCTTCCAACAGGCGGGCGCTGTCCACGGAATGGATGAGGGTCACGAACGGAGCGATATATTTTACCTTGTTAGACTGCAAATGGCCAATCATGTGCCAGGCAATATCTTTGGGGAGGGCCTCGTGTTTGGGCACCATTTCCTGTACCTTGTTCTCTCCAAACAGGCGCTGCCCTGCGGCATATGCCTCTGCGATTTGCTCCACGGGCTTGGTCTTGCTCACGGCCACCAGGGCGCAACCCGCGGGTAAGTTTTGGCGAAGATTGTTGATGTTATTCTTAATATTCATGCCTATTTTTAGCCCCTAAACCACCAAAGCTACGCAAATATGGCACTCCTTGGAACATTGCTGAAAAAAGGGATCCGGCTCCGTGAGATGATGGAGCAGGAATATACCTCTCCCTTTGATCTGCAAAAGAAGGAGCTGAAGGAGCTGCTGATGACCGCCAGCCAGACCGAATTTGGCAAGCACTACAACTTCGCCCACGTGTTGCAGGGCTTTCGCAAAGGCGATAAGGAATTTTATAAGCGCTTTAGCAAATCGATACCCCTCCATACGTACAACAAAATCTACGCCGACTGGTGGAAGCTGGCCCTGCAAGGAGCCCGCAACGTCTGCTGGCCGGGCCGGATAAAATATTTCGCCTTGAGCTCGGGCACTTCCGAAGCTTCGTCCAAGTACATTCCCGTGACGAAGGACATGACCAAGGCGATCCAGAAAACAAGTGTCCGCCAGATCCTGTCGCTTTCCAAGTATGACCTGGAGCCGGAAATTTTTCAGTCAGGCATTCTCATGCTGGGAGGCAGCACCCACCTGAACAAGCGGGGCAGCTACTTCGAAGGCGATCTCAGTGGCATACAGGCGGCCCGTTTGCCGTTCTGGTTCCAACACTTTTATAAACCGGGCAAGAAGATCGCCAAGAACCGCGACTGGGATACCAAGCTGGACGAGATTGCACGCAAGGCCGGCGACTGGGACATCGGCATCGTGGTGGGCGTGCCGGCATGGATCCAGATCCTCATGGAGAAGATCATCAAGTTCCACCGCCTCAAGAACATTCACGAAATATGGCCCAACCTCGAGGTGTATGTGCATGGCGGTGTGTCGTTTGACCCCTATCGCAAGGGATTTGAGAAATTATTAGGCCGGCCCATCAGCTACATCGAGACCTACCTGGCGTCGGAAGGCTTCATTGCCTTTCAGGCATACCCCAACCGCCGCACCATGCGACTGGTGTTGAACAATGGCATCTTCTACGAATTTGTACCCTTCGATGAAAAGAACTTCGACGCCACCGGCGAAATAAATCCCGACGCCGAAACGCTCATGATCGATGAAGTGGAGGAGGGAAAAGACTATGCCATCCTGCTTTCGTCGTGCGCGGGTGCGTGGCGCTACATTATTGGCGATGTGATCAAATTCACCTCGCTGGAAGAAGCGGAGATCGTGATCACGGGACGCACCAAACATTTTTTGAGCCTTTGCGGCGAACACCTTTCGGTGGATAACATGAACAAGGCCATCGAACTGGTGTCGAACGATTTCAATATCAACATCCCCGAATTTGCCGTGGCGGGCATCCCGTATCAATCCCTGTTTGCCCACCACTGGTTTGTGGGCACCGACGACAAGGTGGACAAGAAACTGCTGAAAGAGAAAATAGACGAGCACCTCAAAGTGCTGAACGATGACTACGCCGTAGAGCGCAGCGCCGCCCTGCGCGAGATCTTTGTGGATGTGCTGCCGGTGAAAACGTTTTATGATTGGATGGAATCGAAGGGGAAAGTTGGTGGTCAGAATAAATTTCCAAGGGTAATGAAAAACGCTCAGTTGGACGATTGGAAAAATTTCCTTCAAACCCATTCGAATGGCAATCGTTCGTGACGGTGTTCTCTACGGGATCGTGCTGGCCTTCCTCATCGGGCCGGTGTTTTTTGCTTTGCTGCAAACCAGTATCGAGCGGGGCTTCTGGAGCGGCTTCTGGGTAGCGGTCGGCATTTCATGTAGCGACGCGCTCTACATCCTGGTGTCGTATCTGGGATTGATCCAGTTTATGCAGGCCGAACGTTTCCGGCACTACCTGGCCTATGGCGGAGGGCTGGTGCTGTTAGGTTTTGGGGCCTACTACCTGGTCATCAAAAGCAGGAAACTCATCATCTTTGATCCGAAAAACATCGCCGAGAGAAGTTGGATCAGGTTGGCGCTAAAAGGATTTATCATCAACGGCCTCAGCCCCATGGTGCTTTTCTTTTGGATCGCCACCGTCGGTGTGGCCACCACGCGCCTGGGCTATACGTTGCCCAATGAAGCGTTTATATTTTTTGGATCGATCGTCGGCACGGTATTCTCCACCGACTTGCTCAAAGCAAAACTTGCCGACAAACTTCGCGCGATCATCACACCCCGATCCATCCAGGTCATGAACATCATCTTGGGTATCGTGCTGATTGTTTTTGCCGGTAAACTCATCTTTTTCCCCAACACCATTCCGCATTAATCCTGCAGCACGTTGCTCAGGAAGGTCGACTTCATCGCCAGCCAAAGCAGGAAGCAGAGGATGGCCCACTGCAGGTACACAAAGTAATAATCGGATGTGTCCTTGAACCGCGTTTCTTTGATCTCGGCTTTTTCAAATTGGTCGATCCGCGCAAATACCTGGCTCAGGGCTTTGTTGTCGGTGGCCCGGAAAAATTCGCCGCCGCCGATCTTAGCGATCTTGCGCATCGTGGTTTCGTCCACTGTGTTGTCGATCATCATAGGACGGCCAAAGAAATCTTTCCCATACGGCACTTGGCCCTCTTTACCCACAACGATCGTGTATATTTTGATGCCATACGCTGCTGCGAGTTCCGCCGCCGTGATGGGATCGATGTTGCCGCCGTTGTTGTCACCGTCGCTCAAGAGGATACAAACTTTTGATTTGGCTTCCGATTCGCTCATCCGGTTGGTCACCACGCCTAGGGCGCTGCCGATGGCCGTGCCGCGGTTCTCGATCATTTCGAAGCTGATCTCGTTCAGATACGATTTGAGCAGGTCGTAGTCAGTGGTGAGCGGGGCGAGTGAAAATGCATCACCCGAGAAAACAACAATACCGATGCGATCTTGTAGTCGCCCGCTGATAAAGTTGCGGGCCACGTCTTTTGCCGCTTCGAGCCGGTTCGGCACAAGGTCCGAGATCTCCATCGACTGTGAGATGTCCAATCCGATCATGATGTCGATTCCTTCCGTCCATTGCTCCACCTTTTCATTGGTCTTTTGAGGGCGGGCTAACGCCACGCAAATAAAGGCCAATGAAAACATGAGTAAAAATTCAGGCAGCAGCCGGAAGAGTGTGAGCGGCGACACGTGCAGATCTTTCTGCGTCATGGCCACGGGCAATTTCTGGTTGAACCGGTAACGCCACAGCCAGCGGAACAAGAACAGCAACGGCACGGCGGCGATGCCCCACAGAAAAGCGGGATTCTCCCAGGTAAATGCTTTCCAGGAAGAAGGCATGAACCAATCCAGCGAGAGCCAGGCCGTGAGGTCGGTTGCGTTATCCATGTTTCACCTCCTCCAGTTTTTTTGAAAAGCGTTGGCCGGCAATGGTCTTCAGCGTCTCCAGCGAATCGACCACGGCCGTGTCGTGTCCGTAGATGGCGCCGTCTACGGCGTGCAGGGTTTTGCCGAGGGCCTCATTGTTTTCAAGCCGCGCAATTTCGCGCGAGGTGAGTTTGGTAAAGGGCCGTGCTTCCAGTTGTTCCATGTATTTTTTCCACTGCGAAAGCGCGCGCTCTGTCGTGGGTGCCGAAAAGGTCGCGCGCAAAGCGTCGACATCCGGCGTGTAGGCTTCCAGGAATTTTTGATGCGCCTGTTGCAGGCGTTTCAGACGATAGTGTTTGAGAATGCGCTTGCCAAAAACAAACCACCCGATGATGGACAATACCAGTAAGACGCCGAGTACGATCAGTAACACGACGTAGTTGAACGCCTTGGGAACATCCTGGTGTGCAATGGAAACCTTCAGCGGCAGGTTTTGGATGGACAGTGTGTCGGGCAAATCGGGTACCAAAGACGTGAACAGGATCGTGTCGCCCGCCGAGGTGTAGGTGGTGCAATCGCGCGGATTTAATTGGAACACGGGCAGGCTCAGCGATTGGATGCGGTCGATCTCGAACGTCGATAGGTAATACACCACGCTGTCGTAGCTCTTGCCCCCTTCCGTTTCGGTGGGGAAGTATTTTTTATGATCGTATTCGAACGGCGCAAAATTGAAGGCAGAGTCCGGAAAAAGGATGTTGAGTTTGCTGGGGTAGCGGGCCGTAAGATAATAGCCGGTTACATCGCCCACGCGCAGGCTATCCTTGAAGAAACCACTGCGCACGGTCACGTCCTGCGCGTGGAGGTGGCCCACGCTACAAAGAAGAAGAAATAAAGCTATACACCAGGGCTTATACTTCAGGTTCATCCGGTCACGAAGTTTTTAGCGATTTGTTTCTCACTTTAAATAATCGCAGCAGTTTGGGCACATAGTCTTCGTCGGTATCGAGCGAAATGAAATTGATCTCATGCTTACGGCTGAATTGCTCCAGCTCTGCTTTGCGCGACGCGTGGCGCTTGCTGATCTTCTCGCGGAAGTCGCCAAACGAGGTGTTGATCCACAACGTCCTTTGCGTTTCCTTGTCGATCACCGGAATGATGCCCAGTTTGGGCAGCCGGGTTTCGCGCTTGTCGCTGATGTGAATGACCACCAGGTCGTGGCGGCGCGCCAGGGCCTTGAGGTTGTTCTGATACCCCTCGTCGATAAAGTCGGAAATAAGAATGACCACACTGCGACGGCGGATGGCGTTCAGGGCAAACACGATGGCCTTGTTCAAATTCGTTTTCAGCGACTGGGGCCTCAGCTTCACCAGCGTGCTGATGATCTCATACGCTTGCGAGTGGCCCTTGCTGGGTTTGATATATTTTTCCTTTATATCCGAAAAGCAGATCAGTCCCACGTGTCCCGATTCCCTGGAGGCCGACAGGGCCAGCACCCCGCAGATTTCCTTGCCAATGTCGGCCTTGGTGTTGCCGGGGCTGCCAATGTCTTCGGAAGCGCTGACGTCGAGGATGAAAAATACCGTTTGCTCTTTTTCCTCGCGGAAGGTTTTTACGAACGTGCCGTGCCCTTTGGCCGAGACTTTCCAATCGATGATGCGCACGTCGTCGCCGTACTGATACGGGCGTACGTCGTCAAACTCCAAGCCCGACCCTTTGAACACAGAGTGGAAATCACCCTGCATCTGGCTATTGATGGCCTTGCGGATCTGGATCTCGTAGCGACGTAATTTTTTTAAAAGCGCTTTCACCGGGTTGGTACTGAATTTGATTAAAACCCCACAGGAAGAAACAAGTTTCCGCCCGCCAAGGCCCTTCCATAATAGGGAATTGGCCAAAAATAGAACAATTATGAGTATTTTGCCGATCCAAAATTGAATATAGGTTGAGAAAATCTGCGAAAGGCCTGCTGCATCTGCCCATCACACCCTGGTGTTTTGCCCTGGTGGTGGCCGTGCTGTTTTCGTGTGGAAAAGGGGGGCTCACCGCGAAAGGGGTACTTCCCGAGCAGAAAATGCTCGAACTGTTGTCGGATATTTATGTCGTGGAACAAAAAGTGAACAGCCTGGGGCTAAAACGCGATACGGCAGACCAGATCTTTGAAAAAATGAAAGACAAGGTCTTCGAAAAAGCCGGCACGACCGACTCCGTTTTTCGCCTTTCCCTGGATTATTATATCGACCGCCCAAAAATCATGGAAGGCATCTATTCCCAGCTCGTAGACTCCATGAACCTCCGGGAGCAACGCATTCTTTCAGGGCAGCCCAAATGATCTATCCCGAGTCGTTCGAAGAAAAACTGGGCTTCAACCAGATCCGCGCAAAGCTGAAGAGCTATTGCCATTCACCGGCAGGCGAAGAGTGGGTGGACCGCATGCGCTTTAGCACCGAGCCCGAATTTATACGCACCCTGTTAAAACAGAACCTGGAGTTTCGCCAGATCCTGGAAAAAGCAGAGGCTTTTCCGACACAATACTTTCTCGATGCCACCGAATGGATCCAGAAGATCAGCGTAGAAGGCAACTGGCTCGATGCCGACGAATTCCTCCGCATGGCCTACTCACTGGAGACCATCATGGCCTGCAAGAACTTCCTGACCAAGGCCGCCGAGATCTATCCCGAGCTGTTTCGCATGACCGAGCCCGTCAGGGTAACGGGTGCGCTGGTGCAATCCATTTTTTCGACCATCGACGACAAGGCACAGGTGCGCGATTCGGCCAGTGCAGAACTGGGCCGCATCCGGAAGAAACTACGCGATGAGCAGGGTCGCCTGCGCAAGTTGGCCGACCAGATTTTTCGCGCCGCCGTGAGCGAGAATTGGGTGCCCGAAGGTGCCCTGCCCACCATCCGCGATGGCCGCGTGGTCATTCCCATCCAGGCCGAACACAAGCGCCGGATGAAGGGCTTCATTCTCGACGAGTCGGCCACCGGCCAAACCGTGTTTATGGAACCCGCCGAAATGCTGGACGCCAATAACGAGATCCGCGACCTGGAACACGCCGAGAAACGCGAAGTGATCCGCATCCTGAAAGCCCTCACCGACGATTTCCGCGAACAACTGCCCGTGCTGAAAAGCGCCTACCGCTTCTTGTCGCAACTGGACTTCATTCGCGCCAAGGCCCGGTTCTCGGTCGAGATCAATGCCGACCTGCCCATCCTGGAAACAAAACCCGAGATGGTGTGGTACGTTGCCCGCCATCCGTTGCTCTATCTAAGTCTCAAAGGCAAACGCGATGTTGTGCCGCTCACCATCGAGCTCAATGCCCAACAGCGGATGCTCCTGGTGTCGGGCCCCAACGCAGGGGGCAAATCGGTGTGTTTGAAAACGGTCGGGCTGTTGCAATACATGTTGCAGTGCGGCATGCTCATACCGGTATCGGACCGCTCGCGGGCGGGAATTTTTCAAGACATCTTTCTCGACATCGGCGATCAGCAATCCATCGAAAACGACCTGAGCACCTATAGCAGCCACCTGCGCAACATGAACGTGTTCATTCAATCGGCCGCCGACAAGTCGCTCGTGTTGCTGGATGAAATGGGTTCGGGCACCGACCCCGATTTTGGCGGCGCCATCGCGCAGGCCATCCTCGATGCCTTGCTGCAGAAACGCGTGTGGGGCGTGGCGACCACCCACTACTATAACCTGAAATTATTTGCCGGTCAGCAACCCGGCATCCGCAATGCGGCGATGCGTTTTGATGATCAGCACCTGGAACCGCTCTACATCCTCGACATCGGCAAACCTGGAAGTTCATTCGCCCTGGAGATTGCCCGCAAAACCGGCCTTCCACAGCAGACCTTGCAAGAGGCCGAAAAGCTCGTGGGCAAAGACCTGGCGGGATTTGAGACCATGGTGCGCTCGCTGGAAAAAGAACGCCACGAGCTGAGCGAAAAAATAAAACGCATGGAGCGCCAGGAAACCGAACTGAAACAATCGCTGGCCAAATATCAAACGCTGTCGACCGACCTGGAAACGCGCAAGAAGGATATCATCAACCGCGCCAAGGAAGACGCTGCCGAATTGCTGAAGAACACCAACCGCGAGATCGAAAAGACCATCCGTCACATCAAGGAAAACAAAGCGGAAAAGAAGGAGACGATCAAGGTGCGGAAGAACCTCGAGACCCTCACGCAGCAGGTGGGCGAGACACCAAAAAAAGAAAAGAAACCGGCTGTCGAATTAAAAGAAGGCGACCGGGTGCGCATCACGGGACAGGAGGGCAGTGGTGTGATCCTCAACATCCAGGGCAAGAACGCCACGGTGCAATTCGGTTTGCTAAAGTCCATCACCAAACTGGATAGGCTCGAAAAGATCACCGCCACCGTCGAAAAAGAAATCGTAGCGAAGCTGCGGTCGGCCGGCATCAACGTCCACGAGAAGCGCACGCAATTCAACAGCACCCTCGACATCCGCGGCAAACGCGTTGATGAGGTCATCGGCATACTCGATCAATTCATGGACACAGCCATCCTGCTGGCCCAGGGCGAACTTCGCATCCTGCACGGCAAGGGCGAGGGCGTGTTGAGAAAAGTGGTGCGCGATCACCTGAAAACCTACAAGGAAGTGGCCAGCATCAAAGACGAACACATCGAAAGAGGGGGGGATGGCATTACCGTCGTAGTGTTGAAATGAGCCCGCCATTTTATGGACACCGTCAAGTAACCCCTCCCCTAAAAATCACACCAGCGTTGCGTCGCACTAAAAACAGCACCTACCGGCTTGCCTTTGAAAGGATGTAGAGCGTAGTGGGGCGCCCTCCCTTCGCCTTGTTGGGGCGAATCGATTCTTCCGTCAAAAATCCGCGGTAGGTCAGGGCCTGCAGCAACTCCCGGACCATATAATAATTGAAGCCCTCATCCGGAACGGAGCTTAGAATTTGCTTGATGGTGAAAGGCCCGGGTTGCGACATCACGGCGTCGAAGATTTTCCGCCGGCGGTCGTTCGTAATAAGATTGTCAAAATTCATACCAGTGGGGGTTACGTTGCTTTAGATCGTGCGCCATTCCTGGCGCGAATCAAAAATGAACCTCCCTACTGCAATATTTTTGCAGTTTATAAAATCGGCAGAAAACAGGTCGTGAAGAACTTCCGTAACGCTTGACCTACACGTTCACCCGTGGTGTCAGTTCGTATGTCGAGTGTATGATGGATGAGTGCTGTGACTCGCAGGGGTAGTCTGATGGATGATAAATTCGGCGATCAGGAGATTAGGCACCCAACTGAGCCAGGCGATGGTGGCATAGGCTTCGGGAACGTTCAGGCTGTAATGAAAGGAACTGATGAGCACGTACACTCTTAATGTCACGGCGGCAAACGTAAGCGCATAACTTCGGATCATCCATCGGCGATGACCGGCAATATCTTTCTTGCGAATGCGATTGAAGGCGAGGGCTGTGAAGACAAACCACAAGCATGCCTGGAGAAGAAAGCTTGTCAGCACCCAGGGCCCACGTTGAATAAACAAGCTCATTACCAAGCCGCCCGGTGCGGCAAAAAAGAGGATGCCCATCACGTAAACATATCCCAGGAAACGATGGCTACGCTTGAATTTTTGGTTGGATTTGGGATGGAGTTGGAATAGACCCGCTACCAAAATGATGCCGCCTACCAGCACGTGTGAGTAATAGGCCGGTAAATACCAGCCGGTGGCGATGGCCGCCTGCTTGAGGCGGAGAAAATTATACGTTGGATCGAAATTCAGATAGGTCAGGGCGTTGGCTGCCAACAATGCGGTAAGCAAAAATCCCAGTGCCCAAAGCAAGCGTTTCATGGAAGAGGCAACGATCAAGCGGGTTTCGTTTTCAATAGTCCAATAATCTTTTCCAGGAACTGAAGATTGTAACGGTCGATGTCGGTGATTTGATCTTCAAACTCTTCTCTCCGGGAATAGCGGGGATTGTAGTCGGCTATTGTAAAATCATAACGCCCTTCTTCCGGGTAGGTCATTCCATAGCTGGCCAAAATATCTTTGTACATGTACTCCAATGTCTCGGCTGAAAGAAATGAGGATGGCGGTAGATCTTTGCCGGTAGCAATATCATATTGCCGGAACTCTCCTGTTAGGTAGCTGCTGTCTAATTTTGTGAATTGCGTTTGTGTATATTTTCGGTTGGCATGTAGTGGAACGATGGAGAGATCTTCACCAAAGGTAAAGTATGTATATTCCGGAACGTCATATTCCGGAGCATCGTAGTCGAACCATTCATTGTATGGAATGGCTTTTACCTCCAAAACGTTATTGCCGATGCGTTTTATGTGTTCGACTTTTTTTGTGGAAATATCCGCTACGGCCAGGGTGTCGTTGCGTTTATCCACGAAGACAACTCTGTTCTCGATGTAAAATTCTTCACGCCCCTCGATGTAGCGGTTTGTGACGGTGGTGATCATGGCATTGATCCCGTCTGTTATGGTTTGAAAGATTGTGCCTTTGGCCTCCACATATTCTGTCCAGCCGTCCATGGGGATAGGTGTAGAGGAAATCCCTTCGATGATTTCCTCGAATAAGCCGGTCTTTACGAGATACGACGGGGGCATTAAAATACCATAGCCCGCATTGCCTTCTGCCGGTATTTCGCACAGGGTTTGAGCCCCGTTGGCCAAACGAATGTCTTTCGGCAGGAACCCGAAGCTGTTTACCCATTCCTTGGTTTTCTCCGAGGGAAATCCGGCAGTATAAACAAGCGCATCGTTAACCCATCCGTAGACTGTATCCTGCTTCACGATGCATAAAATATTTTCGCGGCCATACGGTATGATCATGTCATAGGCCGGTTCTATCATCAGTTGTTTTGTCTCGATGTTAAAGTAACCTACTTTTCCAGCTTTCTTTATTTCCACTATCCCGGGCATATCAAATCCGATTGTGCCAATGAGTTCATAGTCGGGCGGTATCATGGTGTCTCCAGCCTCATCCACCAGCCCCATCGTATAGCCCTCCGTTGCGCGTTTTCTGTCCGAATTGCTCCAGGCTCCATTCACAACATAGAAGTAGTTCTTTGTGTTGTAGGTGGCGCACCAGATCACCGAATCGAAATTTTGCTGTAGCGCTTTGGCTCTCGCGTAAAGCGGTTGACGCTTCTTTATTTCTGTGGCCCGGTCGACGGCCCATCGCATTTCGTTTCGCAGCTCCGCGAATTGTGCGTAAAAGACCAGGCCATCCAATTGGGTGATAACGATCGAGCCCGCGCGGGCCATAAGCCATAAGGTAAGGGTGGACTCTTTTTGGTAGTCCATTTCCAAATCTTTCGAACGGAAAACTACCGGGATGATTATTTGCGTTCCCCTTTCATCAGTCAAAATGGATGCGCTTTCAAATAGGGCTTCACACGTCACGTATTCGCTCTCCTCATTTTTAAGGATGTGGATCGCAGACACCAACGCTTCCCGTGACTGTTTACTCTCAAATTGCTTCAAGATCAACTCGTCAGGCTGACGCAGTGAAGCCTGAAACGATGAAAGAAAGACACGTATGTCCTTGTCAGAAGCTTTTTTTTTCACAACGCTGCAAGCCATGATAAAGCAAGCCACGACAGCAAGTACCTGAAGGGTGGTAGAGATTTTCATAGGGTTTGGGACAACAATTCTGTGGGTCTATAAAGATAAAGGTTTTTGCAACGCGAGCAAGATTACGATTTTGCGATAAAGCTATTGGAGTTTCCAGCCCACAAAAAAAGCTTCCCTTTTGAGGAAGCTTTTTTTATAGGTTATAAAACCTTAAGGTCTTGTGAAGACAAACGTCCAGTCGCCTTCTACGGATTCGGTGCGGCCATTGTTAAAACCTGCGCCGGAATAGGTGAAGTGAATGGTCAGGGTTTTGTCGGAGTTGGAAAGCGTGTAGTCCATGTCCTGCAGATCGCTTTGGCGTACGATGCCCGAGCCGATGGAGGAAGGCTGGAATTTCCAGTTGTCACTTTTTTTCCACGGACTCACACTGGGCCACGAGGTGGCGGTGCTGGTGTATTGATAGGTTCCGCCTTCGCTGAAATTGCCGGAAATGGTAAGTTTCATGCCGGGATATTCTGCTGTCCGGTCGGAGGGATCTGAGGCAGAGGTGAGCGTCCACTGATCGGAGGTGAGCTTGCCTAATTGGATTTGTTCTTCAGATTGTTTGTCATCGTCTTTCTTGCAACCGGTGTAAGAGAAAGATGCGCTAACAAGGATCAAAAGGGTAAATACTCGGTTCAAATGTTTCATGCGTTAACTGTTAAGAATACGAAGATGCCTGTAAAAATAATAAAATCAAACTGTATCCCCTTGCGGGGATGAAACATATCTTAATGACGTCCGGCCTCTGGTTGTAACCGCTATTTGAAGCGCATGATGTCGATTTTCTGCGCACTGGGCGGGTATTCCGACGGCTGATTGCTGGCTATAAACACCAGGCAATGTGGGGGTAGGTTGGCCAATTGCTGCTGGTACCAGTCGAATGCCTGCTGGTCCAGGTTGGTGCCCGGTTCGTCCAGAAACACGATGTCGGCCTGCGAAAAAAAGGCCAGGGCCAGCTTCACCCGCTGCTTCATGCCCGACGAAAAATTGGAAATGTATTTGTCGCGGGCATGGGTAAGATACATTCTCTCCAATACCTCTGCTTCACTCCAGCCCTGGCGGCAGGGCTTCAACTTGAAATGAAAACGCAGTTGTTCCCGCAAGGTGAATTCTTCGATCAGGTCCAGGTAGGGCGTGGCGATCGCGAGGTGCCGAAAAATGTTCTCGGCGGATATGGTGCCGTTGCCTGTGGTATAGGTAACGGTGCCCGCACTGGGAGGTACTTGTCCCCAGAGTACCTGTAAGAGGGTGGACTTCCCCGATCCATTCGGACCGGTGATGGCATACGTTTGGCCGGATTGGAATGTGTAGTCGAACTTGCGAAAGATCCAGTCGCGGTTAAATCTCTTCCCCAATTGCTGAACCTGGATCGACAGTGGGGTGGTTGTGGGGAGGGTGGGCTGTGCCATGCTTCAACCCCGTGGCCTAGTCGTTGCCTTCGTAACCTTTCATGATGCCCCGCTCGGAATTGCGGATAAAATCGAGGATATAGTCGCGCTCTTCGCTGCTGGGCACCTCGTTTTCGACCATTTCGATGGCTTTGGAATTGTTGAGTCCCTTCATAAAGATCATGCGGTAGATCTCCTGGATCTCGTTGATCTTCTCCGACGAATAGCCCCGGCGGCGCAAGCCCACGGTATTGATACCCGCATACGAAAGCGGCTCACGAGCTGCTTTTGTGAACGGGGGAATGTCTTTGCGCACCAGCGAGCCTCCGCCGATGTAGGCGTGGGCGCCGATCTTGGAGAACTGTTGCACGGCGCAGGCGCCACCAAAGATGGCGAAATCGTCGATGACCACGTGGCCCGCCAGCTGTACCGTGTTGCCCAGGATACAATTGTTGCCGATGATGCAGTCGTGCCCGATGTGGGCGTAGGCCATGATGAGACAGTCGGAGCCGATCACCGTTTTGTATTTGTCTACCGTGCCGCGGTTGATGGTCACGCACTCGCGCACGGTGGTGTTGTCGCCGATCTCGGCCGTGGTTTCTTCGCCCCGGAATTTCAAGTCCTGGGGTACACCACTGATTACGGCGCCGGGAAATATTTTACAGTTTTTGCCGAGGCGTGCACCTTCCATGATGGTGACGTTGGGTCCGATCCAGCAACCGTCGCCGATCACAACGTTCTTTTGAACGGTAGCAAACGGCTCGATGGTCACGTTTTCGCCAATGATGGCGTCGGGGTGTACGTTGGTCAAAGGGAATCGGCTCATGCGTCTTTACGAACTATACTAGCAGTCATGGTACCTTCACAAACCAGCGTATTGCCTACGTAGGCGCGGCCGGTCATTTTGGCGATGCCGCGCTTGATGGGTGCGAGCAAGTCGCACTGGATCACGAGCGTATCGCCGGGCAATACCATTTTTCTAAATCTGAAATTTTCAATGCCCAGAAAATATGTCCAGTAATTTTCCGGGTCGGGCACGGTGTTCAACACCAGGATACCACCGATCTGCGCCATGGCTTCGATCTGAAGCACGCCGGGCATCACAGGGTTTCCAGGAAAGTGCCCCTGGAAGAAATATTCGTTGGCGGTAACATTCTTTACGCCCGACACGCTTTCGTTGTCGAGGTAAATGATCTTGTCGATGAGCAGGAACGGATAACGGTGTGGCAAGGTGGCGGCCACTTTGTTGATGTCCATCACCGGGGGCAAGCTGGGATTGTATTTGGGTCTTCCCTTTTTGTCCGACTCCTGCATGGCCTTCTTCAGCTTCTTGGCGAACGCTACGTTGGCGGCGTGACCAGGGCGGGCGGCCAAGATCTGCGCTTTCAAAGGTCTTCCGGCCAGCGTGAGGTCACCCACGATGTCCAGCAGCTTGTGGCGCGCCGGCTCGTTCTTGTAGCGAAGCTCGATGTTATTGAGGATGCCTTCCTGCTTCACGGCAACTTTGGGTTTGCCGAGCATTTTGGCAATGTTTTCCAATTCATTTTCCTGCACCACACGGTCCACGATCACGATGGCGTTGTTGAGGTCGCCGCCGCGGATGAGGTTGTTCTTGTACAGCATCTCCAGCTCATGTAAAAAGCAGAAGGTACGGCAGGATGCGATCTCTTTTTCGAATTGACGGATGTCGGTAATCGAAGCGTGTTGGCTGCCCAGCACCGGGGAGTTATAGTCGATCATTACCGTCACGCGATAGTCGTCCAGTGGGAGGGCGGCGATCTCTACGTTGCGGGCGGCTTCGCGGTAGAACAGGGGTTCCTGAACTTCAAAGAAGTCGCGCAGGGCGTTCTGTTCTTCGGTTCCGGCGGCTTTCAATACGTCCACAAATTCGATGGAACTGCCATCCATGATGGGGCACTCGGGGCCGTCCAGTTGGATGAGTACGTTGTCGATTTCGAGGCCTGTACAGGCGGCCAGGGTGTGTTCTATGGTGCTCACACGGGCACCGCTTTGCTCAATGGTGGTTCCACGCGACACATCCACTACATTGTCGCAATCGGCCTCTATGATGGGAGATCCGGGCAGGTCAATACGTTGGAATTTTATGCCGTGGTTGGGTTTGGCGGGCACAAAAGTGATGTTGGTTTGTACCCCGCTATGAAGGCCGACACCCGAAAGGGCTACGGATTTCTGGATAGTTTGCTGTTTGATATTGAGCATTTAGTGTTGCAAAAGTGGGCAAAGTTAACTTCAAACTGGAGATTATCCAATTTTGCGTTTTTACCCCCTTGTACAGCCCCCGCAGGTGCCCTAATCTACTGAAAGTGAAGTGTTTTCAGATTTTTTAACCTTGTCTTCCAATTCGCGGAGCCGATGTTGAAAGTCCGGAAGCTTTTTAAAGACGGCGTAGGACTTATAGTACTCCCCGTAATCGTAGGCTGGAGAGCCCATGAGCTTTTGACCTTCTTCTTTAATGGATTTGGAGATGCCCGCCTGGGCGCCCAAGCCGGTGTGATTGGCAATGACAATGTGCCCGGCAATGCCCACCTGGCCACCAATGATGCAATTTTCACCGATTTTGGTCGAGCCTGACACGCCTGCCTGGGCCGCGATGACCGTGTTTTTGCCGATCTCTACATTATGAGCAACCTGGATCAGGTTATCCAGCTTCACACCCTGGTGGATAATGGTGGCGTCGCCAAACAAGGTGGCACAGTCAATGACGGTGTTGGCGCCAATGGCCACGTGGTCTTCAATGATGACCGTGCCGAGTTGAGGAATGGTCTTATAAGAGCCGTCTTCCTGCGGAGCAAACCCAAACCCGTCGCTGCCGATCACACAACCGGAATGGATCACGCAGTGATTGCCGATCCGGGTGTCGGCATAGATCTTTACGCCGCTGTGGAGGATGCAATGGTTGCCGATCACCACGTTATCGCCAACATAGGCATGGGGATAGATCTTTACACCGTCGCCGATCTTCACGTTACTGCCGATATAGGAGAAGGCGCCGCGATAGAAATCCTTTCCAATGGTAGCGCTTTCCGAAATGAAGCTGGGTTGCTCCACGCCGCTCTTTTGAAAGCTGATCAGCTTATGGTATTCTTCCAGCAGGCGTGTAAAACTGATGTAGGGATCTTCCACCAGGATGAGCGTTGAAACAACCTCTTTCTTGGGGACAAAGTCTTTTTTTACAATAACGGCTGTAGCCTGGGTGGTGTAGATGTATTGTTCGTATTTGGGGTTGGAAAGAAAAGCGATCTGGCCCTGTTTGGCATCCTGGATCTTGGCCAGCATGTTGATCTTTTCGTTGCCGTTGCCGCTAACTTCTCCGCCCAGCATGGCGGCTATTTGATTGACCGTAAATTCCATTCCTTAGATGGTTAAATCGTTCGTCGATACGTTATTCCTCTTTCAGACAAAAGCCAAGTTTGTGCTATCGGTTAAAGCGTGCGGGGTCACAGCATAACGAATCTACAAAGATACATTTTTAGGCCAGCACAGATAGTTTTTTTTGACGATTTTGCTCAATGCCTTGATGTTGGGGAGCTCCGACGCCTGGGCGATGTCCAGCACCTCGCCGCTGCGCATCAGGATATTGATCTGGTGCCCTTCGGCATAGGCCTCGTTGCTGACGGTGCCGTGCGAAAAAAGATAGGCTGCCTCCGAGCGCAGCGTTCCATATTTGCGCATAACGGCCACCCGTATCTTTTCCACCTGGCTTTTGCGAATCGGCTCCGCGCTGAGCTTTATCCGGAACAATCTCCGTTCGATCAACATTTCCGAAAGCAGCGAAAGAATCCGGTCGTCGTGATCGCGCCAAAACTTCAGGGCACCCCAGATATCATTGTCATCCAGGCGGCCAAAGGCGTCCAGCAGGCGGGTATCTTTGAAGTCGGCCAGGGTGAGCTCCTTCTCCAGGAAGGACATCAGTGGCCGGCTGGCCGGCACCGTCTCGCCTCCCCGCACCAGCACTTGGGCCCGGCGGATCAGATTCACCAGCATGCGTTCGGTGCTGACGGTAGTTTTATGCAGATATACCTGCCAATACATGAGGCGGCGGGCGTTCAGAAAGTTTTCAATGCTGTAGATGCCTTTTTCTTCTACCATCACCTGGTCGCGGTGCACGGTAAGCATCGACAGAATGCGGTCAACGCCAATGGAACCTTCTTGTACGCCGGTGAAAAAACTATCGCGTTTCAGATAGTCCAGCCGGTCGATGTCCAGTTGGCTGGATACGAGTTGGTGGAAGAACTTGCGCCGGTAGCTATTGCGAAAGATCCTGAGGGCGAGGTTCAATGCACCGTTGAATTCGGCATTCAACTTGTCCATCATCAGGTAGGACAGGCTTTCGTGGCGGATGCCGGGCAGGAGCGAGTACTCCAACGTGTGCGAAAAGGGGCCGTGGCCCAGGTCGTGGAGGAGGATGGCCAATTGAGAGGCCTCGTATTCCTCGTCAGAGATCTCAATGCCTTTCAGCCGGAGGGCGTCCAATGCCAGCCCCATGAGGTGAAGGGCGCCAAGCGCGTGCTGAAAGCGGGTATGTTGGGCGGCCGGGTAAACATAATCGGTCAAACCGAGTTGTTTAATATGGCGTAGCCGTTGAAAATACGGGTGCGAGACGATGTCGAAGATCAATTCCGTGGGGATGGTGATAAACCCATAAACGGGATCGTTAATGATCTTCTTTTTGTTCATCCTTCAGGGTTCTGCGTCAATCCTTTATCTGATGATAGTGTCAGCGGATAACGATTAATGGTTAAATTGGTGAAATTTTCAACTATGCAAAGATATAGCATTTTGTGGGCGGATGATGAAATTGATTTGTTGAAGCCTCATATTCTTTTTCTCGAACAACGGGGCTACGACATCACGCCGGTAAACAACGGCACGGAGGCGGTGGAGCTCACAGACGACAAGCACTTTGATGTGGTTTTCCTCGACGAAAATATGCCCGGCATGTCGGGCTTGGAAGCGCTCACGCAGATCAAAAATAATAAGCCTAACCTCCCCGTGGTGATGATCACCAAGAACGAGGAGGAACACATCATGGAAGAGGCCATCGGCTCGAAGATCGCCGACTATCTCATCAAGCCGCTCAATCCCAGCCAGATCCTGCTGTCCGTAAAAAAAATACTCGACAACAAACGCCTGATCATCGAGAAGACCAACCTGAACTATCAGCAGGAGTTCCGCAAGATCAGCATGGCCTTCCAGGAAAATATGAACCACGAAGAGTGGGCCGACATCTACAAGAAACTAGTGTTCTGGGAACTGCAAATGGACCACGCCGACAACCAGGACATGGGCGAGGTGCTGGACATGCAAAAGACGGAAGCCAACGCCAACTTCGCCAAGTTCATTATCCGGAATTATGATTCGTGGCTCAACGATCCCAAGGCCGAAAAGCCGTTGCTGTCGCACCAGCTCATGAAGAAGAAAGTATTTCCCGAGTTGGGTAAGAAACCCGTGTTTGTTATCCTGATCGATAACCTGCGCTACGATCAATGGAAAGTGATCGAGCCCGTGCTCACGGAATATTTCAACGTGACCAGCGAAGAAACCTACTATTCCATTCTGCCCACCACCACGGCCTATGCCCGGAACGCCATCTTTTCCGGACAACTGCCCTCCGAAATGGCAAAGACCAACCCAGACCTGTGGGTAGGTGAGGACGAAGATGAGGGCAAGAATAATTTCGAATCCGAGTTTTTGTCAAAACAACTTCGCCGGAACAATCTGAACGTGAAGATGTCGTACCACAAGATCAAGAACCTGGAAGAAGGCAGAAGCCTGGCCGATACGGTAAACAATCTTTTTCAGAACGATCTCAACGTGGTGGTCTACAACTTTGTGGATATGCTCTCGCACGCCCGCACCGACATGGCGATGGTGCGCGAGTTGGCGCCGGACGAATCGGCATACCGCTCGATCACAAAATCATGGTTTCTGCACTCTCCCCTGATCGATATTCTGAAAAAGATCGCAGAGAAAGATGTGAAAGTGGTCATCACCACCGACCACGGCACCATCCGTGTGAAGCGCCCTTTCAAGATCATTGGCGACCGGAGCGTGAACAGCAACCTGCGCTATAAACAGGGCAAGAACCTCGGCTATGAAGGTGAAAAGGTGATGACCGTGCTAAAACCGGAGCGTCTCTTTTTGCCAAAACTCAACGTGTCGTCCTCCTATGTGTTTGCCATCGAGGATCAGTTCTTCGCCTATCCGAACAACTATAATTACTACGTAAATTTCTATAAGGACACCTT
>DATDAV010000286.1:0-36189 GCA_036525235.1 Chryseolinea sp. | reverse complement strand
ATATGCCTTTAAGGGGTCATAAATCACCTTCCACAAAAATAGTTGCCGTTTGGGGCAGGAAACGGGAACGGAATCGCTCTACTATCGTTTAACAATTTTGTTAAACATAAAAGATAAGTGAGCACAATTCCCGAAGCCCAGACGGAGGCCGTGATCAAGGAAAAAGCCAAATCGCTGTTTTTTCAGAAAGGCTTTTTGAACGCGACTACCCAGGAGATTGCCGACGAGGCCGGCGTCAACCGGGCCCTGATACACTATTATTTTCGTTCGCGCGAACAATTGATGGATACGTTGCTGGAAGAGGCTGTTAACGAGAAACGGGCAAAGGCGCGTGCTGTGCTGTCGTCGGCGTTGCCGTTCCGGGAGAAGATCAGTTTGTTTATCGACATCGTGGTGGAGTATGGGTTGAAATATCCTTACCTGGAAAACTTCATCATCACCGAAACGGCTCGCAACCCCGAGAAAGTGAAGGTGTTGTGCCAGACCAAGGTCAAGTCCAGCGACTTGATCCGGAAAGACCTGGAAGAGGAGATCGCCAGTGGCCGGTTGCTCCCCATCACGGCAGAGCATTTTGTGATCAACCTGATTTCCCTGTGCAACTATCCGCTGTTAGCCAAAACCGTTTTGCAGAATATGCACGGCATGAGCGATACCGCTTACCGAAAATTTTTGCAAGACCGAAAAGAAATTATTTATCACGCCATATTTCATGAACCTCTGCCCCGCATCACCCGTAAAGAAGAGCATCATCATCATCCTAAACCCGCTAAATAATAATAGAAAGACGCAATACCCTATGTACCCAACGCAAACAAAACGAAATCTATTCCATTGGCTCCTGGCGCCGGCCTTGCTCCTCTCCGTGGTGGCGAGGGCTCAGCAACAGCCTCCCCAGGACAGCCTCCTGCAAAACCCCACCCTCGACAAGGTGGTGGAATATGCGCTCACACATCAACCTCAAGTACAGCAAGCTTTGGCCGATCAGGAGATCACCGACCGGATCATCCAGGGCAAACTGGCCGATTGGTATCCCCAACTGAATTTTGCGGCGGTCTATCAGCGAAATATAGATCTGCAAACCAGCATCATCGGTGGCAACCCGGTCAGGTTCGGGGTGAACAACACCTCGGCGCTGCAGTTCACCGGCACGCAGACCATCTTCAACCGCGATGTGCTGCTGGCCCGGAGCACGGCTTCCAAGGTAAGAATTCAGGCCAACCAGAACACCAGCGCCAACAAGATCGACGTGGTGGTCAATGTCACCAAGGCTTTCTATGATTTGCTGGCCACTTCCCAGCAGATCCGCGTAGGCGAAGAAGACATCATCCGCCTGCAACGCAGCCTCAAGGATGCTACCGCTCAATACAACGCCGGCGTAGCAGACAAGACCGACTACAAACGCGCCACCATCCTGCTGGCCAACGCCAAGGCTACCCTGAAAACCAATCAGGAGATGCTGGTCTATAAGCAAGAGTTGTTGAAAACACTCATGGGCTACCCGGTGAAGGGAAGCCTGCAAATTGCCTACGACACCCTCCAGATGGAGAGCGAGATCGACCTGGACACCACGCAGACCCTCTCCTATGCAAGCCACATCGACTATAAATTGATGATCACGCAACGCGAGCTGCAGGAAGCCAATGTGAAATACGCCTGGTGGGGTTTCATCCCATCGCTGAATGCATTTGGTGCCTATTTCATGAACTACCAAAACAACAACTTTGGTGAGCTCTACAACCAGCGGTACCCAAACTCCTATGTGGGCGCCACGTTTTCCTTCCCGATTTTCCAGGGCATGAAGCGCGTAGCCAAAGTGCAGGAGCAACGGTGGACGTTGCGTAAGCTGGACTGGTCGGTAAAGAATCTCGAGAGCAATCTCAGCACAGAATACACCCGTTCGCTCGCTGCCTATAAGAGCAATCTGGCTGCCTACCTGGCCTTGAAAGAAAATGTGGAACTCGCCCGCGAGGTCTACGATGTCATTCAACTCCAATATAAAAGCGGTATTCGCGCCTACCTCGACGTGACCGTGGCCGAAACCGATCTGCGCACGGCGCGCATCAACTATTTCAACGCGCTGTACCAGGTGCTGGCCAGCAAGATTGACGTGCAAAGAGCTTTAGGACAAATCAACTATTAATTCAAATCTTCTTCTCCTATGTTATTGAACTCATTACAACGCTATACAATGCTCGGCCTCTTGCTGGTGGCCGCGGCCTGTGGTAAGAAAAATCAGCAAGCCCAACAAGGGCCGCCGCCCGTGAACGTGGTGGTAAAACCTTCCACCACGACGGATGCTACTTACTATGAAGAGTATCCGGCGGTGGTCCGCGCCCTCAATGAAACGGAATTGCGTGCTCAGGTGAACGGCTATATCACGGCCATTCATTTCACGGAAGGCTCGAAAGTGCGCAAAGGTCAGAAACTTTATTCCATCGATCAGCAACAATACGAGGCCACCTATGAACAGGCGCAGGCCAACCTGAAAGTGCAGGAGGCCAACCTCGAGAAAGCACAGAAGGACGTGGAGCGCTATCGCGAACTGAACAAGAGCGACGCCATCGCCAAACAACAAGTGGACTACGCCGAGGCCACCTATTCCGCGGCACAACGCCAGGTGGATGCCGCCAAGGCTGCCATGCGCAGTGTGCAAACCAACGTGCGCTACTCTTCCATTATCGCACCGTTCGATGGCACCATCGGCATCTCCAACGTGCGTCTGGGCGCAGCAGTCTCCGCTGGTCAAACGTTGCTGAACACGATCTCGTCCGATGATCCCATCGCAGCCGATATCGCTGTCGATCAAAGAGAGATCCTTCGCTTCACACAACTCTTCGTCAGAAAAGGTGTGAAGGGCGATTCCACGTTCCGCCTCGCCGTGGGAACAGACCTGTATCCGGAACCCGGACACATCAGTGTCATCGATCGCGCCGTGGACCCGCAAACCGGTTCCATCAAAATGCGTTTGGTGTTCCCCAACCGCGATCACCTGCTCCGGTCTGGGATGAGCGCTACCCTGCGCGTGCTGGCATCGTCTGCCAAGTCCATCATCATTCCCTACAAGGCAGTGACCGAACAACTGGGTGAGTTCTATGTCTATGTGCTGGCCGACAGCAACAAGGTGACACAGCGCAAAGTGGTGCTGGGCACACAGGTGGGCAAAGACATCGTCGTAAAAAGCGGTCTCAGCGAGAATGAGTCCGTCGTGGTGGAAGGTGTTCAAAACCTCCGCGAAGGATCGGTAGTAAACACCGCTCCTCCGGCCGCCACTGCCAAAACAAAATGACCTTTATAACCTTACTGAAGAATCCATGATAGCAGATGTATTTATAAAGAGACCCGTCACCGCCATCGTCATATCGGTCGTGCTCGTCTTGGTGGGCCTCATTGCCATGAGCACGCTGCCCATCTCTCAATACCCCGACATCACACCGCCTACCGTCTCCATCACCGGCATCTACACCGGGGCTGACGCGCAGACGGTGGAACAGACCACCACCACCGCCATCGAGACGCAGGTGAACGGAACCCCGGGCATGATGTACATGTCCAGCAACAGCACCGGCAGCGGACAAAGCGCCATCACCGTAACGTTCGACATCGGCACGAACATCGACATCGCCACACTCGACGTACAAAACCGCGTGAGCGTGGCCGAACCGACGTTGCCCGAACTGGTGCGCCGCCTCGGCGTTACCGTGCGGAAACGCAACCCCAGCATCTTTCTGGTGCTCGCACTGTACTCCCCTAACGGCACGCACGACGCTACCTTCATCGGCAACTTCGCCAACATTTATCTGAAGGATGCCTTGCTGCGCGTGAAAGGCGTCGGCGACATCGTGTCTCTCGGCGACGACTTTGGTATGCGCATCTGGCTCAACCCCGAAAAGCTCGCCAGCCTTAACATGACGCCGGCCGAAGTGACGGCCGCGCTCACAGAACAAAACCTACAGATTGCCGCAGGCTCCATCGGCGGTAGTCCGCAGCGAAACGTCCAGGCCTTTGAATACAACGTGCTAACGAATAGCCGCATCAACAAGAGAGAAGATTTCGAAAACATCGTCGTGCGCACCAACCCTGCACAAGGTAGTCTGGTGTACCTGAAAGATGTGGCGCGCGTAGAACTGGCCAAGTTCAACTATGGCAACAACCCTTTTGTGGATGGCAAACGCGGAGCGTTCATGCTGCTCTATCTGGCACCCGGTGCCAACGCGCTGACCACCAACGAAGGTGTGATGTCCGTGTTGGGTGAACTGAAAAAGAATTTCCCGAAAGATATCGACTACCTTATTCCGTTGGAGACCACTTCCGTGGTGCAAGTATCCATCGAGGAAGTAATCACTACCCTGCTGGAAGCGCTCACGCTTGTGATCATCGTGGTGTTCCTCTTCTTGCAGAACTGGCGCGCCACACTCATTCCCGTGTTGGCCATTCCGGTTTCCCTGATCGGCACATTCATCTTCTTTATACCCTTGGGTTTCACGATCAATACACTCACCCTGTTTGCCTTCGTGTTGGCCATTGGTATTGTGGTGGACGACGCCATTGTGGTGGTCGAAGCCATACAACACAACATGGATCATGAGAAGCTTTCGCCGAAGGATGCTACCGTGAAAGCTATGAAAGAAATTTCCGGCCCGGTAATCGCCATCGCGCTCATCCTCGCCGCGGTGTTTGTGCCGGTAGGATTTGTGCCCGGCATCGTGGGCAAGCTCTATCAGCAGTTCGCCATCACCATTGCTGTGTCGGTGGTCATCTCCGCCTTTGTGGCCTTGTCGCTCACACCAGCATTGTCCATGCTCATGTTGAAGCCCGCCAAAAAAGAAGAAGAGAAAAATTTTCTCGACCGTTTCTTCGACCGCTTCAACAACGGATTCAATAAACTGTCGCATTCCTACACACGCGGTGTGAACTCCTGGATCAAACGCACTCCTTATGTCATCGTTATGATGATCTGCTTGTTTGCTGGTCTCTACATCCTGTTTAAAAACAAACCTACGGGCTTTATTCCCACGGAAGATGAGAAACGCGTTATGGTGACCTACGAATTACCGGAAGGTACTTCCACCACGCGCAGCATCGAGCTGATGCAGGAGATCCAAAGCCGTATCCGCAGTCTCCCCGCCGTGAACGTGGTGGGCGGTTTGGCCGGCTTGAACATCCTCACGTTCTCCAACAAGTCGAACGCCGGCACGGTGTTCGTGAACCTCAAGTCTTGGGATGAACGCGATCCAAAAACCGAAAGCGTACCCGCCGTCATGGCCGAGATCCAGCGGCGTACCGCCGACATCAAAGAAGCGCGCATCCTCGCCATTTCACCTCCAGCCATTCCAGGGTTGGGTCAGTCGTCGGGTTTCACGTTCGAATTACAGCAAACCACCAGCACCGACGACATTCGTAAATTTGAAGCCACCATGCGTCAATTCCTTGGCGCCCTCAACCAGCGCCCCGAGATTGCCGTGGCCTACTCCTTCTTTACCGCCCGCACACCGGGTTACCAGGTAGATATCGATAAGGAACGCGCCAAGAAACTCGGTGTGAACGTGGCCGAAGCCTACAGCACGTTGTCCACCCTGTTGGGAAGTTCCTATGTGAATGACTTCAACATCTATGGCCGGAACTTCCGCGTTGTCGCCCAGGCCGACACACTCTATCGCAGAAACATCGCCGACATTGGCAACTACCGCGTTCGGAACAGTGCCGGTGGCATGGTGCCGCTCAGCGCCATCATCACCTCCAAGGTCATTGAAACGCCCGCGAACATCACGCACTTCAACTTGTATCGCACGGCCGAGATCATGGGTGCCGCCAAGCCCGGCTACAGCAGTGGTCAGGCCATCGACGCCTTGCGTGAAGTGGCCGCCCAGGTACTGCCCGCCGGCTACAGCTACGAATTCGCCGGCATGAGCCGCGAAGAGATCAAGGCCGGTAACAGCACGGGCATCATCTTCGCCATCTCCATCGTGTTTGTGTTCCTCTTCCTGGCAGCACTCTACGAAAGCTGGTCGGTGCCGTTCTCCGTATTGTTCGCCGTGCCCATCGGTGCCTTCGGGTCCATCCTAACCCTCACGTTGTTGCCCAACCTCACCAACAACATCTATGCACAGATCGGGTTGATCACGCTCATCGGTTTGGCCGCGAAAAACGCCATCCTGATCGTGGAGTTTGCCAAAGAACGTGTCGACCGCGGAATGGACATCGTGGCCGCTACGCTCGAAGCCGTGCAGTTGCGTCTTCGTCCTATCATCATGACTTCGCTCGCCTTCATCCTCGGGGTGTTGCCGCTGGCCTTCTCGTCGGGTGCCGGTGCCGAAGCCCGGAAGACCATTGGTTGGACCGTTGCGGGGGGTATGCTCGCTGCCAGTTCGTTGGCCATCTTCGTGGTGCCCGTGTTGTTCGTGTTCATCACCAAGATCGCATTCCGCAGAAGAGAAAGGAAAGCCGCCCTGGAAGCGTCATCATCAACGTGAGCCCAAGGCGCAAATGTGTTAATCAATTTAAAGCGTCAATAAAAAAATCCCGGAGTATGTACTCCGGGATTTTTTTATTTTTAGAAATCAGGTAGCTCATTCACCAAGCGCTGCCTTGGTTCAGCTTGGCGATGGCCTCGGCAGTTAGATTCAGTTCCGTGGCCTTTACGAGCGCGTTTAATTGTTCAATGCTTGTGGCGCTGGCAATCGGCGCCGTGATCGACGGCCGCGCAATGAGCCACGCCAGTGCAACGCTGGCCTGGGATGTTTTGTATTCGGCAGCAACTTCGTCAAGGGCTTTCAGAATGTTCAGGCCCCGGGGGTTCAGGTATTTGGCCATGCCGCCACCGCGGGTACTTTTCGAGAAATCGCCTTCCGAACGGTATTTGCCTGTCAGAAATCCCGCTGCCAGGGAATAGTAGTTGATCACTCCCAAGCCATGCTTCTGACAAAGCGGCGCCAGCTCTTTTTCAAAACCTTCGCGGGCATACAAATTGTATTCAGGCTGGTAGGTCTCATAGCGCGGATAGCCATGCCGCTGGCTGGCCTCCAGGGCGGCCTGTAAACGCGCGGCCGTGAAGTTGGATGCGCCGATAGCCCGCACTTTTCCTTCCTTCACAAGCTGCGCATAGGCCTCAAGTGTTTCTTCCACGGGCGTCTCCACAACGTCCCAGTGGGTTTGATAAAGATCGATATGATCAGTCTGCAAGCGGCGCAACGAATTTTCAACAGCTTGTAAAATATGGGCTTTCGAAATGTCTTTTTTCCCTTGCCCCATGTCACCACCCGCTTTTGTGGCCACCACCACCTGCGTGCGGTTGCCGCGCTTCTTCATCCAATTCCCGATAATGGTTTCCGATTCGCCACCCGAGTTACCGGCCTTCCAACGCGAGTAAACATCGGCTGTGTCAATAAAATTGAACCCGGCGCCGACAAATGCGTCGAGAAGTTGAAAGGACGTTGCCTCGTCAAGTGTCCAGCCGAAAACATTTCCGCCAAAGGTCAAGGGCGCCACCGTTATTCCGGATTTACCTAATGTTCGTTTTTGCATGTCTTTGAGATTATAAAAGTTCAAGGTAAAAAAAACGTTTGTCCGTCGGTCTACCTACCTGTTTTTCTTAACCTTTAATTTTTTATCCCGCCGCCCATCCCAACCCCGCGCGAAACAGCCAGACTATCTCAAATTAGCCCGCAAAAAATGACCGCCCCCCTTGATAACTTAAAAAAATAATGGTCAATTGTAACAGATTCCCCAACGTAGCCACCAGTGGCATGCGGTCGAGGGGATCCTAACAGCACCCCTGTCATGATAAACCGTTTGCTCCCCGCCCTGGCCTGTACGCTGCTTATCGCCTGCGGTCACCATCAACAGACCGCCGAAATAGCGGCAGACGCCATCAGGCCCCCCGTCATCACAGACAACGTGCTGTACACGGCCACCGCGACGGCCTTATGGATCAACCCCGCCAATCCAGAACAAAGCCTTATCCTCGGCACCGACAGCGACACGAACGGTGGGTTATATGCATTCGGTCTCCAGGGAAAGGTGCAGAAAGATCATTGCGTTATCCCCATGAAACAACCTCATGGCGTTGATGTAGCCTACGGTTTCGTGTTGGGCGATTCCACCATCGACATCGCGGTCGTCACCGAAGCCACCACGCAACGCCTACGCGCTTTCCACCTCCCTGCCATGAAACCCATCGACGGGGGCGGCATGCCCGTCTTCGAAGGTGAAACCGGAGAGGGCTTCCGCGAACCTGGCGCTATGGCGCTATACAAACAACCCACCAGTGGAAAACTCTATGCCTTTGTGGCTCGTAAAAACGGACCGACCGATGGCAGCTTTATTTGGCAATACTTGCTGGAAAACAAATCCGGCACACTCGGAGCGTCGGTTGTTAGAAAGTTCGGAACCTATAGTGGCAAGAAAGGCGTGCTCTCCATCGCCGTCGATCCCGCACTTGGCTATGTGTATTACGCCGACGCGGGCACGGGTGTGAGGAAATACTACGCTGACCCCGAAAAAGGTAATGATGAACTGGCTTTGTTTGCCAACACAGACTTTACGGAGAACCAGAGCGGTGTGGCTATCTATCCGGCCGATGACCACACCGGGTATATTCTCGCTACCGACCAGCAGGCAAACCGCATCCAGATCTTTCCTCGTGAGGGCGCCGCTGGCAACCCGCATCAGCACACGTTGATTAAGACCGTCAATATCGCAACGCTGGAGAGTACCGGGTCCATGGTTTCCACGGCAGTATTGAATCCTACTTTCAAGTCGGGACTGTTTGCCACAGGGTCGCTAGATAGGACGTTTCATTTGTACCGGTGGGAGGATATTGCGGGGAAGGAGCTGAAGGTGGTGATGGATTCGGTTAAATTATAGAGACATGGTTGTAACATATCATGCATAGGGATGCTTTCCTCCGTGGGACCATCCGCTATACCCGCATTGTCAGTGCTTAAATCCGAAAGTAGTACGATCCCGATATTTCTTGTACTCTCCTGGCTCTGGCATATCAAAATAGTTTACATTTTCCCGATATTTACTTCAGGTAAGTAAATAGCATATCGCATAAGTATTCATCATCGCTAACTACAGGACAACAAATCGAAATAAGATATTTGGATTCTGAGAAACCAATTTTCGTATTGGATGGATCAATCTGATTCTCTAGACCATTTTCATCGCGACGGCATAGTACACATAGAGAGGTAACATTATTCTTAAGGCGCAAATCATCGATCGTCTTTGGCTGAAAGATATTCTCATAATTAAAAAACTCATTGACAACTATAAATTCCTTAGGAACAGTATAAATCCTAACATTTATAAGATCCTTGTCGCTCTCCAGTAGGTGGTTCAGCTTCTCGATAATTTGATTGTTTTTTTTGATGAATAAGGCATATGCGTGAAACAAGAGTGGATTGGACTCAACATAGTAGCCACAGCTTTTTTGGGCCGAGCTTTTCTTCTCGTACTTCTCAAAATATTCGTCCTTCAGAAGATCTTTAATGCGATGAGTTAATTGATCTTTAACTCTAAAAGATGACTTTATTTTTTTGTTATCGATAGAGGAGAAGATTGTATCGGAAATGGTGTATATACCGTACGGGCTGAAATTATCACTCTCTGCATTAGATTCAAGCAGGATCTTGAATCTCTGGCTTTTCTCATCTTGGGCGTTAAGACTATGAAAGGGAATTAAATCAATAAGCAGGATCCAGAGAATGAATTTCATTGTTAGCTATTTAGGTGTAAATGTTGTTAACCTAACACTTTGCGTGCTTCGATCAGCAGTTTTAATCATTGTTCCGTCATATACCAGCGGAGCTTTACCATCCTTGTTTTTGCTCTTCGCTTCCGCGGGTCCATCAAATGCCTTAACCGTTAGCCCTAACGTGTCAGCGATAAGTTGGGCGAGTGATGATTCTCCACCAGTCCCAATATTGCATCCGTATAGTGTGATGTGGGCTGATTTTTCAAAATTATCCCTTGCGATTTGATCGATTGTCTTAAAATTGATCTCGCGAAGATCGTAATTATCGAGTTGGTCGTAATTATCTAGTTCGCCGCCCAGACTTATACTTGACTCCGTGCCATGGCTAAATACTGTTAGCGAATCAATTTTTCCGGTTTCGTATTTCTTATTTGTTGCTTTCACAAATTCGCTTGTGGACCTCGCCTCTGCAAGAACTACCTGTTCGGGATCGCAGCCTGCGCGACTGGCAATTAGAGCTTTCAGTGCGATTGCATTTTTTTTAAAATTACTTCCTTGATCATGCGTAATAGATATGTTTCTAATGTTTAAGTAGCCAGCACCATAAATTATTAGATATGTCACATGCCCGTTTTCAGGCTTCTTGTCAGTATTATCGTCAGCCGGGGGCGCCTGATAATCACCAAAAGCTACCCCTTCCTCCCCATTCCATATCACGCTTTTGGCGGCGTTTATAATGATGTTGCCGCCCGAGTACATTACAAAATCCTCTTCGCAAGTATGGGTTATTTTTCCTCCGGCTACTTCGATGTATTCTCCCGGTTCCGCCATATCAAAATATCTTAGATTTTTCGCCGCTATTTGCCTGTACTTCCTTCTTAGCTTGGTTCGTAACATTTCCCTTTTCGCTGTTCAGGCTCAGTTCGTCTGAAGCCTGCGAGGTGGTCTTATTCGCTTTGGTCTCAATGTCCTTGTCCGCAAACTTGGCTATGCTTTCCGCATTCAAAGTATACGCCTTGAGCGCCCTTTCGCTTAGGGTTCCGCCAGAATTGATTCCCACATTTGTTCCTCCATTCACACTCACATCTAAACCTCCGCTTGCAGAAAGGATCGCCCCTGCGTTTAGAAAGATGTTCTTCGCATTTACCGAAAAATTGCCTGGTACCTGTACGCTGATGTTCCCCCTCCCATCCATGTCCCAGGTACTTCCACCCGCATCCTCAATACGCACCGAACCCTCCTTATCATTAAACACAATCCTCGTCCCGCTCTTCGTATGGATCGCCTTAACCGCATTCCCCGCATCCGCATACCCACTCGTAGCGCGCCCGTTGTAATGACTCGCCGTCACGTAAGCCTTATCCGGATTACCCCCCTCAAAATCAACCCGCACTTCCTCGCCAACCTCCGGAATAAAATAAAACCCCTTCCCCGCGCCTGCATACGGCGTTTGCACTCTCAACCACGGGCTCTCATTGTCCGCGGCTCCCCAACTATATGTCACCTTCACGCGGCCCATGCCTTCTGGATCATTGTTGTCTTTGACAATGACCGGTTGCGTTCCGGCCTGGCCGTGAAGAAGAGGGTTGGTGTAGGGTGGATATTGACTGTCGAGGGGGATGCCCACGAAACGGCAAATCACATTTCCGATGCCAACGCTGGTGATCTTGCTCTCCACCACGATGAGCGGGTGGTCGATGCCCCGGTCGTTGACTGTAACAATATGACCAACGTTGATCGGAACGTGACTCACCGCGATGTAAGTGGCCATGGCCACCGCTCTGCCGGAAGTGTAAAACTTGGTCATGCGCTCGATGTCGGCCATCGATGTGGCATGGGAGGCGTATTCATGTCGCTGCAAATCTGCTGTCTTCCTAGTATAGAGGTTGGATTGGGCGTCAATGGACGTGTTGATCAGGCTGTCCTTGAAGGTGTCGGTGGTTTTGTCCAGTGAGCCTCGGGCGGTTGATCCGCTGCCGGTGTCGAAGACCGACAGCGACAATTTGTTGCTCACTACATCACTGCTCAGCTCAAAGCTTTTTAGGTGCGAACCGTTTATTAATGTTGTCTTGGCATCGCGTAGTTGGCCCAATTGCAAACGGGTGCCGTCCCAGTAGAGCCATTCACCGAAGTTGGCGGCCAGGCGTGTGAGGTATTGCCAGTCGTGCTCGTTGCTTTGGAGGCTGTGGGCAATTCTTCCCTGGAACTTTGGTGAAATATTTTCCTGCTCCCACATGCCCAGGGCCTGACCTTTCAGTGTCTCTTCGAATATTTCTTTCAGCGTGCAGTCGAGAAACTGGCGGCTGTAGCGCAAGTCTTCCATGGCGATGGTCTGGCTGTAGCCTCTCACCCGGTAACCCGCATGAGCCCCGTCGCGGTTCACGACAGAGAGGTGACTGACGACGCCTTTAAAAAGGACATCGCGACTCGCTACTGGGTTGTAAAAAGAGAACATCACGTCGGCATTGATAAAACTCCGGAAGTGTTGGAAATCTTCGGCGGCCTGGGTCACAATCTTGTCGGAGATGCGCCAGAAGAATTCGAAGGTGCAGTGCGCATTCATGGCCTGGTGGATGGTAAGGTCCCGAAAGTTTACAAACTTGTCGTAGCCGGAAACCTTGATGTTGATCTTGCGCTTGATCGTTTCTACGTCGTTGGGTAACATGTGGGAATGGTTAAATTGTTTTTCTACATTTTCTATTGAAAGTATTGTCTTCACACGTGTTTCAGGTTTGACATGGTTCTAAAACCGTCAGCCCTAATACGACAGCGGCCCGACAAAAAAGTAACCGTTGAACTCGAACGCCCGGTTTGTTTGCACCACTTTCCCCAGCACCCGGATGTTGACTTTCTTTTTGGCACGAAAGCCGTTCAAACTGGGCATTCTTTCTTCGCGAATGACCACTTCCACATCTTTCAACACCAGCCGTGTTTCGTGACGGCGGATAGCCTCTTTGAGCGCGGTGTGGATGGTCTTTTTCAAATCGTTGTCGTTCATCAGAAAGTCGAAATCGATGCTCCAGATGTCGCAGCCAAACGTTTCGTCGAACTTGCATTCTCCGAAGTAAGTGGTCGCCACCAGGATCAGCTGTTGGGCGATGGAGTGTTCGAGGCTGGTGAGTTCCAGCTCCTTTTTGGCTATGATGCGTCCGAAGTCGATGGGGATCTTGAGGTACATGCCTTAGAGATAAATGATCTTCTGAATATTCCCGTTCTTATTAAATTCGATGGTCTTTGGCGTTTTTTTTCTGCGGATGATCCTGAGCTCCACGGCTGGCGTGAGTTTGAGAAACTTCTCCCGGTATAGAATGTCCCCGACAAACCGGTTTCCCTTGTTGCCGTCGACGACGAGGAAAAGGCTCTCCAGGTTCTTTGGCTTCTCCCATTGGTCGAAGTTGCCTGCAAACAGGCTGATCACTTTGTTGCCGTTGCGAAACGAGTAACTCACACGGTCTTCCTTTAGCGACCGGTGTCTGGAAATGCAGTAGGTCTCGATCTCCTGGAGCAACGGCTCGTAGGTGAGCACCGGATAGACGTATCGTTCCCGCATAAACGTGAACGTGAGCAGCGACCACAACGATTGTTTTTTCCGGTTGCCCGCTTCCGGCATCACAAAGTCACGGGTCACTTCGTAGGTTCGTCTTTCTTCTGTCAGGGTGTCGGTCACCACCATTTTGTAGGTAGGCAACTCGATTACGGCGGGTGCCTTTGAACGGGCATTCGGGTTGTGGATCATTACTTTGCCCACTTCCTCTTCGGTGATGAAGAGCGTGATGGTGTGTTGGCCCAATGCCGAATCGAATTGGGATACGCGTTGCCCGTCGCCGGCGTAGAACACGGAGCCCTTGCTTTCGGTGGTACCCAGGAATAATTTAAGTTGTGGTAGATTTCCCATCTATCGCCTGAATCGATATTTACGAAGACACTGCAGCCCTTGCGCGATCGCGGTATATTCCGAATCTTTCAATGCAAAAAGGTAGTCCTTCCTGAACGTGTAGAGCCTGATCATCCTGATCTTGTTCTCACGGATGGCCCTGACCTCGCGTTTGCTCAGGATGCGAACAAAATTACCTTCACAATTCACGGGAAATTCGTTTTGCAGGATCCTTATTTTGCCGTTGTCGTAGTACAACTCGATGGCCTCCTGATTCTTGAGACACACGTTGTTCACCATCACCTTAAAATAGAAAAAGATCTTATCCTGGCATTTTCCGGTTTGCACAATCCCATATTCGTTGTTCCCGTTTTGGATCTGGAGCATGACGGGCTCGGTGTCAACAAACTTTTTGTTATTGATACGCAGTTTACTTTTTATGATCCGGCTCTGACAGGTAGCCACCGTCATTACTGTGTCGGCTGCGATAGTGCTCGTTGCATTTGGTTGCCCTGACAGGAAGCCGGGAAACATAAAAAGAATAACCATCAAGAAATATCTCATGTGCGATGTAATTAAAGGGAGACCTCATTTGGAAGGACTCCCCAAGTGAGCATCCGTTTAGGCCTGGTCATAGTCTGTATCCCACTCGTTTGCGTCGTCGCCTTTGTGTCCGTCCATTTTGATGAGGAAGTTTTTGGCGGGGAAATAGGGACGCATGTGGATATCGAGAAAGATGCGGTCCTTTTGGAGGGGATCCTGTTCGAAACGGCGCACTTCGAAGTTCTCGATCAGTTTGTCGGGGCCTGTGATGCTGTCGAGGAAGCGCACGATCTGGCCCATGATCTCCTTGCGGGTTTTGGCTGTGAAATTTTCGAAGGCCCTCCGGTTGAGGAAATCCATCAGTACTTTGGTCACGTAGTCGAACACGCGCACCACTGAATAGATCTGCAGGCCGAGGTTGTCGCCATTGAAAAGGGTCTTGCCGGAAAAGGCCATCACCTTGCCATATTCATTCACCATGGGGATGAGGCCCATGCTCTCCAGGTTGGCGATCTCACTTTTCTTTAGTTCGAAACGCACGCCGCCCACCTCATTCATGCCGCCAAACTTTTTGCCGGCCGTTACCTGCGACATGAGCGTTTTATACATCTTTCCGGCCAGGGCGGATGATGGGGGTACAAAAAGATCGTCGGCCTCGTCGATCTGTTCAAACCGGCCTCTGCCCACTAGCCAATTGCAGGTAAGCATCGCGTTGGCGCGGTAAACATCACCACCGGTCAGGCAGGCGGCGTCGAACATTTCCATGACGTCGTCGGGTTCGTCCAGGTGTTCAAAGTCGGTGACGAGCATCACTTTGTTTTCGTGGGCGATCTTTGCCCATTTTTCAATCACCTTGTTCGAACCCAAGTAGCCGGGTATCACCAGGATGCCATAGTTATTTTTCAGATCCAGCCGATCGTAGTTGTCCACCAACTCGGCGTGCACCGTGTCGATGAAGCGGGTGTTGTCGAGGTCCTTCAATTGGTCCAGCTCGGCATTGAGGATGGTGACGTTCTTTACTTTGTCCGACTCTGTGTTTTTATAAAAGAGCGCCATGGCCCGGTAGCTGATCTCCAATTCCTTGGTGGCTTGCACGGCCAGGGCCAGATTCTTTTTGAGCAGCTCCTGGGCGTGGGTGGCCTTGTCTTCGGCGTCGGCCACCATGTCGGTGAGGGCGGTGCTGTTCTTAAAGATGCCCGCCCACATCTGCAGGGTTTTCTTCAAGGTTTCGCGTTCCTTTTCCTTGCTTTTTTCCGACAGAAATATCTTTCGGCGGGCCTTCCTCACGGGATTGAGGTTTTGCACATTTTCGATCGACATCTCCAACAAGTCGAAGCCGCCGTATTTGTCCAGCCGGGTCAGGTTCTTCTCCAGCAAGGAACTTTCCTTTGCGTAGGTTGCCACAACAGCATCCGTTTCCTGCAATTGCATTTCTTCTTTGGTTGACATATTTATGAGTAGTTATTTTTATAATCCTTTGGCCTTGACGATTGGTTTTCCGATCTGAATTTTTTGTTTGTGAAATCTTTTTGGGCGTTTATGACTCCGCTCTATTCTTTGGTATCCAGTTCCGCGATCAGGCCCTCGATGGAATCGATCAACGCCCGTTTTGCGTCGGCATCTTCGAGCGCGGCCTTCAATACTTTGTTGGTCTTTAAATGTTTGATGATGCGAGAGTACTGCTCCTTCTCCGTTTCCAGCCCGCTCAGAAACTGGCTCTGCGCTGTGATGCCCTTCACACCAAAATCGCCGACGTTCCGAAAATTCAGCACCTCATTTTTTGTTGCCCCTTCGGCATTTTCAAAACCGATCTTCACGTCGGGTCTGAAGTGTTCGAAAACCTGTTCCACCGTGTGAAGGCCTTCCACGAGCTCCGGCTTTAGCGGGGCATCGGCCGTTAGCTTCTGGGCCACCAGGGTTCTGTTTTGAGGCACTTCTATGATGCCTTCATTGGCGTCGACTTTCACTTCGTTTCCACCAATTCCATAGTTTGCTTGCATAGTTCGTAAAGGATTAGTTTTATAAATATTGATGAACAATAGACGATACATTTTTAAGCCGGCACCCGCACCCACGTGATGCTCCCCTCATTCAAAACCACTTTGACGACGTCGCCCTTCCCAAATTCTTCCCTGATTATCTTTTTTGCCAGCGGGCGTCTCAACTCGTTCCGGATAATACTTTTTAGCGGACGTGCACCGTACATTTCACTGTAGCCACGTGCCGCCAGAAATTCCTTCACCGGTTGGGTGATCTCGACTTCGATGTTCACGGCTTTTGCCAAGTCGGTCAATTCTTTCTTTAGATGAATGTCCAGGATCTTTACTGCGTTCGCGCGTGTGATGGGCGCAAAGGGAACGATCTCCGTAACCCTCCCCAGAAACTCCGGCCGGAAGCGCTGGCCCATAATGGCGAGCAGCCGCGACGATGAGGGGACCTCCCCTTTCGCAAATGAGGCCGTGATGGCATCCGCCCCGATGTTGGACGTGAACAACACGATGGCGTTTGAAAAATCTCCCTCTTTGCCCAACCGGTCGTGCAACTTTCCTTCGTCCATGATTTGCAGGAAGACGTCAAAGACGGAACTGTGGGCTTTCTCTATCTCGTCAAAGAGCACCACCGAGTAGGGCTTCTGCCGGATCTTGTTCACCAGCAGGCCTCCTTCTTCATAGCCGACATAACCTGGCGGCGCGCCATAAAGTAATGCGGCGGAATGCTCCTCTTTAAATTCCGACATGTCGAACCGGAGGATGGCATTCTCGTCCTGGAAAAGAAACGCGGCGAGGCTTTTGGCCAGCTCGGTCTTTCCTGTGCCGGTGGGGCCGAGAAAGAAAAAAGAGCCGATGGGCTGGCCCGCCTTGCTAAGACCCGACCTCGACTCCACGATGGCATCCGCCACCACCGAGACGGCATGATCCTGGCCCACCACCCGTTGCCGCAAGATGTCTTCCATCTCGGTTAGACGTTGCCGCTCTTCCTCCTGGAGGCTGCTCGCAGGAATACCGGTTCGCACCTCTGTGACCAAAGCCAGATCAAAGGGTTCGATGGCCGTTCGCTTATTTTGGGCGATATTCTCCAGCCGGGCGATGTGATCCGACAAATAGTTCAATGCTTCGTGATGGTCGATGAATGCGGTTGTTTCCTTTTTTTCCATTTGACATGTCAATGCTCTGAGGTAGAATGTCTTCATGTTCAGGTCGACCAGCAGCCATTTGCTTTCTTGCAGCAATTGTTCGGGGGAAAGGTTTTTGGTGTTTTTCCGAAGGTCTTCCACGTTTGCTCTCATCCAATCTTTCTCCAGTAGAAAACTCTCGCCGGCCGTTTTCAGCACGGACAAGGTATGATCGATCAAGTTTATGGCCGATTCCGGTAGCGCGCGTTCTTTCAAATAGCGCTTTGCCAATCGGATGGATTCCCGAAGCGCATCGTCGGGTACCCCGAGTTGGTGATGCCTGGCGAGGTCGCCGACGTTGCGTTTTATCATTCTGAAATGACTTTCGTCGTCGGCTTCATGAATTCGCTTCACTTCAAACATGCCGGCAAAGCAACGGTCTTTGGCAACGGTCTTTGTGAATTCCTCGACGGTAGAAGACGCAATCATGGTTAGGCCTTTGCGCAGTTCGTTCTTTAGGATGTTCGCCATGCCTCCGTCACCGCCCGGTCGGCCCAACAGTGTGGAGATGTCTTCAATGATCAGAATGGCCCTTCCCTTTTGTCTCACTTCCTGAAAAATATTCTTTACCCGATCTTCGATCTCCCCCTTGTAGGAAGCTCCGGCGATGAGCGCGCTCAAATCCAATTCAAAGACTTTCACGCCTTGAAGGCAGGCCGGCACCCGCCCCTGCACGACATTCTGAATAACCGTATTGATGATGGCGGTTTTTCCTACGCCATGATCCCCCACCACCAGCACGTTGGGTTTTGCGTGGCGGCACAAGGTGTCTGTGATGGCGTTGATCTCCCACTCGCGGGCTATGGCAAGCTTTTCTTTTACCGTTTTGAGCTGGGCTGCTTTGTCAATGCAGTACTTCGCTAAAAAAGTAGAATTCATCTTCAAAGGGGACGAGGAAATTATCGTGCCTGCGACTGGGTTTTCCTGGCTAAGGTCAGCTTCATTGAGCAGTTCGGCTCGCGAAACGGGAAACGTCCGAAGCTGATCAAAACTAAAGCCCACACCCGGTGTGCTGAGCGAAATCAGCACGCAAAATAAATCGGTCTCGGCCAGTCCCATGGTGAGCCGCACAAATTCCGCTTCCTCCATGATCGTGTCGATGCTTTCGTGTGGCGTACAATGGGCCAATCGTGTAGATTTCGGCATCTCCTCAATCCGCACGTCCGTCCAATCCAGCAAATAAAACACATCTATGCCGCGGCACTCTAACTGTTTCAACAACGGAAAGTCTCTGTTCAATATAGCCTTCAGCAAATGCGCCGGCCCATAAACGCTATTCGCGTTTTCCTTCGCAATTCTCTCTGCAATCTCAAATGCTTTAAGAACCGCCACTCTATGTTCGGTCGAAGTTTTCATGATCAATATAGTATATGCCCTCACTGCTACGAAGGCACGCGTTCACATTCTATTCTAAAAATCATTTCACGGAAATGCTACCGGGTTGCCGGCCGTTGCATTTATTTAACTATTGCCATGCGCTACACACCGTCGTTCGCGCCACGGGCTCAGGCCAACCAACATCTTCGCCGTTACTCCTCAAAAGAATCCTGATGCGAATAACTGAATAATATCTCTGTTCCGGTCTCATCAAATGGCGTCAGGTGATCCGCCTTCTCTCTTATTTCAAACCATCTCAGCATCAAATACTCACTCGGCTCGCCGCAATTGCAGATCGTGCCGGCTACAGCCATCAGCGCGTTTGACGCAGCCTCATCGTCCCACCACTCGGTGATGAAGGAGAGTTTTATTTTCGACCCGGTCTGTATATACAATCCATGAAATGGCCGCGTGGTTTTCCCGGCGCCATGGTCACGTATAAGGACGCCTTCCAATATTTCATTTTCCATTAGTTTGAGCGAGATGCTGAAAGCTTTCGAAAAAAAAATTCGCTCCAATACGCAGGCGGTATCGGCCGCGAATTCCGCTTGCTTCTTCGCTAACATTTTAACTGTGGGATTTTCCAAAAGATAAAAGTTTTTGTTTTAAAAGTGCTATGTTTACCTATTAAATTTTAACAATCCATTTCACCCTCGCGTATGTTAACCCTTGACAAATCGATCACCATCAGCAAGGAGATCAGAGACTACATTATTCCGCTAGCCGATGAAGAGTTGTTTCAACTAGAGAAAAATATTTTGAGTGAAGGCTGCCGCGAGCCGCTCATTGTTTGGGAAAAGTCCGACGGCCAGTTGGTGTTGGTCGACGGCCACAACCGCTACAAGATCTGTCAAAAGAACAACCTGCCTTTCAAGATCAAGAAGGTAAAATTCAAAGACCAGGACGACGTCAAAGTGTGGATGGTCGACAACCAGATCGGCCGGCGCAACCTTACCCCCGACCAATCGAGCTACTACCGAGGCCTGAAATACCTGTCGCTCAAGAAAAAGCGGGGCGGCTACGACAACGTAAAATCAAAGGGCCAAAATGAAACTTCGACTTCCGAAATCATTGCCGAACAGTTCAACGTGAGCGAAAGCACCATAAAACGAGATGCCAAGTTCGCCGAAGGCCTGAACATCATCGGCCGGAGCAACCCCAAACTCAAAACCAAAATCCTTACAGGCGAAGCCAACGTGAAGAAGGCCGACGTCCAGGTGTTGTCCAGCGCCAAAAATCCTGACAAACTCACCTTCAAAAACGAGGCCGACCTGTATAACAAAGCCAAGATCATAAAGGATACTATTCTAAAGGATGTTGAAGACAACATCAAGAAAATTGAAAAAGAAAAAGTATCCCGCAACCAGGAGATCATCAAAAACGCCGAGCCAGCCTTCCTGAATCGCGACGACAAGGTCAGGAAAATCAAGGGCATGATCATCAGCGCCATCAACCGCGCCATCACCGAAAAAGACGCCGACGCGATCAAGGAATTAAAAAAACTGATCGACCGGCTGGCCAACGAATTGCTCGACTAAGCCCTCCCGGCAAACCAAGCCCTTCCGCTGGGAGACGAACCTTCTTAAGTCACGCAACGTGGATAATCCTCAAAAAAATACTTGAGGTTATTCAACATGCGTTGAGTTCGCTCATGCTTGAACGAGTGCACCCTAATCGAAATCTAAATCCCCTCAGCATCGTCAAGCCTCCAACGTCCACGGCCGTTCATACTTTGCCCCGGAAAAGTCGATGTCTTTGGCGGTGATCTCCAACTCTATTTTCATGGGCGTATCCGCGGTACTGCGGAAGCTCTCTTTGTAGTCGGTACAGTACGCCTTGGTGAACCTCACCTCCTTCATCCGGCTCATGGCGTCGCGCCGGTAGAAAATAACCTCGCCGTCTTTCAGCTCGCTGTGGGCGAGCATCCAGGCCAGGAAGTTCGTGTTCCGGTCCGACTCAATGACTACCCTGAAACTTCCACCCCGCACCACATCTTCAGGCTTCCCCAGTCCATCTTTGTTTTGACTGAATCCCAGATCGAACTCGAGCACCGTATGCTCCTCTCCGTCCATGGACAATTTTGCTAAAAAACTCATCTCAATATATTAAAGTATGGAATAACTAGCGACGCGGTCTGCTATGAATGAAGCGCCAACCTTAGACCGATACAGCAGTTACGTTTTTTTAACCGCTTGCAACTGTAAAAAAATCAGATCAGGCAAAATCCGTAGACTTTGCCTGAGTCTGAAATAGAGAGGATCTATACCCAATGATTTTCAAACTCTCCTCCTCCCATTTGTATCTTCTTCGCAGAAAGTGTGAAAGCCTCCGTGAGCGGCGTTTTGCCGATAGACTCAAAGTTCTCTTTGTACTTCACCATATAGGCCTCCGTAAATTTAAGCTCTTTCAATGTGGCGTCGGTATCGCGCTTCACAAAAACAACCGAGCCATCCTTGCGTTCAAAGTTATTGGTCATCCACTCGAACAATTCTGTGGCACCGGTGGACTCCACTTCCAAAAAAATCCGGCCACCGCGCGTCACCGTAGAAGGCCTTCCCGTGGGATCGGTCTCCTGCGTAAGATCATAATTCACATTCAGGACGACATACTCCTTGCCGCCAACTTTCAGTTTAGCCAAGAAACTCATACTTTTTTTGTTTAGTGATTTAACAATTTATTTATAACGGACTTATTTATAGATCGAATATACAAATTTAATTCAACATCACAACGGTATATCTACACGCATATAAAATAATTCTATTGCCCTTGATAAAGTTGCCGGCAAACTTCAAGATCCAATTTCACTTTTTTATATTCTTCCTGAAAAACTTTCGATATCTGTCCCAGGCTGTCCAGGGCCCGTTCATTGTAGGCCAGGCTCCTGTTTCGTTTTTTCAAATCGATGAGCTGCTTATAGGATAGGATGATGCTCGAATACATTTTCTTTCCCTTGAGCGTATCGCTTGGCAAGATGCTATACATTTCGGCCAACTCCTTTAATGCGAGTTGTTCTTGAAAAAAATTATCCTGACCCGGGGCATTGATGAGGTCGATGTATCCCTTCACGCTATCGATGCGAAGGGCAAATTCTTGCTGAAACTCAAATTCCCGTCGCAGTAGAAAGTTCTCGTTGCGCAAGTATTTGTTTTCCTCGCGTGGCACCTGGAAATAAAAGAATACTCCAAAAATCACGACCAGCATGGTGATGCTGAAACAGACAAAGAAAAGCCAAAAGGCTTTGAGTCGTTCATTTTTATTTAATACTTCCATGATCTTAATGGCTGATAAAGGTCTTGTTTCTACGGGTACTGGTCACAATCCTCTGGTTTTCGTCCGTGATCTCGGCTACGTAGACGCCGGAGTCTTTTCTTCGACCGATATAGTCGAGACGGGTGAGGGTGGCGAATAATTTGATCAAGGTGTCGACAAACTTGAATATCTGTTTCGATGTTACGTCGATCTGGTTGTGCTGATAGCCAATGTTGATGGTGTCGTGGAACAACAATTCGAAATCACCTTGCGGGATGTTGCACCATTCTGCAAAATAATTCAAGAGCTCCTCCTTGCCTGACCCGGACCGCGAATCGATGTAATTCTTTAATATTCGTGCGAGGGCAATAATGTGGTCGTACATGCGGGCTGGCGGGGCGCTGGGAACAAACCAACGGAACGCGTTGATTTCGCTGCCTAAAAACGAAAGAATCTTGTCGCAGAGCCGGTCCAAAAGTTGCGACAGTACGTTGCCCTGTTCTTTGCCGTTGATCTTTTGCGAAATCTGGTTGGCATAGATCTCCATCTGCCCAAGGAATTTGTCGAGGTTTGCATAGTCCTCCATCAGGTACTGGTGACTGCTCACGGTCGTCGAAGGGGGTATATAGGACTCATCGATGGACGTCTCCGTACCGTTCACCACGATCTTGCCAACGATAAGAAAGGAGTTGCCCAGTCCGCTGTCCTTCCGGATATTTTCAGAGGGAATGAGGTGCAGCAGATATTCGGGTTGCGTGAACGGGTAGCGGGGTGGGTTTTCGTTGGGGTCGAGCTCACCAAAGGCCACGCGTTTCAGGTTGTTCACCGAGATACAGGCAAATAGCTCGATCTGTTCGCCCGGTTTCAGACTGTGCACCGCCTCCGGGTAGGGCAGCGACTCGTCCATGGCGTTTTCGATGGCATGGTCGATCTCGATTCGCAAGCCATTGGGCGTGATGGCCCGGCATTCGTGCACCTTCACTTTCAACAATTGATGGGCATCTACCACGAGCTTCATCTGTATCGAGCTTTTGCTTCCCGTCAACGGCAACAATCCATAATTGAACGGCGTGAGTTGAGCGCTGATGGCTTCCTTCACCGTCTCTTCTCCATGATGCTGCATGGCCAAAAAATGGTTTTTGTTGATTTTCATCCCATCGATCCAATTGACGGGGAAGTGCTTTAATTTTTCAGACATAGGTTATCCACTGACAAGTAAAAACATCGTCACTCATGATATCGCCAGCGCAACTGGATAGCTACCGCATTTCAGACTTATAGAGGAGTATGTAAATATAGCAATGATTTTATACGCAGGATCTAAAATGTTAAAAAACTTTTGACCGTGTCACACGCCTCTCCAAAATCGGATCTAATCGAAAGGTCAAATTGAACTTTTGATAGTGCCGGGAGCTAACGTCTCCCACTCTTAAAAAAATCCGGGAAAATTTCACAACCCCGGCAATAATCGTTAAAATTACCTACTCCTCTTTCAATGCTTTAAAAAGCACCACTTATGTAGACACAGAAAATTTCATCGCGCGAGAAAAAACCGGGCAACAGCATGCGTCGGGTCGTGGCAATTTAAGCGCCACGCTGCAATCGATGCGCGATCGTCATACCAACAGGCGTAACCAACATTTCGAATATGGAACAGCCAATAGAAGAATACCGTTGGGTTAGTGCTGTCGTGACAGCCAGGGGATATCCCGCCGAAGTTTATTCAGGATACCTGGCGGCCGATAAAAACCTCTTAGCAGCGTTGCCTAAAACGGGCGTTATGAACGATGGCTGGCACGAGTCGGGAACCTCGCTCCTCTCCGGTGGCGTGGGCATTCCTTCTGAGCTTTCGATCACGTGGCTGTCGTACGTAGAAAAAAAGTTCTGGAAGCTGAATACCGAGCTCAACGCAGGCTGGATCGAACGGCTTTTCAGCCGGCCCTATGTTAACTTTAGTTCTACCAACGAAGCGCTGCCGCCCGAAACCTATAACCGGATCATCGTGGCGGTGGCGCCAGGCGGCGCGGTGTCCGTGTTTCTTCGGGGCTCCCTACGATGCGTAGAAGTGGGACATTACCAGGCCGTGGAAACTTTTGTGGCCGTGAATGATTTCTACGACAACCCGTTCCGCGACACGCAACAACAGTTTCTCGACCGTTGGTATGACCACGTGGTACCGATCGAGACAAAAGACTATTTAAAAAATCATACCATCATACCCTACGCGCATTGGAGTCTTTTCCGGAAAATGTATAACTGGCGTTTTGTGCTGCAATTCTACAAAATGGATAAAGAGAACCAGCGCCACTGCCTCTACCTGAATGGCGAAGAGGAGCAGATTCTCAGTACGGCGTTAAACGGCTTTGCGGTCAGACCCCTGCCCTGGAAGGTGGATTTTGCCTTTACCAAAATCAAACGCTGGGTGGACGCCGAATTTGATGCCACCGAGTTGCTGGAAGTCTTCCATGAAATCGACAAACAACGGCCGGGGCACCTGCCCATTGAAATTGTGGGCGACCACCACATGAAGTTCAACATACACTACGAAGAAAAGGTCTTTCCCTTGACGAAAGTAAAAATCGGACTGTGGCTCATCAACCGGTTCAGGCAATAGCGGCGTCACTGTAGTTTAAAAATCGAAATGTCATTTTGAACCTTTGATCGCATTCACTACCTTTTTAGCCGAAACAAAGGCTTGTTGAAACGTGGCTTGTTTACACAATGAGCTACCTGTGATCACGCTGTGAGACACTATCCGAATCGTTATACCGATATGAACAAGGAACGAATAAAAGACAGTATATTAAAGAGAGCCGCGCGCGAGTGGGGCAACCGTGAGATTGACCCGGAAACATCGTTCGACCCGGTGGTGTCGATGATCCTCAACGCCGTGGCCTACGAACTCGAAAAGCTCTACGGCGAATTTAATAATACCCAGAAACGCGTTATCGAACGCATCCTCGATATTATTTTTCCCGACACCATCTCCGGGGTGATTCCCGCCAGGGCCATTGTTCACGCCGAGCCGCTGGAAAACAACATCCAGCTCTCTCCCGGTGCACACCTTTTTTCGTGTTACAAAAAAAGGGTGAACCTCTACGACCCCACGGCCCCGGTCCAAAAAAAGATCACGCTCGGACCCACAGCCGCTTTTGTTGGCCACTGTGCCAAAGTAGAGTTTCTAGCCTACGCCACCGACCTCTATCGCACCGAAAATTATTTTACCAAAACACCCATTGCCAAAGCCCAAAGACATATTCCTCCCGGCACGGTCTGGCTCGGGTTGAAATGCCAAAATAATGCAACGGACTTTCAGAATCTCATGTTCTACATCGACATCCGGAACCGGACCCAAAAAGAATATTTCTTCTACTGTCTCCAACAGGCGCGATGCTTTTATGGCGAAAGGGAGATCCCCATCCAGCCCGGCTACAATATCGCGCTGCCGACGGTGGACATTCACAACATCGTCCGGAAAAATTATAGTCATCTCGACCAGGTTTGTTCGGTCATCAACGAGTTCTTCCAACCGCACTTCATCACCCTGGCCGGCACGGTTTCGCTACACGACCAGGGGCAATCGCCCGCGGTGCTCGCCCATTTCAAGGAGGATGTATTTAAAGGAGAAAGCAATATCCTGTGGCTCCGGTTTGTTTTCCCAGAAACATTAGTCGCCGAGATCTTTAGCAATGTGGAGATCTCGCTCAATTGTTTCCCATTCCTTAATAAGGAGCCTTATCAAACCACAGGCAAGGCGCTTAATCCTTATTTTTATACCCCGCTAAAAACAAACGACCATTTTCTTGACCTCGACAGCGTGATCTCAAGCTCAGGGATAGCCTATCATCTGAAAGAATACACACACGAAATGCTGGAAGAAGGCAGTGCCACCGTGAGAATGGCGGGCGTTTCCCGATTCGATGAGCGTGACGCGATGGAGCTTTTGAATTATCTGCTTTCGCTGATCAAAGACGAAGTGGGATCGTTTTCCGGCATCGGCGGCGATTTTATGGTCGAGAGCATGCGGGTGATCAATCAACAGCTGGCCTCCATCCATCAAAACCTGAAGGAAAGCAACGCCATAACATCTCACGCGCCTTACCTGATGTTGAAGAAAAAGGGCGGCGACATGAACGATGGCACGCTCGACATCCGCCATTGGGGCACGTGCGGCGAAGAAGCCAACGATGTAAAACCGCAAACACCGCTGCTCTCCACAGCCGATTTTCTGACCGGCTCCACCTATCTTGTTACGCCAACCTTTGGCGGCGTCAGGCAAATGAACAACAGCGACAAAATATTGATGTACCGCAACGCCATGCTCACCCGCGGCCGGGTGGTTACGGTGGCCGATATAAAAGCGTTTACGCTCAACCATTTCAAAGCCTCCATTCGGGATGTGTCCGTCTCGAAAGGAACAAAAAAGGAAAGCTCAAACAAGGAAGGTTTCAGCCGCACCATAGACGTGAGGATCTCCCGGAACAACGACGACGGCCACCCGGTGAACGAGACTGCCTGGAAATATTTGTGCGACAGCTTTCTGCTGAACATCAAAAAAGTGTCATCCAACGTATATCCTTACCGGCTTATGGTTGATCCTTAGTCGTTCACCCAAACCATGTATTTCTTTATTTTATAGGAAATTGTTATCCCTTTTATGCAATTCGCCTTGTCCCGGTTCAACCGGAGTGTGGAAAGCCTGATCTTCTTCCCGGCAATGCCTTTGCACAAATTCGCAAAGGTGACCAGCGTCTTGCCGTTCTTTACCACCGGCAGATCGTAGTCGTGGCAGATATATTCCGCAAAATCCTCTTTGGTCTTTGCCTGGTTGGCGACGTCGAGCAGCAATAAGGTGAATTGATCTTCCGAGATGGGGTCGATTTTCGGTGGCGCGTGAAGTGAGTCTTTTCCATTGGGAGGCGCTACCGGGAGGTGTTGGACCAGGTCGGACACCGGGTCTTTCTGCGGTGCGCCCATCGGGAGCGTAAATACCTCGGGGGCTTGCTCGGGGTTATAGCTGTCAAGACCGGTTTCCTTTGCGATGCGAATCTGCCGCGGTGCAACGTAGACAATTTTCGTCGCCACGTGATCATAGTCGCCGTTGACAATGAGCACAACTTTCTTCACCCCCGTGGTCTTGAACGTATAGACGGGCGATTTCCGCAGCGCGTCCAGCCCGGCCGATTCCCCAAAGCTCCACTCCCAGGTTTGAGCGTTGATCAACTGGCTGTTAAACCGCACCGGTTTCCCCATCTCGACGGCATCTGGCCCGATGATCAGCGGAATTTTGGTGCGGTCCAATAATGGCGCGTTGTCGATCTTCACGATCTGCTCCACGCGACAGGTGCCGTTCACCACCAGGCTTACCTTGTAGGTTCCGGGCCTGCGGTATTGGTGAAAAGTGTTATTGCGCTTGTCTGTAGGGGTGTCGTCGCCGAAATTCCATTCATGGGAGAAGATGTTTGGGGTTTCATCCTTAAACTCGATGACCGACCCAACTGAATAGCTATTGGCTACAACAAAATACCTTATATCGTCGCATCCGGCGTGGGTAAAGTATTGGTATATGAAGGTTGCGGCGCCGGCCAGTAAAAAAAGAAAAAAGGCGATCGCCACGCGGAGATCGAATTTTGTGGAGAAGTTTTTCATTGCAGTGATAATTTCTAATATTTCGATTACAAAAAAACAGGGCTGTCAAAGTAAACTCTTTGTACGCATTTTATATATTTTTAGATCAAATGAAAAAAACGCTACCATTTTTCATCCTTGCACTGTGGTCGTGCAACGAGAAGGCTATTGTAAAAAGTATTCCATACAAGCACGACTTTACCAGCTTTTATGCGAAGAAAGTAAAGGAGATCGACAGTATCAAGCAAAGTAAATACGAGAACTACGACGACAACCCGGAGAAGCTCAGCAATGACGAATTGAAGATCAAGGAAAAGTATGCGATCCTATTGTCGGCCAACCCCAAAAAGATCACCAACTACGCGCTCTACCGGTATATCGACGCGTGGTTGGGCACGCCTTATAAAAAAGAGGCGATGGACAAAACCGGCATTGACTGCTCCTATTTTGTACAAGGCTTGTTCAACGAGGTCTATAAGGAATCGCTTCCTAAAAGTCCCGCGTCCATGCGCAGTCATCCTGGGTTGCAGTCGTTCACGGGGCGGGCTTTTCTGAAAGAGGGCGACCTGCTTTTCTTTCGCTATGCCAAGGAAAGTGCCCTTTCGGATGTGGGACTATACTTACACAACGATCGCATCCTGGCCTGTGGCCTCAAAGACGGTTTGAACATCTATGATTTCAACGACGAATATTTCCAGGCGCGATTCATCTGCGCCGGCCGGTTGGCCCCTAAAAAAAAGTAAACAGCCATGACAACAACACCATGAGCACCGAAGAAATATTGCAGCGGCTCGACACCATCAAAGACGACATCCGGGCGGAAGTGCTGGTAGACGACGTGCTGACCCACTACAACGCCGACAACGAACAGATCCTGATCAACTTCGAGGGGCAATTCACCCGAAACCACCGGCACGACATCCTGTCGTTGGAGTTGACGGATTTCGCACTCGACGCCAAACAAGTATTGAGATTTCACTTGTCGCGTGACAACATCTATCAAAATCTACCGGAAGGCATCACGCATATCCCCAAAGATGATGCTTCCGGGCGCTCCGTTCAAAATATGGTGAACGTGTTCAGGGCGGCAAAAATGCAAGGCGAAACGGCGAAGAAATTCTTCTCACCATTCCAAAACGAGATTTTTTTTGCCGGCGTCTACCTGGAGAACATCGAGAAGAAATTATTTTTCGGCATTGACGGCTCACAGCCGCTTGAATTCCAATACCAGTTCTGGGGACTCTCTCCCACCCTGCCCACCGTGCTGGTGGCCCGGTTCATGCGCATGCTGCCGTACAAATACAAGTTCACGGGCAACCTGCCCCTCATCGCGGAATGCCTGTGCTACCTGCTCGCCGAAGAAGTGACGTTCACCGAGTCCGGCTACAAACGATACAACGACGAGCACCAGGGCATCTCGCTGGGCGATGCCCGCCTGGGGATCGATTTCATTGCCGGCAGCAGCTTTACCGACTACTCCCTGCACGTACATTTCACCATCGGCCCCCTGGAAAAATATACCGTCACGGACTTCATTCATGGAGGCCCCGTACAGGACTTTCTCCAGCTTTATTTTGAAACTTTCCTACCCATAGAAGTAGAAACCACCACCTCTATACTACCGGCCGCAGCACAGGAGTTTTTCCAAATCGATTGTAAAACCGGATCCATACTTGGATTCACAACCCGCATTTAAATGATCTCACGTCTAAAAAATCTGCTCGACCCCCATGTGCTCATGGCCGCCGTCGTGCTGGTGATCCTCTGCACGCTGACCACCATGATCTTTGCCACGATCACACCCGCCTTCAAAAAGAAATTAAAAAGTCACTTTTTTCCGTATGTCGTCATTCTGATGCTGGTCTATGCGCTGTTGACTTTTTTGAGCAACAACAAAATCTTTACGGGCCTAACCCAAATGTTTCTATTCCATCAGGTTTCGGCCCTTTGTCTGGGCGTATTGCAAGTGCGTTTTTACAGGAGCTATTTTTCTGAATTCGACGAAGACAATATCTGGAAAGAGGCGTTTTTTTGTTTGTTGGCGGCCCTGTATGCCCTCGTTCCCTTTGTGGTGGTCTATACCTTTCTGAACGGACCCCAGTTCGCCTTTGTGATGGCCACGCACAGCATCGCGTTCCTGGCGCCCACCTGGTACTACATGACTTTCAGCAAGGCCATGCAAATTCCCGCCAAGATCCTTCTCACCTGGGATTTTCCTACGACCACTAACGCCTTCCCCGAAATGCTTGACGACGAGCTAAGAGACGTGGTGATCCTGGCCTTTAAAGTGAGTCGCGACAACCAGAGCACCGACTTCCTTACCCTGCGGGCCAAAGCACCGATCCGCGTCGATTTTAAACGCGTATTTTATCACCTGGTCATGGACTACAATCAAGAGCATCTGGGGCAGGGTATCGAACCCTTTAACACGACAGAACCTTATCGGTGGACGTTTTTTTTGAAAGGAGCCTGGTATCAGCAACCTAAATTTATCAATGCCGATTTCACGCTCTCTATGAACGGCATCAGTGACAATGCCACGATCGTGTGTTATCGGATGAAAATAAGGTCGCTGGACAATTTCAAGGGGCAGGCTGAGGCTGTGCATGAGTTTCATAAGAAGGATCATCAAACTGAGCCATGAACCACATTCCTCCGTTCAAATTGCAAAAAAGGAGAAAATCGATAGTTCAAATTGAACCTTTGATCAGGGAAAGGAAGCCCCACCATCGGTTGGGCTATACTCGTTTGAAATATTCGCCGTTTTTTCTATTTTTAATTCAGCAGTCGATAAATCAACCAACTTGCTTTGTCATGCGCAATTCCGAACCAAAACAAAAAGTATTGGACAGAAAACTGGCCTTTCGTGTCACCGATGAGCCTATCTGCTATCATGTTGCCTGTGCAATGGAAAATAACGGCAGAACGAACACTACCAAATACGGTGTTCATGTACACTGCTCTCAATTGCTTGCGGACAACACTTTCTATTTCCGGATCGACAAAACCTCGAAAACTTTTATTAATGACATGGCACCAACCAACTTGGCCGACGAACTGGCCACGCAGGTGGGTTCAGTGTTAGACAGGATTGTGCTTAAGGTGACCCGAACGGGTGAAATTCTCAGCATCGAAAACTTTAACGCCATTGCTGGGCGGTGGAGCGATCTTCGAAAAAAAATAAGGGAGCAGTATGCATCCGATTATGTCGCCAGGCTTATTCAACTGGCGGATCGTTCGCTAGCCAGTAAGGAAACGCTGCTGCTTCGTTTGTCGAAGAATTGGTTTATGTCGGTTTACTTCAATGCGCTTTATCAAAATCATAACCAAAGCTTTATGCTGATACGACCGGTAAGTTTTCCGATACTGTCACGGGCAAGCCCCGTATATTTTGAAGTTAAACAGACCCTTGAGGAACATTATACGGAGAACAACGCGATTAGACTAATTCTGAAAGGCCAACCAAAAGACGCCCGTAGCAAGGCGGACCTGGAAAATGATCTGAACGAGCCTTACTATGGACTCGACGAGGCCCTGCCTCCAGCGGAAGGGTCTTACCGAGGGCTATATGCGCTGGACCCCGTTCATCACGGCATCCATTTGGCTTACGTGGAGTGCGCGCTGGACCTTAGCCGGAAACGAAAAGTAACCGTGATGGTAACATCGCAAAATGAAACACCTTATGAACTCCCCACAAGAAAGCGGAAATCCCCAATGGAAATAGAGGACATCACGAGTAAAGGCCGGTAAGGCCCCTGCATAAGAAGAGGCCTTGGTCATGTCTGTTTAAACAAGATTAAAAACAAAAAGCTTAGACCATATGAGCGAAAAATTTATCGTTGTACAGGGCGCCATGTGCAAATGCCAGTTTGGCACCACACCGGATAATCTAAAAGTGTTGTCACACAAAAAGGAGTATGCCAATGATAAAGACGGATCGGAAAAGCTGATCGCGACAACAAAAGAGATCGGGCCCGCCACGTTTCAAAAAAACACGTTTGGCAACTGCTCCAAGATGGGCAACCCGCCGCCACCCTGCGTGCCCAACATCACCGAGTGGAAAGATTTCTACGACCCCGTAAAGCTTAGCAACGGCGGCAACATCTTGCTGGAAAACAGCAAGGCCGTGTGCGCCATCGCCGGTTCGGACTGCATCGAGATCATACAACATGGACAAACCATGGAAGCCGCCACACAGCATTTTGAACAGACGGATCCTGACATCCAAGGCCAGCTCAATCCACTGGTGGATGTGCAAGACGTCACCCGAAAGCAAGCGACCCATACCGCTGAGGACCACTATGAATAACGTTATCCCAAAAAAAATGAAAGGCATAAAAAAAATAAAATGGGCCCAGGGAGGAAAGGTCTACCCGAAGCTATCGACCCCCAACAAGCTGCTGACCATCGCTGCTGACGAGTTCGTGTTCTTTGACATCGCCGAATGGTATCCCGGCACCATGGAACCTGAAAAGAAGCAGGAGATCATCTGGATGTGGCAGACCGGGAACAAAAGAATCATCCATTGGAAAAAAAGTATCCCGGCCCATCTCAAATATGGCATCCGTCTCCCCAAACCGCTATGCGGTGCCGAAACCTACTACCTGGAGGCACGACTCCCCGGTCAAAGCGACGGAAACGACACAGGCTTGACTATACGGGGGCATTGCACGCCCAAGATCACCAGCAGTAAATGGACCAAAACCTACGGAGGCGACAACATCACCAATAAAAGTAAGAGCAACACCCTTGGCTATGGCGCGTCAGCCTTTCTCCACTTGGAGACAGAAGGCCTGAACGGCTGCAAGCTGGAGGTGGAAGTATATCATCACCCTTCCGACAGGTTGATCAAAACCTACCCGGTTTTTGTTGAGGGCGGTGAAATAAATCTGGAGATCCGCGACACGCTGGCGTGGTATACTGCCCTGGGAACCCCGGAAGAAGTGGAGGAATTTTATATTTTATTAAAGAGCCTGACCGGAAAATACATTGCAGGCCCCGACGCTGTTTGGGGCGCTGCCATTTCTGCACAAGGGACTTATCTCAATCTAAAAAACAAGATCGTCCACTCCCTTTGCGAGCCTCCGAAAAATCTTGCCCCTCTAAAAATCGGCAAAGAAGACCCCAATCATCAACGCTGGGAGCCATGCAAGTTTGAAACCATCGACATCACCGATATGGAGGGGAAGAATGGCACAGAGGTGAAAAAGCGGGTATTCGACAACGGAAAAAACCTGACCCTTGTTAAATACGCTCCGCAGAAAATAGCCAGCACCGTCTTTTTCGATTTCGACCACGCCATCGTCGGTGCCGACGGCCGGGATAGGCTGAATAACATCTTGAATTTTATCTTGGGTCACCCCTACTCCACGATCTCGATTGAAAGCTACGCCTGTTCCATCGGAAAACAGGAATACAACCAAGACCTGTCGCAAAAGCGAGGCGATGCCGTGAAAAAAATATTCACCGACGGCAGACTGGATCCGCGAAGATTGAATATCTCCGCCTGTGGGGAACGACACCCTACCGACGACAAAGACGGCGGGGACAACATAAAACACAAAGACGAAAAAGACTACGTTGAGTCTCGGCGGGCGGATATCTCCTTTGATTACGAAGGCCACGACGCCAACACCCTGATCCATGAAACCATTGCGCCCAGCCAGGACAAAACCGTAAAGATCCAATTGACCAAATTCCAGACAACAGATTGCATCCTGGAAGAAAACGACAAACACGAAAAGAAAATAGTTGTACTGTCGCCGGAATACACCGACCCGCTCGAAACGACGGGTGTGGATACCATAGAGGTGCCGGTGCATTCAGCGCTATCGTACTGGAACGTTGCCCCCATCAAATACATCTGGCCGGCCGCCACCACGCCGACGGCCTATTATATTCATGTGCATACCTGCCGTTATTACTCCGACGAACAAAAAGCCGCCGTCCTGATCAGAGCTTATCCGGATATAAAATGGACGTTGAAGTTTTTTTTGAACCTGACCAACGACCTGGCGGTGAGGTGGGTGAATCAGCCGGCGCATAAAGTTAAGGAGCTGGAGAAAAAAGCGGAGAAAATTGCAGCAGAGAAACGGTGGCAGCAAAAGGAGGCATCGTTTGGGTTTAGTTTGAAGGCTGAGTGGGATAAGAGTAAGGATGTGTACAACAGGCAAAAAGAGTTGAAGGCGGAGTATGAGGGTAAGTTCAAGAAGATTTATGATGCGTTTTCGTCTTTTGGGTCTTTTGCGGAGGGGATTAAGGACAAGACGGGTGGCGCGATCAAGACCATAGGGTCGAAAAAAATACCGGTCGTCTTCGAGATAAAGCCTCCTAACATAAGTATTGATGGTGTTTGGTTCCTTGAAAAGGTTAAAGAAACGGACGTTGAAAAATTGGGAACGGCCGTAACCATTGCCCTTAAGGCCGAACCATTAATTGGATTGAAAATGACTATCGATTTATTGGGGTTCGCTATCGGTGTTGGTGTTGGTGCGTTCACCGGCGGAGCAGGGGCGGCAGCTGCCGATCGGCTTTATCAAACAATAAAAGAGAAGATGAAAAAAGGAATAAAATTCGGCAATGAAGAATTCGGAGCAAAAGCATCAGCGGATATTTACATAGATCTTATATTCTCTGGCGAGATTGGAATCCATGGGAATACCACCTTTAATACAGCTTGTGATAAGAAACCATTCCAAGCTGCGATCGATGGCACATTAAAGGCTGAAATAAAGGCCGGTGCCTGGGCGAAGGGGGAGGTCGTTATGCTGATCGTCAAAGGGGAAGCTTCTTTCGAGGTGGAAATAACCGGTTCAACCTCCATAACAATGGGCTACACCATCGCATCTGAACCTGACGGTGTCGTCGGTCACCCCAAGCTCTTTTTCAATGGCCTAAAGGTACAATACATTGTTAAAAGCGTGACAAATTTCTCGACCTATAAACCGAAAGTAAAGGAGCATTCCCCTTCAGCCAAAGAACACAATATCAAACGCCAAGTATCCACCAAAGATTCGACGGTGATCGTGCAAGATTCTCAAACGCTTCTAGATCCATTCGATTTGATTAAGGCACTCGAGGAATTCGCTGGAACAAATACGAAAGCATACTTCATCAAATACTAATTATGACCAAACAGCTGTTACACACACTTGCCACTATCTGCGTCTTCATGGCATGCTCGGGCCAGCAAGATACCCAAATAGATCTCGAAGCAATGAAGTTTGATGAAAACATATACGAACTTGCCAAAGGACGGGAAGTTCTCGAAGAAGATATGAGTATTGGAACGACCTTATCAAGTACTTACTTATATAACAGCAATCTCTTTAGATTCGGCCCGATAAATGGTCGAGAGGACAACGACGTCTTCTTTCTGAGGAATCAAAATAACAGAAAGAAAATAGAAGGCTTTGTCCTGCTCATGGAACAAACCGACCAATACCTTGAAATTTACCATTACTTCAAAGGCAAATACGGCAATCCAAAAGTTGTGACTCCCCTGCCCAGTTTTGATCGTGATGGTATGCAATCCAGCCTCACTGCATTCCTTTGGCATGTCGGCAAGAACAGGTTGGCATTGTTGTCCGGCTACTATAAATATAGCTCTGCTTTGGAAATAAAAACTATCCCTGCGTATCTCTATGTCATTGACAAGCAAGCAAAAGATATTTACGATCAACCGCTGATAGACAGATTACTCAAGGGCTACGATTGAATCAAAAAAAATCACCGCACCATCAAATATTAAATATGAACAAACAACTATTTCACATGCTTGCTATTATCTCGATTGCCATGGCCTGCTCCAATCAACAGAATACCCAAATAGATCTCGAAGAATTGACTTTCAATGAAAATATTGACAAGCTGACAAAAGGAATGAAGACTTTTGAAGAGGATGTGAGAATTGGAACAACCCTACCAAGTGTGGGACTGTATGACAGCAATCGCTTCAGGTTCGGACCGGTAAATGGCAGGCCCGACAACGATGTCTACTTCCTGAGAAATAAAAATAATCGAAACAAAATAGAGGGCCTTGTCGTGATCATAGACCAAACCGACCAAAACCTTGAAATCTACCACTACTTTACAAGCAAATTTGGCAATCCTAAAGTTTGGTATCCCTTGCCTAGTTTTGACCGGGATGGCATGCAGTCAGGCGTCACCGCATATCTTTGGCATATCGATAAGAACAGATTTGCACTATTGTCCTGCATCTATGGATATGACTCCGCCATAAAGACGATCTTTTCGCATCTCTATGTTATTGACAGGCAAGCTAAGGATATTTACAATCAACCTCTGATAGAAAGACTAACCATGAATTTCAAGCCTTGAAGCGAAATCAACCGGTATCGAACAGGGCACTCATGAATTTCAACCTTGAAGCAAATCAAAAATCCATTAACTCACCACAACCATGAATACAAAACTAATTTGTGCGATTCTAGGCAGCTCCCTTCTGCTTGGGGCCTGCGGGACAAATCTCGAGACTTTGACATTTGCTGAGACCGCAGACGATCTTATCGATGGCGCAGTAGCCATTGAAGAGCCCCGGCATGCGGCCACGACACTGCCGGCCGTGACCGTGTTCAACTCAGAGAAATTCCGGTTTGGGCCGATCCATTTGAGCAAAGAGGTCCA
>DATDAV010000285.1:0-63964 GCA_036525235.1 Chryseolinea sp. | reverse complement strand
TTATGTCATAGGCGGTGACTTTTGTATGGTCATCGTCGACGCGCTCCACCTCAAAACGTTCCCGTTCTTCCGTGCCGATGACGTCGACTTTTTGACCCAGAAATTCATAGTGTGTACGGGCGATTTTCATCAGGTTGTTGCGGCGGGTCTTCAGACTGGTGATGATCTCTTGCGCCGAAAGTTCGCGCGCTTTTTTCGGCCAGTCGCGGAACGCTCCTTCGATCACTTCATCGGTGAGATGTTCCTGTATAAATTTCACCTGGGCTTCCCACTGTGCCCAACTGAGCTCGTTCAGAAATGTCCGGTCAAAAAGCCGTGCGCTCCACGTCGTCCACTTCATGCTATTGATCTCCGGGCCATACGATTGAAGTTGACGAAGGAAGGGAAGCGTTTGCCGGGCCATGCCCGAAACCAATCCGTCGTACTGCGAAAAAGCCTGGTCGCGGTCGCGGGGAATGGGCCGGTATAGTTTTGTGCCATCCGCCTGATCGAGACTCGCCCAAGTCCACTGATCATCGTGCCGGTCCCAGTCGCCAATGAGAAAGTCGAGAAGCCTGGTTCGTACCGCCCATTCTTCATCCACCTGGTACTTGCTGTCCTTCAAAAGATTGTCAACCATATCCGGCGTGCTCACAATCTTGTCGGGCGAACCGAAGAAGGGCGCTTGTTTCCAATGTTTTCCGGAAGCGCGTTCTTCGACGAGATGCATGCCTCCGCCAAAGAGTCTGTTATAAACTCCCAGTCGCGGCTGCATGGGGATGTAGTACAACCTCGGATTGGTATGATAGACGTCGATAGCATCCGCGAGGTAAGGAATAGCCAATGGGGCAAAGGGATGTGTTGCCAGGAAGTTATCCTCCACCAGGTATTTGGCAGCCACCATTTTATTAAACGGATAGGGCATAAACCGCGTGGCGTCCTTCGTCATCCCACGCAAGGCATAGTCGTGCCCATGGGCATCTTCCACGCGAAGCGAGTTGGTCTGGTTGCCTCCCCCTTGCTTGACGGGGGTAACGCCACCTTGAAACGCGTTCAGGTCCAGCACGGGGAATTTATACTGCTCCAGGTAGAGATCGCGGTGGTGGGCGCCGAGGAAGAATTTATGGAACTTTCCAATCGGTTTCACACTATTGCTCGTGACGGCCTGCGTCGTAGAGTCCAGGTGCTGATCATATTCCGGAAAGGAAGTCTGAAGCACTTCGTTGGCGAGGGGCAGCTTATCTTTTACTTTTTTCTGGAACACCAGGGTCTCGCTTGTCCCTTCTGCATTGACCTCGTAGAACTGTACCCAGGTCTCTCCTCCTTCGTAAAACGAAAGTGTACTATAGCCCAAAGCACCGGATGCAAATTCCGACCCCCGACCCAGACCGACGGGACTGGTCTTTGACGCACTGCCACTCACCACAAACTGCTGACCGTCGCGGTCGATATATTGCAAGGCGTGTTCATGACCACTGGCAAAGATGAAGCTTCCATTTTTATTCGCGCTGGCCAATAGCGCGGCACGGAGTTCTTTGTAGTCCTGGTGAGCAAGATCTTGCTTCGATCCGATACTGGCTCTGAAAAATGCTGCTAAACTTCCGATACCCGGAAGGGGTACCCACCACTTGGGATTCACGTCCGTGAGTGGAAACAAGTGTTGCTTCACCGTAAACCCGCCGCCATGCGGGCCGTAGGTATAGGGCGGGTGGTGTAGGGCGATGATTAAATTCTGGTTGCGGTATTTGCGCACCATGTTTTCAAAAATAAAACGGAAGCTCGCCTTGTTGCGCGCCGCGCATCCATCATTCATTTTTGGTTCCACATCAGAATCTCCCAACCACCATTGAGAGTCTACCACCAGGATCACCACGTTGTCGTTCAGTTCAATCGCTTCCGGGCCCGAACAGCCATCGTCGGGCAGGAAGTAGTTTTCCCAATCGTCTTTGTCGTTCACGCCGCGATGGGTGTTGAGATAGGATTCCACAAAATTCTCCTGGCTATGTAGACCGCTCTGGCCCCAGCCACGCCAGTCGTGATTTCCCGGGACAAAAACGGGGCGCCCTTTAAAATCGTCGAGCATCTGCAGCTGGGCGAGGATGCGTTGTTCCGCATCGGCGCGTTTTACCTGCTCTTCCTTGGGCGGCATCCCGAATTCATAGATGTTGTCGCCCAGAAACAAAACAGAACTATTTTTTGATGCAGACCCGAGTTTGGATTTAAGGTATTTGACGACTCCCCCACTGCCGGGTTCCGTTGCGTTTCCGGCATCGCCCAGCAAGTACATGGTATGTTTGAGTACCAGATTGGGAGATGGGGTTGCGTTTTTCCATTGCCGTGCGTCCTTTGAATATTGTCGTTTGTAGGATGCGCAGGAGGCCAGGAACAACAGGAGTAAAAGTGTTCGAGAGGGTAGACTTTTCTTCATGTACTTACCTTATACTCTTAAATATGGGCTTTTTAGTTGAATTTGCAGGCTTTTCCCGTCGACAAAAAGCGTTCAGAATTTATCCATCCGGACCCGGTCATACAACTAGAGCGGGGCATTTCGGCCAACTTCCCCAAGGCAAGCCAGTGAAAGTAAGACTAAAAACGGTTCGAAATTTGTCCTGACCCTTATAACAAATCAAAGGAAACTGTATGCGCATGATTTATCTGCCGAGCTACGAAAAAACATCTGGCAGGTTGTCGTATATTGCAATTAATTCCCCAAAATATTACGCGATTAATATTGGCGATTTCTTCGCTCGGTATCACGATCGATGCCAAGCTAACTTGAGGGATCTTTGAGGGGCCAACAAACTATATGAAGCTAAACATCCGCCGATTTACGCAGTGTTCTTTGCTGGTGAGCTTATTTTTATGCTCAGGTGAAATGGCGCGTTGTCAGAATCAAAAACGGAGACCGGGTCTTCCGGGTATGAGCCCTTCCAAATGGATCACGATCCGGAATACACAGGCGCCGGGAAAGTTATACCGGGTCGACGGTTCACCAACGAAGACGTATACGCAGGAGGATGTCTACTTCAAGATGTGGTTACCGGTGCTGAACCTGTCAAAGTTCACGCTGCTGCTGGGCCCACAGTACCGCACAGAGCAACTTGAATTTCAAAGCGACGGCGAGAACCCTCTCCGCCCCCTGGGAGGCTGGAACCTTCGCTCTATGGGGCTTGATGTGCGTTCGTGCATTAACGTCGATAGCCTCGCTTGGCTTGGCTTTAACTTCAACATCAATCAAAGCGGAAATCTTCGTGATCAACCGCATGACAATGTCCCCATCAACTATACGTTCTCCTCCGTCTTTATCAAACGCACCGCTCCTAACCGGGAGATCGGTTTTGGTTTTATGCTGAACAAGAGTTTCAACCGTTTCACCATCCTCCCGGTTTTTATGTTTAACTACAATTACTCTTCGAAAGGTGGTTTTGAAATAAATCTGCCCTACAAGATCGCATGGCGTCAGAATCTTTCTCCTACGGATATTCTCTACGTCAGGACCGAAGCCGTGACGCGCGCGTATTGGATCAACTGTGCACAGCCCTATGCTTTCAGAAGGACCGAGGCCGATATGGGTATTGCCTACAACAAACAAATCACCAAGTTGATCGGAGCCGAAGTATTTGGAGGGTATCGCCGCAATATCAGCACGCATCTTCCCGGCGAAGTAACCGCCGTGAAAACCTCCGGATTTGTATTCTCCCTTGAACTCTACCTGAGGTCTCCGTTCCGGTAAACTTCAATCCTTGCAGGACGTATCTTTATAGCGCATTCACGCCGCACGATCCGGTCATCAAAGAAATTTTCAAATCACTATTTTATTGCACCAAAAGCGGCAAAGCACGAGTGCTTGTGTAAGATATCGATTTTGCTAAATCCGACTTTCGAAAGCAAGGCAAGCTGAAAATTCAGCGAGCGGGGTGTGTCCTCATAGTTTACATAGTCCAGCACCTTCTTACGGTATTCGGGGCCTCCCAGCGTTTCTAAATAGCGGCTATAGTTATCCTCAAATAGCTTGGTGATGCTTTCCGAGTGATGCGCAATAAGGTCAGACACCCAAAAGCTGCCTCCGGGTTTGAGCGCTTTATAAATTTTGGTAAACATCAACTCCCAATCGTCGTCATCGCGCAAGTGGTGCAGGGTGGCCGCAGCGAGAATGATATCAAAATGATTGTCCTGCAAATCCAGGTTGCGCATGTCATCCTGAATTATGGTGACCATACCCTTCGTTTGCGGGGAGACTCTTTCCTTTGCTTTTTCCAACATGGGCATGCTCAAATCATTCAGCGTGCAGTTTAGGTTGGGGATCTTGCCCAACATCTTCAGGGTGTAGTTGCCCGCGCCGCAGCCGATGTCCAGCAGTTCCGTTGCGTGCGGGGTAGCATACTTTGCCGCTTCCGTGCACAGCTCCATGGTGAGTGGTGCGTCGATGGTGGTTTGCTGGCCTGTTTCGAGGTTGGAAAAACGTTCGGTGTCTTTGTCAAACCTTTCCCTGATCTGTTGGTTGGTCGCTTTTTTTGAATAGTCCGGTTTCATACGTAAACTTTGATGGGGTGCAATTACCGAGTTTTACCTTACAGTTCAATTCATGAATGAAGTGGCATTGATCGAAAGATACGCGGATAAACTGTAGTCCTATTTTGCGGCCGCGGGCAATTCCATCACCTCTCCTAACAACGGAGGCAATTTTCCTGCGGCGACATCATCGGTATAATGGCTCAGCACACACGCCACGTATTTTTCCCGTACGGCGGCGGCCACGTAGTAGACTACGAGCACATTGCTGCCTCCCATCACAAACTTTGGAACCTTCACTTTCATCCGGGTACGCAACACCTTTGTTTCCTGTCCTTCGAATTTCACGGTAACCCACTCCTCTTCCATCTCTTTGACCAATGCTCCGTTCTTTGCGATGGTGCGGTGTCGATCACGGTACGACTCTGCGGCCTCCATAGTATCAAATATCTCCCAATTCATTTGCCCGAGGTCAGGGCATTGAATATTATGTGGTTTCATCCACTGACACACGGGCCCTAACTCAATCGTTCTTCCTACAAAGTCGATTGAATCGATCTCACGTTTCGTATAGATAAAAGATGGAATGCGGCCCGCGATATAAGAATTCACAAAATCGTGTTCCAGGCCGATGTCCCTTGTGCCCGCACCCTCGAAACTCACCAGCACCGAACGATTGGCCGATTCCGGAAGCAAATAATAAATCCTGAAAAAGGTCACACCGGAATTCTCCCAGGAAGCAATCAAGGCTTTACTATTCTCTTTATGAATGGCCGTATCGGCGATGAGTTTTGCGTTCTTATCCTGTTTCTTCACCCACTTATCAAACGCTTTGCCTTCCACGCCCATGCTTGCCGTTTGGATAACAATGTAATACCCCTCTGCTCCAAGATATTGCATGCCTCGCTCCGCATCCTTGAATCCGTGAAAATTTCTAAACCGGTTCTCATCCTGGGCAGCCAGGTTCAAGCACGTTAGTAGTATGATTGTCGGGACCAGCGCATAAACGTTCATGGTGTAAGAATTAGCTGTGGATATTCTATTGTCCAGATAAATGACGTGTCGGTGAGTTGGACGGTCCTCAAAAAAACACAACGCTCAAGATCGGGATAATTTTCCAATTGGTACAACCGTGGCACCACAGCAATAAAAAAAGGGCGTCTTTTACAGACGCCCTTTCAACTCAATATAATTTTTATCGAGTCAAGTCATGCTGGGATTTGAGATCTGTTCTGGATCTTTCGACATCCCGCTTAAGTTACTTTTTATAGATCCGGTAAAGTCTGCCTTGATCGGTAACCGCATACAAAGCGCCATCCTTCGCCTCGGCAATATCACGGAAACGTTGTTCCACTTCGGTCAGCAATCTTTCTTCCCCTACTACTTTGTTATTTTCAATGATGAGGCGACAGATGTGCATACCGCTAAGGGAGGAAATGAAAAGATTATTTTTCCATTCGGGAATGCTGTCGCTGCTGTAGAAGGTCATGCCGCTGGGCGAGATAACGGGATCCCAGTAATACACCGGTTGTTCAAGACCCTCTTTCACTTGAAGAGAATCGCCGACCTTCTTGCCGGAGTATTCAATGCCATAGGTGATCGTGGGCCAGCCATAGTTTTTCCCAGCTTCTATCCTATTGAGCTCGTCGCCGCCTCTGGGGCCAAACTCGGCTTCCCATAGATCGCCGGTCACGGGATGAAAAGCAATGCTTTGAACATTCCGGTGACCATAAGAATAGAGCTCTGGTCTGGCATCCGCTTTCCCTTCAAAAGGATTGCCCGCTACCGGCTTTCCATCCGTCGTGATGCGAATCACTTTTCCCAACCCGGAATTAAGATGTTGAGCTTGTGGTCTTGTTACAGTGTCCGAACGCTCTCCGGTTGAAACAATCAGGTTTCCGTCCTTTGTAAATTTGACGCGGCCACCGAAGTGGAGCGTTCCTTTAAATGCGGGTGTAGCGCGATAAATAACTTTCACGCCTTCCAGTTTCTTTTCATCGGCTGAAAGTTTGCCTTTCGCTACCGCTGTCAGGTTGCCGCCGGACACGGGCTCGGAGAAAGCCCAGTATACCATTCTGTTTTGCTCAAACGCGGGATCAATGCACACGCCAAGCAAGCCACCTTGCCCTTCGCTATCCACTTTAGGAACGCCACCCAAGCTTGCTCCGATCTCCCCTGTGGCTTTAGCAATTTTCATCGTGCCACCTTTCTCGGTAATGATCAGCCTTCCATCGGGAAGACTGGCGATGCCCCAGGGTCTGGTCAGTGAACTATCCAGCAGCGTACCTTCATACGCTGTTGTTGATTTCACACCAGCAGTCCGCGTCTGCCCTTCGAACGCGGGCTTGTAATCGGTGTTTGCTTTCTTTGTCTCTACGGGCGAATTGGATACCGATGTGCTATCGGAAGCCAAAGCCTCAGTCTGTTCAGTTTTTTTTGGTCCACAGGATGCAAGCATGATCGCTGCGCCCGTAATGAGTATCGGAATAACCTTGGTCATTGTTAAGGGATTAGAATTTTGTTAAGGGATTTAGAATTTTAAAGTTATCAATAATTGCCACGAAAGTTTTTTAAATCTGACCGATACGACTACGGCCCCACTTACATCGGATATAGGCCGATGAACAGCCTAAAATACCTATCGAAACCATTAAAGTCTGAAGGCAACGTATACTCTGGTTAAACCTTCCTGTTTTAAGGGGAAAGGTCTTTCTTCATCATCACTGACTTCGTATTCGTCTGCAGAAGCGGCACCAATTTCCGCCATTTGGTTGCAAATAAATATAATGGCGGACAACCAACCAAGAAGTAGGCTCCAGGGAATTTCAATCCCGCGCAGAAACAAACGTGCATGCACCGTTATTACCATTAAGTACTGATATACAATATGTTACGTGACAGTCTTTATTTTTTATAAAAATCCCGACCGTTTTGGAAGGCTCAACCGTCAAAAGATAAATTTTAAACAAATGAAAAATCTGAAAGACAAAGTAGCCGTTGTATTTGCGGCATCCGGTGAGATTGCGGGGGCCGTTGCTCGATCGTTTTCGCAACACGGAGCAAAGGTGTATGTCACCGCCCGGAACCTCGACGCCGTAAAGGTATTAGCCGAGGAAATCAACGCCATCGGCGGACGCGCTGTGGCCGCCAAAGTGGACGCGTTGAAGGAGTCTGAAATCGACAACTTTTTGAAGAAGGTCATCTCCGACGACGGCAAGCTGGACGTCGTATTCAACGGCATCGGGCTTAGCTATGCCGAGATGGGTGGACGTCCAGCCACGACGTTGGCAACGTTCGAACACTTTATGGCCCCCATGGAAAAGATCTGTGGATCGCAATTCCTTACGTCGAGGGTAGCGGCGAAGTATATGATGCAAAGCCAATCCGAGGGAACCATCTTGCTGCTCACCGCTTCACTGTCCAGGTCCAAGCTCCCCAACCTGGCCGGCATCACGGCCGCCAGCGCAGCCATAGAGGGGCTGACGAGGGGGATGGCCGCCGAATGGGGAGGCGACGGAATAAAGGTGATGTGTATTTGTTCTAACGCCTTAATGGAAACCAAGCGGATCTCCGGAGGTATTGAAACGACCGCGCAACAATACGGAGTGCCTACGGCGCAGGTGGTTGCACAGTACAAGGCCTTCGACATCTTGAAGACGAGTCCGACATTGAAACAAGTCGGTGAAACGGCGGCCTTCCTCGCCTCTGAAACGGGTGTGGCTTTCAACAGTCATATTGTCGATGTGGATTGCGGCAAGCAGAACATTTTATAGTACAGCAAACATTTCTTTTATACTACATTAGCGGTTGTGGTCTTCCGGACGGAAGGCTGCAACCTCATTTTTAATGAAATTGAATGGAACAAGAAAACTTACTCAAAGCAGCCCTATCCGGCGATATACGTGCATTCCAAACACTGTTTGCCGAATTTCAAAACCCATTAAAATCTTACCTGTATCGCCTGGTCACCGATCGCGATGATGTAGAGGATCTGACCCACGATACCTTTATCAAGGCGTTTGCCAATATATCGACCTTCCACCAGGACGCTTCGTTAAAGACCTGGGTATTCAAGATCGCCACCAACCTTGCCTACGATCATTTAAGAAAGCGAAAAAGATGGCAGCCGGATGCCCAGGATCGGGCAGCAGACCTGGCCATAAGTTCGGAGGAGATCAGGCAGGTCTTTTGGATGGTTCACCATACGTCGCCTGCCGGGGCTTACGAAATGAAAGAGCATATCGACTACTGCTTCACCTGTATTTCAAAGACCTTGCCCATTGAAAATCAAGTCGCCCTGATCTTAAAGAATATCTACGATTTTCAGGTTAATGAAATTTGTCTTATCCTTGAAAAGACGGAAGGTGTGATCAAGCACCTGTTGAACGATGCCCGGGATACGCTGACCGATGTTTTCGAACACCGGTGCGCGTTAGTCAATAAAAACGGTGTCTGTCACCAATGCAGCCATCTCAATGAAATTTTCAATCCCAAACAGCATCAGCAAGAAGAACTGATGAAGTTGGAATTGGTAAAAGCTTCAAAGAAATTTAACAGAGAGCAACTTTTTACATTGCGCACGGTATTGGTAAAGGCTATCGATCCCCTGCATGTTTCGGGTACGGACTTACACGAGGAAATGATGAGGTGTCTCAAAACGGCAATTGGTGAGAAAAGCGATTTTTTTGAGGAGAGGCCGGGTAAGGCAGAGTAATCTGGCTTTTGTGTAACCCAAAAATTCTGGAGATTCATATTTCGTAACGAAAATTTTAGCTAGTTAAGAATATAAACCCCATAATACGATGCACAATGCAGAGACATTAATTCATGCTGGACTGCCTGCCTCCCCGCCGGAAAACTTTAGACACCAAACCGCGTCTGTCAACGGCATTCATATTCATTATGCAATCGGTGGCGAGGGTCCCCCGCTTGTACTGGTCCATGGCTTCGGACAAAATTGGTTTATGTGGAATAGGTTGTTACCGGAGTTTTCCAAGCACTTTACGGTCATCGTCCCGGAGCTTAGGGGACTCGGTGAATCGGACAAACCAGCCGGTGGTTACGACAAGAAAACAATGGCCGATGACATTCATCAACTCGTCGTTTCACTTGGATTCAAGCGTATCAAGCTTGTCGGGCACGATATAGGCCTTATGGTTTCATACGCGTACGCAGCACAATTCAGCGACGAAGTTGAGAAGCTGGCTTTGCTTGATGCCTTCATCCCCGGCGTTGAACCGGTTTGGACCAGGATGTCAACGACGATCTGGCACTTCGGATTTTTTTCCAGGCCGATTGCCGGTGATCTTGTCGCGGGGAAAGAAAAGGAATTCCTGTACGACTTCTGGCCCGAGCAATTCGGTGTTAACAAGGAGCCCTTCACGCAGGCGGAAAAGGACGAGTTTGTCCGGGCCTATGCAACCCACGGATCAACAACGGGAAGCTTCCACTGGTTCGGTTCCTTTCGCCAGGACGTAAAGGACAACCAGGAATTCACGAAGAAAAAATTAAAAATGCCGGTGCTGGCAATGGGTGGAGAATTTTCCTGCGCCCCTTTCCTGGCCGATCACGTACGACTCGTCGCCGAAAATGTCGAGGAAGTGAGAATAGCAGGTTCGGGACACTGGATGGTTCAAGAACAAACCGGGCCAGTACAGAAAGGTCTGATGGACTTTTTACAGAAGTAACGACGTTTGTTCTTTGGGATAAGGCATTACAATCCACACGCCACTTGGAAATCACCTTACTCAACGATAGCGATAAAGTCTGTCAGGGTGATTTTTTCGTCGTGTTTAAAGATCGTGATGCCCGCATCGGTTACGCCACGTCTCACGGCTTTTTTGCGCGCGGCTTCGGCTTCTTTCAGCATAGCAAATCCCGAGAGATAGTAGTAGGTAATTCCGTCGACCTGTAAAGCTTCCACTTTGCCTAAGTCACGAAGCTCGTCGAACGTGAGGGAAGAATTGTAGCGGTATGCGCCGATGCTTACTTTGAAGGTGACGCCATCGGCCGTCTTGGTGCCGTAGGTCTTCAGCATGCGGTTATAGGCAGAGGCATCGCCGCTTGGCTTTGCGCTGAAGTATACCGGCCCCTGAAATCCATTTTTCACTTGTCCGTTGCTGCTGAGCACAAACTCTGCGCGACGGTTTCGTTTGTATTCTTCCTCCGAACAATCCTGTGTAGCACAAGGCACCACCGGCATCGATTCGCCAAAGCCTTTGGTGAGCATACGACCCGTTGTTATTCCTTGCGCCGAAAGATAGGCGCTAACGGCTTTCGCGCGTCGGTTGGAGAGGTTGAGGTTGTAGCTGTCGGCGCCACGATCGTCGGCGTGTGCCTGTATGACCAGTTTCAATGAAGGGTAATGCAACAGCACGTCTTTTACGTTGGCGAGCTCCTGCTTGTCGTCGTCGTCGAGCTGTGCTTTGTTGTAATCGAAATAAATATTGTGCAGCGTAATAGTACGGTCCGTTTTCACACCGAGTGCGCTCAGGTAGGCTGCCGGTTCCTGCTGCAATTTTTCCAGCGTACCAACGCCCAGCGTATGCTGACCGGCTTCGTCCTGCAGCCACAATGTTCCGTCCTGCTCGGTGATCTCGGCAAACGCATGGCCGGTATTCAGATAAATTTTTGACGCTCCGGTATCGGTGTGCATCACGATCAGTGGTGTGGTCGCATCCGCGGCGGTCTTCTCTTTTGGCAACGTTACCTCGTGCGTCAACACGTCGGCAGCAGATTGTGCCACCGGAATGTTGGTTTCCACCACGCGGTCGCCCACCGTGACTTTCAGGGTATATTCCATTCCTTTCTCCACGGGGAAATTCACAATACCTTCCTGCGCCATGAACTCGACTTTTTCGCCCGTTGCCTTCTTCGACACTTCGATCTGCGTGCCGGCTACCGGCATCCCTTTTTCGTCTACTACCCGGGCAATCACCATCGTCTTCGTTTCCGCTTTGAGTGATGCGGGCACGGGGTGAATAACAGAATTCTTGTCCGCTCCTTTTTCTGACAGACCCTGGTACGTGCCCACGTAGCCATCTTTGCTGCCCACCACCATAAAGGCAAGATCTTCGGGTAACGTAAACACAGCGATACCCTCGGCATCGGCAATCCATTCCTGGTCGGGCGCGATAAAGGTGATCACTTTTACCTGCGCACCGGCCAACGGTGTTTTATCCGTTGCCTTAAAGACGCGCACGGCAAGCTCCATCGACGGCGGTGCCGGAATATCTTTCTCTTCCAGAATGAACGAAACTTTTCCAGTTCCATTCGCGAGTTCGGGAAGGGCTACACGTTGCGTTTGTGTTTCGTGGTCTTTATGTTCGATGGTTACGCTATACTCTTTTCCTTTCTCGCCCACGAAACTAAACAAACCATCCGTTACGGTTGCGTTGATCTGCTCACCGGATGTTTTCTCCGCTACCGTTACCACAGCATCGGCCAGTACATCGCTTCTGCGATTGGTAATGCGTCCCACGACGGCGACTTGATTGGCGGGATCTCCTACGGCAGGCACAGGATGGACGACAGAGGCTTTGTCCATTCCTTTTTCGGCGACGCCGGAATGCATGCCCACAAATTTATCTTTGCTGCCCACCACCATGTAGGTTGTGCCTTCGGGCAACACAAACTCAGCGACACCTCCCGCATTGGCCGTCAACTCAAGGTCTTCCGTCACAAAGCTGATGACCTTCACTGTGGCTCCGCTCAACGGGCTATTGTCGGCTGCGTTAAAAACCCGGACAGCCAGCACCATCTCGACCGGGGCCTCGGGTTGTTCCGCTACGCCAACAACAGCGGCTGTTGTAGACGCCAAGGCTGTTGCGGGGAGATTATTGCGTTCCATCACCAGCGATACCTTGCTGGGTTGGGTTGCTTGTTCCGGGATGGTCGTTTGCTGTGACAATGTTTCGTGCAAGGCATGCGATGCCGTAATCACGTAATCTTTTCCTTTCTCGCCGGTAAAGGTCACCACACCTCCCCGTGTTTTGGCTTCCACAATTTTACCGGTAGTTTTTTCCGTCACCACCACTGTAGCATCTTGCAACGTGTTGCCATCTTTGCCGGTTACCTGAATAGTCACCGGAAGCTGCTGTGCTGTCAGCACGGGGGGTGTCGGCTTTTCTTCCAGCACAATCGTTGCCTTGCGCACATCGATCGCGTCGGCGGGTACGCTCACTTCTTTGGTGGCGGTGATGTGATCTTTATGGGTTACGGCGATGGTGTAGTCTTTTCCTTTTACGCCGACAAAGCTCACCAACCCATCCTCCACATCGGCTTGTATTTTCTTTCCCGCCGTATCGGTCACCGTCACCTGGGCGCTGTCAACGGGTACGCCGTCTTTGTTGGTGAGGTAGGCCAGTACGGGCAGTTGTTTTTCGGGTTCGTCGGTTGCGGGCACCGGATGAATCACAGACGCCTTGTCGGTGCCGGGGTCGGACACGCCGGAGTGCATGCCGACAAAGCCGTCTTTTTGTCCCACCACCATATACGGCGTTCCTTGCGCCAATGTAAACTCGACCACGCCGGTTTCATTTGCCACCAGGTCCTGGTCGGGTTCGCTGAAACTCATGATCTTCACGCTCGCTCCGGCCAGCGGCGATTGGTCGCTGGCTTTAAACACGCGTGCAGCCATGAGCATCGCGGGCGGTATGGTCTTTTTCAACACCACCGAGATCTTTTCCACTTCGCCACCTTCTGGAGCGATGGCGATCTCTTGCCGTGTCGTTTCATGGCCATCGTGCGATACGTTGATATTGTATTGTTTGTTGCGCTCGCCATTGAAGCTGAGCACGCCATCTTCGAGTTTTACGGGCACGCTCTCGCCGGTCTCCTTGTTGATAATAGCGACCACAGCGTCTTTCAACACCTCACCCGATTCGTCCGTCACCAACGCCAGCACTACTGCAGGTTTCGGAGGAGGCGCTCCTTCCTGGGCAGGGATAGGATGGATCATTGCCGTTTTGTCGGTGCCGGGGTCGGCCATGCCCGAGTGCATGCCGGTGAGATTGCCTTTGGTGGCGATGACCATGTAGGCCGTGCCCGGTTGCAGACTGAATTCTACCAAACCGTTGGCGTCGGTTTTCAAATCCACGTCGGGTTCCGAAAAGGTTATCACCTTTACATCGGCGTCGCCGAGCGGCTGTAATGTAGAAGCCTGGAAGGCGCGCGCCGCCATGAGCATCACCGAAGGTTTTTCTTTCAGCACCATCGTCCACGATTGCGCGTTCTTCTCGTCGGCAGCCAGGGCGAGCGTATGTTCCGTCGTTTCGCCGTCGGCATTTTTTATAACAACGCGATAGGTATGTCCTTTTTCACCGAGGAAGCTCACGATAGAGGGCTCGCCATTCGGCTGTATTTCTTTTCCTGTTGTTTCGTCAACAATGGTAATTACCGATGCTTGGCGCGCTATGCCATCGGCATTCTTGATGAAGCCGGCACATGCAATGCGGCTTGTGTCGCCGTAGGCTGGAATGGGGTGCGTCATGTGGCTTTCATCTTCCTCGCGCACGGCTAGTCCGGTGGTCATGCCGATCTTTCCATCCTTGCCGCCCACCATCATATAGGCGGTTTCCATGGGTAATGCATAATGCAACGTTCCGTTTTCGTCGGCGGTCAGCGCAATGTCCTCGCCGCTGGAGGTCATCAATTGAACGCTGGCGCCGGCAAGGGGCTGTCGGTTTACGCCGTCAAAAATTTTCGCCAGGGCAGGCACGAGGTCGACTTTCTTTTTAAACGAAAATAAATCGTCGTTGCCATTGCGGGCCGAGGCAAAGTAGCCGGCGTACTGATCGCCGGTGGTGATAAAGGAAAAGTCGTCGGCGGTTGTGTTGACGGGATAGCCCAGGTTCTGCGGCGGTGTGAAACCGTTTACGGTGTAGTCACTTTTGAAAATATCGAGGCCACCCAAACCACCTTGACCATTCGAGGCAAAGTATAGTGTTTGATTTACAAAGAAAGGGAACACTTCGTTGCCTACCGAATTCACCGTAGGGCCAAGGTTAAACGGCGCTGTCCACACACCTTGTATGCGCGTGCTTCGGTAGATGTCCGTGCCTCCATAGCCACCCGGTTTATCGGACACGAAGAACAACGTGTTGCCGTCTTCCGACACTGCGGGGTGCGCGGCCGAGTACGGGGGCTGATCGAACGGCAAGGGTGTAACCACCCAGCCCGACTTTTCGGTTGCCGAACGCTGTGCATCAAACAACGAAAGGTGCCACACCCAGGTATCTTGTTTGTCCTCGGACTTTACGGGTTGATTGCGGTTTACAATCATTTTCTCATCGCCCTGGTAAAACGCAGCCGGGCCATCGTGAAAACGGGTATTCAATTGTTTTTCAAACAGCACGGGTTTCTGAAGCTGACCATCTTTCTGGCTGCTGTAATACAGGTTCAGGTAGTGGCTATTATCCCAATGGTATTTTTTCTTTGAAAAATTTTCCTGTTGTGCGGCCGAGAATACGATACCGTCTTTATAAAACGCCGGCGCAAACTCCGACACGGGTGTATTGATTGGCAAGCCCACCACTTCATAGCGCGTGGAGTCTTCGTAGTACTGTTCAAAATATTTTACATCCATCAGCGCCCTGCGCACCAGCAATGCGTTGGGGTCTTTGGCCAGCAGATCGGTCAGCATGGCTTCGGCTTCGTCGCGCTTCTGCAGCGTCATCAGCACCCGGGCATACTGATAGGTGTCTTCTGGTGAAAAAACGGCCCCACCATTTTTTGCTTTGGCAAACCATTGCTCGGACTGCGGCAGGTCGTTTACTTTCTGGTAGCACTTCGCCACCTGTAGCATCATGGCGCCCGGTGTTTTAGAATTCTTTACCGCCTTCTGATAATAGTCCGCGGCGATACTGTAGTGATGATGCCGGAAGAGCGAATCGGCGAGGTCGCGGTACGCATTGCTGCTGTGCTGCGCCAGGCTGGTGATGGCCAGGATGCAAAAGACCGTAAGAAAAATTAGCTTTTTCATAATCAAAAGTGCCGTGGCGAAAACACGATGTTTTTGTTTTGTTTGATGCGGTAGTTCAATACGAATTCATGCGTGCCCGACTGCAATGCGGCCAATCCGTTGGTCGGATAGCCGTAGGAGTAGCCGATGCTCAGTTGTTTGTTCACGTTCAGTTCCAGCAGGCCATCGATAGAATCCTGCATGCGGTAGCTCACCCCAACCCAAAGCACGTCGTGCAGCAGCAGGTTGGCGTTGAGGTCATATTGAAACGGTCCGTTCTCCACCCACTTCAACAGCACATTAGGCTTGAACTTCACCTCCGGCCCCAGGTCGAACAAATACCCTGCGGAAAGAAAATAGTGGCGTTGTTGTGTGGCCCGCGTCGCGGGGTCCTGGCTATTCCATTTGTTGTCGATGAGCGTAGGCAACGCCAGGCCGACATAATATTTCTTGCTGTACAAATACACGCCGATGCCGAGGTTGGGCAGGAAGCGACTGTCCGTGCCGGCAAACACGGGGTCCACACGCTGGTCGGGCGTTACCACGTCGAGTTCGCTGAAGTTGGCCCGGTAGTAGGTAACACCGGCCTGGCCACCCACGGCGAGCTTTGTATTTTTGCCCACCGGTATGCGATATGCATATGTGCCGTAAAAAGAAGTCTGGTTGGTTACGCCCAGATGATCGTGTACGGCTACGAAGCCGGCGGCCGAACGCGAGAAGCCCAGCGGTGCGTGCATGGAGAGGACTTCTGTTTGTGGTGCACCCGGTATACCCGTCCACTGGAAGCGTGCCGAAGCCGTCGCCGTTATCGACTCATGGCTTCCCGAATAGGCCGGGTTAATGACCAGTCCGTTGAACATGTACTGCGTATAGATCGGGTGCTGTTGTGCCTGGCTGTGAACCTGCACCAGCATCATCAGCGCCAGCGCCACCACGGTGGGCCCACCGGCAAGCTTGCGATCCTTTAAAAATATCGGGAGGGTTCTCATAGTCGTTGTTGAGCGATGGGTGCGGTTAATGAACAATGACAACATAACCGCTTATTTTTTTCGATTCGTCGCCGAGGTCAAGCAGATAAAAATATGTACCCTGGTCCAGCAGGTTACCGGATTGTTGCCCGGTGTTGGAGCGCCCATTCCACACCACCGACATGTTGTCGTAGTGTTGCGATTGGTATACCAATATTCCCCAGCGATCAAAAACTTTCAGCGAGTTCTGTGGAAAACTTTCAATGCTGCGGATGTACCAGTAGTCGTTGTTGTTGTCGCCATTCGGAGAGAAACCCTGCGACACTGCCAGCGGCATGTACGTGTAGTCTATCGTCACCGTGGCCGTGCTGGTAAGTCCTTCGGGATCGGCAATGGTATAGGTAAAGGTTATCGTGCCCGACTCCGTGCCCGCAGGTTGGTAAACCAGTTGTCGCCCGTCTATGGTTACAAAACCAACGGAGGGTTGCGTAACCGATATAATCGTCAACTCATCGTTTGTGTTGTCTACATCACTGTCGTTGCTCAGCACATCGATCGTCACGGACAACACGGAGGCGTGCGTCACCGGGCCATCGTTCACGGCCATGGGTGGCCGATTCGGCGGCACGACCGAAATGGTTACGGTTACGGTGTTTGAGGTAAGGCCCTGCATGTCGTTTACGGTGTAGGTAAATGAGTCCGCTCCCAGGTATGTCGCTGCCGATGTGTATACCACCGCGCCAGTAACAGTGTTCACTGTGACTGTTCCGTTTGTCGGGTTTGTTACCATTGTGACAGAAGCCGGGTCGAGCGAACTGTCGATGTCGTGGTCGTTGTTCAATACCGGTATTCCGGTTGGTGTATCTTGTATAACTTCCCAAACATCGGCCACTGCTACGGGTGCATCGTTCACGGGCGTGACAGTCACCGTTACCGTCGCGGTGTTGGACGTCGCCCCTACTCCATCTTTTACGGAATAGGTAAAAGAGTCCGTTCCAAAGAAATCTGCTGCCGGCGTATAAATCACTTCGCCGGTAGCTGCATCCACGCTTGTCGTTCCGTGTGATGGATTGGTCACAATAGCCACCGTCGTGATGTCAATCGCGTCGTCGATGTCGATGTCGTTGGCCAGTACATCGATGGTCACGGGCACTTCTTCAGCGGTTACCGGTGTGTCGTCAAAGGTTGTCGGTGCATCGTTGACCGGGTCGATCGTAAGCGTTACGGTGCCGGTGCTGCAGCCTGCTGTTGAAAAATTGTCGCATACCTGGTAGGTGAAGCTATCGCTGCCGGTGTAGTCTTTGCTGGGGGTGTAAATGTATGTTCCGTTGCTCTGTATGGTCACCGTGCCGTGTGCCGTTGCTTTTATTTCGGCCGTCACCACCAGCGCTCCCTGCTCGGGATCGCTGTCGTTGGCCATCAGGCCCGCTCCATTCAATACGGCATCTTCGTTTACCGCACCAACATCCGCTGTGGTCAAAGGCACTTCGTTAATAATACCCATGTCGATGCCACACACGGCCTGGTAGTTGTTCTTACCGCCGGTGCTTGACGAAAATCCCCAATAGATATTGGTCGGGTCGCCGGCAAAAATATCCGTGGCGATGTCGGCGGTATAGCTGGTGCGTTCCACGCCGTCGAAGAATACGCGCAAGGTGCTGGCCGGACGGTCCCAGAAAATTCTTACGGTGTGTGTCATCCCATCTTCAATATCCAACGGACCCGTACCGTCTTCCTTCGCAGGCACGGGGGCCGACACAATGTTGTATACACTCCCGTCGCGGCTTATCGCGATATGGTCAAAGGCCGGCTCGCCCGCATTCTGATACGTATCGACTTCAATTCCAATCGAAGGAGACACGCCGCCAATGCCGAGATACTCTCCTACCGAACCGCGGGCGTCGATGGGTGAACCGGGCGTATTCAATGGTGGGGGCGTGTCGTCGCGCTGCAGCGTGAACACAATGCCGTCAGCGCCGTCATCGTGCACCACCAGCGTGTCGCTGAACATGGCATCGAAATTAAGCTCGAAGGAATAGCGCAAGTCCAGCGGAAAGCGGTTCCACACTGCGCCCTGCTGGTTGTTGAGCGCCTGGGTCAGAATGAAGCAGTGTGACGACAACTGAATGGAGTTATTGCCCACAATGTTGTAGAGTGCGTTCGGAGGATTAATGGTGATCGTCACTTGCGCCGTACTGCATCGCGATGCGGGTACACCGTTGTCGTTCCCATCATCGCACACCTCGTAGGTAAAGGTGTCGGTGCCGGTAAAGCTTCCATCGGGTGTGTAGGTAAAGGTTCCGGTGGGTTGAATCACCACGGTGCCGTGCGCAGGGGGAATCGAGGGGGTCGCGGAATAGATTTTTGTGTTGCCCTCCGGATCAGTGTCGTTGGCCTGCGCGTTTGACGACAGCGGTGTGTTCGAGCTGGTGCTGTAAAAGTCTGCACCGGCAACCGGCGCGTCGTTCACCGTATACACCGTAATCACAAAAGTCTGCGGCCCGCTGATGTTTACGTTTGGCGCTGTGCTTGATCCGTTGTCTCTCAAGGATACGGTGACATTCGCTATGCCGTTCTTGTTGGTGGCGGTGGTGAAGGTAAGCTGGCCTGTAGTGCTGTTTATGCTGGGACCGGCTGAAAATAACGCACTGTTGTCTGAGGTGATCACAAATGTAAGGGACTGCGTCGTGAACGGGTCTCCGTCGTTCATCGCGGTGGCCCAGCCGGGTATAATTTGCGCACCTGCATCCTCGACTATTGTCACGTCTGCACCTTTCGTGAAAGTAGGCGCGTCGTTAATGTTGTTTACGGTGATCGTAATGGTGCCCACGTTGGAAGTGGCGCCCGTCATATCTTTCACGGTGTAGGTTATGGTGTTGGTACCGCTAAAATTTGCATTGGGCACATAGGTGATCTTACCCGTGGCGGCATCCAGTGTCGCCGTGCCATTAGCCGGTGTAAGGATGAGTGTTACGGAAGTGGGATCGATCGCGTCGTCCACATCGGTGTCGTTCGCGAGCGGAAAAATATCCAGCGTTGTCTCTTCGTTCACCGACACGGGATCGGCCACGGCTGTGGGGGCATCGTTTACCGGCGTTACGGTAATGTTGCGTGTCACCGTGTTGCTGCTAAAGGCGGCATCGCTCACGGTGTAACTCACCGTGCGTGTGACGGGAGAAGGCGTGGCGTTGTTCGTGTTCCGATAACGCACCGCGCGCAAGGCGTTTTGATAATTGGACACGCTGGTCGTACCGGTCAGCGTCATCGTGCCGGTGGTGGCATCCCACGTACCGGTAATCGAAGCGGTGTTGGTGAAGGACAGCACATCTTCCGTGTTCACAAAATTCGAGGTGATCTTTACCACCGCGCCGGTCAGGTTGGGGTTGTCATCTGCCGCTGTCGTGCTTGCCGTTACTGACGTCGCGGCCATGCCTTCCGAATACGCGAGGGTTGTGCCTTCGATTGCCGTCAGCACCGGCGCGTCGTTTACGGGTGTCAGCGTGATCGTGCGCGTTATCGGGCTGCTGCTGGCTGTGCCGTCGTTTATCCGGAACACTACCGTGCGGGTAAGAATGGATGGATTGAAGTGGTTTGTGTTTTCGTAGGTTACCGAACGAAGCGCTGCTTCATAGTCCGCGATGCTTGCCGAACCCGTCAGCGTAAGCAAGCCGCTGCCCGTGGTGAACGTAGCGGTAATGCCGTTGGCCGGTGCAAAGGCCAGCACATCTTGTCCGTTGGCGTAGTTGGTGGTCAGTTGAACCGTGGCACTGGCCAGGTTGGTCAGGTCCACATCGGTTACCGTAATGGAAGATGTGATCGCCGTCGGGGCATCGTCTTCAGTGTAGGCCAAAGAGGTCACTTCAATGCCGGCCAGGACGGGCGTATCGTTCGTACCATTCACATTAATGTTGCGGGCGACCGTGTTACTGTTATCTATTCCGTCGGTCACGGTAAAGCTCACGGTGCGCTGCAGCGCAGAAGGGTTGTTTACGTTTATGTTTTGATATCGAATGTTACGAATGGCATTTTGATAACTGGAAGCCGCAGCCGAGCCCGCAAGTGTCATGGTACCGGTCGGGGCGTCGAAGGTGCCGGTGATCCCTGTCACGGGTGTATACGTCAACACATCTTCCGTAGACAAATAGTTGCCCGTTATCTGAATGGTGGCGCCGGTAATGTTGCTGTCCACATCCACAGCCGTGGTAGCGCCTGTTACTTGTATGGATGCAGCGCCTTCGGTGAATGTAGCCGCCGTGCTTTCGGTGGCGGCCAACACCGGCGCGTCGTTCACCGCAGTAAAGATGATGTTGCGCGATACTATGTTACTATTAGCCAGAACGTCGTTTACACGAAACGTAACCGTGCGTGTAGCGGCCGAAGGATTATTACTGTTCGAATTGCGATACATTACCAATTGCAAGGCGGCCTGATAGTCGGCCACAGTAGCCACCCCCGAAAGTGTAAGCGTGCTACCGCTGAAAGAACCCGTAATACCCGGCATGCCTGCAAAGGCCAGCACATCCTGTCCACTGGAAAAGCCGGTCGTGATTTGGATGGTGGCACTGCTCAGGTTTGCATTGTCCACATCCGTAGCGGTAATCGACGCCGTAAGGGCTGTAGCGGCCTGCCCTTCCGAGTAAGCCATCGCAGCCGCCTCAATATTTGCCAGGAGCGGTGCATCGTTGAGCGGGGTGATGTTGATGTTGCGTGTTACGATGTTACTCCAGCTTGTGCCGTCGTTCACGCGAAAGCTTAGGGTGCGTGCCAGGCCGGACGGATTGCCGGTGTTGGTGTTTTGATACCGTACGGCGCGCAATGCCGATTGATAGTTCCCCAGCGTTGTTACTCCAGTCAAGGTCATCGTACCGGTCGTGGCATCATACGACCCGGTAATACTCGCCGTATTGGTAAACGAAAGCACATCTTCCGTACCCAGGTAATTACCTGTTACCTGCACCGTCGCGCTGCTGATCGTGGTATTGTCCGCGTCGGCTACCGTGGTGGCATTGGTGATCTGGATCGACGCTGCACCTTCCGCAAAGGTGAGCGCGCCCACTTCCATCGCGGCCAGCACCGGTGCGTTGTTCACGGCCGTCACGCTAATGTCGCGCGTCACCGTGTTGCTGTTGGCTGTGCCGTCGTTTACGCGGAAGGTTACCGTGCGTGTAAGCACCGAAGGGGTGGCACTGCCGTTGTTATAGGTAACCGAACGCAACGCCGTTTGATAGTTGGCCACCGATGACGAACCACTGAGTGTAAGCGTACCACTGCCGGCTGCGAATGAACTGGTGATACCCATAGCCGGCGTAAACGCCAGCACATCCTGGCCGGTCAAATAGTTGCCGGTAATTTGCACCGTAGCGCTCGACACATTTGCGTTGTCCACATCGCTTAGGGTGATGGAAGCCGAAAGGGCCGTGACACCCTGCCCCTCCGTGAAGGCAAGCGGCGCAGCTTCTATGTTGGCCAGCACCGGTGCATCGTTCGACGTGGTGATGGTGATGTTCCTTGTCGCAGCGACACTGTTGGCGTTGCCATCGTTCAACTGGAAGCTAACCGTACGCGCGAGTGTAGACGGATTGCCGGTGTTGGTGTTCTGATAGGTGACCGTGCGCAGGGCTGCCTGATAGTCGGCCACGGTGGCACTGCCGGCCAGCGTGAGCGTCCCCGTGCCGGCATTAAACGTCCCCGTTATGCCAAAGGCATTGGTAAACGCCAGCACGTCTTCACCGCTCATATAGTTTGAGGTGATCTGGACGGTAGCTCCTTGTGCCGTAGCGTTGTCCCAATCAGTGGCTGTAAGCGACGATGTAATGGCAACCGCTGCTGCATCTTCCGCGACGCTCAGCGCGCCTGCTTCTATCGATGCCAGCACAGGCGCATGCAGCGTCAGACTGACGAATGCGGACGGTGTGTTCTGGTTGTTGTATTCGGTACATATCCAATCGGCCGAGTGCACGGCGTTGGCCACGCGTACTTCGTCCACCTTACCATTAAAGAAACGCGATGCTATGCCGGGGCGACCGATCCGCAGGTTGGTGTTCCACAAGTTGCGGGCGGTGATCGTCCCCGCCACACCCGTGTTGGTGGCGATCAGGGTTCCATTCAAAAACAGCTGTGCCACCGGGGACGTATCAAGATTGGAAATGGTGGCCACGACATGCTGCCAATCGGTGGTGTTTGTAAACGGTGTTTCGGCGGTCATACCGTCGGGAGATGCCTGTTCTTCGCGGTCGCCTAAAAAGAAGGAGAGGTTATCATTTTGTGTTACGCTGCCGGGGCAACAGGTGCCCATACTCACGTTCATTTCCTGCGCACCGCCTACGCCGTTGCCCCATCCATTTTCAGAGCCCAACCCTTGCCACAAAATATGACCGGGTGTAGTGGCGTCGGCTTTAAACCAGGCTGATAACGTGAAGTTGTTTGCCGTGGCCAGGTCGTTGCTGGCGCTTTGAATATAATCGTCAACGCCGTCGAGGTCGCGGCCTTCGCCGATTTTAGCGGTGATGTTCGCACTGCCGTTGTCTGTAGCGTTTATAGCGTTGACCGTCGCGTCGGCAAACGAATTGTTTTCGAAGTGATATACGGTGCGGTAGTTGGCATTCCATGTAGCGGTGGTCGATTGATCGGCCACGATGCTTGCGTTGCCATAGTACATGTAAATGTCTGCATCGGCACCACCTGCCAATGAAGGAATGTTCACCCAGGCGGAGTACGTGCCGGTAGCACTATTATAATAGTCAACCTGGTGGCTGAGGATGGTTGTTTGATCGGCGGCCGTGAAGATGATGTCATAGCCGTTGGCGTTGGTCACCAAACCGGTGGGAGCGGCTTTCAGGAAATTTGCCGTGAGCTGCACCAGCACGGGAAAATTTGTGTGGGTGCCGCCGCCGCAGATTTGTGATCCGTTCAGTGTGATCTTGCTTTTGTACGTGTAGCCCGTCACCCACTGCGCGTCGGCTTCGGCGGTGGCAAGCAAGTAGAACAATACAAACAGCGCGAAGTAAAAGCCGGTCTTGTGAAGGGGAAGTCGGCGTCCCGGTCTTGCAAACTTTCGCACGCGCCTATGGGGCAGCCGTGCAAACCTTACAGTACTCATAGAGGGTGTTAATAGGTTAGGTGCGTAGGTTCAAGGCCTGTACCAAAAGAAAAACAAACCCATGAAACACCCCTAGGGAATCAAAAAACACACATTACCGGCAGCGGAAGAGTTGTAGACAAGGTTAAAAAAGTTTCTTTTTTGGGACAAAAAAATGTTAAAGTCCTGAAATGGTCCCGGCTGCCTCCAAAACAGACGGTCCCATAAAAAATCTAAATCGAATATAAGAATGAATCCCGATAGGTACTGCATGCTGACGTACTATTTTTATTGAATAACGTCACATTTCTTAAGACAACGGCGGCCCTGAGGCCCGGCTTCGCTCTAAATCAGCGGTAGATTTTGTTTTTGAAAGGTGCCGGATGATGACAAGTCTCAATTTAAGACAAGATGTTCCAACTTCATATCGGACCCGCCACCCGCCATTCCCATGTTTGACGGCGTGCTTTTTGGGAAAGATTTTAAAAGTTTTGAACGGCCCTGGAAGAAGTTTTTAGTCGGCCCGGCTGAACAGAAATCGTTTGCAATTCAACGCGACAAAATCACAGATCTCGGATTTGGCTTTAAAAAAGACTCGCAAATTTCAACCGGATGGTATAGCGGGCCGCCAAAAATTTTTGTGTTCAAAATATTACCTCTTATAATATTCAAACAGTCTTGCTTACATCTACCAAATGCAGCCATCAATTTGAATATGGCTACATGCACCTTTTTCTTTCTTATAGTGTATGGAAAATCAATGTTTTGGTGTCTATGGAGTTGTGCCCAATTTGCTGACACAAGATGAAAATAACCATAGTACTAATTCTGACTATCGTTCGCATAACGACTAGCGGACAAGGATTCGCAGGAAAATATCAGGACTACTTTGGACATAGCTTGGAATTAAAGAAAGACTCAACCTTTAGGTCAGATTGGAGATTTGATCTCATCCATGTTTGGGCAACAGGACAGTGGACTGTTTCAGGAAAAACACTCACGCTTAAGTTTATTGGCGTTTATGACACATTGTCAAGCGTTGGTAAGTCCGACTCCTTAGTACTTTCAATTGACGAACAATCAAATAAAATTAATAAAGAGGAATTTCTCGTGACAGCACTCATTTCCGGCGGACAAAACAAAGACGAATTTAGTGATCGATTCTACCGACGGGGTAAAAGGCTTTTCTTAACGAAAAAAAATGGACGACCAAGTAAAAGTAGACGTCATGGAATTTGGCCACAAAAGACATGGCCATGGGGTTATAAAAAATGGCCGACATGTTTCATGAAACAAGATTGAAGCAACAGCCTTGCTCAGTAGGATTTTCCATTAGTACTTCAAACAAACCCGTCTTATAGCACTAGCGATTGAGACCTCTGAATCTCTACGTTACATCAGTACTTGAAAAAATTGTTGGGAGCCACACCGATATCAAACCTTCCCTCAGAAACCGATACCGCCTCCCCGTCGAAAATGGCCTGGAAGTCAAAAACGCCTGATAAGATCACTTCTTGTTTTTCCTTGTCGACCAGCAACAACTGCGCGCGTTTGACCTGGAATTGCCCCTCGAGAATCTCGGCGGAATGAATGACATTGTTCGCATCCTTTATTTCGATGGCAATTTGAGGATCGGTTAGATCAAAGGACGTTTCATTTAGCGCCAGGAGGTCCTCAAATGTTTCAGGATGAAATTCGGAGAAGGTCAGCGTCAATAAGAAAGGACTGGCATTTGAAGAATAGGAGTATTGACCAAGCTGCCCCTTGAAGGCAAAGACCGTAACATTGTCGTGATTGGTTATCACTAACGGTACGTCATTGTTATTGGCCACAAACGGCTGGCGGCCATAGTACGCTCCAAAGGTATTGTATCCCCACTCTGAATATTGCGGCAACTCCGGGAACTGTGTATCCGGAATGCTGACCGTTTTTCTCAGTTCCGCGTCGTTGTTGCAGCTCAACAAACTTGCCAAGGCGATGAGGGCGAATAGATTTTTCATAGTCGTTGGCTTAGAAAGATTTTTGAATTTGAAGATTAAAACCGAAGCCAGCTTCCGGAGAATTCAAAGTTGACCAGGATGAAACAACCACCGGCAATGAAATGGCGAGGGCTGAACAAAGGTTTTTGTTTTCCAACGGTAACTCCAGCCCCGGCATAAGCCGCGCCGTAAAACGACTTGCCACCACCGGCAATTTCTGAAACTCCGGATGCATACGGGTTCATCGCCGCGTTGCTGAACTCTATCTTATTTTTTGTAGCCACGCGCCATCCGGTTTCACCTCCCGCAAAAAAATACAGGGTTATCCTTCGCGGCTCAAGGGGATAGAACCGGACCTCCAGCGGTACGCCAAGATAGCTCGACATCTGCTTGATCTCCTTTACTCTTAAATATTCCGTCGTCGTTCCCGATTGATCATAAAGGACGTAGAAATAATCCAGTGAACCGGTGCGTCGGATGGCGCTCGAAAGCTGTGTGTATCGCAGCCCCGTCAGAAAGCCAAATTTATTGTTCTTCGACCGGAGCTCAACCCTCACGCCACCATGAAACTTATACATGGTGCCCTCTACGTCCCTGGCGTAGGTGTGGGAATCATAATTATAGGCGAGCGACCTGTCGGCTCGTAAATAATCCTGAACGACCGCCTGACAGTCGATGAAGGCATATCCGGTTTCTAAAGAGATGAATTTTTGGCGGTTTTGTGCTGAGATGCCGTAGCAAGCGCTCAGGAGCACAACGGTGAGAAGTAGTCTATAGGGCATTGGTAGGTTTTCTTTTCTGACACGGTCAACAGGTTAAAGGTTGCAACGAAATTAACAATTTATTGCTGTATCGGAAATTCCGATGTAGTCCATTCCGAAGTTGAATACTAAACAAATTCAGGTATCCCCAAGCCCATCACCTGGAACTGCTACACACTTTCTAAAACCTTGGCGATGCCGCCGAAATGCCCGCACCTCCCCCACGCTCATTCATGCTTCAATGCCTTTATCGGATTTGCCTTCGACGCCTTCAGCAACTCGTAGCCTACCGTAAAGATCATCAACAGAAATACTAAGCCGGCACCGACGATGAAAGGCATCGCGGTAAGGTCGATGCGGAACGTGAACGTGTTGAGCCACTGTTGGCTGAAATACCAGGTGACCGGCAAAGCGATAAGAATGGCGATCACAAACATCTTCAGGAATGTGGTGATCAGCAACACGACGATCTGCAGTGACGATGCCCCCAGCGACTTGCGTATGCCGATCTCGCGTGTCTTCTGTTCGGCCATGAAGGAGGAGAAGCCGTATAACCCCAAGATCGTAATGCAGAGCGACAGTAGCGAAAACCATTTTGCGAGACCCGACACCTGGTTTTCTTTTTTGTATAATTTCCGAAACTCATCGTCGATAAACCAGTAGTCGAAGCCAACGCCGGGCATCACTTTCTTCCAGGTTGCCTCGATGGCGCGCACTTTCTGGGCCATGCCCTTCTCCGGGAGACGCACGTATAAAATGCGGTCCTGCATGCGTAAGCGTGGCGATATCACCAGGGGATTGATAGCATGGTAGGCCGACTGAAACGGAAAATCTTTCACCACGCCGATCACCGTGCTGCGGGTTTTCATAAACACATTGTCGACCTGCATGCCCAAAATGCTTTCGTTGGTTTTGTTGAGCACTTTAACGGCTTTTTCATTGAGCACTACCGTGTTCGAATCGGACGGGATGTTGTTGTCGAAATCGCGGCCCGCTACGATCTGCAGGTTGAAGGCCTTGCAGAAATCGAAGTCGGTGCTCATCCTGGCCCACTGGTATTCTTTGTCATCTATTTCCGTAAAGCGGAATGTGTTGTCCATGCCACCGAAATAATCGTGGCGCGGCAAGTGGTTGCTCATGGTCACGAAGGTCAGGTCTTTGTCTTGCAATAGTTCGTTCTTTAGCGCCGGATACTTTTCGTTCGGTGCCACCGTCCCAAAGCGCACGGAAAGAATGTGCTGCCCGTTTTCATTCAATTTCGATTGTTGTATGAAATCCATCTGGCCTAAGATGATAATAGACGACACCGAAAGAATAACCGCAGCAGCAAACTGAAAGGTGACCAACGCCCGTCGCAGCAACTCCGATCCCTTGCCCACGGCCTTGCCCTTGAGCACTTCGGTGGGTCTAAATCCTGAAAGGTAAAATGCCGGGTAGCTACCGCCGAGCACGGTCACCACCAGCACGATGCCCAGCAGCCCCAATACAAAACGAAGGTTGAAAAGACTCAGGACGTCGAAGTGCTTGTCGGCAATCTGGTTAAAGTACGGCAGGGCGATGACGATGAAGATCAGCGCTAGTAACAAAGACAATCCGGTGTTGAGCGCTGATTCGAGGATGAACTGGAAGGCAATGTCGCGGCGCCGGCTTCCCAGTGTTTTGCGCAGGCCCACTTCCTTGCCGCGGGTGCCGGCGCGGGCTGTGGCCAGGTTCATGTAGTTGATGGAGGCAATCACCAGGATCAGCACGCCGATCACCGAGAGCGTGTACACGGTTTGCAGGTTGCCCGGCGCTTCGAACACCGCCCAGTTGATCTGCGAATCGAAATGCATGTCGTCGAAAGGTCGGATCACCGCCCCGATTTTATTTCCTTCGGCGCGAAAAGCGGAATCCGACTCCTGGGTGATGAGCGCCAACCGCTTCAATTCCTCGTTCATGGCGTCCATGGGCGCGTCGCCGGGCATATGCAGGAAGGTGAAGAAGAAATTCCCGGCCAGGCCGTTGCTCTCCATGGCATCGGCAAAGTTAGCGCCGGTGCTTTCGTAGGTTGTCTTCAGCCCGTTCATATTCAACAGATACTTGGGCCTGAAAAACGTGTTGGCCGGATAGTCCTCGAACACGCCCGTGACCTGATACTCCACTTCCTTGCCGAACGTCGTAAAGGGATGTTTAATGGTGAGCAGCTTATCCATAGCCGGTTGGTCGCCAAAAAGTGCCTTGGCCGCCGACCGCGAGATGATCATGCTGTTGATGTGTTCCAGCGCCTTGGAGGGGTTGGCGCCGTCGATCATTTGCACATAGAGGATGTCGCCTAGCGATTGCTCTACCCAATAGAGATCGCCGTCCTGGTTGAGGATGATCTTGTCGGTTTGTTTATCGTGGATCGAGTGCGGGAAGCCGGTGATGAGCAGGCGTGTATAGCTTTCGATGTTCCCGAATTTTGCCTTGAGCTCGCGGGGGTATCCGCCCGGCACAGCGCCAAACGACTCCCGGTTTCCATTCTTGTCGGTGATGGTGCCGCCAAGCGAGTAAAGGGCGTCGTGGCGGGGATGAATAGTGTCGTAGGTGAGCTCATCGAAAACATACATAAAGATGAGCGACGAAGTGGCGATGCCGATGGCCAAGCCGACAACGTTGATGAGGGAGAAGATCACGTTTCGCCGGAACGCGCGGACGGTGATCAATAAAAAGTTCTTAATCATGGACGGGGTTTTTGAGGGTTTTTATATATGGACTTGTGACAAGACGATAGAAGCCCCATTTAAGGGGATGCCACAGTTTTTCCGAATGGGTCACGCACAACAACGCCGGCACAAATCACCCACGGCTCGGTAACGGTGGTATTGCTTACTTCACTATACATCGACAAAACCGAACGCTGCAAGGGCGTCTCACGTACATCATTTTCCAGAGCAAACGATTGATTGAGTCGAAGATCGACGGGCTATGGAATATAGTAAACCGGCAAGTGAATCGCAAAGGTTTAGCGCGTATTCGTTGCTGTTCCAGTGTCAACAAAATTGCGCGTGTCAACATGGATAAGGCTCCCTCCATAAAAACCGGGATATAGTCCAGACGTCTGCTACTTCAGCGGAGGAGGTTCCAGATTTACCTTATCGGCCAGCGGCGCTAACATCATCCCCGTCAGCGTGCCCTGCCAATGCACGAATTGCCAGCGATCATCACGATATAGCCAACCGATGGAGTACAATGCCTCCGCTACTTGCTGGCCATTCATATAGGCTTTGAGCCGGCCATTTCTCAATACAAAATTCCCGTAAACACGCTGACGTTGTTCGCTTAACTTACTGGTGGAACCTTTGAACCGGGGAACATACGGTATAGTCTCCTCCAGCGTGTGGCCTTCACCATTGGCGTTGATGGTGAAATAATCCGTGCCACAAAGTTTCCTGAATGCCATAGAATCGCCATTGGATGTGGCATCAAACATCGCTTGCTCCACACTATCTAATGCAGTAAGAGCCGAAGCGTGCAATGGTTTTTCCTTGTTGCATGACAGGACCAAATAGGCCATTGAAAAAAACAGTACGCAAGAAATTACTCGTCTCATAGTAGTTACGGTTTAGTTATTGACAATCGTTTTCTACGTGAACTAATTTCGACAATACCTTCCGATCAAACTTGCCGTTTGAGCAAACGGCACATCCGGATGAACAATTGGCAGAGATGGTTTATTATTTACTTCCTGGAAACAGGAAGTAACACTGACGTTGATAGCCGGGCTAACGGCTCCGGGATTATAAATTCAGGATTTGAATCACGGCATCCTTCCTTTGACGGGAAATGGGGAGTTGCGCACCGCTTACCATTTCAATGGAACCACCGTCTGTTTTTACGTAACGGTTCACATGCCTCAGGTTAATCAGAAATGAATTATGGATTCTCAGAAAGTGATAGTGCATTAATACCTCCTCTACTTCCTTCAAAGTTTTAGACACCATTAACTTCGTATTATCCAGAAAAAATAACGTCGTATAATTTCCGTCAGACTCACAATAGAGTATACTTTCTGGCTTGATAAAATGAACAGCTTGTTGCGTCGCGAAGCTGACTTTCTCCGGCAGGGTACTGGGCTGCTGATATTGCTGCATCAAAATATCCAATTGTTGCTTAAAGCTACTTTGAACTTTTCGTTCATACCGTTTCAAGCAGTTCACCAAATCGTCGGCATCGATCGGTTTAAGTAAATAGTCCAGTGCAGCAAACCGGAATGCTTTAAGCGCAAATTGGTCATACGCGGTAGTGAAAACAACATCAAAGGAAGGATTGGCAAAAGCCTGCAACACCTCAAAGCCATTCTTCTTCGGCATTTCTATATCGAGGAAAACAAGCTGCGGTGTGTGTCTTTGAATGGCTTCAATACCTTTATCAGCGGTGTTACCCATGGCCACAATTTCCACTTGCGGGCAATAGGTTTGCAATTGCCACTCCAGCATTTCCAGCGCATTCTTCTCATCGTCTATTAAAACTACTTTGATCACGATACGGGTATTTTCAAAATTATTTTGGTCCCGGAGGCTTCTCCCCTTTCATCAACAAGATCGTGAATGGTAACGGAATTATTCAATTTATAGAGATTGTTGATGATTTTGATACGATCACTGCTGATTTGCATACCATACGATTTTTGCGTGATGGCATTCTTACTCTTTAGTTCCGCAGCATTTTTTCTGCCAATGCCGTTGTCCTCAATTTCAGCTTGCAACGTGTGCCCGTTTATTTTTTTAAACCGGATCCACAGCTTGCCCCTTTCCTCCTTTTGTAACAATCCATGCCAGATAGCATTCTCAACATAGGGCTGTATTAACATGGAAGGCAAACTGATATGATCCTCTTTAAGATTTTCACCCTGCTCTATCTCGTAATCAAAACCGCCGTCAAAGCGCAACGATTCCATATCCAGATAGAGTTGCAGGGTCTGTATCTCGGCACCCAGACTGATGTGATCACTGGATGAATTATCCAGAATCAGCCGTATCAGTTTTGCGAATTTAGTCAGATAGTTGGAGGCGGTCTTGGTATCGCTTTTCACAATGTAGCGATTGATACTCCCCAGGCAATTAAAAATAAAATGGGGGTTCATCTGCGCACGCAGGGCCCGCATTTCAATTTCTTTCATTCTTTTATCATAGCTGGATTTTAATTTTATACGGTAAAAAATTGCCAGCAGCACCAAAACAGACAAAACACTAAACAAGACATATAGCCAAAGCGTAGAATAGTATTCTTTCTTTTTTGCAGCAACCTCCTGCTCTCTGATTTTTTCGTTGAAATAGGTGTTCAGTGCTTGCCGCTCTTTTTCATCACTAAACTGCCTCTCGAGAGATTCTATTACTTTTTGTTGATAAAAGAGAGCACTATCGTAAAGGCCATGGTCCCGGAATAGGTTGGCCAGTGCGAGACCGCTTCGGCTTATGGAGGTGTTCTCCTGCAGTGCATTGGCTATGGCAAAGGCACGTCTCGCATAGACCATTGCCGAATCACGCTGATGCATCGCCACAAAAGCCTGCGCCATGCGTTGACAAGACTGCAATCCAATGTCAAGATTGTGATCATGCTGTAAGGCCAACCGTGCGGAGGATCGAAAATATTGCATGGCTGCAGGAAGCTTTGATTCCCTTTGCGCGATATCTCCCCAAAACAAATCCGTAATAGAAGAAATTCGATCACCGACCTTAGCCGATTGGGTGGCGTACCATTTTGCGGAATCGATTAGATTATGAGCGAGGCAAGCCCTGCCCATATTACACAACCTGTTGCAGATTCCTTCATGAAGCGGATGGAAATACGCAAAAGCTGGAGTCCACCGCATCGAAAGGCGGTAGTTCTCAACAGCCTGGACGGTGTCTTTTAGGTGCCAATACACATCGCCTACCTGATTATAGAGGAATGAAATCGAACCCGAATCCATCGGGCTATTCAGCACTAACCGGATATGGAGACCCTCTTTAAATAATTCCAGGGCTTTCTCCGTATTGCCAAGTTGTAACAGCACTTCACCTTGAAGATTGGTGGCGTAGGCTTTCATCTCAGGGCTCACGTTTGAGGATAACGCAAAGGTTTCCAGCGCATATTTGAAACTGCTATCCGTATTGGTTTTCAGGTATTGAAATCCCTTGTCAAGTGCGTGCGCCAGGCGGGCGGAGTCTGTAAAACGCTCCGGACTGGTCGCTTGATCTTTCCAGCCCTGAACACCAAATAAAACGGTGGTATCACTATGGAGGTTTATGACCCGGTTTGGAATGTCTTCTCCTTTGGCGGTAGTTTCAACGGTTTCAAAGCTGCCTTTGGTTAACTTAAAAGCATATTGCCCCGCAGGCAAGTTGTATAGCGTGATCTCTGTTCTGAAATAATTGATACGCTTAAGTTGATAGTGTTTGTCGTTGGGGCTCCAGTGGTTGATGCTGCCCGATAAGAAAATATTTCTGGCTTTAAGAAAATCATCGACTTCGATACGCAACGTATGCTGTGCTTGTACCCCATGAACGATGGAAAAAAAGCACAACAGCAAGATTGCTATTTGACGTGTGTTCAGCATATTCATCAGGATATGCAAAATAGACCTTCGTTGATTGTAGTGAATGTCACCCTCTGTAATTTACTGATAAATTGGTGTGATCGGCAAAACTATCCATCAAAAAGCCCCCGGTATGCATTGGAATAAGAGTCGTTGAAATGCAGACCAAGCCATGACAAATGATTGCCAATCCACTATAGCCTGATAAACAAGCTGGCGTATCATACAAGGAGATGAGATCTGTGGCATCTCATAGGGTAGTGTTCAGGATGTATCGGCTTCAGTCATCGTGGCACATTGAAATGATGCTACCAATATGCTAAAACCTTTCCTTTTTAAATTGTCATTTGAGTAAACGGTGGTCCCCGGTGAGCAAATAGCACTCCCAACAGCCTACAGCTGCGTCATACATTCCCGCACATCGTGTTGGCGCTTGATGATAAATTGCGCAGGCGGATTGGAAGGCCGCCGGACAGGGTGTCTATAAAAAAAATCAGCGGACAGGCGTTTGCCCATCCGCTGATTGTATACTTTACCGCGATCAGAAGGAGTACCTGAGCGTTACGCCATAGGTCCTTGGATCTCCGATAACACCGGCGTATTGACCGGCATTTCCGCCTGCCACGAGCAACTGCTCATAATAATCCGTGTTGGCCAGATTGCGTGCCCACACGTAGAACGATGTGCCGTTTGTGATGCGAAATCCCGCCCGTGCATTGAGTATGCTGTAGCCATCGATATTCAGGTATGCCGACGGCGAAGGACTTGAGGAAAATTCAGAACGGTAATAGGTGTCCAGCCCAAGGAAGAATGCCCCGGGCTGACGCAGGAACTTCGCCGGTGTTGTGAACTCACCGCCCACGGACGTACACCATTTGGAAATGCCCGGCAGATCACTGCCCGAAATGTCTTTAAAGGCAACTTGCTGTCCGTCTACCGTCAGGCCGGTTTCTTCCAAGGGAAGCGGCGCATTGGTAAACTTCTTATAGGTACCTTCTGTATAGGCAGCAGAGGCGTAGAACGAGAAATGGCTGCTGGCTTTAATGTTGGCGTCCAGTTCCACACCACGTACATTCACCTTCTCTGCGTTGGCAAGGTAGCCCCGGTTTACACCAAGTTCCGGCGACTGGACGTTGGTCTGATAGTCATCAATGTCGGTGTTGTGTAGCACCACATTCAACGTGAAGTTGTCGGTCGGTGTTGTTTTGACGCCCACTTCAAAATGCTTTACGTCTTCGGGTTTGATGACGGCCAGGTCAGTGGCCGGTGCATTATTCACGGTAGGAAGACCGGCCACATTCACACCCACGGGTTTGTAGCTGGTGGAATAGGTGGCAAATGCGTTGATGCGACTATTGGCATGGTAGGCCACGGTGAGTTGATAGGTGAAATTGTTTTCGTCGGCATTTGACTCATAGAACTGGGCGCTGTAAACACCATTTTTAAAACCTTGCAAGGCTACCTTGTCGGCCTTTGAGCCTGCATAGGTGGCTGTATCAAGCCCGCCGTAGGTTGTTCTGTTGTAGTAAACATCTTTCTTATCGTAGTTGAATCGGATGCCGGGCAATACGTGCAGCTTTTCGGTAACCGCCCAATCCAGGTTGGCAAAAAATGCCGCGCTGGTCGACTTGATGGAAGAGTTTGTCCGGATGCCGTATCCCTCGAAAAGCCCGGGAGTTTTCCAAAGCGCGCTGGTCGAGCTTTGTGAGAAGCGCCATTGCGCATTTCCAGACTCTTCAGTACCGTCGACGGTCACTTCCTGGTTGAGATAGAATAAACCGGCCACGCCGCTCAGGTGTTCTGAAAATTCACCGGCATAGCGAAATTCCTGCGACCAGCTATGATGCTTCGAAGGGTTTTGAGACTTCGCTAAAACTTGCAGCCCTGTGAAATCCCGGTCGTTGGACGGATCCCAGTTCCAGTAGCGATACGCTGTTGTAGACGTGAGTGTCCCGGGACCAATTTTTGAATCGATATTAAGGGATGCACCACCGAGGTCGTTGTTTGATTTCCAGGGCGTGTCGTGGTCTATCTTGCGATCAAAAGCATTTGTCGTTGGCAATGCATAATTCAGGTCAGCAATGATGGCATTGAACTGCCGGTATGGCGCACGTTTAGTCTCCACTACGCCAGCCACCACCTGCGCATAGCCGTCCGGGCGCTGTTGGGTGATGTCTCCCGATAAGGTGATGGAAGTACTTTTGGAAGGCGTATAGAGCAGCTGTGCGCGACCGCCGATATTGTTAATGTCATTGGTGGGGCGACCCGTGACGACATTATCAATCACCCCGTCGCGTTGCGTACCGGAGAAGGAAACACGCGCCGCTAATTTTTTGGTCAATGGTCCTGTGACTGAAGCTTTCGCCTGTACGTACCCGTAGTTTCCATAGCTTACCTCGAACATTGCGCCCGGCGTAAAACTCGCCTTGCGCGTCGTGATGTTAAAGGCTCCTGCTGTGGTGTTTTTTCCGAACAGCGTGCCCTGTGGACCACGCAATACTTCGATCTGCTCTACGTCAATAAAATCAAGGGTTGCTGCCGCGGGACGCGCATAATAGACTCCATCCACATAGAAGCCGACGCCCGGATCGATACCGTCATTGGTTAACCCGAACGGGGAACCCTGGCCACGGATGTTGATCCCCGTGTTACGCGGGTTCGAGGAATAGAGCTGAACGGATGGGATGAGTTCTTTGACGCGATTTACATTGAATGCGCCGGTTTGTTCAATGGTCCGTCCCCCTACAATGGAAATGGGTATCGGAACTTCCTGCGCAGCCTCACTCCGCCTTCTGGCCGTAACAACCAACTCTGAAAGTAGATTTTCATTGCTAAGAATTACTTCCAGGGGCTCATCGCTTAGTTCGTAGATTTGAACTTCCTTGGTTTGGTGGGAAGCAAAACTAACCCGGAGTGTAAAAGGGGTTTCTTTGGGCGGGGTGAGACTAAACTGACCGTTGCTGTCGGTTATGGCGTAGAGGTTGCTGGCGCCCTTCACCAGCACCGTAGCTCCGGCGATGGGCGAGCCGTCGTTGTTTTTCACTACACCGACGATCGCATTCTGTGCCGATGCCATGGTCGCAAAGACGGTCAACGCGAAAACAAATTGTAATTTTCTAATCATCGTTAGATGGGTTTTAGATGGAGATTATGAGATTAATTGATCAGCACGAACCGTCGAATCGTCTGTGACGACGCGTCATAAGATATGCCTGGAGATGTCGAGCATAAACCCGTCCTGGAGTGGACTTGATGCATGGACCTGGGATATCATGCTGGCTTTGCCATGCTGCGAGGGTAGTGGCTCCTAGAAGGTGCGCACTATAGACAGCAACAACAGCGTATACACATCTTCATAATTGGGGGGTTAAGGTTGAATGTTTCACGGCATTTTATTGCTGCGTGCAGTATGATTTGATTTCGGGTGTTTCCCATAACACGCATCAGTGATTACGTTTGGCGGCGAATTCAACAAATTTCTCTTTCTGGAAATATTTCGCTTCCGGCAGGAGATAGCCAAACTGGTGAAGATAAACCTGGCCATTTTCATTTACCCACTTCAAAAAATCAATCGCCTCAGGACTGGCGGTCTCTCTACTGACCGACAGGTGGAGATATTCAACAGGAATATTTTTGATGTCACTGGGATTTTTTTTCTCCAGCTGTTCAATCGCATTGTCCAGGTCGACATAAAATTTTTCATCATCATTCACCCTCCCGTTTCCCGTCAGGTCGACAGGCAATACGGCAAGGCCTTCCACGGGTTTGCGGGTTTGCTGATCATAGATCAGGGTCAATGGTAAATAGGTTACCCCGTTGGGATCCCGCAGCAACGCTTTGAGCAAATGTTCATCGGATCCGGCAATGGAGGTCCCCTTGATGTCCGTTTGTTGATACCCGAAATACTTCGCGAATACCAGGGGAACCCCGGCCTTCTGCTGCCGGGTATAGATGGTATAGGGCGCGTTGATATCTTCCTGTTTCTCTTTATCGGCAAACATGTCGTTAAAGAAAATTTGCTTGATCAGTTCTGCCGTGAGTCCTTTATCCGTGAAATAATTGGCGAACGCAGATTTAGCGGTTGCCACCGGAAGGACGGCATACCTTCCAACGTATAAATACTCTCTCGTCTTGCTGGTCTCCTGATCCGGGGTATAAACTTCGGTCAGTATGTCAAACTTGGCCGGATCGCTCGAGCCTCTTGATTCAATGATGATCTGCGCTTGGGGAGCGATTTTGTTATATTCATCAATCCATTTTTGCACGAGCTTGTAGGTGAAGCGATTTCCCGTAACCACAACAGCTTTGGGGGACACTGGAGAGGTCCCCTTTCCATCACCGCTTTGCGCCCATCCCGAAATGGCGAGGGCAAGAAATACAGCAGAAAAAACACTTTTTTGGTGGTAACTCATTAAAGTCTATCGTTTTAATAGGAAGTGCAAATATAGTTTTAAATCCTACTAAGTCAATAGACTAAGTACTAAATGCTGAATTTTCTGTCCCTGTCGCGTATTTGGGCGCTTGAAATGAATCCACTGGGCTTCGCCACCCTGTTCCTTGTCATCGGAAAAAGCCCGCTCAAATGGACGATGGCGCGATTTCTTTACGGTTGTCGCCACTCACGGCCACGACGGTCAACACCACCGAGATCAGGAGGGCCGACGCCATGAAGTTATAAGAAGCGCCGAAGTCGCCGGTTGTTCCATTCAGGTATCCCACTAAATAAGAGCCCGCGAATGAGCCCAGTGCGCCGAAACTGTTGATCAATGCAATGGCCCCGCCGGCGACATGCTTGGGGAGTACTTCCGTAATCATCGCAAAGAAAGGTCCATACGGTGCGTACATGGCGGCCCCCGCGATCGTCAGCAGCACGAACGAAAGCCAGAAATTATCGCTGCCGGTCAGATAGGATCCGTAGAAGGCAACCGCGCCGATCAGCAGGCAAGGCCAGATAAATTCTTTCCGTCGCTGCAACTTATCGGAATAATAAGATGCCGTGAGCATCCCCAAGATCGCGAATACATAGGGCACAGCCGATAGCCATCCCGTTTTGACGATATCCATAGACGGCGCCGCTTTGATGATCGACGGCAGCCACATAACAAATCCGTAGACGCCCACGCTCCAGAGCGCATACTGGAGCGACAGCAGGATGACCACACGCGAACGAAAGGCCTCCGCATAGTTTTTTACCGGCTTGATATTCTGCTGTTCCTGTTCCAGGGCATACTGCAATTTTGCCTTGTCGCCGGAGGTAAGCCAGGCAGCGCCTTCAGGTTTGTCGTCGACGATACGCCACCAGATGAATGCCCAGACAATCGCTGGCAAACCTTCCAGGATAAACATCCACCGCCAGCCCACGGAATTAATGAGGTATCCCGAAAGAATAGACATCCAGAGGATCGTGGCGGGATTGCCAAGGATCAGGAAGGTATTGGCACGCGAACGTTCTGACTTTGTGAACCAACGGCTCAGCAAAATGATCATCGCCGGCATCACAGCGCTTTCCACCACGCCGAGCATGAAGCGGATAACGATGAGCACCTTCACATCGCTGATCATGCCCGTGGCCGTTGCCAACGCTCCCCAGAGGATCAGGGACCAGAAGATCAATTTTTTTGCGCTTCGCTGAACGGCGTATAGCGTGCCGGGGATCTGGAAGAAAAAATAACCCAGGAAAAACAGCGAGCTCAGCAACGAAGACGTGCTTTGATCGATGCCCAGGTCCTGCGTCATGCCGCCGGCGGTCCCGAAACCAAAATTAGCACGGTCAAGATACGCCAGACTATACGTGATGAAGGCAATGGGGATCAGGCGATACCAGCGCGACGGAATGTTGAGTTTCTCCATTTTGTGAAGATAGTGCACCTATATCAAATGGTGCTTCAAGGATCACTCTTTTTTTTCACACATTAAATACACACGGTGTGCTATGTGTGAAATACTTATCACCAGCCTTCGGTCACCTTCGCGAAGGCTACGGTTGAATTACAAACAAATCATTTTTCAATGATTAGTCCCTGTCGCTTATCCACTTTAACGGTCTTGCGACTGGTATTGATCAGTGTGATGTTTTTTCCCAACACATCCCCCTCAAAGGAATTGCCCATCACTTGAACATTCAAACAGTTCTCAAATGTAAAGGTCGACTTACGGGAATGAAAAGGTTTGAAACGATGGCTCCGGATAAGCGTGTTCCCGGAAAAAACCAATCCTTCGACAGACTTCGCGTAAAGCACCGGAAAATCATAGGGATGGAAGATGTTGTTTTCTATCCGGATGTTCCGATGAAACGGACGATCCACCTGAGGCTTCGGCACTTCGGGATAAATGGTGATGATCCCTTCACAAAATTGATACATCGAAGTCATGCAGGGGTCGTTGAATGTATTATGCCGGATCACCACATCGGTAACGGCCCCCGATTCATACCAGTTATTCGCGTCGCCGGCAATGAGAATGGCTGCCCCACTACTTTCAAAAGTATTGTTTTCGATAATCACCCGGCCCGGCGTTGATATCAAAATTCCCCTGGCGCGATTGCTCCCAAAGAAACTGTTCTTGATGTGGACATCCGGCGTCCAGGTAAGGTTCTCCAGCGCGTAGCCTTCTACCACACTTGTGGGCACTGGTTCCCGGAATGTGATTTCAAATAACTCGGGGGTTATCGTTTTAAACGATTCAACGGTAGCGCTACCGATCGTATGCATGGAATTGTTTTCGATGATGCCGACCCTCTCCCCCGCCCGCGCCCAGATGAAACCAACGCTCTGATGGTGCATGAACTTGCCAACCAATGTTTTATTCGTTTTCCGTTCCACAATTCTCACCGATGTTCCATGGACGTTGATCGGGTCATCCATCAATCCAAGAAACCGGCAACTGTCCACCACGATCGACCCTTTGCAATTTGAAAAGTGAAGCCCATCGTCGTGGCCGGCAAAGATCCGATGCTTGGCAGGGTTGGGAACGGAGTTCACATTTTTGAACATCAGATCTTGTGAATACTGCGAGAGTATTCCAAGCCCGGCGTTATTATACATGTTCAGGTTTTGTATGGAAACATGCTTGCTGTCGACAATAAACATGCCCGCATGATCCCTTGCGTTGTGCCGAAGAACAAGATAGTTTCCTTTGGCGGGCTTTCTTTTAAAGGCGTAGTGAAGCCGGACGAGCCCATAACTCAATTGCTCCGCTTTATAACCTTCATAGTCGGGCCCCAAACATCCCGCATCTCCTGTCTGTGGAGCGATCAATTTCGTCTCTCTTTCAAATTCCATCACGCCATACAAGCCGCTTTTCCATCCCTCACCAACGAAGGTGAGCTTCTCGTCTTCGATAGTATAAGGAGATTCCAGTACGTTGATGGCGATGTCAATGTAATTATCGGTTACCTCCTTGATCTCTGCCTGAGTCGTCATCGGTAGTTCCCAGTCGATGCTAACATTCTTGATGACGATATCCTGACTGCTGTCAACCGTAAAAGGTTGGATCCGATCATGAAAAACAAACTCCGACCCCTGGCCGTCAATCACCAAATTCTTCATATCCTCGATCAGGATGCCACACCGCCGAAGCGCAATGACATCGCTATTGGACTCATAATATTGTTTTTCAATGGCGTATTGCGGCCAGAAATCGTATCGTCCTTTCGGGAAAATTAACACCGGTGCCTTCTTCTCCCGGCACTGCGCCAGCGCCTTCTGTACTATGCCAACAGCGTTTTCGCGCGTGCCCGGTGCCAACGAAAAATCACTTATCCGCAGGGTATCCTGTCCCCATCCGGTGGCACAAATAAAAATTGCCAACGCGCTGCTAAACCATTTCAACCCTGTTCCTTCCATTTCTATATTCATTAAAATCAGTGACTCTACTAATATCAAAGGCGCTATCCGTGTGTTTCACTTTGAACCCATTAACGAATCACATTCTCCGTTGTCAGCCCCCATTGAGCCAGTCGCACGGGGCGCGGAAGCTTGCGAATAAAAATTATTTCGCTCTATTATCCTACCCCGTCCTTCAAGCAATCCTGGTTCGGGCCGCTAATCGATTAGCAATGCCTTATAATTAATTGCAATTATCATCATTACATTTAATGAATAGTCATTATTCCAAAGGCACGCTTCAAGAGACGTCCTATAGGTTTCTGAGAAACTTCAGAGCTCCACCATTTTGGATCTCCCCTAGTCCGTTTCACCCCAGGTAATCATGTTTTACCCCAAAATCGGTATGGCCGCCCAGAACTGGAGTCCATATGGTATTTTAGATTTCACATGTCCACTATGGTAAAAGAAACGCAGGTCCTCATTATCGGTGCAAGTATTTCCGGGTTAGCCAGTGCCGCCTCGCTTAAAAAAAGAGGAATAGAGTATATCATTATCGAGAAGCAACAACAGGTCGTTCCAGCCTGGAGGAATCATTATGAGCGGTTGCATTTGCATACCAGCAAGAAATTGTCCGGGCTGCCGTATAAGTCTTTTGATAAATCCATTCCACTTTATCCTTCCCGGCAGCAGGTTGTCGATTATTTAACCGACTATCAAAAAGAGTTTGATATCCATCCTGATTTCAACACCGAGGCGATGTCGGTCAGAAAGCAGGGTGACTATTGGGTCACTGAATCGCGAAGCCATACCTATAAATCAAAATATGTCGTCGTGGCAACGGGTCCGTTTGGTAAGCCGAAGCCAATCCATTTTAATGGGATGGAAACCTTTCCTGGAAAAATTTTACACAGCTACGGGTATAAAACCGGCAAGGATTTTAAAGGCCAGAAGGTGCTGGTAGTGGGATTTGGTAATTCGGCCTGCGAGATTGCCATGGACTTATTTGAACAAGGAGCGACACCGTCAATGTCAGTCCGGTCGGCCGTAAATGTGGTGCCGCGCGATATCTTTGGGATTCCTATTCTGCAACTGGCGTTGTATATGAACTTCCTCCCCCCGAAGTTGGCGGATAAACTCAATGCACCGTTAATCAGACTGCTGGTTGGAGACATCGAGAGGTTGGGTCTCCGGAAACTACCCTATGGTCCGCTGGAGCAAATTGAAAAACACGGATCCGTTCCATTATTAGATATTGGTACGATTGCTCACATTCGAAAGGGGCACATCACCGTACGCAGCGACATCGACTACATCCAGCATAAGACAGTTCAATTTGATGACGGCAGCCGTGACAATTTTGATGCTATCGTGGCCGGCATTGGCTACTATAGAGACTATGCGGAGATTATCGAAGTTGACCACACGCGGTTTGGCGATCTGAACGTCAGCCTCGACAAGCAAAAGTATTTTGGCAAAGACGGCCTGTATTTTTGCGGATTCTGGATTTCACCCACGGGCCAGATCCGGGAAATTGCGCGCGATGCACAAAAAATAGCTCAAGATATTGATCGGAAAATTATATCTAACCCATGACGAGCCCTTTGGCTGGGTAAGCAGGTGCCTTCTGGCGCGAAGCCGGTCACATCCAGGGAGATCACATCGCCGCTCGTCAAATGGCGTACACAACGGGAAAAATCGGGGCGGCGATTTTGGCGGTTTTTAACAAAAACTTGATAACTTCCAAAGCACAAACTCCCCCTGTATGCCGCGCGCGTATTGCCATACATTGATCGTTGTTGCAATCATGCTCGGCGCGATGCCCTCGCCGGCCGTGCAAGCACAACAGCCCTTCGTTCCCTTTCGCCATTATTCCAGTTTCCACGGCCTGTCACACGACAAAGTGCTGTCCATCATCGAGGACCGCCAGGGCTTCATGTGGTTTGGGACAGTCGAAGGGCTCAACCGTTTCGACGGTTACACGTTCACCTCGTTTTATCACAAGAACGGCGACACAACCTCCTTGTGCGACAACGCCGCCATCGCCATGCTGGAGGACCGCCACGGCGACCTGTGGATAGGCACGACGGGCGGGATGAGCCGCTACAACCGTGCCTCCAACGACTTCACCTCCTACGTTCCCGATCCGTCGCGCGAAGGCAGCATTTCCGATGGGCGCATCAACCAAATCCTGGAGGACGAAGACGGAAATTTCTGGCTTGCCTTCTCCAACGGCTACGTCGACTATTTCAACCGCGCCTCGGGCCGTTTTCAACATTTTCTCATCGACAAAAACTCGCTCGACATCACATCGCTGGAGTTCGACCGCCAGGGAAACCTCTGGATCGGCACACGCATCGGTGTGGTGGTGATGAACAAGGCGCGGCAAATCACCCAACACTTCGCACACAATCCTGCCGATGCCGGCAGCCTCAGCCACAACAACGTAAACGATCTCTTCCTGGATCGCAACGGCGTGATGTGGGTGGGATCCGATGGCGGCCTGAGCCGCTATGACCGCGATCGAAAAACATTCTCACACCATCGCCACCGCGCCGACGATGCCAACAGCCTCGCGCTGGACGTGATCCGCTGCCTGGGGCAAGACCACGTCGGCAGAATTTGGGTGGGCACTGAAAACGGGGGCCTGGATATATTCGACCCCGTGGCCGGCCGCTTCTATCACTATGTAAACGACGAGCTCGACTTGCGCAGCATCAGCGACAATTCAATCTATGCGATCCTTCGCGACCGGCACAACAATATCTGGGTGGGCACCAACAGCCGTGGCATATGTCTTTACGATGCAAACCGGAAGCCCTTTGTGATCTATCAGAAAAACCTGAGCCATCAACCCAACCTGCCCAACAATAAAATCTCAGCTATCGTAGAACAGCCAGGCGCTGGGTTGTGGGTTGGGTCCGACGGCGGTGGCGTTGGTTTTTTTGACGAAGCGCACGAAACGTTCACCGCCTACCGGCACGATCCGAAAGACCCCAACAGCATCCCGAGTGACTTTGTGGTGGACCTGGAGTGGGATGAAAAAGCCCAATGCCTGTGGATAGCGACGTGGGGTGCCGGCCTTGGCCGATTTGACCCCGTCACAAAAAAATGCCGGCGTTTCATACCCCGTGAAGGCGACTCGACCACGCTGGGGTCTGACAAGCTTTGGTGTCTTTACCTGGACAACGAAGGAACCCTTTACATCGGCACCCTCGGCAGCGGCTTCAGCATGTACGACCGAAGCACCAGTACCTTTAGCACCTACAGCACCAACGACGGCCTGCGCGAAGAAAACGTGGTAGCCATTTGCCGCGATGTGAACGGCCTGCTCTGGCTGGGCAGCTGGGGCAATGGCGTGAGCTGCTTCGATCCGGTGGCTCGAAAATTTATAGTCCGGCCAGAAGCCCTCAGTCTCAAGAACGCCGAGTCGATTTCGGCTGACTCTTCGGGCAGGCTTTGGATGATGGGGAACCCGGGCTTCGAAGTTTATGACCCCGTAAGCGGAGCAGTGCAACACTATGGTGACAGGGAGCATGTACCCGAAACCACCATCAACAACTTTTTGCGCGACGGGCGCGGCAACCTTTGGCTCGCCACCAACAAGGGCATGGTACGGTACAATCTCGCCGCGCAAAAGGCAACCGTCTACACCGAAGACGATGGCTTGCCCACGAGCCAGTTTTACGGCAGACCCCTTTACGCCTCCAGCGGGAGAATGTACCTGGGCAGTGTTCAGGGCCTTATCGCGTTCGATCCCGATAGCATTAAAGACAACACGATCGTTCCGCCCGTGCTGATTACCGACTTAAAGATCTTCAACAAGTCGGTGTTTGCCGATAGCGGTGAGAGCCCCTTGCAAGATGTGATCAGCGAAACAAAAGAAATCGCGCTCTCGTCGCGGTACGATTTTATTTCGCTCAATTTTGTCGCCTTCAACTATTCGGGGCCGGAAGGCAATCATTATGCCTACAAGCTGCAAGGATTCGACGACGACTGGATTGTGGCCGACGGACAACGGTCGGCCACCTACACGAGCCTCGAACCTGGCGACTACGTATTCAAGGTAAAAGCCAGCAACAACGACGGGATTTGGAACGAAACCGGCACATCCCTTACCATCCACATTCTCCCGCAATGGTACGAGACGTTGACCTTCAAGCTTGCATTGGGGCTGGCGATCGCGGCGGCGGCATATGGCTTTTACCGTTATCGTGTACGCACGATCGGCAACCAGGCACGGAAGCTCACCACGATCGTGAAGGAGCGCACGCATGAGCTGCAGGAAATGAACAAGGACATCACCGGGAAGAACCAGCTCCTGCAAGACCGGCAGCAGGAAATCGAAATGCAAAACGAGGAGCTGAAGCAAAGCGGCGACGAGATCCTGGCCCAGCGCGATATCGTATTTGCACAAAAGCAAAAGCTGGAAGAAGCCTACACCACCATCGCCCAACAAAACGAGGACATCCGCGCGCGCAACGAAAACCTCGAGCAGGAAGTGCAGTCGCGTACCAAAGAGCTGCTGGACTACAACCAGCAACTGGAACAGTTTGCCTTTATCTCGGCACACAATCTGCGTGCGCCGGTGGCGCGGATCCTGGGACTGGGCAACGTCCTGAACCTCGGCGCCGTAAGCCCGGAGGAAAATGTTATGATCTACGAAAAAATGGTGGCCACCGCGCGCGAGCTCGACCGTGTAGTGCGCGACTTGAACACGATCCTCGAGATCAGGAAGAACAACGAAAGCCACGTCACAGAAGTGCTCTTCGACGAGGAACTCGTGCTCGTGAAGCGTTATATCGAAAAGGAAATTGAAGATACACGCAGTGTGATCTGGGCCGATTTTTCCGATGCGCCGCGTATTTACAGCGTAAAGCCCTACGTAGAAAGCGTGTTGCAAAACCTGTTGAGCAATGCCATCAAATACCGCCACCCGGCACGCACGCCGGTGATCCGTCTGAAAACCGAAACGGTAAACGGATACATACGCCTCACCGTGACCGACAACGGCCTGGGCATGAACCTGGACATGTTCCGGAATAAGATCTTCAGCCTATACCAGCGTTTTCATAGCCACGTAGAGGGCAAAGGTTTGGGTCTTTACTTGGTGAAGAGCCAGATCCTCGCCCTGGGCGGGAAGATCGAGGTGGACAGCAAGGTAGATGAAGGCACGACGTTTAAAGTTTATTTCAAGAACCGCAGGGCCACACTCCACTAACACGTTCTATCTTTGTCCCATGAAAACGCCCTTAATTACCCGAGAAGGTTTAGAAAAGTTAAAAGCCGAGTTGGATCATCTGTGGCGTGTTGAGCGGCCAGACACCACGCAAAAGGTATCCTGGGCCGCAAGCCTTGGAGATCGTTCTGAAAACGCAGATTATCACTACAATAAAAAGCGCCTGCGCGAAATTGACCGGCGCGTGCTGTATTTACGCAAATGCATCGATGATTTGAAAGTTGTGAATTATTCACCCTTCCAGGAAGGCAAAATAATGTTTGGCGCCTGGGTAGAAATCAAAAATGACAAGGGCGAGCAAAAACGCTTCCGCATCGTCGGCTATGATGAGATTTTTGATACCAAAGACTACATCTCTATCGACTCACCCATGGCCATGGCGTTGATGAAAAAAGAAGTGGGTGATGAAGCCGTAGTGAAAACTGGGGCGGGTGAGTTTGTTTGGCATGTGACCAAAATTGAGTATCAGAAATAAAATTTAAGCCTTCCTCTTATCGTTCCGGATGCGGCTCAACGATTCCCTCGTGATGCCCAGATAGGATGCAATGTGCTGTTGTGAAAGTTGTTGTTCAAACCGGGCATACTTGTCACGGAATTCGCGATAGCGGACATCGGCTGGTTTTTGCATATACAATACTCTTCTCTGCAAATAGCTGTAGGCCCGTTGCAGTATGATCCTGAAATAGACGTTGAATGCCGGAACCTCCACAAATAATCTTTCAAGGTCTTGCTGCTCAATCTTCAACACGGCGGCGTTTTCGAGGGCGTCTATGTTGTAGATGGAGGGGATGCCCGATTGCATGCTGTACCAATCGGTGATCCACCAGTTGGGCATGGCAAATTGCACGTTGTTCTCCCGGCCATCGCTATCCACCTCATATTGTCGAAGAATGCCCTCCACAATAAAGTAGTCGGCACGACAAATTTCATTCTGCTGCAACAAGTATTGATGCTTCCTCACCTTTTGATACGTAAAGCGAGACCGTACCATTTCTTTTTCGGCAGACGTGAGGGCTACATACCGTTCGAGATGAGCAAATAGTAAATCGAAATGCATTTTATGACTACAGATTTTAGAAATCGAATGATGTGACATAGGTCACAGGTTTTATTTACCAAACGTCACATGCGCCCTTCGTGGCGCAGAATACTTTTGTCAAAAAAACACATGACAAACGAATGGTTCTCCCTGCTAATTTCTACAGATGACGATTGGACCGGGCTGGTGCTGCGCGCCGCGTTGGGTCTCGTCCTTTTTCCACACACCGTCCAAAAGCTTTTTGGCTGGTTCGATGGCCCTGGCATTCCAGGTGAAATCAATTTTATGACATCAAAAATCGGTTTGCCACTGGCTATTGCTTGCCTGGCCATCACGGTGGAGTGTGGGGGCACGCTATTGCTGCTTTTGGGTTGCTTCACCCGGTTGGCCGCGTTTGCCTTGTTTATCCAGTTTGTGGTCATCATCAGGCTTGTTCACTACCGGAACGGATTTTTTATGAACTGGTTTTCAAAAATGGAAAAAGGAAGAGAAGGCTTCGAATATCATCTGCTGGTGCTCGGACTCTGCACGGCGATTATACTGGAAGGGGGCGGCAAATTCTCAGTCGATCTTTTGTTGAGCGTCTCACCGGCGCACTGATTTTTCACCCCCTTTGGATCACCGAATCCATCACCAATATGGTGTGATTCTCACGCGCTGCAACAAAATGTTGGTGGCATGGCGGGTGATATGTATGCCGTAAATTCTATCTTCGCTAAACGCGGTCAGATGGATCTCAACGCCGCCAGCGCATCAGCATGGTGCTCATTGAATGGCATTGAAGAACTTAAATGGACATTTCCAATTTATAAAACAAAAACCTATGAAAATTTTGAAATTGACATTGTCTCTCATTGTGTACGTGACAACTCTACTCTTCGCTGGCTCCCTTTTTGGGCAGACTAAAAACACGAATTCGGCACTAGGAGAATTGAAATTTACAGCTACAGGTGAACTTGAAATTCACGCATCAGCCGCCTCGTCTCAAAATGACTTTGACTTTTTGGTGGGGGAATGGGTATTGAAAGACAAAAAACTTAAATCACGGTTGACGAACAGCAACGAATGGATCGAATTTGAATCCACCGTCGAAATGCACAAACTGCTGAATGGGATTGGCAATATGGATACTTATAAAACTATAGTTGACGGCAAACCCTTTGAAGGGATAGCCCTTCGATTATTCAATCCAAAGACAAAACTCTGGAGTATTTATTGGGCAGATAGTAATGTTGGGATAATGGATCCGCCCGTAGTAGGATCGTTTGAAGGAAACATCGGCAAGTTTTTTTGCAAAGACAAATTTAAGGGGAAAGACATCGTCGTAGCGTTTCTCTGGGACAAAACCGACCCCAACAACCCCGTTTGGAGTCAGGCGTTTTCTCCGGACAATGGCAAGACGTGGGAGGTGAATGCTACCAATACGTCTCATAGAGCCAAATGACTAATGAAGGCAAATAAGAGAAGGCTATTTCATATGAGCCCTTTAACGGAATTTGTTATTTTAGAAGATTATATCTGTGATCTGTCCATGCCTAATCGTGCCAATACTTTGTGAATGAGGAACTTAAAATATCGATCGAGGGTCTTTACGCAACCTTTTCCCGGTATCCTTTTCGTTCAACTATGGAAGGGTGCCCTTGTTGCGTCTCCGTTGGAGATAAGGAAAAGCTTCATACGAAAGAACTTCGATTTTTAGAGGAAAGTGATATCTCGAGATACGCTTTTAAGGCCCTAACCACTTGGGGAGACATAGATGATTTTAAACACTATTTGCCCCGCATTTTTGAGTTGCTTTCAACAACAGATTTTGTAGTGGATACTTTCGTCGTTTTAAAAAAGCTTACTTACGCGAACTGGACGATGTGGCCTGATGACGAACAGAAAACCATCCAGGTATTCTTGCTTGCATGGTGGAAAGACATCGTCGAAAATCGGTACTTTGACAAGGCCGCATTTATCGAAATTTACAAGCTTGTAGGCAGCATAGGTCCACTGCTCGATCGTTGGAAAATAACGTTTACGAATAGAACCTTCGAAAACTATATTGATTTTCTATACGATCACTTCCATGATTTAAAAAATAACAGAAAGCCTTTTAAAGCTCTCGACGGAGATTCAGCAGAGAATTTGCTACAATGGCTGCTCGAAGGCAAGAAGATGGTAGAAGAAGGCTTTTTTCATTATGAACGCATCGATAACAGTTTTGCGCAAAAAGTTTCGAATGCGTTATACGTGATCGAACACGTGTAGCGATCTTTGACTGCTGGCTGTTTTGCTTTATGCGTGTCAGCGCTGGATTTACTTCTTCATCCCGTAGCGCAGCATCACTACGCCACTCTCGAACGCCTGGGCCTCCAAGAGCCGCATGTCATACCGGTCCTCAAACATGCGCGCTCCCCTGCCCCGCGTAGTGGGACAGACCCGGAGGTATACTTCATCCACGACGCCCGCTTCAAACATAGATTGCATGAGCGTCAGGCTCCCCCAGAGCCAGATGTCTTTACCCTCTTGCTTCTTCAACTCCCGGACGGTGGCCACGGGGTCGGCCGTTATGGTCGCGGCTGGGAACTTACCCCAAGGAGCAGCCTTGAGTCTGGATGAGGCGACGAACTTGGTAAGGTTGTTGAGCTTTTCGCCGAACTCCCCCTGTTCAACCGCTGTCGGCCAGTAGCCTTTACCCATAGCATAGGTGTTGGCGCCAAGAATCATCGTGTCGACGGTATCGATAAACTCGAGTGAGGCAGCCCCGAGGTCTTCGTCGCCCGGTTCGGCGAAGGCCGATACCGTCACAAAACTTAAGCCGCCATCTTCCTCGGCAACAATGCTATCTGCCGTAATCCATTGTTGAACTATAAATTTTCTCATGTTCGCGTATTGTACTGGTGTGAGCGATAGACGCTATGCTAGCACAGTGAAAGCATTAGCGGCTATACAATGTCGTAGCCAATTTACCACAAACCAAAGAAAACTCTTATCCCACCTTCCGCGGTAAAACCCAAAGCCATAAGGGCCTGCAAAGGAAACGGCTGGGCTTTGCCAGTCGTTTTCTTGTCATGGGCCTGCTCAAAGTAATGAAGGTGCGATCTTACCTTCAACCCCTTCCTGGAACGTCTTACCGGCCACGGCAGAGGCAAGAATCTTAATTAATGAAACCAGCTTTCCGTCTTTGGTATCCCAATAAAAACCTTCCTGGGGAGTAACTTTTACAATGGTTACACGTGGGTCATCTTTGCCTTCCGGAAACCAGGCTTTTGCCATGTCGGTCCATAGTTCGTCGATCTTTTGCCGGTCTTGCGTGATAGAAGCTTCTCCGAACACGGACAGAAATTCGTAGTTGGCAGTATTGCTAAAAAATAACTGCACTTTTGAATCCTGGATGATCTCCTGATTTTTATCGCTGTCGCGATCGCTTATAAACCAAAAGTTTCCCTGGTCACACACTTTCTGTACGCTCATCGGGCGAGTCGTCAAAGGCAGGACCGAAAGATTTGTTGTAAACAAACAAACCGGCTGGTGATCTACCAGATCTTTAAATTTATCTATCGCCTCATGCTGAGACAAGTTTCGGATTTCAGATGCTTGATTGTTCATCGTTGTGGAGTTAGTTGTGTTTGGCAGAGTTCTAAAATCGCTCCACGATTAGCATCATGCGGGTTGTTTAAGGGTTACGTCAAAATATCTGATTATCCGAGGGCGCCGTTAAACAAAAGCGGCTTACGCGCGAGTGCCACTGTATACTTTCCTCCCCTGCCTGTGAAAAAATATGCAATACATAATCCTGAACAACTTGGCGTGATGAACAACTGAAGGTATCTATTGAAAAGGTTAGTTGTCGCTGTTTAAATCTTTCGCTTTCATCCGCAGGCATTCGTCCAGCAATGTAATCACCATGGTATTGTTCAATAGCCGGACGTGAATGAACCGGCCTGCTTCTCTGCATTTGCCGAGGTCGTTTGACAAAATGTTAGGTGCCTATAATAGCAATGTTTTGTCGGTATTCACCCCCAACATTGTCGTTTTTACACAGAGTCAAATCCTGACAGGGTTGCCATCTTTGTATCGTCAATCCGTTCAAAAAAATTTAAAATAATGCTTTATGAAAAGAGTATTTAAAGGACCTAATATCCTCAAACCGGCATTAATAATTGCCACGTTTTTGTTTACAATAATTCAGTCTCACGGGCAACAGCGTAAACCTGCCGGCAGTGGCTACGTACCGGTTAATGGCACTAAAGTTTATTACGAAGTCTATGGTGAGGGCAAACCTATTGTTTTACTGCACGGCGCTTTCATGACCATTGAGACGAACTGGGGGCAAATAATACCTGAATTGTCAAAAACAAGAAAAGTCATTGCCATTGAATTGCAGGGACATGGACACACCCCGTTTTCAGACAGAAAATTAGACTTTCCTACCCTGGCAAGTGATGTGGAAAGCGTCATGAATTACTTAAAAGTTGACAGCGCAGCGGTCGCAGGGTATAGTTTTGGCGGCTATGTGGCGTACCAGTTGGCCATACAAAGCCCTAAACGGGTAACAAAATTAGTGATCATTTCATCTACTTATAAAAGCAGTGGTTGGATGCCCGAAGTAACGAATGCGTTTAAAGGTATGAAGCCTGAATTGTTTGCGGATAGTCCCATGAAAACGGCCTATGATGCCGTAGCACCGGACAAAACAAAATGGACAAAGTTCTTAGAACAGATGATTGCGTTTACACATGTACCGTTCAACCTGGGCGAAACAAATATTGCAAAAATTACTTCGCCCGTATTACTGATCGCGGGCGACAATGATGGCCTGGATAAAATTGAGTTGATAAAAACATATCAACTCCTGGGAGGTGCTGTATGTGCTGATTTTGGAGCCATGCCAAAATCGCAATTGGCCATTGTTCCTTCACAGGGGCATGTCAGCCTGATGATGGATACGAAAACAATCTTAGGTTACCTCGACGGCTTTTTGAAGTAAACATAATTGTATCCGGTAGTAAAAAAATGCCCCAATAAATGTGATGCTTTCCAAGCGTATGCATTTCCATTAACCCCAGGTGATAAAAAAAGGTGCCATAGGAAACCCGGATCGATCTTCTCGTTTCATGGCACCAATCGCACACATGGTCTCAGGCTCCGACGTGGCGAGCCTCTTTCAATCGAGCCTGACATATCCGTGAGCGAGATGGACCAAAAGCACCTCGAAGCCAGAGGTAGCGAAGGCGGCATCCGAATTGAACCTCAACGCGATTTTTTGACAGGATACTTTTTAAAGATCTTGGCGGTGTAATCCATCACCAGCTGCTGCACGTCGTCCGTCAACTTGAAAGTCTTGTTGGCCATACCCGACCACACCTGCTTCCGGGTTTGTGTGTCGTACATGGCGAACTTTAATAGGCCATCTTGTTCGGTGGTAGCAATAATCTTACCGCCGGCAACCGGGGCCGAACCGGCCACATAGTATCCTGGTCCCGCCACACCCACACCCACGCTGAGCGTAGGCGTCTGCGAATAGGTCGTGATCTCCTCTACGTTGGTGAAGAAGAGAAAGACGGCGTCCGGGTGTAAGGTGTCCATCTTCAGGCCCCGGCTGATCAGTTCTTCATTGGCTGCGTAAGTGATGGAGCCACCATAGAGCTTATCTTTGCGGTATCGGTTCAGTACGCTGTCGCCAGGAGCAAGCCACGCATACGTCTTGAACTTCTTGAAATCGGTTTTGGTGTCGTAGTCCGACTTGATGGATTGTGCATGAAGCGAGACAGATAGCGCAAGGCAAATGCTCACTCGCAGGATGTGTAATGTTTTCAATGAGAGAGGGGTTTATGCTAAGATAAGACTTTAATCTTAAGAGCGTGTTACAGCATCGCGGCAATTTCAATGACCATCGCGGCACGAACTGGTCTTCGCACACGAATATCGACGCGCAGACACCGTCATCAATTACAAAAGGAACCTGACGGCTACAAAGAGATTCTGCAATTGACGGACGGTGAAGGGGTATATAAAAAAGTGCCCTATATTTAAGTCAAAGCAATCCGACAACCCGTGTCCATAGATAAACTATTTGCCAGTTTTGACAGGTACATTCCCCTGGACGAACCCGAAAGAGCAGATCTAAAAGAGAGAGCCATTGAACGGCGGATCAAACGAAGACAGCTCATTCTGACCGAAGATGAAGTGTGCAGGCATCACACGTTTGTCGTGGAGGGATGTTTCAAGGTATTCCAGGTCGATAAAAAGGGCGTGGAACACAACCTGCAATTTGCTGCGGAGAATGACTGGATCATGATCATCGACAGCTTTTACTCGGAAACGAAAAGCAAAGTAAATATTGAAGCGATCGAACCTTCGACGATTTTTCAGATCAGCCGGCCAGACTTTGTTTATTTTTTGAGAACGTATCCAAAGTTCGACAGAAATTTCAGAGTCATCGTCGAGACCAGGTTTGCCGAGTTGGAGAACCGGCTGTTGCAAATCGTCAGCTCTACCGCTGAAGAACGGTATCTTGCCTTTCTACGTCAATATCCTGTGTTGTCGCAAAGATTGCCCAATACACAAATCGCCTCCTATCTGGGGATCACCCCTGAATTCCTGAGTACGATCCGCAAGGAGATCGCACAGAAAAGAGAGCACCCTTAAACTATATTAAGCCTATTTATTAAACTACCTTATAGGTAGGCTCCATGATCGTGCGCTTGTTTTGTATAAAAAAAACAAATCATGGAAAACGTATTAGAATTTAGGGAAGCCTATGACCAAAAGCCTCAACCTTATGACCATGCGCCAACGGTATCCATCACACAGGTTATGATCGAAGGCGTAAACTGTTACTGGTTTACCCCGGAGGACCCGTCCCCTGACCGGATCATTATTTATTTACATGGCGGCGGGTTCGCCGCGGGGTCTATCCGAACGCACGGAAATATGGTCAGTCACTTTGCCAAGGAACTCCATGCAAAAACTCTTTTTATTGAGTATGCCCTGGCGCCAGAGAATCCGTATCCCGCTGGCCTGAACGACACCTTAACCGTTTACCGGGAAATAGCCGACCGCTATCCGGGATATCAGCTAAACCTTATTGGAGACAGTGCCGGTGCCAGCATGATCATTTCCGCCATTGGAGAAATCCTCAAACTACACCTCCCCTTACCTGACGCTGTCGTGTTGATTTCTCCATGGGTCAGCCTGGAGTGCGATAATCCGTCGATGAAAGAAAATGCCACGGTAGACCGCACCCTGAACAAGGACATGCTCAAACGCTTTGCCCAGGCTTATACGGGGAGCGTCCCCCTCGAGGTTTCGAGCCCGAAAAAAGTGCCGCTTACCCAATTTCCACCCGTGCTGGTTATGGTGGGTACCCAGGAAGTATTGTTGGATGACAGTAAGTATTTTTATAATGACATAAAAAATATTCAGAGTAAGTCCAGGTTGAGTATCTACGATGATCAACCCCATTCGTGGCTGAAGAAGGACATCCACAAAGAAGCCTCCCGGCGGGCATTGGCCGAGATCGCTGATTTCCTTGGAACATAAGCGTTCCCGATCGCGATAAAGCCCAACTCACTTCTTCGCTTGTTCATTCGATAAATCCAGACCGGTGAGCCGATTAACGGACCACTGGTCATTTCTTTTTAGAATCATTCCGTTTTCATGTAACGCATTGTATCTTTCATAAAGAAAAAAGGCGAGCTCCATGCTTACAAAATGCTGACCTGGCCTTGACTCTCTTTAGAAGAAGTGATCACCTAATGCTGCAACGATGAGTACTATTGAACGAAGGGAATTCATCAAAATAGCCGTCATGGGCGGAGCCGGAAGTATACTTTTAAACGATACCACAGCCCGGGCGTTGGGCGACACCGAAAAAGTTAAAAAACAACCGATCGACAACCCTGGCGGTGCAAAGAAGAAGGTGATCATCGGCGGAGGTGGAATCAGTGGCCTTTGTTGTGCTTATGAATTAATGAAAGCAGGTCACGAAGTGATCGTGCTGGAGGCATCAGGCCGGTTTGGAGGATCCGTGCTTACGGTGCACGACGGGCTATCGGATGGGCTCTATGCAGATTTTGGAGCAGAGAACTTCACTAAGCCTGGCTATGCAAACTACTGGAAATACGTTGACGAATTCAAGCTCACCGCCCTCCCCTACCTGCACCGGAAAGACAGGTTAACCCGAATAGACGGGAAATGGTATACGGAAGAACAACAGATGGAAACGCTCTCGCTGAAAGCGAAGGAGCTTGGAGGTTTTAACAAGCGGGAAACAAAATATCTGTCCTCAACGTCATCCTCCCATATCGAATCAAAATTACAATCGCTGTACCTGCAACCCTATTTTGAAAAGTTTAAGGATGAATATCAGCCGTTTGGTATAGGTCTCGATCCTTTAGAAAAGGTATCGATCCAGGACATCTATAAAAAGGAAGGTGCTTCCGCCGCTGCGCTTAGCCTCCTCGGTGGCACTGACGCATCCGCGCTGTATGTGATCTGGCAGGCTTACATTATGCGTAAGCGTGAGTACGATATGGACTATGAGCTTTATCGCCTGAAGGGTGGAAACCAGGTATTGACAAATGAATTTGGTAAACGCTTGGGAACGCGCGTAAAGCTCGATTGCCAGATCCAGGAAATTGAACACGGGCAGAGTGGCGTTACGATAAAGTACCGGGAGTTTGGTGAAGAGAAAACCATTTCGGGCGATTATTTCGCAAGCTGTCTGCGTCCGACGGCGCTGAGAAATATTCCCTTCAAACCGGAGCTGCCTCCGGAGAAACGTTTTGTCTTTGACAACATCGCGTTTGAGAAAACCACCCGCATTATCTTCCAGGCCCGATCTGCATTCTGGCGCAACGATGGACCGGGTATTAACCTGACCTTTAATCATCCTTCGTTACGAACCATCTGGCAGGTTGCCGACGAAGTCGAAACAGACCGGGTATCCCTCATGGCCAAGGCACCGGGTGGCACCAATCCCCTGCGAACATTAGAGGCCTTTAAAGAATTATATCCGGGAAACAAATCCAGTATTACGATCGAACAAACGCTGGTGAAGGATTGGTCCACCGGACCATTTACCGCCGGCTGTGAACGCGTCGGCTACTCGGCGCTGGGCAGTCTGTCACAGTTCTGGCCCCATGTTATCACGCCCCATGGCAAGATACATTTTGCGGGAGGCCATGCCGATAATCGTTCGTGGGGAATGGAAGCCGCCACAAATTCGGCGAATCGTGTGGCCCAGGAAATCATTAACGCCTGACCCCATTAGAAGCTACCCGATCTTATTCACGTATGAAATTCATTTCTGTTTTCATCTTCTTTGCAGCAACACAATTCCTTTGTTTCATCAAGCCATGGGCCAGTGCTGGGAGCCGGCCCCTCGAGATACCTCAACCGTCTGAACCCAGCGTAGAAATTCTGACGCCCCATGAAAATGAACTATTCACCTGGGGAAATCAGGTCCGCTATGCGATCGCGGTTACCGACGCAGTCGATGGCTCATCAAAGTACGGCGAAATAACCGCTACGGAATGTCTGCTGGAAATAGAATATCTCCCCGCACCCATAGCGACTGACGTAAACGCGATCATCCGGAAGGCAGAGTCAAAACCAGAATCCCCGGGAATATCGCTGATAAAGATGTCCACTTGTTTTGGATGTCATGCCGACAAGACCACCCTGGCAGGACCATCCTTTGCGGAAATAGCCCACCGCTATGGAAATCAAACAGGAAGCAGCAAGCTTCTTGGGAAACGCATTGTGGAAGGATCTTCGGGTATATGGGGAACTTCGGAAATGCCATCACACCCCGATATCACCGCGGAAGCGGCAGAACAGATGGCAACCTACATCCTGGAACAAGGCGCAAAAAAAAATAGCTGGGTTTATCCCGGATTTGAAGGTACGTTTCGAATAATCGACAAACCTGCAACGGATACCAAAGGTGTCTATCGCTTAACGGCAAGTTATACGTCCAAAGCGCAGCGACGTGGTCAGCACTCCATGGTGCTTAAAGTCCAATAGTGCCTGCCTACCTCATACTATGAAATTTACCGGGCAACTCCTGGATCATTCCTTTACAAATGCCTTTGCGCTGACAGAATCCAACTACCCTAACGCCAGCAGCCGTTGAACGTGGCTGCTGGAAACGATGTCTCTCGCGGGTTAGCGATGGCGTGAAATAACCTGATAAAATTACAAACGATCATACAAAATGGCAATTGCTATGATATACCTTCTACGCCACGGAAAGCTCCTTCAAAGCAATCTCGTACAACTTATGAAAAGCACTGCCCTTATTCTCACGCAAATCAGCCGGGGTCCCGGTTTCCACAATACTTCCTTGACTATTTAAAAGTATAATGTGGTCGGCAGAATTTGCAAATGACAATTTGTGGCTAATTAAGATCACTGTTCTATTCTGCTGTTTGAGTGTTTCAATAAATATTGGCATTATGTCACGTATCGTATACACGTCAACACCGGTAAGAGGCTCATCCAAAATTAATAGGGGTGCGTTATCAAGAATAATTCTTGCCAGTGAAAGTCGCTGTTGCTCGCCGCCAGACAAATCCTTTGCATATCTGTCCAAAATTCCGCTCGCTTCTTTGTCATCAATAAGTTTTACTTTGAACAAAGCCTCCATCATGAGGGTATCGTCAATTTGCCCCGGTTCCGGTGCCCAGTTTAGATTATCTCGTATGGTATCATCGACAATATAATCACCTTGCGAAAGATAGGAAGTGAACAGCCTAACTTCTTTATCAGTGTATGACGTTAACGGTTGGCCCATTAGACTGACTGAGCCACCGCGAATAGGCCAAAATCCAAGAATAATCTTTGCTATGCTACTCTTTCCGCATCCGGATGGTCCAAGAATAATCGTTGTCTTGTCTTTCGGTATAATCAATGAGCAACCCGAGAGGATAATTCTTTCGTCATAATAACCAAACGAAACGTTTTTAAATACAACAGCAGTTTCAGTAGAAACCTCTACTTTACCGTCTTTAGGTTTTCCAGATTTTTCAGCCTTCTTCGTCTCAAACAGTGTCAATAGAGAATTCGACGTTGCCTCATTCTCTTTTAACGCATCATACTGTGAGAGTATAGATAAAATCGGGGAGCTCAACCTCGAATAAAGCATAATCAAGAAAAAAACGCCTCCAATATCTTTTATGGCGCTTGAGTCAAAAAGGACAATGAACATCAAGGCAAAAAAAGGAACTAAAAATCTCTCTATGTCATTGATAACCCTCGAGACATTGGAATAAATGAAGCCGCGCAATTCAAGACTCCAAGATAGCGCTCCATACTGCCGCGATAGGGCAGCAATTTTATTACTGTACTTACACTCCTGCTCGAACGCCAGGATGATTTCCTTCTTGCTAAGAATATTCTCAGTCTGCCCAATTAAATTATTCCTTTTCTTTTCGAGTTCCTTTCTGTCGTCTTGCATTCTTCTAGCACGCCGGACGCTCAAAACGATCTGCAATAAAATGGTGATGATAAATACAATGCAAAACAACCAGGCCTTTGTAAACAGGATTATCAATGATGTAATCAATAAAAACAAATATTGAAACGAATCAGCCAAAAAATCATAAACCCGCGCAATATTTCCAGTACCGATTTGAATAGCCGAAGAAAAATTTCCCGACGTGTTCAACATCTTTGGTAAATCACCAGGATTCAAATCCATTACTTTCTGAAAGGCAGATTCCCTAACGCGAGTAAATATGGCACTTCCAAGGTCCGTCTTGATCTTCTTGGCATAATATTCTATGACAAAAGTAACCAGTATCGCCAACAGGTAGGTTATGATTACCCATACGAGCGTTTGCCCATTGGTGAGGTAATTCGGCAAATCCTCCCAAAAATCGCGCCCAGTCGTCCTCTCAAATGAATGCCCGAATACATCGCTGAAGTTCAGATCCTTCTTCGTCGCGGAATCATCTATTATACGATTGGTCTCATTTAAAAAATTAGATTCTAAGCCGGATTTAACTGCCGGAATGAATCCAAGCAAAACACTTAAAAAGAGCAGAGTTACTAGTTTTGACTTCTTCGGCTGAAGTACAGGTACCAAAATCGGCAGGGTCAGCTTTACTAATTTGCCTGTATATTTTAGAATGTTCATAAGTCAAATATTTATTCCTGAGCTTAACTTTAGATGCCTTACAAAAATAATCATACCGTGCCTGAGCGGTCAGTGAGCCAATCCATTCGTTCACAACATAAAAAAACCATCATCTCAATCCCGCTTATGGGAAAGTATGATGGGCTCGTGAAATGAATATAGGCACGGACGGAATAAAAATCAATACCAAAATGCCTAATCTATTATGGCTATTTAAAATACTTAACTGGGGCTGCCAGATTCGAACCGCTAGCAGGGGAGCCTGGAGGAACTCCTATATTGATGAAGTACTAAGCCTAAGCAAAGTTGGAAGTCCCTTGCCCGCATATCGTTGTTTGAACTTCTATTCGCTGGCCTAGAATCGATCTATAAAAGCTTGCCGCTATAATGGCCGCTATCTACGATTCCAATCATTTCTTTAAACGTTTGCTTAAATCGCGTAGACGCCGAAGACAATGCAATTAAAATCATCCTATTCATATCAGTTCAGTTCACCTTTTCATGCTCCTCAATCCCATATCGCATGGCCGCTTCAAGTATATCGATGTTTATATCTTTTAGCGTTTTGAACTTAATACAATACCCGCTCACGCTCGCCTTGCCTATTTTATCTCCGTACGTTTGGGGTAAGTATGCCTTATCCTTGATACCCAGGATATGGACGGAGATTCCGGTTTTGTTTGCGAGCAGACCAATTTGAAAATACTCCCGGGTTGTTCCATTAGCATATTTTATGGTGTAAAGTCCATATCCTATAGTAGGGTTAGCAATAATTTTACCGTCGCTGTCTTTACCATCGGAGAACCATAATTTACATCCCGGCAACACTTGAAATGCGATCCGCCGGTGCAACGCTTGCATCTCACTACGTTTTGGTTCAGGTTGGATAGCAATATACTTTTTGATTTGCTCTTGTATGTTCATATAAACCACAAATTACGGGTTGCTTACGTTACGATACCCGCCTGTACCGATAGCTATCGGGAGATTCCGTCGGGCAGACAAATCTTGCTAACAAAGACCGCTCTATTGCGGTGCAACTACGACAATATTAGTGGCTGAATACGACAAAGTATCTGAGCCCATTATTGGAACCATGATCATACGCTTCAAATGACATCATTAAATTTAATCTGGCCAGGCAAGCCAGCTGACCAGTATATCGTTCACAATAACATATTCAACGATCCTGCTGATCTCCGCTATTCACAGGAGATCACAGCAACACAACACCTGGTCACTTCACGTCAATACCTTTGTACTTTTGGGGGACAGGAAGATCAGGTCGCTCGTTTGTGTACTGAATGCTGATGATCCACCAGCGGCCTGCATCGTGAATGAGTTGAAAACTATTTATACCCATTCCACTTTGTTGCCCCTGCACGTTGCCTCCACCGCCCACACGGAATTGATAGGTGGAGAATAGACTCATAATGTCCCCAAATCGCTCGGTAATGCGGTGTGTCTCCTCCACGTAAAACTCGTGGGTGCGGAAAAACTCATCATTCCGTTTTGTGTATTCTTCAGGCGTCGAACTGCTATAGGACTGATGCCCTTGCACGTCTGTCCTTACCACACCGAGAATGGCTTTTTCGTGAAAAAGTGATTTATACAACTCCCAGTTCCGCGCACCGGCCGGACCAGAAAGCACTTTATGAAGGCAATGGATAAGAGAGTCGGGCTCCCCGAATGACCCCTGCCCATAACATATCGATTGCAGTGTTAAGACGAACAGCGCCGTGATGGAGAGGGTCCTTATGTTTTTCATTTTCTTTTGATGCATGTCCATTAGAATTTAATCTTTCACTTTTGTGTCTACCGCGATCCAGTTCACCTCCCACGTCTTTCCACCATCTTCCGAGAAAGACTGCTCAAAGCGGGCTGAAGTTGAAGTGATGTCTGAAATAACAAATCGAACAAAGATGGCACGTCCATTCAACGTCTCCTGGTTGTAGAACTCACCACGACCATTTTTAAATTCACCGATCGTGGGCAAGGCCATCCCACCACCGTTTACATTTGCAAAATTGAGGCTCCACTGACGCGTTTCAGGATTGTATAGCCGAAGACTCAACCCTTCGAAATGTCCTGCCGGGCCATCGGCCACAAGTTCAACCAGATTTGCTTTTCCGTTCCAAACCTTGCGGACAACGGTAACGCCTTCGTACTCCACCCAGGTAGTAGATCCGGTTAGGGGTTTCTGAAGTCGCTTCAGATGAGTTTTCCACGTGCCGATCTCAAAATCAAAATCATGCTGCCCGTTATTTCCGGTGGAAGATGTGTCAGGCATTTTCTGAGCAATGCCATCAAATGATAGCCAGACGACCATCAGGCAAGTGATACACAGGTGAACTACAGGAGGCAATAATCGTTTCATAGAAGATTTAATTAATTCACAGGCAAGTACCCGGGCTACTAAATATTTCAAGGCTTATGGGGTTGTTGACGGTAGCAAAAGTATATTTTTACTGGATGGTGCAGGTAATCCAGTTTCAATATGTTAACTAATCCAGAGCATGCAGCTTGTAAAAGAATTACTCAAGATCGACAGGTCGTCGGATATCCCGCTTTACCTGCAAATCACGAATGCGTTTATTCAAAACATCCACCTGGGAAGACTTAGAAAAGGACTAAAACTACCCGGTTCACGGGAGATAGCGGATGCCCTACACATCAACCGGATGACGGTGGTGGCTGCCTTTCAGGAACTGGACGCACAAGGATGGATAGAGACGCTGCCCAGAAAGGGGACGTTTGTAAAGGTGGATCCTTCCACGTTATCTCCAAAGAAAATAAGCGACAACCGGGGTGAATTCAAATTACCCCAAAAGACGGGATTCAAATATGACGCAAAAGAAATCTCACCCACCCATCTTTCTGATTTTCCTTCGGCTGGAAAAATAATTTTGCGCGATGGCGGCTATCCGGATGTGCGCATCGCGCCGATGGAAGACCTGGTCAGAAAAATAAGAAGTCTTTCGCGTATGTCGTCCAATAAAAAATACCTGATGTATGGAAATGCGCAAGGGACACTTTATTTAAGAGAACACCTGGCAGCATTTTTATGCGACACCAGAGGCTTGCGGATAACATCCGACAATATTCTGATCACAAAAGGTGCCCAGATGGCAATTTACATCGCCGCGTCGATCCTGGTAAAGCAAAGCGAAGAGATCATTGTCGGGACACCCGGATATATCGGGGCGCATTCAACTTTTGAACAATTAGGTGCCCGGATAAATTATGTATCGGTTGATGAAGATGGCTTGGACATTGACGCTGTCGAAAAGATCTGCAAGAAGAAAAGCATCAGGATGGTTTATGTCATTCCGCATCATCATCACCCCACCACAGCAACCCTCACTCCTGAAAAGCGTATCCGTCTCCTGGAACTGGCGGCAAAATTCAAGTTCGCCATCATGGAGGATGACTACGACTATGATTTTCACTATGCAGGTAAGCCGATGATGCCCATGGCAAGTCTTGACCTGAATGGAAACGTGGTTTATTTAGGTACGCTGACCAAGTCTTTGGCTCCCGCCATCCGGTTGGGATTTATCGTGGCGCCCGTGGAGTTTATACGCGCTGCCACCTATTTTCGAAAATATATCGACTCTCATGGCGACAGCATCATTGAAAATGCCATCGCGGAAATGTTCAAGGATGGCACCATTGTGAGACACATCAAGAAATCTGTGAAGCTTTATAAAGAACGAAGAGACCATTTCTGCAGCCTGCTGACGCGCGAGTTGGGAAAACATGTCTCTTTTAAAATTCCGGAAGGAGGAATGCTGGTATGGGTTACTTTCTTAAAAAATAATCTGCCGTTGGTCTCTGAGAGAGCCCTTACAAAAGGCCTTGTCATGGGCAATGGCACCGATTACGATACAAAAAGAAAAAAATACAACGCCGTGGGCATGGGCTTTGCCTCTTTAAATTTTAAAGAGCAGGAGAAAGCCGTTCATATCCTGAAAGAGATTTTGGAATGATGTATAACGACAAGTTTTAGCAAAAACATGCAAAAAGTAACCTTACCGAAATACTCCTGAAGTCCTGATTTTGAATAAATATCTTATTTTTGCGCCCGCAATGAAAAGAATAATCGAATACAGACGGCTTTTGGGCGTTGGCGAATCTGCCGATTTAAAAGAACTGAAGACCATTTACCGGAATTTCATGAAAGACTGGCATCCGGACAAATTTCAATCCAACGAAGAGAAAGCCGCCGCGGAAGAAAAAAGCAGGGCCTTTATTGAGGCTTATCATTTTTTAGTAAGTATAGCACCCGAAACGCACGCGCAGAAGCTTGAAGAGTATACCGCCGTTATCACGACTTCAAAAATGACCGACTTTCAATACAAGGGCCAGACGCTTCAGGTCTATTTTGCTGATGGCGCCGCTTTTGAGTACTTCGGAGTCCCCCGAAATATCTATCTAAAACTCGTGAACGCCGACTCTCCCGATCGTTTTGCCAGAAGACACATCTACAGCGCCTTCATCTATCGAAAGGTGACCAAGGCGGTTGAGGCTTGAGTACGGCTTCAGTAAAGACAATCTCTTCGGGTGATGGCGTAGCATCACTAAAACACATTCCATTCCGAAAGTAAGCGCAGAAAAAATTATACCGGGAAGTGAATTCACAGCAACATCACCTTGCCACATGCCCGCGACAGTCGATGAAACGCATGATGATGACGTTAGTTGACATTGGATGGAGTTTAAATGCTGTGATCTATCCCAGCGCCGGAGCATGAAAAACAGGGTGTCAACATATTTGTTGCTTCCGCACACGTTTGCCCTGGGGAAAAGTAAAAAAATGCTTCATCGCCGTATGTGTGCTGTGTGATGCGTAACTCCTCCTTAAGAAATCCTTAAAAAAGTGTGGAATTTATTCCCTTTACAAAAATATTAATACCAAAATTTTTCTCTACATCAGAAAATGGTACACGATCAGACGC
>DATDAV010000284.1:0-1796 GCA_036525235.1 Chryseolinea sp. | reverse complement strand
AACCAAGAACGGCGATCACGACTAGCGCGCTCCGCGATGGCTCACTGGTGGACATGCCTTGAAAATGTCTCATGGTTTTCACCGTTGGAATCTCCTATTGCTTCTGACAATTCCTACAGGATCTCTCGACATTCCGCCACTAAAAATAGTGGCGCGCCACTCTGGCCTGAGTTAGAAATTTGTTCGCTACGCACAGTTATCGATTGCCCCTCCTGGCCAGGAACAGCTGTCCAAATTAGACAGAGTGTGGCTTGGCAAGGGGCCCAGTTCTTGGGAATTTTGACGATTTTTGGGGTGGTTCCCAAACGACACCTCCCGAGGCTGTCCGAATTAGGCCCATACAAGATCCAGTTGTGACGGACAAGGAGGATCGGGTGGGGGAGGGGGAGCCTTGAAGGGATCATCGAGCCAGTCCCAGAGATCGCGATAAACCAACAGGTTGATCTGGAGAAAATAGGCCAAGTTGGAAAAAGACCACTTGGCTTTGGATTTCAGTTGAAGAAACCGAATCAGCAGCATCGCGATCATGGCTGTCCAAATTTGAGTCCAGACCGCATTGGGGGAACTGCCGATAAAACTTTTGATCTTCAAATTCTGCTTGAGTAGTTTGAAAAATACTTCGATCTGCCAGCGATCCTTGTAGATTTCTGAGATCGTTGAGGCTGCCAGCGTCAGGTGATTGGTTAAGAAATGCAAAGGCTTTCCCGCTTCGGTCTGGATGGTGACCAGCCTGAGGTTATGGGGATAGCGCTTGCGGCTGTGAGTCGAGCTCAAGCGAATCCGTTCATCGGAAATCACGTTCTGGCCCGAGGTCACCGGGCAATGCTCGACAACTTCGTAACGGGTGTCGTCTTTGATTCGCGTCACAAAGAAAACTCCACCCTTATCCAGTCGAGAAAACCATCGGAAGTCCAGAAAGCCTTTATCCATGATCAGTATCGTTTGGGGTAAGTATTGACGCCGCCGGGCAATGGTCAGTTCCGAGTATCGTCCCGTAGTGATCACTAAGGCTTCGGGTAGATAGCCCGCATGGTTGAGTGTGAGATGCAGCTTCACAGCACCCTTTTGACGCGTCCAACTCGCCCAGGGAAACATTTTCAAAGCCAGCGTCACCACGCTGGAGTCGATGCTCAATAAAGGGTTCTTAAACCGGAATTTTGTTTTGTTGCCCAACTCCAACCGGCATCGGTCCAGTGCCCGGTAAAACAAATTCTGAAACAGTTCCCAGGGACGATGCTGGTTTGCGTAGGCCAGGGTCGATCGTTTGGGCGGCCGAATCACTCCCCAGTGCTCGAGTCTTCCCTCACAACTGGCTAACCCCCCGGTTATTTCTCTGAGCGACTGCGAATCGGCTAGCTGGCAAAACAACATCGCCACAAACTGGTCCCAACTGGCGAAGCCTCTGGCATGCCGTTCTGCCTTCGTTTTCTTTACTTCCTCTTGAAATTCGCTCCGCGGAAAAACTTGGAGCAATTGATTCATGATGCTGCAAAATCTCATAGGGCTGGAGCCTCCTGTTAGATCTGAGTGTTCGCTGCACACGATCTTTTACAGCGCCCCAGCCCTATCAGGACCCTTTCCAAGCCCCAGATAAAAACTAATTTGGACAGCTGTTCCTGGCCAGGAGGGGCCGATAAGACAGTTGATGCTTCCAACTGGAACGGGTTGAAGACGCTGCCGGACGGGCCTTTTTACTTTACCAGCAGAATCTGTCCGGCATAGATTGCGGATTCGTTGAGCTTATTCAGCTCCATCAGAGAGCGAATCGTCGTGCCGAAGCGTTGGGCAACCTCCCA
>DATDAV010000283.1:0-1153 GCA_036525235.1 Chryseolinea sp. | reverse complement strand
AACCCGGGCGAAGAGCCCAGAAAGCCTCTGCATCTTTCTTTTCGATGAGCGAAATATAGTGCCGGAAAAGGACTTCGTCGGTCTCCTGACCAAGCTTTTCGCGGGTGGCCTTCGCGTCACCCGTTTTGACATAGTAATTAGATGCGAATGTGTGCCGGAGCGCATTCCGCTTCTTCGGCACCTTGGCAATTTCATGAGCCTTGTCGATCCGGTGGCGCCAATTGCGCATGGACACCAATGGGCCTTCTTTTTTTCTAACTCCAGGAATTTTTTTGATCCACGAGGTGAAGGCATCCGTGAATTCGATGTGACGCGGTTGACCTCCCTTGGCCACAACCTCTTTTGGAAGGGATATGATCTTATCGTCCCATCGAAAACGATCCCATGTCATTTTGGGCATCTCGTCCACGCGAATGCCGGAAAAGAAGGTGGTCGCGAACCAAGCAAGCAGGTCCAACTCAGGATTTGCCATGGCGGCTTCAAGAAGCTGCTTCGCTTCTTGCGTGGTGTAAACGGTCACTTTCTCCGATTTCTTTTTCAGCCGCTTGCGCAGTGCTTTGACCCAAACAAAGATGTGGTCGTCGAAGGGATTTCGGGGAATCAAATCGCGGCCTGTGCAAAACCGGAAGAACATCTTCAGATCACGTACGTAGTTAAAGGTGTTGATGTCGCCCCATTTTCGATCGGCCTTGGTTTTCTCGAACCATTTATCGAGAAACTCTGCAGTGAATCGGGCAAGAGCCAAGTTCCCCGCCGTCTCGGAAAGAACATTGAGGGAAATCACCTGTGCCTTCACGTAATCCTCTGAACTCCCGGCTTTCTTGTGGTGAGCTTGGTAAATTTTGATGGCGTCCTCAATTTTCGTGACCTTGCGTCCGCCAGGCCCTGAGTCGAAGTAATACTTCACGACATCAGGAAGAGGAATATCGCCCAAGCGATGAAAAGCATCTTTTGCTTGGGCCAACTGCCGGGACGTCAGTTGCATTTCCCTGAGAGCCCCAGTGTCGCGAATCTGCTCCGCAATCCAACCTCGACACCCTTGGGGACCTTCGACCACTGAAAAATCTTTCGTGATGGGAAGCGTCCGCGTAAATTTTTTTCCAATACGCACCCGATAAGATCCGTTTCCCAACTGATGAACGGAAATGCCGGG
>DATDAV010000282.1:0-1121 GCA_036525235.1 Chryseolinea sp. | reverse complement strand
CAAGCAAAAAGGCCAAGGCTTGCCGGAATGGTCGAAGCAAAATCGGAGCATTGACAATACCGACGTGGTGGTGTGGTATGTCGGCGGTGTGACGCACATTGTGCGGCCGGAGGAGTGGCCGATTATGAACCAGCACAGCGTGGCGGTACATCTGATGCCCATGGGTTTTATGTCGTCCAATCCTGTTTTAGGAATGCCCGCTTCCAAACCTGTATCGAAAAAGTAAGTTGAGTGCCTTTTGATCCTTATTAATCCAAATTGAAATTTGATATGATCTCAAAAGAATACACGATCCTCGCCCCGGAAGGAATTCATGCCCGGCCTGCTACTGCGCTGGTCAGACTGGTGAAGAAATTCAAATCGGGAATAAGCCTGAAAAAAGATGATAAAACGATACAGCTCAACAGTATGCTGAACATTCTGGCCTTGTCGACCAAGGGTGGTGATGTGGTTTCGGTGGTGATCGATGGCGAGGACGAAATCGAGGCGGCATCGGCGGTCGATGTCTTTTTTAACGAACAATTAAGTACTTTATGAAAATCACTATTTGTAAAAACGAGCAGGAATTCAACATTACCGCAGCGTGGCGGATCATTGCCCAGATGCTGGAAAAACCCGATGCCGTGATCGGTCTTTCCACCGGACAAACGACCATCGATATGCACGCGATCGTTTCCCATATTTATTCCCAATATCCGTTTGACGTATCCAGGATCACGCTTTTCAATGTGGACGAACTCACTAACCTGCCGCGTGAATACGCAGGAAGTTGCTACACCATGATCCTGAACCAGATCGCGGGCCCGCTAGGCATTCCTGACGAAAACTTCATCATGCCGCCCACCATGTCCGACGACTTTGAAAGAGAAGCCAAACTTTTCGAAGAGCGACTGGCCGCGCGGGGTGGCGCTGACCTGCAAATGTTGGGACTGGGTTCCAACGGCCACATTGGTATCAACCAGCCAGGTACTCCTTTCGAAAGTGAAACCTGGGTATCACCGATGGACCCCGATTTCGAGGCGCGGGTGAGGCGGGAAACGCAAGTTCCCGAAGGTACCGAACTGGGCGGACTGACGCGGGGCATCAAAAACATCATGCATACCCGTAAGCTGATCCTCATT
>DATDAV010000281.1:0-67486 GCA_036525235.1 Chryseolinea sp. | reverse complement strand
GGGCCGAGAAAGATTGAGATCGTTATAAGTCCTCTAAGAACTTCTTGAATTTTGGAGTGTCGTAATTCGTTGTGCCCGTTTCCTTGCTCACAATTTTGCCTTCACTGTTGATCACCAGCGTAGTCGGGATAGAAGGGACCTGTAGTTGTTGAGGAAGATATTCTGAGGGCACATACACGGGGAATGCATAGCCTTTTTCCTTTGTGAAGTCAACCACCTTTGTAAAGTTCTCGCGTTTGTCTAACGACAGCATGATGAAGACGATCTTATCGTTGTCCTTTACCTTTTTGTATAGCTCGTCGATCGACGGCATCTCTACGCGGCAGGGGCCGCACCAGGTGGCCCACAGGTTCAGAAAGATCGTCTTGCCTTTGAATCGATTGAAGTCGATCACATGGCCTTCCAGGTCCTTTATGTTGAAGTTATAGTCGAAGGTTTTCATGACCGCTGGTGGGGCTGCAGCGGCGTCCAGGATACCCGTTTTCATGAGGGCGGAACTGGTAAAATAGGAGACGCCGGAAAGAGCCCCTGTTATGCGCAATACGACAAATACAATCGCAAATATGGCCCAGGGGCGCAAATGTCTCCAAAGGACATGAATTATGGCAATGTTAAAGCGGGTTTTCATTTTGCGCATCCGGAAAGGGCTATCAAATCTCCATATTTTAATTAATTTCGAAAGATAATCTCGTTTAAGATCATGACAAAAACCGCTTTGGTCAAGTTCCTCATTCTGTTTCTTTTTGCTTCGTCGGCCTATGGACAAAAAGTGAAATACAAGGACATCTGGGGTCTTTTGAGCACCAAACAGTATGAGGCAGCGGAGCCGTTCCTGAAAAATTATCTGAAAGAAAATAGCGACAATCCCAATGCCCTGCTCTATATGGGGATTATTTTCCAGGAAAAATCGGGCAAAGACGACGTGCTCAAGCAAACCCGGCGGGCGATTTCGGACATGGATTCGGCTATCCTGTATTATGATAAAGCCTACAAAACGATCACCGAAAAAGAAGTAAAACGCAACGACGAATATTACCAGGCCTACAACCGGCGTGACCTGCGAACCGGTGAGTTTGGGGTGAAGCTTTCCGACATTCAATTCGACCTGGAAAAGAAAATGGAAGGGCTGCGCGAACGCATAGATCGTGTGAAGATGGTGAAATACTATTTCAATCTCGCCGACAGTCTTTATAAAAAAACGAACGTGCTGTACCGGACCATACAGGCCAGTGCACCCGAAGAAAAAGCATTTTATCTGCGAGCAAACGAGAGCACGGTGGCGAGTCTTGTTGCCCTGGGAGGGCGCTATGATTCGTGTCTGAAGGCCTTTAACAACTACAAGTCGAGTGCGGTCACCATTGGCCGTACGGGATACAACCAAACGCTATCCGAGCGAGAGATCGTGGACATGAAAAAAGATGGTGCCTCGCCGGCCAATTTTTACCAGGACGATTTACAGTTGTGGGACTATCGAAAGTTTGCCGATAAGGCGAAAGTGTCTATCGAGAAAGAGATCATTCCGATGCGCGATCATTTGGTTGCCTATGACATCGAGATCAACAAGCTTCGTGAAAAACTCAACAAGGATTCTATTTCCGTGCGAAGCGACCTTACGTCTTTGATCGATAAGCTTTTGATGGAGCAACTTAAAAAATATGATTCGGAGCCTTTGCCGATGGAAGTGTTCTCGTTGAAGATTGCCGATCTCGAATACCGTTCGGCATTGCTGGAGAACAAGACCGTTCGCGACTCCAGCGACCTTCAGTTTCGCCTCGCGTTGCTGACAAAGGAATTGAAATATGTTAGCCGCCTGGACAGCATGGCGGCCAGACTTTCCACGGAAGATGTAGATAAGAAAGCTGAGGACTATGACCAGTTTATAAAAAATACGTATAACAGCACCGTTGTGTTGAAGAGCTTTGTGAAAGCTTTGAAAGAATATTCGGAGCGTGAGAAATTGAAAAAGCAGACACAATTTTCCCAAACGAAAGATGCACTTCAATGGATCGTTATCGGTACTGATTCTATTCCGGCTGTACCTGCGGTGGCCAATGCGCGGTTCAAACCCCTGATTATACAGGAAGAAAAGTTTACTTCGGGATTGCAGTATGCCGACTCGTTGAATGCAACGGGATATTTTTATACGATCCGCCCCTCGCGTGTACCCGATGTGAAGGTAACGTTCCCCGTGGACAAGCCGAATTTTAAACTTTCACGATTGAACTCATCCAAGGCGTTGACGTATTCGGATGCCGGCGGACAAATTTATTTTGTATTGGTCTATGCTGAGCGTCCGGCCAAGGATGGCAAACATGCGGCAACGTTGGCCAAGATCTATCGATCGGATGGTTTGGCGTGGAGCATGAACTATCAGTTGGGGTATGTTCCCAGGGAAATCCAGTTCAAACCGGATGGAGGTGAACTCACCATCAAAGGCGATTCACAACAAAACACAATCGATAAGAATGGGAAGTTGGTGAAGTAGAGGTGACTAACCTACTAGTTTTCTCCAGTCGGTGAAACGCATGTCGATGCGCGTCTTCATCTTTTCGTAGTTCTCCCAGCTGTCGGTCACGTGGTAGATGGAAGGCAGGGTTTTCACCAGGATCTCATCATAGTCGCTGCGGTACAGACCGCCGCCATAGTAGTAGTACGTGAACATGTTGCCCTGGCGATTGAAAAGTTCAAAGCCCAGATAGCCGTCCCAAATCTCACTGAGGATGGTGCATGAAATTTCACGGCGTTTGAAACGGAAGATCTGGTTGGAGGCTTCATCTTCAAAATACTCTGAATAAAGTCCCGTATCAATGATCCATCCTAAATACATGCCAATGTGAACATAGGCTTGTTCGATGGGTAGTGAATCGGGGAAGTTTCCAAGAAAGTGACTCTTCGCGTTATCGTAGATGGTCTTTTGGATATCCGCTTTTCTTTCCATATAACAATGTTAAACCTCCGGGTGCAGTTAAACAAATAAAAGTATCATTTTATATCTCAATGAAAGAACAAGTAACCAACAAAAATAGCAGCTATTATCCCTCCCAGGTCAGCGATCAGTCCGGCGGTCAAGGCATACCGTGTTTTTCGCACATTTACGGAGCCGAAATAGACAGCCAGGATATAAAATGTGGTTTCGGCACATCCCCGGAAAATGCTGCTCAGGTTGCCGACAAATGAATCGGGTCCAAAGGTCTTGGATATTTCGATCATCATGCCCCGTGCACTTTGACCACTCATGGGTTTAAGGAATGCTACGGGCAACGCTTCCACAAAGTCGGTATTCAATCCAACCGAACCGACCGCCCAGGCAATGCCTTTAATAATGTACTCCAGCGCACCCGATGTCCGGAAGATTCCGATGGCGACGAGCATAGCGATGAGAAAGGGAATGATCTTCACGGAGGTTTCAAAGCCTTCTTTCGCGCCCTCCACAAATGTTTCGAAAAGGGGTATTTTCCTCCGGATGCCAAGGGCCAGAAAGGATATGATCACCGTGATGATGATCACGCTGGTGATGAGCGTTGACTGACGTTGCAGCTCTTCCTGCGAGAGCGTTGTGAAGTACCATACGGAAAGTAATACCACACTGCAAAGGCCGACGATGTAGCTCAGCAGCACCTTATCCAGCAGCTTTATTTTTTGACGGGCGCAGAGGTAGACCAATCCTACTAGTGTGGAGCAGAACGTGGCGATCAGGGTTGGGATGAAGATGCTTGTAGGATTGACGGAGCCAAGCGTGGTGCGATCGGCGATGATGGCCAGGGGGATCACGGTGAGTCCTGAGGTGTTGAGTACCAGGAACATGATCTGCGCATTGGACGCTGTGTCCGAGCTTGGGTTGATCGATTGCAATTCCTTCATGGCCTTGAGTCCCAAGGGCGTGGCGGCATTGTCGAGGCCGAGCATGTTGGCGCTGAAATTCATGATGATCGATCCGGTGGCCGGGTGGTCTTTGGGGATTTCCGGAAAAAGCCTTGAAAAAAAAGGCCCCACCAGTCGGGATAGGATGGGCACTATGCCCCCGCGTTCTCCGATCTTCATCAACCCTAACCAAAGTGACATCACGCCGGTGAGCGAAATGGAAATCTCAAATCCGGTTTTCGCCATGATGAACGTCGATTGCAAAAGCGCGGGAAAGACCTCAACGTCCTGGAAGACGATCAGTTTGAAAACGGCCACAACAAATGCTAGGAGAAAAAAAGAAACCCAAATGTAGTTTAAGATCATGGCGGCGTATTTTCAATTCAACAAGGTACGACGATCACACGGTGTTAAGCAAATGCAGGGTGTGGCAAGCTACCAGGCCTGCCGTTTCGGTGCGCAGCCGGCTGGGGCCGAGGCTCGCTTTGCGGAAGCCGTGTTGCAGGCAAAGCGCCAACTCCTCCTTCGAAAAATCGCCCTCCGGGCCGATCAGTACCACGTAGTCTTGCTTGGGGGTGGCCATTTGGTGCAGGTGCATCGGGTTGTCGGGGTCTACGTAGGCAATGAACTTTCCCGTTGCCTTGACATGGGCAATGAATTCGGGTAAAGCCACGACCCCGGAGAGTTTTGGGAGTGTGGCTTTCACGGACTGCTTCATGGCGCTTACGCAAAGTTTTTCAAGTCGCTCAAGCTTTATGTGCATGCGTTCGGTGTGGTCGCATTCGATGATCGTGATGGCGTCGATGCCGATCTCGACGGATTTTTCTACGAACCACTCCAGTCGATCTGCATTTTTAGTAGGGGAGATGGCGATGTGGATGAAGAAGTCTCTTGCCGGTGCGGCTTGCTTCCCGGTGACTTCGAAGGTGCACCGTTGTGGATCGGGTTGGGTGATGATGGCGGTGTAGAAGAAGCCCTTGCCGTCGGTCAGGTGTAGTGTGTCGCCTTGTTTTTTTCGCAGCACTTTTGTGCAGTGTCTCGACTCGTCGGGGTCGAGGTAGTAGATTCCTTCGGGGAGGCGCGGTTGGTAAAAGAGATTCAAGCGGTCACGCGTAGAGTTTGTGAAGGTCGTTCACCAGGGTCACGTATTCGGTCATGGCTTGTTCTTTGGTCTTGCCCTTCAATTCTTCCCAGGCATCAAATTTAGCAATGGCCTTGAAGTCAAACCCGCCGGGACGGTCGCCGGAGGCGTCGCCCTCTGTGGCTTGTTTGAACAGTCCATAGAGCCTGAGCAACTCTTCGTTGGTGGGTCTTTTGGTGAACGTTTTAGAGCGCTCTACAGCAGTGTCGAATTGGGGTTGGTCCATGGCTGATTTTTTAAAGTGAATTGATCTAAAAAGAAAAACCGCTACGGCCAAGGTATTCGCTGGCCGTAGCGGTTTGAATGGAGTGACTATCGTTTTGTGATCTCGGTATACGGCCGCAGCGTTGCGCCGGTATAGATCTGACGGGGTCTGCCGATAGGCTCTTTGTTCTCACGCATTTCTTTCCATTGGGCGATCCATCCGGGGAGGCGTCCCATGGCAAACATGACGGTGAACATATCCACCGGTATGCCCAGGGCGCGATAGATGATGCCCGAGTAGAAGTCCACGTTGGGATAAAGTTTTCTTTCTACGAAGTAAGGATCTTTCAGGGCGGCTTCTTCAAGCTTCTGAGCGATCTCCAGCACCGGGTCGTTCACGCCCAGTTTTTTCAAAACGTCGTCTGCGGCCTTCTTGATGATCTTGGCGCGCGGATCGAAATTTTTATACACGCGGTGTCCGAAGCCCATCAGGCGGAAGCCGCTGTTTTTGTCTTTGGCTTTGTTGATCCATTTTTCAGTGTCGCCACCGTCTTTCTTGATGTTTTCAAGCATGACGATCACTTCCTGGTTGGCACCGCCGTGCAGGGGCCCCCACAGGGCGTTGATGCCGGCGGAGATGGACGAATAAATGCTGGCTTTGGATGAGCCGACGATACGCACGGTGGAGGTGGAGCAGTTTTGCTCGTGGTCTGCGTGGAGGATCAGCAATTTATCCAGCGCGTCTGCCACCACGGGATCCACTTCATAGTCTTCGGCGGGAAGGGCGAACACCATCTTGAGGAAGCGTGCGCAGTAGTCCATCTTGTTGTCGGGGTAGTTCACGGGGTGACCGACGGCATTTTTATAGGCCCAAGCGGCAAAGGTCGGCATTTTGGCCAGGGACCGTACGATGCTCAGGTAAACACCCTCAGCGGAACGGTTGGGGTCCAGCGACTCGGGGTAGAATGCGGTTTGTGAGCAAAACAGGGAGGCCAGCACGCCCATGGGATGGGCTGTGGAAGGGAAGCCGTCGAGGATCTTCTTGATATCCTCGTGCACCAGGGTATGTGTCTTAATGTCGTGACTGAATTTGTTGTACTGCGGTTGCGTGGGCAGCTCACCAAAGATGAGGAGATGGGCTACTTCCAGGAAGTTGGACTTCTCGGCCAGCTCTTCGATGGAGTATCCGCGATAGCGCAGTATACCCTTGTCACCGTCCAGGAAGGTGATGGCGCTCTTGGTGGCGCCCGTATTTTTGTAGCCCAGGTCCAGGGTGATAGTCCCCGTTTTCTCTAGCAGGTCGCTAATATCAATACCAACCTCGTTCTCCGTCCCCTCTACAAGGGGCAGCACATATGACTTTCCGTCAATGATCAATTCAGCAGTTTTAGACATGTTCTAATGGATTTTTAACACAAGTTTTAAATATACAGGGTTCGGTCATGTTTGGGAAAAGAATGCATTAAAAAATATCGATTTATCAATTATTGCCCAGGATCAGGGGCATCCCGTCGCCACCGGAGCCGATGACGATGACCTTCGCGTTGGGCGATTTTGACAACTCCAAGGTGGCCTCAATACCTCTCATTTTCAAGAGATTGTTTGTCAAGCTATTGTTAATGATGTTGTTGGCTCGCGATTCGCCCTCGGCGGCAATGCGTTTCCGTTCGGCTTCGCTTTTTTCTTTGTCGAGGCGGAACTGATAGGCCAGCGCTTCTTGTTCCTGTTGGAGTTTATTTTCGATGGCGCCCTTGATCTGTTCGGGCAGCAAGATAGAGCGGATCAGCACAGCCGGCGCGTTCACAAAATTGAGTTGCAGGATCTTTTCCGTCTCCGTGCGGATGGCGGTCTCCACTTCGGCTCTTTTGGTGGAGTAAATCTCTTCGGCCGTGTAGCGGCCCATGACCTGGCGGACGGTGGAGCGCACTTCTGGAATGACCAATACAGTCACATAGTTTTTGGTGAATTTCTCCTGGATAAAGCCTATTTTATCGGGCATGGGATTGTAGCGTACGGTCACGTCTACGTGGATAGACAAACCGCTCTTGTCCAGCACGTCCATGTTCTCGTCGGATGACATTTCGTTAACACTGAACACATACAGATCATTCCAGGGGGCTTTTGTGTGGAAGCCCTGCTCGATCACATGGTCTTTGTCAAGACCTATGCCGAACTTATAGAAGACAATGGCCCGTTCGGAGGGGCCAATCGTATAAAATATGCTGGATGAAATGCTCATCAGCACGATCAACAAGATGACACCGATGACGATGTAAACGACGTTTTTTCGATTATTCATAGGGTAAGGTTAAGGTTTGGAGTCCTGATGTTGGGGTATGGCAGTCCTCAAAACTACAAAGAAATTGTGCCATGACTGCATACAACGCCATCGCTAATTATTTTAACCCGATCTGGAAGAATGTAAAAGGAATGCATTAAATTAACTAGTTAACTTTGGTATTTAGAGGACATGTTGAGGTTTCTTTCTATCCTGCTGATTTGTTTTTTATGCCAGGCCACTACGCTTCGTTCCCAACCTGCTTTGGACAGCCTCCAACGCGCATTGAAAGATGCAAAAAATGACCACGATCGCGCGGATGTATTGAACAGCCTTTCGGCCTATATCTATGACACCGATGTGAATGAGGGATTTCGCTATGCCTCCCAGGCCAACCACCTCGCACGCAATGCACACTACGACATGGGCCAAAAACGGGCGCTTACGCTCATGGGCTACAAGTCTACGGTGTCCGGTCAATTTCAAACTGCCCTTCGTTTTTACAGGCAAGCTCAGAATGTCAATGAGGAGGAAGACAGCCAGTTGGCTTATTGCTTTGTGATGACGGGAAACGTTTACCGCTCCATCGCCCTATACGATTCAGCGCTTCTCTTCTACCAAAGAGCGCTCAATGTGCTCGACAAAGATCCAAACGACATCTACCTGGCGTATACTTATAAGAGCATGGCCCGGCTGTTTGTTACCCAGTGGAAAAATACAGAGGCGGAGGAGTACTTCCAGAAGGCGATGAAGATCTATGAGCGGCGAAACGATGAACGTGGAAAAGCTGAGGTTTGGTTTGCTTTCACGGACGTGTATAAGAACCAGAATCGCTATGAGCTCGCCAATGAAAATCTTGAAAAAGGATGTGCGCTGGCGCAGAAAGCGAAAAGCGAATACCTGATGCTCAACTGCTACAAGAGCCAGGGCGATGCCTTTTATCGACGGGGCGAATATTTGAAGTCGTTGGAAGTATTGTTCAAGGCCTTGGAGATCCTGAAAATAAAAGAGCAACCACCCTTGCTGGCGTCGGTCTACAACCAGTTGGGAGAGGTCTACGAAGAATTGGGCCAACACGATGTGGCCCTGAAATATTACCTGGAAGCGTTGCGCATCATGGAACCCAGCGGCGTGAAATACGAAGTGGCCAAGCTTTATAGCGAGATCGGTTGGATCTATAAAAATCAATTGAACTTCGCGCAAGCCCACGCCTACATGGACAGATCGTTGAAATTGCGTGAGGAGATCCACGACGACCATGGCATTTCTAATAGCTACAATGTCATGGGCGTGCTGTATTACCAGGAGAAAAAATATGACAAGGCCCTGGAGCTGTTGCAAAAGTCACTGGCCATCCGCGAGCGCATTCACCACGAAGAGGGCGTGTCGGCTTGCATCTTTAATATTGCTCTCGTCTATGAAGCACGGCAGCAATATGATCGTGCCCTGGCCTACCAGTTGCGGGCCTTGGTGATCGACGAGAAGGCCGGGAACAAGCAAGGGTTGAGCATATCCTACAACCAGTTGGGCCAGCTATACGGAAAAGCAGGCCGCTACAAAGAAGCGGAGGAATACCTGGAGAAGGCGCGGGTGCTCGCCACCAGTACCGGGTCAAAGATCCTGCTCATGAACAATCTTTTGTATTTCTCCGTGCTCTTCGAGTCTCGCAAGGATTATAAAAAAGCACTCGACTATCAAAAGCGTTATCAGCAAATGCACGACTCGGTCTATAGCGAAAGCAACGCGTTGAAGCTGGCCGAGATGCAGGCGCTCTATCAAACCGAGCAAAAGAACCAGGAGATTGCGTTCCTCAACCAGCATAAGGAAAATCAGAACAGTAAGATCGAGCTGCAGCGGTCGCATATCGAGCAGCAGAACATCATCATCTTTTCCGGCCTGGCCGGGGTTATTCTGATTTCCATATTGGCGTATAAGTCTTATCAGTATGCCACCCGTATCCGCAAGGCAAACTTCGAAATGGTGGAGAAGAAGGAGGAGATCATGGCGCAATCGGAAGAGCTTATCGAGGCCAATCAAACCATCGCGCAGATCAACCGCACCCTGGAAGGAAAAATCGAGGAGAGGACTTCGGCCTTGCGACAGGCCTACAAAGAGCTGGACACATTTTTCTACCGTTCGTCGCACGATTTCCGGCGGCCACTGACCACGTTCATGGGGTTGGCCGAGGTGGCCAAGATCACCGTAAAGGACGCCAATGCCCTGGAGCTTTTTGCCAAGGTGAAAGAGACGGCCAGCAACCTTGATAAGATGCTGGTGAAACTGCAATCCATTAGCGATGTGGGGGCACAGCAATTGGTGTACAAGGAAGTCTTTATCAAGGAGATCGTCAACAACGTTTGCGATAGCTTTTCGGAAGAGCTTCGCGGCCGGGGCATCCACGTGCAAACCGACGCCGAATTGAAGCAGTCGTTCTTCTCGTATCCGGCCATGGTAAAGATCATTATTGAAAACCTTATCGAAAACGCCATATTCTTTAGTGGCATGAATCAGCCCTTCATCTATGTGCGGGCATTCGACGAGGGAGGGGAAGTTGTGCTGGAAGTAGAAGACAACGGTCAGGGCATTGAGAAGCAATACGAGGATCGCATCTTTGAAATGTATTTCCGTGGCAACGACCGGTCAAAGGGTAATGGCCTTGGGCTGTATATTGTAAAAAAGGCCGTAGAAAAACTCAATGGCAAGATCGAAGTCCGAAGTGGGTGGGGTCAAGGCTCCGTTTTTCGCGTCACGTTTCCGACCGATCAACAACACGCCGATATTCTCTCCTAGTTGCAAGGATTAGAGGGGAATTCTATTTAGCTTTAAGAAGCCCATTTTTTTAGCATGCGTAGAGTGTCTGTCTGTGTTGCCTTAGGCTGGTTCATCCCCGTGTTGATCTATGCCCAAATTCCAAGGATAGACAGTCTCCAAAAAGTTCTCGAACAAACGCAAAGCCCCGCCCAACGCTGTGATGTCCTGCATGCCCTTGCAGCCGAAAGTTGGGACTATGACTTTGAGAAAGCCTATGGCTACGCCCAGGAAGCATGGGTGCTGGCCCGTCAAAATCAATATGGTAAAGGAGAGGTTCAGGCGCTCACAGACATTGGCTTGTACCATTACTTCACGGGCAACTATCCGCAGGCCACGGTGCGCTATCGGGATGCGCTGCGGCGTTGTGGCACCCATCGCTATGGTGATTTTCCGGGTTATACCATGACGCGCCTGGCCAACCTCTACCGGGTGCAGGCCATGTTCGATTCAGCAGACTATTATTACAAACGCGCCATGGTGGCATTGGAGGACCAGCCCGGCCCGGCGCGCTCCTCGGTGTATTATAACCGGGGCTTGATGGCATTGAACCTTTCCGAATTCGATTCGGCCCTTCTGTATTTCCGGCAATCGGCCAAGCTGCGGGGCAAAGACAAGGACATCTCAAATGTCATGGAGTCATGGCAGGGTATCGGTCAGGCTTACAAAGGCAGATCTTTGCTCGATTCGGCCCGGCAGTATTATGACAGTGCCTACAGCATGGCGCTGAAATATAAAAACCCCGAACAGCAAATGTTCTATCATATCAACACGGGTGAGTTGTTGTTTGCACAGGGCGATTTCAATACAGCGATACGCCACTTTTCCCAGGCCCTGGAGATGCTGAAGCGGCATCCCTTCCGCCGATACTATGCATTGGTATTAAGTCGCATTGCCCAGGTATACAATGCCCGGGGCGACTACAAACACGCTATCGAACATTTGCTCGATGCCCTGCGCATACAAGAAAAATTGAATAATAAACAGGAAATCGGCCGCTTGTACGGCTCCATGGCCTGGGTATACACCAACCAAAAAAACGATTCCTTGGGAATCGACTATGCCCAGCGATCGTTGAAGATCATGGAGGATATTCACGACCGTGCCGGTATTTCCTATGCACACAACGCACTGGGCTATATTCAGTTCACGAGATTGCACTACGAAGAAGCCCTCCACCATTATGAAATAGCGTTGCAATTGCGCAAGGAAATCAAATCGCCACAGCTCTATTCCTCTACCACCTTCAACATTGCCAGGGTATATCAAAAGCTGGGCAACCTTGCCAAGGCACGGGTCTATCTTGTACAGTCCCTGGCGTTGGACAAAGCAAACCGGGATCGCGACGCCCTGATCAGAACCTACAACACACTAGGTGAACTGTCCATCAAAACAAAACAGTACGACGAGGCCGAGACTTACCTGAACGAAGGTCGCACGCTGGCCATCGAACTCGGTGCTGCCCTGGAGGTGAGAAATAATGATAAACTCTTTGCCGACTACTACCGGTCTATGGGCGACTATCCGCGGGCCCTTACCTACTACGACCGCTACATGTCACTCAACGATTCGATCTTCACCCAACAAGGCGCAGCCAAGATTGCCGAGATGAGCGCGTTCTATGAACTGGAAAAAAAGGAAGGCGAGATCCGGCAGTTGAATCAAAAAAATGAATTGAGCCAGAATGAGATCCAGCTACAAAAAACGCAGATCAGCCTGCAACGTTCGTACCTCACGTTTTCGATCAGCGGGCTGTTGTTGCTGGGCCTCATGGCCTACATGTTCTACCTTAATGCACAACTGAAGAGTAAAGCCAATCGGGACCTGAAGCGCCTCAACACCGAGATCAAAGAACAAAAGGAAGAAATACAAGCCCAATCGGAGGAACTGACGGAAGCCAACAACTCGCTGGTGATGCTCAACAATGAGCTGATCGAAAAAACGGAAGAAGTGCAGGCCCAATCCGAAGAACTGCGCGAGACCAATGAGATGATCACGGAAATAAACCGCGACCTCGACGACATTGTGACCAAGCGCACCTCGCAATTACAAGAAGCCTTCAAAGAGCTGGACACGTTCTTCTACCGTTCGTCGCACGACTTCCGGCGTCCCCTCACCACGTTCATGGGCCTGGCCGAAGTGGCCAAGATCACGTTGAAAGATCCCGCTGCGCTGGAGTTGTTTGCCAAGGTCAACGAAACGGCTTTCAGCCTTGATAAAATGCTGATCAAACTCCAATCTATCAGCGACGTGGGCGCGCAACAATTGATCTTCCGCGAAGTGTGGGTGAAAGAAATATTCGACAGCGTCTGCGATTCCTTCCGCGAAGACATTCAAAAGCATCGCATCAAAGTGCGGGCGCAAGTGGACTTGAAGACCTCGTTCATATCTTATCCCATCTTGGTGCGCATCATCCTTGAAAATCTGGTGGAAAATGCCATTCATTTTTCCCTGACCGAAGCGCCCTATATTCATTTGAGAGCGCGCCAGGAGGGCGATCATTTGATCATGGAACTGGAAGATAACGGCCAGGGCATACCGGCGGCTTATACTGAAAAAGTATTTGATATGTACTTCCGCGCCAATGAGCGGTCGAAAGGCAATGGATTGGGTTTGTACATCGTAAAGAAAGCCGTGGGCAAACTAAACGGTCACCTCGACCTAACGACACAAGTAGGGAAGGGGTCGCGCTTCGTCATCACGCTTCCGATGAATCGCAGTGCGATCAATAATTTTTAGTGCCCCGCCCTGGATGGGGGAGCACTAAAAAAATACATTACACCAGTTTCGCCGTTTCTGGATCCCAGTTGACAATCTTCTTTTCAAAAACACTTTTATTACACGCCAGGGCCGGGCCGGCAGCGCGCATGCCGAACAAAGCGTCTTCCTTGATAGCCGCTTTCTCGCGGATGCCTTTATAGAAATTCATGTGATGGTCGTGGTTGGCGCTATAGCGCTCGGGAGCCTTGTAGGTGGTGCCCGGGTTGATCATCTCGGGAGTGCCCGCCGGGTACTTGGCCTTGTACCACTTTTCATATTCTTTTTGCTGTGCCTCCGTGAAGGTGTTGAACGAATCCCATCCGCCATAGCCCGGGGCCTTTGGTGTCTTGTTTAGGGTTACGGTTACTTCGCTCCAGCCCATGGTGATCACGCCGTCGGTGCCGATGAGGCGCAGGCGCTCGCCGTCGCGGCTGCCATCGGCAAAGTTCACGCGCACCTGGAGGTTGAACGCGGGATGCTTGTCGCTGGTGGGATAGTCGCACAGGCCCAGGATCACATCGGGAACGTCACGGCCGTCTTTCCAGTAGCGCAGGCCGCCCGTGGCATAGATGCGGTTGGGGCCTTTTGAACTGGTAACGGTATGAAGGCCGGAGAACAAATGCACAAACAGATCGCCGGCGATGCCGGTGCCATAGTCCTGGTAGTTTCTCCAGCGGAAGAAGCGGGTGGGATCATAAGGGACCTTGGGCGCATCGCCCAGGAAGCGATCCCAATCCACGGTTCCTGCGTTCGCGTCCGTGGGAATCGAATATTGCCACGCACCGCCGCCGCCCTGGCGGTCCATCCAGGTCTCTACCAAGATCAATTCGCCGATCACGCCGGATTCAAAGATCTCGCGTGTCTTTTGCGTGGCGATGGAGCTCACGCGCTGGCTTCCGATCTGCATCACCTTGCCGGTTTTCTTTTGGGTGGCGATCACCTCCGCGCCCTCTTCAAGCTTGTGCACCATCGGCTTCTCACAATACACGTGTTTGCCTTTGTTCATGGCGTCGATAGAGATGTGATCATGCCAATGGTCGGACGTGGCGATGATCACCGCGTCGATGTCGTTGCGTTCCAGTATTTCTCTATAATCCTTGGTCGTGAAAAGGTCTTTGCCGTAAAGCTCCTTGGCGCGGTCCAGTCGGCCGGTGTAAAGATCGCAGGCGGCAACCAGTCTTACCCCCGGTATCTGCGACGACGTTTCCCAGTTGTTGAACCCCATGATGCCCATGCCGATCACCGCCACATTGACCTGGTCGTTGGGTGAGAATTTTTTATCGTATCGCTCCGGTGCGGCCAGGGGGATGACCTGGTTTGGCGATGCTTTCAACATAGAAGGTACACTCGTGACAATAGCTCCTCCGATAGCCTTTTTAATAAAATTTCTTCTCGATTTTTGTGAGGGGGTAGACATACATTTTAAGATTGGTAAGACGGTGGGGAAGTTACACTTTTTGATAAAAAAAGAAACCCCAATTGCTGTAGGCGGATGAGTGGTGTGAATGGTTTTTAAACGCGCTAAACCCATCACACTTCAATTGAAAATCGAAATTATAAACCATATCTTGCCCGCACACACAAGCACACTTTGTGTGGCACTGAACAGCGCCGGAACATCGTCCGGCTACTTGAAGGGCAAGGCAGGAAGGGTAAAGAGATATAAAAAAAGACACCATGAATTTTAATTTTTTCAAAAACAAGAGCGTCGCTATAGACCTGGGGAATAGCAATACGGTGGTAAGCGATACGCAGAAAGTACTTTTAGCGCAGCCATCTTACATCGTCTTCGACAACGAAACAAATGCCGTCAAGGCCGTCGGCAACAAGGCTTACAGCATGTTCGAAAAGAACCACGAAGAACTGCGCCCGGTAAAACCATTACGCGGCGGTGTCATTGCCGACTACGACTCTGCCAGCAAAATGATCCGCGAGATGCTGGCCCAGGCTTCCATGCAATCTTCGTTTCTGGGAGGCTACGACAACATGATCGCCGGCATTCCCTACTACACTACCGAAGTAGAACGCCGTGCGCTCCGCGATGCCCTCGGGCAATTCAATTCGCGACATTCCTACATGGTATACGAACCCCTGGCCGCCGCCCTGGGCATCGGCCTGAACATTCGTGAACCCGATGGCAAGATGCTGATCGACATCGGCGGGGGCATCACCGAGATCGTCGTCATCTCTTTGTCGGGAGTGGCTGCGTTCCAGTCCCTCAAAGTAGCCGGAGACACGTTTGATGAACAGATCCAGGATCACTTCCGCAGGGCCTACAACATGGCCATTGGTCTCAAAACTGCCGAGCAGATCAAGATCAACGTAGGTGCGGCCATCGATAAAATTCCGGATGTTCCCCAGCCCATGATGGTGCGCGGCAAAGACCTCATCGAGGGCCTTCCCGTAACCCGTGCCATCAACCACAGCGAAGTGGCCTTTGTGCTTGAAAAATCCGTGAGCGCCATCGAGCACTGTGTAGTGCAGACGCTGGAAACATGTCCGCCGGAGTTGGCTGCCGACATCTATCACAATGGCATCCACATCAGTGGTGGCAGCGCCATGTTGCGCGGACTGAGAGAACGGTTCGAAGCCAAATTGAAACTTCCTGTGCACGTCGATCCACAGGCACTGCTCTCCGTAAGCAAGGGAATCGCACAAACCCTCAAGGATACCAAAAAGTATCAAGGCATTTTACTTCAATAAAAATTCCAGTAGGGAGACCTATGACAGTCTGAGATGAGCGTTCCTGAAGAGGAGCGCTTTTTTTTTGCTCTGCCTCGCGGAACAGCAATTTTGAATGACCTCTCTTTAGCTTTATTTCCGGAATACCGGGGAATAAGAGTATACGGTATACGGAAGGATAAGCTGGGCCACGATCTTGGCCACCACCGAGGCGACAACGATAGGAACAAAGAGCGTATAATTTCCCGTCACGGCGCAGAGCAGGAAGATCGATGTGAAGGGAGCGTGTATGCTTCCGCTCAGCAAAGCCGCCATGCCGATGACGATAAAATTGACCGGGATAACACCGGCATGAAAATAGGTATTCAGCAGGGAGGCCATCAAAAATCCGAGGAAGGCACCCATAAATAGGCTGGGCGCAAACACACCACCATCGCCGCCTGCGCTCAACGTAAGCGACGTCACCAAAGGTTTGATCATCAGCACCAGGGCGACGCTTAGCAGCGCCGGCGTGGTAATAGGCGAGTTCTCCATGGCATTGATGGATGCATATCCTTCACCATACAAATGGGGGAACATGAAAATAAACACCGAAATGACCGCCGAGCCCAGCAGGATCTTTACGAATGTATTTTCTATGATCTGTGAAAAGTCTTTTACCCACACAATGGATCGCGTCAGCAGCGTCGAAAAGATCCCTGCAAATACACCGAGCAGGATAAAATAGGGCATGGCGAAAGTATTCCAGTGTGTTACCGTCAAACGGAAGACGGGCTCGTCGCCCAGACCAAGGTTTACGGCATAGGCCGTGAGGGCCGCCGCCCCAATGCTCAGCAGGTGACGCTTGTTTATTTTTCGTGCAAATACTTCCAGGGCAAACACGGCACCCGCCAGCGGCGCGTTGAACAGGGCTGTGATCCCCGCGGCAATACCCGCACAGATCAGCTCGCTCTTATACCGTTTCAACCAGGTGGTTTTTTGACTGGATAAAGAACCGACAGTGGCTGTAGCCACCACGGTAGACACCTCGATGCCCGTGGAGCCTCCAAAGATCACGGTCAGAAAGCCATTAAAGTAATGCGAAGGAATTTTGTACGCAGGTAAATATTTTGTCCGGGCCGAAAGGCAGTCTATGGCCTCGCGTATACCCTTATTGACGGTGTTCCGGAAAAGAACGTGACGCAACAGCAGAATGGCAATAAAGCCCGCAAAGGGCAAGGCAATGATCAGGGCGTTGTGTTCCTGGAAGCGGTCAAACAGTTGGCCTTCATAATGCTCCGTCACCAGCTTTAACGTATCCGTGAGCAATGCCGACAGCATGCCGATCGTCGCCGACGCCAATACGAGGGCCGGGATACGTTTCATTTTTTTGAATTTCAGGGAATACGCTCTCTGCATGGATTGTAAAAAATGGCTTTCAGCACAAAGGCAGGGGCCACAAAAATACAAAATGGTGCGCTTCCGGTCAGGCTTTAACCTTCAGAAATTGAAAATAGTATGGAATGGTCGCCGAAAAAGGCCAAAGGGGGTATTACCGGCTTCTCGGTCTGCGATAGTATGCCTTGCGTTTCCGGTTATAGAGCTTCCGGTCGGCATTCTCAAACAGGGTCACAGGCAAATAATACTGCAAAGTGATGTTGGTGATAAAATAGCCGTCCTTTTTATCCGGATTTCCCCGGATGCCGTCCGTGTCATTGGCTGGAACCGTGCCGATTTCTCCCCGCCGATCAGACAACGCCCGCGAAAGATCGCTTTGCAATGTAGCCGGGGCAGGATATTTCCGTGCGCTTACGTCGTCAAGGTAATCTGTAAACGTGATGCGGTATCCGGCTTCCACCAGAATATTAAAGAAGGGATTTAATTTTACACGAGCTCCCAGGCCTAACGGTATAACCGGCTGGACGCGGCTATACTTGACCCCTTCCGTTTGCAAAGGCGCAAGGGCGTAGGAATGGCCCTGGTAATTGGCCTTGGGGTTGAAGTATAGGACGCCAATGCCGGCGAATGCATGTAGATTAAGGGTAGACCGCTGATAGAAACGCAGGCCCATAGGGCTCAGGTTAACTGCTCCTAAGGCGCTGAATTCGATGCAATTGGCTGTAAACGAGAGATTGCGCTCCTTCCGGCTGTCGTTTGCTTTTGCATCGTCGCCCGACAACTGGAACCACGTGAGTTCCGCCCGCGCACTGATGCGGCTGTTGAGGTAGTACTCCGCGCCAAGGGCGATGTTGGGCTTTAATTTGCCGAACTCACCGGGGTTTACCATTTCGCCATAATAGTTAGCCGTACCCGAGCCAATGCTTACCAGGAAGTTCCGGTCTTGGCGCAGCAAATTGAAACTTTGGGAATACCCGAGTAAAGGCATTCCTATAACACTGATTAGGGTGAGGGTAGCTAACCTTTTCATAGGGGTATAAAAGCAAAACGTAAGATAAGCAATTTTGTTTATACGGGCGAGGGGCATCAAGCCAATACCTCCTTGACCCGCTGGGCTGCGTCTTTAAGAACAATGGCCGAAAACACTTTCAGGCCCGACTGTTCGATGATCTTGGCTCCTTCTTCGGCGTTCGTTCCCTGCAATCTTACGATAATAGGCACGTGAATATCGCCTATCTTTTTATACGCTTCTACGACACCATTGGCAACCCGGTCGCAACGCACGATACCGCCAAAGATGTTGATGAGGATAGCTTTCACATTGGGGTCCTTCAGGATGATCCGGAAGCCCGCTTCAACCGTTTCGGCGTTTGCTCCACCACCCACGTCCAGGAAGTTCGCGGGCTCGCCACCCGACAATTTGATGATGTCCATGGTGGCCATGGCCAGACCTGCGCCGTTCACCATACAGCCCACGTTACCGTCGAGCTTCACATAGTTTAGACCGGCTTTGCCTGCTTCCACTTCCAAGGGGTCTTCTTCGGTGATATCTCTTAATTCCGCCAGGTCTTTGTGGCGATACAAGGCATTGTCGTCCAGGTTCACTTTGGCATCGACCGCCAGGATGCGGTTGTCGGAGGTCTTCAACACGGGGTTGATCTCGAACATGGAGGCATCCAGGCCAAGGTAGGCATTGTAGAGGGAGCCAATAAATTTCACACCTTCTTTGAAGGCATTGCCTTCCCAGCCCAGGGCAAAAGCGATCTTGCGAGCCTGGAATGGCTGCAAGCCAATGGCCGGGTCAATCCATTCTTTGATGATCTTCTCGGGATGGGTTTCGGCCACTTCCTCGATGTTCATACCGCCTTCGGTGGAGGCCATGATCACGGGGCAAGCCTTGGAGCGATCCAGCAGGATGCTCATATAATATTCTTTTGGCTCGCTTTCGCCGGGGTAGTATACGTCTTCGGCGATGAGCACTTTGTTTACTTTTTTGCCTTCTGGACCCGTTTGAATGGTCACCAGGGTGCCGCCCAAAATGGCTTTTACTTTATCGGGCACTTCCGTGATGCTTTTGGCCAACACCACGCCATGGGAACCCGTTTCCTTTACTTTTCCTTTTCCACGACCACCGGCATGTATCTGGGACTTCACCACAAACCATTTCGTACCCGTTTCGGCCTGCAGCTCCTTGGCTGCCTGAATGGCGCTATCCGGTGTGTCGGCCACGATGCCGCGTTGAATGGTTACCCCGTATTTCCTGAGAATCTCCTTGCCCTGATATTCGTGGATGTTCATGAATTTTTTGTTTTGGGCGAAACTAGCTTATTTACAGCTGTATTTCAAAACAAAAACATACAAATAGCGGATGCTTCGGGCCACGAATATTGAAAAGTCATATGGCGCCCTGCCAGTATTGAGGGGTATTGACCTGCAGATTGGCAAGGGAGAGGTGGTCACCATCGTTGGCGCTTCCGGCGCCGGCAAAAGCACCCTGCTTCACATCCTGGGGACGTTAGACACCCCCGACAAGGGCAAGGTGTTCATCCAGGATAAGGACGTGTTCAACCAGTCGGGCCGGAACCTGGCGGCCTTCCGGAACAAATCCATCGGTTTTGTTTTCCAGTTTCACAACCTGCTGCCGGAATTCACGGCACTCGAGAATGTGATCATCCCCGGCCTTATCGGCGGGCGCAATGAAAGGGAAGTAAAAGAAAGGGGACTGTCGCTCCTGGATCGGTTGGGCCTGCAGGACCGTATGCATCACAAACCGTCGGAGCTCTCGGGAGGCGAACAGCAACGTGTCGCCGTGGCCCGTGCCATGATCAACGCACCGGACCTCATCCTGGCCGACGAACCCAGCGGAAACCTCGACTCGCACAACGCGATCGAATTGCATAATTTGTTTTTCAAGCTGAGAACGGAAATCGGGCAGACGTTTGTGATCGTCACCCACAACGAGTCGCTGGCTACGATGGCCGACCGGAAAATTGAATTGAAAGATGGCCGAATAAAGGCCTAGTGAAAATAAAAAAATAAGAAAGAAAGAAGACCCCACTCATCTCTTCACAACCCGTGGTCTTCTTCCTGGCTCCCCTCAAAATCGTTCTACAAGCCGTATAACACAATGACAATACAAATGTAGGGGGACGCTGCTCCACGCACCTGGCATTGTAGGGGCTTTTGGCAATCGTGTAAGAATGCGGGGGGTTACGATCGATATTGACTTCGCGTCAGAAATTTGCTGTTCACGAGACCCTAATCTTACGCACCCCTTTTGAAAAATGGGGCATTACAGACTGCAAGTGAGCATCACTCGTTAGTTTGCCTCAAGGCTGATATTCAATGTCTTAGCAGGAATACAGCGGGATCACGAAGGAGCGTGGCGCCGGTTATTCTTACAACAGCGCGGAAACCGGGAACTTCCTAAGGAATGCACTTTTCGCAGGGAATTCATAGAGAATTGCCGAATGGCAGACATCAGTGCAAGTGGACCTCGGGTACAGCATCTTCCACTTCCACCAGGCCTTTCGCTTGGATGTGGAGTAGTTTTACTTTCCTCAACTCATTCACCAACACAGGATCATACTTGGCGATAACACGGATATAGTTTTCCGTGAAGCCGTGCATCATGCCCTCTTCCACATCGTTCTCGAAAAGCACGGTGGCTTCGCGCTCCAGGTTTTCCTCATAGAACTTCCTGCGCTTCTTATCCGAAAGAATGTGCAGCATCTTCGAGCGCTCTGCACGAACGTGTGCCGGCACTTTTCCAGACATAGATGCAGCGGGCGTGTTTTCTCTCTCGGAGTAAGTGAACACGTGGAGGTACGATATGTTCAGTTCGTTGAGGAACTGATAGGTCTCTAAAAAGTCTTCGTCGGTCTCGCCGGGAAATCCAACGATCACATCAACGCCGATGCAGCAGTGGGGCATGTGCGACTTGATGGTGTTCACGCGTTCGTGGTAAAGCTCACGCTGGTAGCGGCGCTTCATCAGCTTTAATATTTTATTGGAGCCGGATTGCAACGGAATATGGAAGTGAGGAACAAACCGCTGCGACTGCGACACAAAAGCGATGATCTCGTCGGTGAGCAAATTCGGTTCGATGGACGAGATCCGAAAGCGGTCGATGCCTTCCACCTGGTCCAGGGCTTTGATGAGGTCCACGAACCGCTCCACACGTTTCCCCTCCTGCAGTCCAAAGTCGCCCGTGTTCACTCCGGTGAGTACGATCTCGCGCACCTCGGTGGTGGCGATCTCTTCCGCGGTTTTCACGATGTTGGCGATGCTGTCGCTGCGGCTGTTGCCGCGGGCCAGGGGGATGGTGCAAAATGTGCACGAGTAATCACATCCATCCTGCACTTTTAAAAAGGTGCGGGTGCGGTCGTGCAGCGAATAGGAGGTGTTGAAACGGTTGGCTTTTTCAATGTCGGAAGCAAAGACCTGGGCCTGCGGTTGACGAACAAAGCCATCCAGCAATTCCACCAATCTGAATTTTTCGGCTGCTCCCAGCACGGCATCCACCCCGGGTATTTCGGCAATTTCCTTGGGTTTCAACTGGGCGTAGCACCCGATAATGGCCACAAAGGCATCCGGCGATATACTGCGGGCCTCACGCACGATCTTATGGCATTTTTTGTCGGCGTTCTCTGTGACGGAGCAGGTGTTGATGATGAAAATGTCTGGTGTATCGGTGAAATCGACCTTTTTATGGCCTTTTTCCTCAAATAGCCGCGAGATCGTGGAGGTCTCCGAGTAGTTGAGTTTGCATCCCAGCGTGTAAAAAGCCACTTTTTTCATCGTGGGCGCAAATTTAACAAATCCATCCGTTTTGTGACGAATGTTTCTGGCCCCGGCGTGTCATCCTAAACCAGCGAAAATTACTCCTTATCAATGGGACGCAGCGCAAAGCCGGCGGTGATAATTGATTTGCCCGAGGTGATAGCCCAGGTGTGCCGACAGGTGGATAAGAAAAAACGATGTGGTCATGGCGTAGTCGTAAACGGGTGCGGGATAGTCCTTTTCAAGGAGGTCCGGGTCCAGCCTTTCCAGGGTCGTGGCAACGGCCTGGCGGGTCCGTTGGATCTCGGTGAGCAGATCGTGGCGGGAAACATTTTTGGCCGAGAATTCAAGGTCGCGGTTGCGTTTATAGTCCGAGCCTCCCAGCACGGCGCCAATGTAGTGCTGCAGGTTGCCACAAAGGTGCAGGCAAAGATTGCCTCCCGGGTTTTTGATGGCACCATCGATGTTCCAGATGGATTCCTCTGTGGGGTATTGGCTTATCTCGGCTTCCATCTTGGCGATGTCGCGGTCGAAAATCTTGTGGAGGGATTGGAGCAAAGGAACCATAAGGAGGGTTGTTAAAATTCAGTTTGAACCGCAAAGGCGCAAGGTCGCAAAGTTAACGCAAAGCGCTTCGCGTCTTCTTTGCGCCTTTGCGATTCAGATTTTTTAGACAGAGAGCAAATAGGCTTCCAGTTGCTTTATTTTACCCTCGAGCGCAGCGTCCACTTTTCCGAAGTCGTCTTTCGATTTTAGAGGAGCATGAACGCTGATGTAGAATTTTATCTTCGGCTCCGTGCCCGAGGGCCGCACGGAAAGCTTGCTGCCATCTTGCAGATAGAATTGAAGCACGTCCGACACAGGAAAATCGAGTGCTGACGTTTGACCGTTGGAGAGATTTTTTTCTTTCAGCGTCTTGTAGTCCAGCAGGCGTTCCACTTTGCTGCCCGCGATTTCTGCTGGAGGGTTGCCCCTGAATTTCTCCATCATGGCCTTGATCTCCTGTTCGCCTTGCTGGCCCTTTTTGGTAACGTTCACGAGGGCTTCCTTGTAGTAACCGAAGCTCACATACATGTCGATCAGCCAGTCATACACCGACTTGCCTTCGTCTGTCGCGCTCGCGGCCATAGCTGCAAAGAAGGCGCATGCCGATACGGCGTCTTTGTCGCGCACGAAGTCGCCCACCATGTAGCCATAGCTTTCTTCGCCGGCGGCAATGAAGCGTTCTTTTCCTTCCAGCTTGCCCATGAGTTCGGCGATGTATTTGAAACCGGTCAGCGTGTTGTAGCACGCGATGCCCAACTGTTTGGCCATGGTGTCGACCAGCTCGCTGGTCACGATGGTCTTGGCGATGTAGGCGTTCTTTTTATCTTTTTGATTTTTGAGGATGAAATACATCATGAGGCAGAACGCCTGGTTGCCGTTCAGCAAAATAAACTCACCATCGGTCTTGCGCACGCCGATGCCCACGCGGTCGGTGTCGGGGTCGGTGGCCATCACCATGGTGGCGTTGGCAGCCTTTCCTTTTTTGATGACCATCTCCATGGCCGATTTTTCTTCGGGGTTGGGCGAGGGAACAGTGGGGAAATTGCCGTCGGGCACTTTCTGTTCATCCACCAATTGAATGTTGGTGAACCCGATCTGGCGCAAACATTCCGGCACCATGGTAATGCCCGCACCGTGGAGGCTGGTGTACACCAGCGGTATGTCGCGATGACGCGCAATGACGTCGGGGTTCGGAATAAGTTTTTTCACTTCTTCGTAATAGGCCTTCTCCACTTCCGGCCCGATGGTATGAATGCGCGAGGCGTCGGCGACAAAACGCACCTGTTCAAACGATGTGATGGCGCTCACTTCCTGGATGATGTTCTTGTCGTGGGGGGGCACAACCTGTGCGCCACCGGTCCAATACGCTTTGTATCCGTTATATTCCTTCGGGTTGTGTGAAGCCGTGATCACAATGCCCGACTGGCAATTCAAATAGCGGATGGCAAACGACAGCAGGGGAGTGGGGCGCAGTTCGGCAAACAAGTATACATCCACGCCGTTGGCGGAGAGCACGCCGGCGGCAGTTTCGGCAAAGAAGCGGCTGTTGTTGCGGCTGTCGTGGGCGATGGCCACGGTGATCTTCTTGCCGGTGAAGTTTTTGTTCAGGTAGTTGGCTAGGCCCTGGGTGGCGACACCCACGGTGTATTTGTTCATGCAGTTGGATCCGGCGCCCATAATACCCCGCAGACCGCCGGTACCAAATTCCAGATCCTTATAAAAATTGTCGATCAGCTCTTTGGAATCGGGCTTGGCGAGGAGGGCTTTCACTTCGGCCTTGGTGGCGTCGTCGATGGCGGGGCTGTCCAGCCAGGTTTGTGCTTTCGCGCGCACGCGTTCAAGAAGGTCGCTCATGGTTGTGTTTCTCTAAAGGGTAATACGCCCAAAAGTAGGTAAATTCTTAAACCCGCCCAGCGCTTTAAGGTTTAAGAATTCAACAAACCATGTAAAGGTTTTCTAGAGATTGCCGCGCAGCTCCTGCTCCCGTTCGATGGCTTCGAAGAGGGCCTTGAAATTTCCTTTGCCAAACGACTTGGCTCCGTTGCGCTCAATGATCTCGAAGAACACCGTGGGCCTATCTTGCAAGGGCTTGGTGAAGATCTGCAGCAGATAGCCCTCGTCGTCGCGGTCGATGAGGATGTTCAGCTTTTTCAGTTCCTCCAGGTCTTCCTGTATGGTGCCCACCCGCGCCATCACGTCGGTATAATATTGCTCAGGCACGTACAAAAATTCCACGCCCCTGCGTCGCAGCTCACCCACGGTGTAGATGATGTCGTCGGTGGCGATGGCGACGTGTTGCACGCCGGCGCTGTTGTAGAAGTCGAGATATTCTTCGATCTGCGATTTCTTCTTGCCTTCGGCGGGTTCGTTGATGGGAAACTTCACATACCCGTTGCCGTTTGAGACCACCTTCGACATGAGGGCGCTATACTCGGTGGAAATGTCCGCGTCGTCAAAGGTGACGAGCAGCTTGAAGCCCATCACGTCTTCGTAGAATTTCACCCACTTGTTCATTTCGCCCAGCCCCACGTTACCCACGCAGTGGTCGATGTGGAGCAAGCCGATGGGTTCGGTCTGCACGAGATTTTTACGGGGCTTGTATCCGGGCAGGAACGGGCCTTTGTAATTTTTCCGTTCTACGAACGTGTGCACGGTCTCGCCATAGGTTTTGATGGAGGAGATCACCACTTCGCCGAACTCGTCTTTCAACACGGTGGGCTCCCGGTCGGGTTGGGCGCCGCGTTGTGTGGTTTCGTAAAACGATTTGCGCGCGTCGTCCACCCAGAGGGCGAGTATCTTCACGCCGTCGCCGTGTGTGCGCACGTGGTCCGATATGTAGGAATCTTTTACAAGCGAGGTGGTGAGCACGAGGCGGATCTTGTTTTGTTGCAGCACGTAGGAGGCGCGATCGCGGACGCCCGTCTCGGGGCCAGCATAGGCGACCAGTTGAAAGCCCATGCAATGTTGGTAGAATAAGGTGGCTTGCTTGGCGTTGCCAACATACAGCTCAATGTGGTCGGTGCCCAGCAGGGGAAGAAAGTCTTCGTTCATGGTTGTCGTTTTTTAACGCCTGGAATTTGTCTTGGCCGATGCTTTAGCTCGCGCGGAATCTTCATCGACGGCCAATTTTATCTTAAAGTTACGCCTTCAGGTGCAATCGTTTGGGATATGCGAAGGACATTCTGTGGTCTGTAGTTTTGAGAACGATTATTCGGCGACTGCCGCCGAAAAGGGTAGGGTGACCAAATTTTATGTGTGGTAAAATGAAGCGCAGGCGGCTGCTCCCAAAGGACTGGGGCGGCGCTTCACCGGCAGCCGCGTTGATGGAAAGCGCGGATTGGGATGACCTGTGTAGGCAAAGCCGCAAGAGCACCAGGACCCACAAAGTTTGGGTGCAGGGCAAAATGTCTTTGGACGGTCTGGTCAAAATCCATTTTTCTAATTCGCCGAATTCTGTAATCTTTGCCAAAAATAACCCGGTATGAACACCACGGCACTTGATAAGGCCCTTCAGGAAATTGTAAAGAAAAGAGAAGAGCTGGCGAAGATCGACTACAACAATCCCCAGTACGACGATCTCGAAGAACAGCTCCACGACCTGGAAGATGCCTTCCAGGACGAATACGGCGACTTTCTGGAAGACGCCCTCCAAACCGTTCACGATGAATATTGCCCCGATAACGATGTGCTGATGCCCATCGCCTACCTCGGCCAGGGCGTGCCCGTGGAAGTGGACAAGCTTCCCGGAAAAGACACGCGCCTCGTGCTTTCGCCCGCACCCACACGCATCATCCTGGCGCTTGGAAAGGACAAGCAACAGGTGGTTTGGACGGTCGATAAAAAATAGGCTTGAAATCAATCCGGTAAACCCGGGTAAAGAAAATAGGAGAGGTTCCCGGCTATTTTAGCGGGAACCTAATTTTTTGCGCACACGATCCAGCACCTCGAAGGCGATCTTGCGGGCTTTTGCCTCGCCCTCCGTCAACTTGGCTTCCAGCGCGTCGATGTTGCTCATATAGAAGTTGAACGCCTCACGTTCTTTCTTGAATTTCTCAACGATCAGGTCAAACAGCGCCTGCTTGGCGTGGCCATAGCCAAAATTGCCGGCCAGGTATTTTTGCCGCAGGTCCTCGCGTTGCTCCGGTGTGGCCAGCAGACTGTAGATGGCAAACACGTTGTCGCAGTCGGGGTTCTTCGGCGCCTCCATGGGCGTGCTGTCGGTCTTGATGGTCTTGATCTGTTTCAGCAGCTCTTTGTCGGGCAGAAAAATGTCGATGATGTTGCCATAGGACTTGCTCATCTTCTGGCCGTCGGTGCCGGGGATGGTCATCACGCTTTCTTCGATCTTGGCTTCGGGGAGCACAAACGTTTCGCCAAAGGTGTTGTTGAAGGTGGAGGCCACGTCGCGCGCGATTTCCAGGTGCTGGCGTTGGTCCTTGCCCACCGGCACAAAGTTGGCATCATACAAAATGATGTCGGCCGCCATCAGCACGGGATAGGTAAATATCCCGGCGTTTACGTCCGAGAGCTTTTCGGATTTGTCTTTAAACGACGTCGCGTTGGCCAGCATCGGATAGGGCGTGAGGCAGCTCAGGTACCACGTCAGTTCACACACTTCGGGAATGCGCGACTGGCGATACAGATAGTTCTTCTCCGTATCAAAACCAAAAGCCAGCCAGGCAGCAGCCACGGCGCGCACATTGGCCACGCGGGTTTCGGTGTCTTTGACAGTGGTGAGCGAATGCAGGTCCGCAATAAAGAAAAAGGAGTCGTTGCCGGGCTTTCGTGAAAGTTCAATGGCGGGAATGATGGCCCCCAGTAAATTGCCTAAATGAGGACGCCCGCTGCTTTGAATACCCGTTAAAATTCTGGCCATAGTTTTGCAAAGAAAATAAAATAAAGCTGAACTGAATTAGTTTTAACTTTGCCCTTCTAAAAAATCGAAAACATGCGGGTATCCTTCGCCATTTTTTTCATGTTCGTCGCCGTGGCAGCCTCCGGTCAAATGGTCAAACTGGTCCAATTCCGTGAGGAAATCTTTGACTTCGGCTCCGTAAAAGAGCAAGGCGGCGATGTCTCGCACGAGTTTTTGTTCACCAACGCCACCGGTCGCCCCATCAAGATCCTCTCGGTGCAGGCTTCGTGCGGATGCACCACTCCGGCGTGGTCCAAAGAGCCCGTAGCACCCGGCAAAACCGGCTTTGTCCAGGCTAGCTTCAACCCCAAAGGACGTCCCGGCTATTTCAATAAATCGCTCACCGTCATCACCGACGCCGATTCCAACCCCATCATCCTCCAGATCAAAGGACAGGTGGCCACCGAAGTGGGAGCACCCAATTCCGAATTCCAGGCCGCCAACGGCAACTGGAAACTCAAGTCGGGCTCGTTCAACATGGGTAAGGTATTCGTTAAAAACGAGTTCACCGTGCGCGACTTCCCCTTCATAAACGGTGGCAAAAAAGACATTACCTACTCCGGCAACTACGTGGGACCAGCCTACATCAAAGTTGATGTTCAGCCTAAAACCGTTGCCCCAGGCGGCAAAGGCAATGTAAAGATCAGCTATAACGGCAAAATGAAGGGCCAATACGGTTTTCAATCCGACAACATCGAGATCTTCACCGACGACGACCAGAACGTCACCAAAGCGTTCTCCATCTACGCCACGCTCGAAGATGAGTTCGCCGACCTCAAACCCGAAGACCTTGCCAAAGCGCCGCAACTCAGACTGCAAACCACCAACCTCGACTTCGGGCACGTGCAGCCCAATGCCGCCACAGAGCGCGAAGTGCAGTTGTTCAACGCAGGCAAAAAGGAGCTGACCATCAAATCGGTGCAAGGCAACTGCACCTGCATCACCGCATCGGCAAAAAAGACGACGCTAAAGCCCGGCGAGAGCAGCACGATACGCATATCGTTCAACCCCCTCGATCGCAAGGGCACGCAACAAAAGTCTGTGACCATATATTCCAATGATCCACAGAACCCCGTGCAGCGCGTCCTTTTCTCCGCCTACGTCGAAGACTAATAAAAAGCAGGAATCCCCGTGATCTGATTGCCCAAAATGAGCAAATGGATGTCGTGTGTGCCTTCGTACGTCACCACCGACTCCAGGTTCATCATGTGGCGCATCATCGGGTACTCGCCCGTGATGCCCATGCCGCCGTGTATCTGGCGGGCTTCGCGGGCAATCTCCAAAGCGGTGTGCACGCTGTTGCGTTTGGCTAAAGAGATCTGCGGCGTGGTGGCTTTGCCTTCGTTCATGAGCACGCCCAACCGCCAGTTCAACAACTGGGTCTTGGTGATCTCCGTCAACATCTCCGCTAACTTTTTCTGTACCAGTTGGAAGGAAGCGATCGGCTTGCCAAACTGTATCCGTTCTGCGGCATAGCGCCGTGCCGATTCATAACAATCCATTGCCGCGCCGATGGCACCCCACGCAATGCCATAGCGCGCAGAGTCCAGGCACATCATCGGAGCGCCCAAACCATTTTTGCCGGGCAGCAGGTTTTCTTTGGGCACCTTCACGTTGTCGAACACCAGCTCACCCGTTGTGCTGGCCCGCAGCGACCACTTGCCGTGTGTTTCCGGCGTGGTAAAGCCTTCCATGCCACGCTCTACGACAAGACCGTGTATTCTTCCTTCTTCATTCTTTGCCCACACCACGGCCACATCGGCGCGCGGCGAATTGGAGATCCACATCTTAGCGCCGTTCAGCAGATAGTGGTCGCCCATGTCTTTAAAATTGGTCACCATGCCCGAAGGGTTCGAGCCATGGTCGGGCTCGGTCAACCCAAAGCAACCCAGCCACTCACCCGAAGCCAGCTTCGGTAAATATTTTTTGCGTTGCGCCTCCGATCCGAATTTATAAATGGGGTACATCACCAGCGACCCCTGCACCGAAGCCGTCGACCGCATGCCCGAATCGCCGCGCTCAATCTCCTGCATGATGATGCCATACGAAATATAGTCAAGACCACCGCCGCCATATTCGTGGGGAATGGTGGGGCCAAAGGCGCCGATCTCACCAAACTTGCGCACGATCTCGTAGGGGAAATGGGCACGCTGCGCCCAATCCTCGATATAGGGAGAGATTTCGCGTTTCACAAAATCGCGGATCGAACTCCTGATCAGCTTGTGCTCTTCGGTCAATAGATCGTCAACCGCGTAAAAATCAGGGTGTTCATACAAATCCTGCTTCAACGACTTCTTGGTTTGGGATGCTTCAAGGGCGCTAATGGACATATAAAGTTGCGTTAAGTGAAAGAATGAGTGTGCGGACACAAACGATGGTACGGTGCGAACGATCGCGAAGTTTTGGCGGCCCCCTTGTCGCCCGGTTTGGGCCGTCTGGTACCGAAAGGGTGGCGGCTCTTTGTTGAGAGTACCCACCCGGAATGTACGGGGCGGGCTATCCGTTCCAAGTCCGCCCGGCGCCTATGCCAACGCACTTCGGGCTTTCCACTGCTATCCCTGGCCGGGCCGCCTTAGGGTGAGATCGTTATCCCACAAAATGGTTTAAAGCCGCAAAGGGGTTCGCTCCGTATTACTTTGTGTTTTAACTTTCGGACAAATTTACACAAGTAATTTACATTCTTATCCTCTGAACAAATGGCCGACAACGCGGTGGACCCTACGCTCCTGGAACAATTGAAGAAATTACAGGCCAAATACAACGTTATGGGCCAGGACCTCTCGTCCTACCTCGACGGCCTCCTCTATTCCGACTACCTCACCTATTGGGACTATATTCACCTCGACACCCTCCTAAGCCTGCAATCGCCCAAAACCCACTTTCCCGACGAAAAAGTATTCATTGTCTACCACCAGATCACCGAACTCTATTTCAACCTGGTGTTGTGGGAACTGGAACAAATGGCCAACCATGAGGCCCCCGACGAAGCCTTTTTCGTGGCCCGCCTCGGGCGCATCAACCGCTATTTCCACCAGCTCAAGGATTCGTTTTCCATCATGGTAGAGGGCATGGAAAAAGACCAATTCCTCAAGTTTCGCATGTCGCTGCTGCCCGCCAGCGGATTTCAATCGGCCCAATACCGGCTCATCGAAATTTGCAGCACCGACATGATCAACCTCGTCAACATCGCCGAACGCGAGGCCGTGAACGAATACAGCGACATCGACGTGCAGTTGGAAAAACTCTATTGGCGCAGCGGCGCCACCGAACTGGCCACCGGCAAAAAAACGCTGACGCTCCAGCAGTTCGAAGAAAAATACATGGCCTGGTTCAAGGCCACCGGCATGCGCTATCGCGACAAGAACATCCGCAAACGCTACCTCAAACACTTCCCCCAAAGCGCACCCGTCATCGCCGCCCTGCGCGAGTTCGACACCCTGGCCAACGTGCTCTGGCCTTTGGCCCACCTCAAGGCTGCCGGCCACTACCTGCAAAAAAACACGGAAGACATTAAGGCCACCGGGGGCACCAATTGGCAGAAATTCCTTCCCCCACGCTTCCAAAAAATCATGTTTTTCCCCGAATTATGGTCGCCCACCGAAAAAGAAGAATGGGGAAAAGCTGCTTTCATGGCCAACCCCATGGAGCTTATCCATAAACACTGAAATTATTACTACCTTTGTCAGGACTAACGTGCTGGCATTGAGAATTTTTACCTCCATAATCCTCCTCTTTGCGAGCGCCAGCTGCCTTTGCGCCCAGGGCGTTACCCGTCAGACCTATCATGACAAGGAGCGCCAGCATCTCAAGGAAGTCTACCAGGTAAAAGATACCGTTCGCAACGTCAACCACGGCCTGTACATCTCCTATTATCTCAACGGCAAGATCGAATCCAAGGGACAGTTCACCAACAACGAAACGTCTGGCGTTTGGGAGTTCTATTATGAAACTGGCAGCCTGCGCATGCGCGGCATTCTCTTCAAAGGCGCCAACTATGGCCTGTGGGAATACTTCTTCGAGAGCGGCCACAAAAGCATGGAGGGCATCATTTATGGCAAAAACCGGGAAGGCGAGTGGCGCACCTACTACGAGACCGGCCAGGCGAAAGACGTCGGCGAATACAAAGACGGCAAACACGTAGGCCACTGGAAAACTTTTTTTGAAGACGGCTCCCTCAAAGGCGAGATCGACTACACCGAAGACTTTGGCCGCTACACCGAATACTACCACTCCGGCAAGATTTATGGTGAAGGCCCTCGAACCGGCACAAAAAACGTGGGACTCTGGCGCTACTATGCCGAAGACGGCACTTTACAAAACGAAGGTGAGTTCGAAAACGGCAAAAAGAGCGGGACCTGGACCACCTATTATCCCTCCGGCAAAGTACTGTCACGTGGCGCCTTCCACGCCGACGAACCCGATGGCGCCTGGGAATACCTCTACGAAGACGGCACCATGCGCTCGCAGGGCGAATTCGAGAACGGGAAAAAAGAAGGCTATTGGAAATCGCTCAGTTCCGCGGGCAAACTCAAAAGCGAAGTCAACTACAACGCCGGCACCGGCGAATACCGGGAATACTACCCCAGCGGCAAATTGAAAGTCAAAGGCAACATTGTCGAGGAAAAGCGGCAGGGCAAGTGGGAGTTCTTCTACGAAGACGGCAAGAAAGAAGGCCTCTGCCAATACGACAAAGGCAAAGGCACCTACTTCGGCTACTACCCCAACGGCAACCTCCAAACCAAAGGCACCCTGGAAGAAGACCTGAAAACCGGAACCTGGGAGATCTACGAAAACGACGGCAAACTCTCGGGCTACTACCGCCCCTTCTACGACGACCGCAACCTGAGCAAGGAGATCACCACGCTGGCCAACAAGGGCACCCACGTGAAACGGGAAGCCTATGCACCGCGCCGCTTCACCTATTTCGATTCGCGCTTCAACGAATTCCAGGGCGTTATCTTCGGCACCAACCCCGTGTGGCTTGCCACGGGACGGCTACCGCTCGGCATCGAGTTTTATATCCAGGAGCGCATCGGCCACGAGTTCGAGTTTATCGGCATTCGCAGCCCGTTCTTTGTGATGGACCAGAACATCACGCCCGGCAAGGTGTTCGAGCGGGGGTATAGCATTGCGATCAAACAGAAATTTTATAACGCGCTAAAGGCGGGCATGTGGTACTTCGGGCAGGAGATCCGGTTCACCAACCTGGGCCACTTTGTAAACCAAAAACAAGCGAACAGCCAAAACCCGGACGACATCTTCACCTTCAACGCCGTGGAGCAACGGATAGAGTGGGGCGCACTCCTGGGGTACCGGCTCATGAAGCGGAACAACGCCAAGGGATTTACCATCGACGCTTTTATCTCCGGCGACATTGGCTATCGCAGCTTTGATGTCGATCCTAATTTTGCGTCTTACTTCGAGGATATTGAGCAGTCGAAATTCTCTCGCACGGTGCATGTGGGTTTGAATTTGGGGAATGTGTTTTCGTTTCGGTAGGGAAGATCATTTTGAACCGCCTCACCATTTCGGCCGTATTCCCGGAGCAAACGGAAACTCTAAACTCTTATAATATTCCAAAGTACCTTCAGGTTTCTCCAACCCCGCAGGAATAGGCATCTTCGAAAAACTCTGGAAATACAATACACAAGCATTACGCCACCACACCGCCTCCTGGTGTTGAATGGCCAGCAAGCTTTTCACATGCTGAAATTGCTCGTTGTCAACCTTATGCTCCACGCTATTCCATTGGCGTTGCATCCACGCGGCAGAATCGGCGCCATGGTAATAGGTGTGGCACAACGCATCCCACAACGACTCTCCCGATCTCATTTTATAACTCCAGGGCAAATGATGAAACCACAAAAGATATTTATCAGGGCAATTGGCCAGCGGGCTGTACAAGTCCCGCACCTCCTTCGCGTATTGTGAAAGCGCGTTGCTGCCCGAAGCGGTCCGGTCGAAGCCAACGCCAAGGCTATCGGCCTGGTGATAGTAGACGGATGTCCAGTCGGCCCGCGGTTTGTCTTTGATCCAGGGTCCCGGGCCATAGTGATGGCTATAGCCCATGATGTGGTGCAGCCCCAGCGGTGTCATATACTGCACGGTGATCTCACGCGAGGCCAGCATCATCGCTTTTGTCGGGGCGATCACGGCGGGTTGATTCGAAAACGTCATCCGGATCCATTCGTCTGCTAGGGCTTCCGACGACAGTTCATGATCCCAGGCCAAGCGACCATAGACATACCAATTTGCTTGCGCAAACGGGTGCCCACACCAATTGCGATCATTGCCGATATTGGCCACGCCGGCAATCGCGGTGAGGCTGTGGTGATCCAGAGAACCGTCTACCACTTTTGAAACAAAAGAGCCCTTTCCTTTTGCGTAGGTGTCCGCGTCCAGGCATTCCTTGAACAGCGGCGCCATGTACACCAGGTGTGTGGCGAAGCCCAGGTATTCTTGCGTCAACTGAAATTCTACCATCAGCGGCGTGTTGGGCATGGCGCCGAAGAGCGGGTGAAAAGGTTCGCGGGGTTGAAAATCGATGGGGCCATTCTTCACCTGGACCAGGGCATTGCTTTTGAATTTTCCATCCAACGGTTTGAATTCGGTATAGGCTTGTTTTGCGCGATCGTCCGCTACTTCATTGCTGTAAACAAATGCGCGCCACATCACAATGCCATCGTGCGGGGCGAGCATGTCGGCGAAGAGGTTGGCGCCGTCGGCGTGGGTGCGGTTGTAGTTTTGGGGACCGGGTTGGCCTTCGGAGTTCGCTTTGATACAGAAGCCTCCAAAGTCAGGTACGTAGGTGTAGATCTCGTCGATCTTTTTCTTCCACCAGTTTCTTACCTCGGGATCCAACGGGTCGGCTGTGGGCAATCCTCCGATCTCTACCGGGGCGCTGAAGCGGGCTGTGAGATAGACTTTGAGGCCATAAGGGCGGAACAAATTGGCCAGCGCTGCTACTTTCTTTAGATAAGGTTCCGTCAATATTTGAGCATTGGCATTGACGTTGGTGAGCACCGTTCCGTTGATGCCGATCGAAGCATTGGCGCGGGCGTAGTCGGCATAGCGCGGGTCGATATAATCGGGAAGCTTGTGCCAATCCCAAAGCGAAAAGCCGGCGTAGCCACGCTCCACGGTGCGATCGAGATTATCCCAATGATTTAAAATGCGCCGTTTGATCTTTGGCGCGCTGGCCACGGAAAGTGGTTGAAGGCTTTGCTGCGTTTGCAACAGGCGTATGAAGTGGAACGTGCCATAAAGAACGCCCACATCTGTATTGGCCGCGATCACGATGCAGGGCTTTCCCTTCACCAATGTATTCGTGATCAGGAACCCTTCGTCGCCCAGTGTCCCGAGCGTTGCATCAAGATGTAAGGAAGCGATGAGCGGTGAATTCTTTGGCGTTCCCAGGAGAAGGGTTCCGGGGCCTGGGGTTTTTCCGGCGATCAATTTTGTCCCCAACAGTCCGGCGACGGCCTGCTCCAGTTCTTTTTGTGCTATGGTCAGTGTGGGAGAATCCTTTTCCACCACCAGGGTCTGCAAGGCGGCTTTATATTTTTTTGCGACAGCGGCATCTTCGATCAACCGGTAGGACAACCACAGCCGGTAGCCATCGTCGGCCATGACGGGGGCGGCGAGGCCCGCGAATACGATCATCAAAAAACAAATGCGTAGTAAAGCAGACAAGGAACGTGTCATAGGCGCGGGCTTGGGGAACGGGTTAGACTTTTTTTCGAAGCGACGACTCGCGCACGATCAGGTCGTGGCGCAGCACGATGGTGTTGAGGCTGCCACCTTCTTTGTTATCGAGTTTCCGGATCAGGGTGGCAGCGGCCAGCTCGCCCATCTCCTGGCCGGGATAATTCAGCGTGGTGAGATTTGGCTCGATCACTTTGGAGAGCGGGTCGTTGTTGAAACCCGTCACGGCAATTTGTTCGGGAATCTTTATGCCGGCTTGTTTCAACGTGGCGATGCAACTCACCGCCGTGGTGTCGTTGGCGCAGAAGATGCCGTCGGGCAGTTGGGGGAGTGCCAGTATGCGTTGCGTGATCTCTACGCCGGCTTGCTCGGTCAGGTTGGAAAAGAAGACCAGTTGCTCGTCGTAGGGCAGCATGGCGTCGACGAGCGAGTGTTTGAAACCGCGGAGGCGCTCGCTATAGACGTTGCGTTTGATGTCGGCCGTGATGTGGGCAATGCGACGGCATCCCTGTTGGATCATGTGTTGCGTCACTTCATAGGCCGCTTTGTAGTTGTCGATGATGATGCTGGTGCACTGCGGATGTTCGAAAACGCGATCGAAGAAAATGAGGGGTATGCCTTTGTTGAGAAAAAGATCGAAGTGTGAAATGTTTTCCGTGTCATAGGCCAGCGACACCAACAGGCCGTCCACGCGGCTGTTGTAGAGGGTCTTCACGTTGGTCATTTCTTTGTCCTTAGACTCGATGGACTGACTGATGATGAGGTTGTAGCCGGCAGCGTTGGCCACTTTTTCCATGCCCGAAATCACCGACGCCATGAAATAGCTGTTGAGACGGGGCACGATCACGCCAATGGTGTTGCTGCGGCTACGGCGCAGGTTGCTGGCGAAATGGTTTTGCTGATAGCCCATTTCCTTTGCCTTGTCGAAGATGCGCTTGCGGGTGTCCTTGCGGATGGCCGGGTGATCTTTCAGCCCGCGGCTCACGGTGGCCGGCGACAGGTTCAAGGCTTCAGCAATGTCATATATGGTGATCTCCTTTTGGCTCATAGGGTCTCTTTCGAAAAGAAAGTTATGGAATGCAAAATACAATGCAACCGCCTTTTATAGGATGCCAGATTTACCAAGCATAACGTCAGGAAACAAGGGAGCAAGTTTCTCCCGCCAACGCTTGCCTTAAGCGTGCCAAAGGCGCCAAAAGGCATCTATTTCATATAATCGGTTGCATTACAATAATGAGCATTTTTGGCGTAATTAAAGCTATCACTAAAAATATATTTGCAATCGGTTGCATAATTTAAAGCTTTCGCTGACATTAGTCATCTCATTGTCCTTTTCGCTGCAGAATTAGTTGCTACCGCCATCGTGAGAAACCGGGAAGAAGGCCTTTTGTGCCCAAACAATGCAATCGATTTCGAACACTCGCTAAACCCTATAATCTATGAAACAAAAAAGTCTACTCATTTTTCATGACCGAGCATGGCGTCGGACACGACTGCTGCTACCGCTCATTGTGCTGTTGTGTGCTCCTGCCTTTGCACAGAACACGGTGAAAGGAAAGATCACCGATGCGGACGGGATGGGCATGCCCGGTGTCAACATCCTGCTCAAGAACACCACCACCGGCACCACTACGGATTCGGATGGAAACTATGTGCTGGGCATCCCCGCAGCCGAAGCCAGCCCCGTGCTGGTATTCTCCTTCATCGGGTACGACACACAGGAAGAAACCGTGGGCGGCCGCACCACCATCGATCTCAAAATGAATCCCAACCTGCAATCGCTGAGTGAAATAGTGGTCGTGGGATACGGCACCGCCAAGAAAAGCGATGTCACCGGTGCGTTGGTGCGCGTGGATGAACAATCCCTGCGCGAAGTGCCCACCTCCAATGTATCGCTAGCCTTGCAGGGACGCGCAGCAGGCGTCACGTTAGACCGCACGTCGTCACGACCCGGGTCTCCTGTGCAAATCCGCATCCGCGGCAGCCGCTCGCTGGGTGCAGCCGACGCCGATAACAACGACCCGTTGATTGTGGTCGATGGCATCCCCTTCAGCGGCTCCATCAACGACATCACCCCCGATGAGATCGCGGCCATCGACATCCTCAAAGACGCCTCCGCCACCGCCATCTACGGCTCGCGTGGTTCGAACGGCGTGGTCCTCATTTCTACAAAGCGCGGTAAGATCGGCAAGCCAACCATCACCTATGACGGCTATTATGGTGTGAGCTCGGCCATCGCAAAATATGATTTGTACGACGGCCAGGAATATGCCGCTTTCCGCACAGCCTCGGGCTACAACGGTGCAACACCCGCCGACCCGTTAAAAGGATTCACCGCCGATGAGCAGGCATCGTATGCAGCCGGCAAACAAACCGATTGGCAGGACGAAGTCTATAAAAAGGGATACATCACCAACCACAACATCGGTCTCTCCGGTGGCGTGGAGAACACACAATACGGTATCAACGCCGGCTACTTCAAAGAGACCACGGTGTTGCCCGGGCAAGCCTTCACACGCTTTTCCTTGCGGGCCACGCTGGATCAAAAAGTAGGCGAGCGCGTCAAGATCGGGTTGAACACGTTGAACTCGGTGAACATCACCGACGGTGAAAACGCAAACCCGATGTTCCAGGTCATCACGCTCAGCCCGCTGTATCGCGCCCACAACGACGATGGCTCCATCAACGAACTCCCGGCCACCGGCTCCATCGACAACGCGACGCGCAACCCCTTGTTGATCTACAACAGCGACCTGTGGAAACAACAACGCAAACGCATCCGCACGTTCAACAGTCTTTATGGCGAAGTGAAGCTGGCGGAAGGATTGAAATACCGTTTGAATGTTGGCCTCGACTATTACAGCGACACCTTCGGCGATTATCGCGGCTCCAACACACCTTTTCAAAACGGCTCGGTGAACACGTCCCAGATCAAAGACGAAACCAACTGGAGCTATACCCTGGAGAATTTGCTGACCTATGACAAAACCTTCGCCGAAAAGCACAAGCTTAACTTCACCGGACTTTTTAGCGTGCAAGAACTGGAAAACAGCAGCAGCACGTTCAACATGACCGACATACTGGCCGACCCTGTACAGTACACCAATCCTGCGTTGGCCAACACGTTCTCCAGCGCAGTAGGTACTTATTCGCGGTGGGGATTGCTTTCCTACATGGGCCGTGTGAACTACAATTACGACGACCGCTACCTGCTCACGCTCACGGCGCGGGCCGATGGTTCGTCACGCTTAGCAGAAGGCAACAAATGGTTCTATTATCCCGCGGCAGCGCTAGCCTGGAACATCCATAACGAAACGTTCCTGGAAAATGTGAATGCCATCTCCAACCTGAAACTACGGCTGGGCTATGGCAAAACCTCCAACCAGGCCATCGCGCCTTATTCATCTTTGGGACAACTCACGCGGGTGCCCTATAACTTTGGGACGACCGGCTTGTATGGATTGCTGGTGCAAAATGTGCCGAACCCCGGGCTTAGCTGGGAGTTCACCACCACGGCAAACATCGGTCTCGACTTTGGTTTGTTGCGCAACCGCATCACCGGTTCCATCGAATTGTATCAACAAAAAACTTCCGACATCCTGCAGAACAGAACGCTGCCCGTCACCGCCGGCATACCGGGCGCTTATGCGCAGAACATCGGCAAGACCGAAAACAAAGGTCTGGAGCTGACCTTGAGCACGGTGAACATCGAAGGCAAAACCACCGGAGGCTTTACGTGGTCTACCGATCTCAACTATTTTCTGAACCGCGAAGAGATCACCTACCTCGCCGACGGTGCCACGCAGGACATCAACAACGGTTGGTTTGTGGGGCAGCCCATCGACGTGATCTACGACTATAAAAAAACCGGCATCTGGCAGACGGAAGAAGCCGCAGCGGCGACAGCCTTTGACGGATCGAAAGCCGGCTACATCAAAGTGGCCGATATGAACGGCAACGGTGTGGCCGATCCCGCCGACCGCACCATCATCGGCACGCTGCAGCCCAAGTGGCAGGGGGGTATGACAAACCGGTTCAGCTATAAAGGGTTCGACCTTTCCATTGTGCTCTTTGCCCGCGTAGGCGGTTCGCTGGTGAGCACGCTGTACCAATCCAATCCCAGTTTTCCCATCAACACGCTGGAAGGCAGACGCAACGGCCCCAAGGTGGACTACTGGACGCCTGATCATCCCACCAACGAGTATCCTAAACCTGCCAGCATTGGCAACGACAACAAATACGGATCCACGCTCGGTTATTTTGATGCAACGTTCATGAAGATCCGCAGTATCAACCTCGGCTATAAACTACCCGAAAGTTGGCTGGGCCGCACGGGGTTAACATCGGTCAGAATTTATGTGGCGGCGAACAATCCGTTCAAAGCATTCTTCTCGCCCTATGTGGATGCGGGAGGACTTGATCCGGAAGCCACCGGTCGCGGGACCGCCGCCCAGCCCGGCTGGGGTCAGCGCCTCACGGTGCAGCCTAACACACCGCTCACCCGTTCGCTCATCGTAGGCCTCAGCATAAAATATTAAGCCCTGTAAAAATCTTATCTATGAAATCAACAGTCAAACTATACATCACAGGCTTCACCGCGATGGTGATGCTCTTTTCGTCGTGCACGCACGTGCTGGAGGAACATCCGAAAGACCGCCTCACGCCGGACTATTTTCAGACGCCGCAAGGCGTTACGTCCGGACTAACGGCCGCGTATTCTTACTTCCGGTTTTACTATGCCACACAAGGTGGCATGAACCTCTCCGTGTTTGGAACGGATGAATTCACACACGGATCGGAACTCAACAATCCGCCGCTCAACATTTACACGGGCATCAACTCGAGCAATGCCGATGTGGCGGGGCCTTGGAACCGGGCCTATCCGGCGATCAATACCTGTAACGGCGTCATCGAATACGGGGAGAAATCCACTGCGCTTAGTGATGCACAAAAAGCCACGCTGCTGGCAGAGGCAAAATTCCTGCGCGCGCAATGGTACTTTCTTTTGGTGCAGACCTTTGGCGGCGTCACCCTCGACCTTGGCTCGGGGCCGTTGAAGTTTAACGTGAACCCCTCTAACGTGGCCAGCCGTGCGCCGATGGCGGAGGTATATGATGCCATCATCAAAGACCTTACCGAAGCCGCTCAGAATTTACCCGATCGACCCGCCGCACAAGGCCGGGTGTGGAAGGCCAGTGCCTTGCACTTGCTGGCCAAAGCATACCTTACCCGCGGATGGTCCTCGGCAGCGCAAGCCAGCGATTTTCAGAACGCCTACAATGCCGCCAAGCAATTGATCGACAACAAGAATACCTACGGCGTGGATCTCTTGCCCGACTATGCAGAGGTTCATCGCCAGGGCAATGAATATAGCAAGGAGGCATTGTTTCAAGTCGACTGGATCGATAACACCCAATACAACAACAACGCAGCCTTTGGCGCCCCGGGCGACGACGGTGTACGCCAGAACGTGAGCCTCTTCTTATTTCGCTGTCGCTACATCGACCTGCCCGGTATGATCCGCGACGTCACCAATGGCCGTCCTTTCGTGCGCTATAAACCCACGCCATGGTTATTGGACAATGCGTTTGCCGACAAAGTTAACGACTCGCGCTACAACAAGACTTTCCAAACGGTATGGCTTGCCAACACCACCGCCACCATTCCCATATGGACCCAAGCCGATGTAGATGCCGGTAACGTCTCGGCCGACAAGCTGAACAAGCCCAAGTTCAACATGGGCGACACGGCCGCGTGGATGGTGCCGAAGCACCTGGAAGCACAGGTCACGCCGATAAAGGATAAGAAAGGCTACCGCGTTTTTCTTCCCACGGAAGTGAATGGACAGAATAAATTCTTTCCGACTTTAAAGAAATTCGACGCCACACAAGGCCGGGCCAACAACGACCCGAACATCACGTCGGTGCGGCCGTTTATTGTGTACCGCTTCGCGGAAACCTATCTCATTGCCGCGGAAGCAGCATTCAAACTGGGGCAGATCGCGGATGCGGCCAACCTCATCAACGTAGTGCGTACACGCGCGGCGGCCAGCACCGGCGCCATCGCGGCTATGACGGCCAACACGGAAGCAGACCTCACGGCCGGCGGCATCGACTACATCCTCGATGAACGGGCACGCGAGCTTTGCGGGGAGCAGATGCGCTGGTTTGATCTGACGCGCACAGGAAAACTGGTGGACCGCGTGAAAGCCTTCAACGCGCAGGCCGGGCCTGGCATACAAAGCTTCCATACGCTGCGTCCCATTCCACAACCGCAGATCGATGGATCGGTTGATCCGTCATCGTCGGATAGTAAGTATCCCCAGAATGGTGGGTATTGATTTTCGGGATGTTGTAGCTAAGTCAATTTAAATCGCAAAGACGCAAAGAAACGCAAGGATTTCCTTGCGTTTCTTTGCGTCTTTGCGGTTAAATATAATTTTCTCTTAATTTGCTCCGAGACATTATCAGGGCACATGAACGATGAATATCTAAGCATTGAAAACGCAAGAAGAATAGGAAGACGAGAAAGTGTTGTTGCCATGCTCTTGTGTCTTTTTGGGACAGAGTTCCTACTAGGGATGCTGGAAACCGGCGGTGATTTCGCGAATGGGATTATTTTCTTTATTCGCAGTCGAAGTAACGTGCGCTATGTGTTCCTATTGATCCTATTGTTTTCTGTGCCTTATCTTTTCGGTGGCAAAGTGGGACAACAAATTTTAATGGAGAATAAGCATTTTTTTTGGACACCACTCAAATACGGTTTATTGACGGCCTTGGCTGTATTAATTTATGGTGTTGTTCTTCTTCTTCAATACACCCAATCAAACGCAGGCCTGGGGGATTTGCAAGTCATTCTACTCTTCATACCGTATTTTCTGATCTTCGGAATTGTATACGGATGGGTCAGCGGATTGCGGATAAAAAAATTCCGCCCTACCGCTTAGGTAAACGATCCGTCCTATTGGCCGTCGGCGGTTACTATTCGTTGAGGCAATTGCACCATCATCCAAATCAGACCGGCGAGTGCGTACAAACCCCACAACGTAATTAGTATAAAATTCACCGGCATAGCGCTGGTCTCGGATGGGCCGACCAATCCCAGCAACGACAATCCGACACCACCACCCAGAAAGTAAGCCGTAGTACTCAGGCTAGAGGCCATGCCATGGTTTTCTTCAGCAACATGTTGCACGGTCATCACCATCAAGCTCGGGATGCAGATAGCCATGCCGATGCCAGATATGCAAAGCATGGCCAGCAACAGGAAAGGAAACGCACCGTTCCATCGGAAGAATACAAACAACGCCACGGCGCCCACCACCATGCTCATCATGCCCAGGATGCCGATCTGATGGAGGCTTAGTTTGTTTAACAAGAATCCCAGCACATATTTCGATATCACCATCGAGAGGAGGCCAAACGGGAAGAGCAGCATGCCGGCATGCGCGGCACTATAATGCAGCGTGTTTTGCAACACCAAGGAAATGATAAAGAGATAGCTGTTAAAGAAAGCACCCAACAAGGCAAACACCCCCACGGCTAGTGCGGTGCTGCGATTCAGCAAGATATCGAACGGAAGCAGGGGATTTTGAGAAGCGATGGAGCGCCGAATAAATCCATACGAAGCCGCCGCCAGCAACATCACCAACCCAGCCAACCACATGGGATGGGTGATGAATGCGGGTAAAGCATGGATGAGGTAGGAGAGCAACAGGATCGCTCCCGTGAGCAACGATGCCGATAGAATGTCGGGCGAGCGCTGCATTTCGTTTTTCGAGTCGGGCTCGATGAAGCGGTACGCCAGCCACAACGTGGAAGCGATCACCGGTACATTAATAAAAAACCCCCACTGCCAGCCAGCCCACGTCGCTACCATACCTCCGACAGACATCCCAAAGCCCGACCCGATGGCGGCAAACGCGCTGAAGATGCCCATGGCCCGGCCACGTTCCGAAGGCTCCCGGAACGTGAACGAAATGATCGACAAGGCCGAAGGCATGATGAACGCCGCCCCAATGCCTTGGATCATCCGGAATGCGATGAGTGCCGTGAAGGTTGTCGCGCATCCGGCGCCCAGCGAGGTGAACAGGAAAATCGCTGCGCCCAGGAGAAACATGCGTTTTCGTCCATAGCTATCCGCCAGCTTTCCACCCAGGATCAGAAATCCTCCATAGGGGATGAGATAGAGCGTTTGCAGCCACTGCGTGCTTTGCACCGAAAGGCCGAGCGCTTGCTGGATGATGGGTGCTGCCAGGTTAACAATGGCAATATCCAAGGCTTCGAAAAATACGGCTGTAGAGGCCAAAGTAAGGATGAGAGTTTTACGCAGGGACATGGTGGAACGAACTTTGTTCCGACAAGATTAATAAGTTGTAAAATAGAATGATAGTAAATGAAAAAAATTGGAACAAGTGACTTAATATTTGTTATTTTATAGAACAAACATACTTTTTTATATGCCAACGGACCTCTCAAAAGAACAAACCGAAACCGTGCGCCTGGATAAAAAAGACTACGAAATCCTGCGCCTGCTTCAAACCAACGCCAAACTCACGGTGCGCGAGATCGCTACCCGTGTGCATTTAAGTCCTACGCCTGTGCACGAACGGATCAAACGCATGGAGAACCAGGGGGTGATCCGGCAGTATGTTACGTTGCTGGATAGTCACCTCGTGAACAAGGGCATCAAGGTCATTTGTTATGTGTCTCTCCGGGAGCACACGCGCAAAGCGGGGAAGATCTTTATCGATTCTATTTTGAAATTCAAAGAAGTGATCGAATGCTATAACGTCTCGGGCGAATTCGATTTCCAGCTCAAGATCGTAGCCGAAAGCATGGCCAGTTACCACACCTTCTATGTGAACGCCCTCAGCGAAATCAAAGGGATAGGCCAGACGAAAAGTGTATTCGTCATGGATACCATCAAAGAGACGCACCAGATTCTTTGAATCCGAATTTTTTTCGTTCGCGAAAGCTCGATACAGCTGAAATGTGTTTGGTGGGGCACCAACACAGGCGATGGAATTTCTTTGCGTTGACTTTGCCTTCCCGCCGAAGCTTCAGCGAAGGAAGGCGCCTATCTTTGCTCGCCGAAGCTTTAGCGAAGGAGAGGCGGTTAATTGCATTTCTGAATTTTAAATTTCCCCTGCTATCTTTGCAACCAAAGCAATGAAGGATAAATACCTTCCCTATGAAAACAGTCGAACTCTCCCTACGGCCCGAAGAGGCTTTTAACGAAGATACTTTCCCCGGCATCCTATACCAGAAGCTGGGATTAAAAAATGACGGCAGCGTGCTTGTAATTCCCACGAAGCGTTCCATCGACGCCCGATCACGCCAGGTTGTCGTCCGCTTTCAATGCGATATTGTTTCCCCTGCAGAATTTAAGTCCCCGGTCTCCTATGTGAAAGACTTGCCCGATGTGCGCGGCAAAGATACCGTTGTCGTCGTGGGGAGCGGTCCTGCGGGATTGTTTGCTGCTTTGCGGCTCATTGAGTTGGGTATGCGGCCTGTGGTTTTGGAACGTGGAAAAGATGTGCAGGCGCGGCGTCGGGATCTGGCGGCGATCAATAAAGAGCAAACGGTCAATCCCGAGTCGAACTATTGTTTTGGCGAAGGGGGCGCGGGGACATACTCGGATGGCAAGCTGTATACACGCTCGAAGAAGCGGGGAGACGTCAGAAGGATCCTGGAGATCCTGGTGGCGCACGGTGCGAAGGAAGAAATTTTATATGATGCCCATCCCCACATCGGCACCAACAAATTGCCGGTGTTGGTGGCGGCTTTGCGCGACAGCATTCGCGAGGCGGGTGGTGAAGTGTTGTTCAACACGCGGGTGACCGACCTGATCATTGAGTCGGATACGATTCGCGGTGTGATCACGCAAGCCGGTGATACGCTAAAAGGCGCGGCGGTCATTCTTGCCACGGGCCATTCAGCACGCGATATTTTTGAATTACTGCATCGTAAAAATATTCTCATCGAGGCAAAGCCTTTTGCTTTGGGGGTGAGGGTGGAACATCAACAGGATCTGATCGATCGCGTTCAATACCATTGCGTCGATGATCGCGGACCGTATTTGCCGGCGTCGTCCTATGCCTTGGTGCATCAGGCTAATGTGGGTGGTCGCGAACGCGGGGTGTTCTCGTTCTGCATGTGCCCCGGTGGCTTTATTGTTCCGGCGGCGACGGCGCCTGGCGAGGTGGTGGTGAATGGCATGAGTCCCTCGCGGCGCGACTCGAAATTTGCCAACTCGGGCATCGTGGTGGCGGTAGAGGAAAGCGACTTTCGCGAATTCCAGCAACACGGGCCATTGGCCGGTCTGTATTTTCAAGCTTCGGTAGAACGCCGGGCATGTATTGCGGGAGGGAACACCCAGCAGGCGCCGGCCCAACGGCTCGTGGATTTTGTTGAAGGGAAAGCATCGGCATCGTTACTGGAAACGTCATACCAACCAGGCCTCACCCCGGCCGACATGAGCGAAGTTTTGCCCTCTTTTATTTTTAAAGCGCTACAGGACGGTTTCCGGAACTTTGGCAGTAAAATGAAGGGTTATCTCACCAACGACGCCCAGGTGGTGGGAGTGGAGAGCCGGACATCGTCGCCGGTGAAAATTCCCCGCGACAAAGAAACGTTGGAACATCCACAGTTGCAGGGGCTTTTTCCCTGCGGTGAGGGAGCAGGCTATGCCGGCGGCATTGTGTCGGCTGCCATGGATGGGGAACGATGTGCCGAGGCCGTTGTTAGAAAGGTGAAGCGAACGTAAAAATCTTTAACAAAGTCATGAGCAAGAAAACCGTTATCATCGGCGCCACCCCAAACCAGGGAAGGTATGCCTATCTCGCCGCCAGCATGCTGACAGAATATGACCACGAGATCGTGCCGATGGGTATAAAAACAGGCGAGCTGTTCAACAAACCAATCCTCGACCTCAGGGCAAAACCAAAAGTGGAGGGCGTGGATACCGTGACGCTCTACATCGGCCCGCGTCACCAGCCGGAGTGGTACGACTACATCCTGAGTCTGAAACCCAAGCGCATCATTTTTAATCCCGGCACCGAAAACGAGGAATTCGAGCAACGCGCGGAGGCGGAAGGTGTGGAAGCCTTACAGGCCTGCACGTTAGTGTTGCTCCGGTCCCATCAATTTTGACAAGACAAAAAAAGAAACCCCGGGGCCCAACGCCTGGGGTTCTTTTCTAACCTAAAACAAAGAATGACTCGATTTTTTTAAGGGCCCCTCAAAAAATACCCTTCCGCCCATGCTCAGGTGGGCAGAAGGGATAGAGGGGGCCTTTTCAGCCAACTACAAAAATGAGATAGACAATAGACAAGATTAAGCCGCTCATTTACCCTGCTAAGATCGCATCATTCACACCCGATGGGGTATAAAGGATGTTTCAATGACTGACAGTAATGTTTCACTCCAACAGGAATCAGGGATGAAATTTATCCCTTGGTGATGTCGGAGGGCAGTTTTCCAAAATGTTCGCGGAAAGTTTTGGTGAAGTAGGATGGATTTTCGAAGCCCACCTGGAAGGCGACCTCCGAAACATTTCCCACGCCTTGCCGCAGCAGGTCGGCCGCGCGCTCCAGGCGATAGGTGCGCAGGAACTCGTTGGCCGATTGGTTCGTGAGCGCGGTGATCTTGCGATAAAGCTGCACGCGACTCAATCCCATCTCCCGCGACAAGTCCTCCACCCCAAACCTCGAATTTTGTAAATGCTGCTCCACGGTGGCGCGCAGTCGTTCCAGGAACTTCTCGTCGGCCGACGTGGCCTTCACGGTCTTGTAGAGCGACCGTCCGTTTTGACTATATTTTTGACGCAGCACGCGGCGTTGCTCGATGAGGTTGTTGGCGCGGATGGTCAGTTCTTTGAGATCGAAGGGTTTGGTGAGGTATTCGTCGGCGCCGGTCTCCAGGCCTTGAAGCCGGGAGTCGCTGCCGGCTTTGGCCGTCAACAGGATGATGGGAATGTGGTTGGTCAGTTCTGAAGTTTTCAGGACCCGGCACACCTCGAGGCCATCCATGCCGGGCATCATCCAGTCGCTGATGATGAGGTCGGGAATTTCGTTCAGGGCCGTCTTCACCCCGGTTTCGCCATCCGCAGCATCCAGGATGCGGAAGCGGTCTGTGAAAGCCGAGCGGATAAAGGCGCGCAACTCCACATTGTCTTCGATGATGAGCAACAACGGGTGGAGCTGGTTTGGGTCGGAGCCAATGCCGGGAGCCGACGGAATTTCGCGATGTTCTTTCTGCACAGGTTCCGTCTCGCCGGGAGCTGCCGTGATCTCGGCGGGAGAATAGAACGATTTGGTCACGGGCAACAGGATGGTAAAGGTAGAGCCTTTCCCAGGGGTGCTTTCCACCGTGATCTCGCCCTTGTGCGTTTTCACTAACTCCCGTGTCAACGCCAGGCCCAGACCAGTGCCCTCGACCGACGAGGTTTCGTGCACGCGGTAAAAGCGCTCGAAGATCCGGGTGAGTTGGTCGGGTGCAATGCCCTTGCCTGTGTCGGTCACCGACAAAACAATATAACCGCCCTTTGATGTGGCGGTCACCATTATTTTTCCCCCTTGGGCCGTGTACTTGATAGCATTGGAGAGCAGGTTGTTCACCATCTTTTCCAGGAACGAGACATCGGCATAGCCGCGAATGGGTTCGGAGGGAATGTCAACGGTCAGGTCCAGGTGCTGCTGTTGCGCCATGGAGTGAAAGGCTTCCGCGAATATTTTCAGATAATAGGCAATGTCCACCTCGCTCACCTGCAGCGGCAAATTGCCGGCTTCGATGCGCGACAGGTCCAGCATCTGGTTCACGAGGTTGAGCAGGGACTTTCCATTGTTGCGAATGGTCACCAGGTCTTGCGTGGGCGCGCCGTTGGATTCAGACAGTAGTCTTTCCGTTGGGCCCAGGATGAGGGAGAGGGGCGTGCGGAATTCGTGGGAGATGTTGGCAAAGAATTTCGACTTGAAATCGTCCAGCTCTTTTAATTTCTGCACCTCGATATGGCCCAATTGCAGCTCGGTCTTCCAACGTTCGCGCTGGATAACAAAATTGCGTGCGAGCCATAGGACGAAGGCGGCCACCAGCACATAGAAGGTGTAGGCATACCATGTTTTCCACCACGTCGGGTGAATGATGAGGGTGAGCGTCTTGCCGGTCTCGTCCCACACACCGTCGTTGTTGGCGGCTTTCACGCGCAAGGTGTAAGTGCCGGGATCCAGGTTGGTGTAGGTAGCGGACCGGTTGGTGGCACCGGTGGTGATCCACTGATTGTCGAGGCCCTCCAGCATATAGGCGTATCCATTTTTGGAAGGATTGGTAAAGTCGAGCGCGGCAAATTCGAAGGTGAGATAGTTTTGGTCGTAGTGAAATGACAGCGCGGTGGTTTCGCCCAGGCTCTTCTCCAGTGTGAGCGTGTCTTTTTTCACAGGGCCCACGCGCACCTCTTTGTTGTCGAGTTTTAGCGAGGTGATCACGACCGGTGGCTTGGTCGGGTTTAGCGTGATCCGTTGCGGGTCGAGCAAGGTGAGTCCGTTCACGCCACCAAAGGCCAGGTGCCCGGTGCGGGTTTGGGTGGAGGCGTTGAAGTTGTATTCGTCGCTTTGCAGGCCGTCGCTGGAGCGGAATTGGATGATGACCTGTGCGGAAGGGTCAAAACGGAAAAGACCTTGGTTGGTCGTGATCCACAAGCGGGCTTGTGCATCTTCCCCGATGGCGTTGATCAGCTGTGCTGCCAGAAGTTTCTCTTCGCGAAAAACAAAGGTCCCGTCCGTCGCCTCGTTCACGTACAGGCCATGCTCGGTGCCGGCGTACAGCTTTCCGTTGCGGCTTTGAAAGAGCGTGATGACCTTGCCCTGCAGAAATCTTTTGAAGCCGTTGCCCTCCACCAGGTTGAGGCCGTTGGCTGTGGCGAGCCACAAGTTTTGCTCGCGGTCTTTGAAAATGGTGTTGACGCGGTTGTGGCTGAGTGAGGCCGGGTCCTTTTCATCGTTCAGGAAATGAATGACCGACCCAGGCTGACCAAATTTTTCGCGGGTGACGATCTTGTTCGCGCCGCCGCCGACCGTGACCACCCACAAGTCGCCGTTCTTATCCTCTACGGCAGCCTTCACCGTTCCATTCGAGAGGGTATTGCCGTCGCCCTTGGAGTCGTAGTGCACAATGTCGTTTGTTTTTTGCAGGCACCCGGCGGTGTTCAGGGGGATGCCCACGAGGCCATCGTGGTCGGTGCCGATCCACAACCGTGTGGTGCCTTGGTAGAAACTATTGATGAGGTCCACCGATTTGCTTAATGCGGGAGGGAACGGATCGTACTTTTTGAACGACAGGTTGCCGATGTCGTTCAGGGTTGCTGTGTGCATGCCGGCGCCATAGGCTCCAATGAAAAGCGTTTCATTGTTCCCGCACGGAAGGCTGGTGATGGCGGTGATGAAATTGGAGGGCGTGCCGATGTCGTCGTTCGAATAGTTGATAAAGTTGTCGTGGCCTTTGCGCAGTTTGCTCATGCCCCCGACCCAGGTACCCACCCAGAGATTGTGGGATCGATCGAGCAACAGCGAGAACACCAGGTCGTTGGCCAGCGAGGAGGCGTTGACGGCGGCGTGATTGGAAAATGTATAGTTGCCGGTCCGGGGATTGAAATGAACAAGCCCCCCACCATAACAAGCAACCCAAACTGACTCGTCCGACTCAAACAACAGCGACGACACGCGCAGCATGGGTTGTTCGTCGCGTGACAAGGGAACATAGCGGACTTGGTTTAGGTTGGCGTCTAGTTCCACCAGGCCCTTCTGCGTTCCCAGCCAATAGTGGTCTTTCTGGGGCACAATTCTCCACACGTCGTTGGCCGTGAGCAACGTGGAATCCTTTTGGGCGAACGACGGGCGATGAAATTTTTTATCAGAGGAAAAAAGAAACAACCCTCCGCCGCGGGTACCCACCAGCAGGCCGTCTCCATGGGGAATGATGTGCAGGATGTTGTTATTGCCAAGTTTTTGTTTCGTGCCGTTGATGTAGGGGGTGAGCACATGGGTGGCCATGTCGAAATGAAAGATCCCTTGTCCGGAGGTCCCGAGCCACAGTCCTTTGCCATCGGGTTCCAGCACCAGTGTGCGCACCGTTGCCGAGCCATCGCCGACCCGGTAGGCTTCGAAGGTTTCGAGCGTGGGGTTGTAGCAGGAGATGCCGCCTTCGTGGCCGATCCACAGGCGTCCGTCGGGTGCTTCTACGATGGTCCACACAAAGTTGCCGCCGATGCTGTGGAGTGTGTCTTGCGGATCTTTGCGGAAAATTCGGAACGTGTAGCCGTCAAAGCGGTTGAGGCCGTCTTCGGTGCCGATCCACAAAAATCCCTGGCGGTCCTGCAACAGACTTACCACAGTGCTTTGTGAGAGTCCTTGGGGCAGGGAGTAGTTGTCAAAGTGTAACTTTTGCGCGATGGTGGCAAAGGGAAAACTGAGCAGCAACATCAGCGTCCATACGCCTATGCGTTGTCCCGGTGCAACGAGCATCAACCTGGCAATCCGATCCATCATGACTCCAAAAAAGTTAGTACGGGCAGATCACGTAAGTTAAGGAACATTGGCCAATGCGCAAGGCGATGGGGGTGAAGGTTTCAGGGAGGGCCGGGAGGGTGTTTGGATATTACTCGCTACCTTACCACCATGGACATCAAACAATTTAAAGTAAAGCCCGGCAGCGAAGTGAATCTCAAAAATTACCCCACTGGCTACGACGGCAACGAATTGAACAAGGAGCGTGCCGGCGTACTGCTGGAAGAAAGCCGTAAGCAATTGGCGGATGTGCAGGATAAGTTATATGCCCAGAGTCACTACGGCGTGCTCATCATCCTGCAGGCCATGGACGCCGCAGGCAAAGACAGTGCCGTGAAGCACATCATGTCGGGCTTCAACCCGCTGGGAGTGCAGGTGCACAGTTTTAAGACGCCTTCGAAAACGGAACTGGACCATAACTATTTATGGCGCCACAACCTGGCCTTGCCCGCCCGGGGCGAGATCGCCATTCACAATCGCTCACACTATGAGAACGTGCTGGTCACGCGCGTGCACCCGGAATATATCCTAAACGAAAATATCCCCGGCATCGACAGCGTGGACAAGATCAAGAAGTCGTTCTGGGAGGATCGCCTGGAACAGATCACTGCTTTCGAAAAGGGATTGGCCGAGAACGGCACGGTGATCCTGAAGTTCTTCCTGCACCTTTCCAAAAAAGAACAAAAGAAACGGTTCCTTGAACGCATCGACGATCCTTCCAAAAACTGGAAGTTTGAGATGGGCGACATCCGCGAGCGGGGGTACTGGGATGACTACCAGCGCTATTACGAGGAAGCGATCGGAGCCACATCCAAAAAATATGCACCCTGGTTCATCATTCCGGCCGACGACAAGTGGTATACGCGACTGGCTATCGCCACGATCATCCACGATCAGTTCGAAGACCTCAGCATTCACTATCCGACCTTGACCGACACTGAAAAAGCAGACCTCCAAAAGGCGCGCACACAACTGGTTAACGAAGCTTGAAAAGGCGTTCCAGAACGATCAAAATATAAGTGGATTTTGTTCATGTTACAGGATGCAAAATGCATTGTTATCTGGGGTAAAAACGTTATTTTTGAAGGTTCTAATAATACATCATGAGTGAAGTAAAAGACAAAGTACCCGCTGATTACTCAGCCAATAATATTCAGGTTTTAGAAGGTTTGGAGGCGGTTCGAAAAAGACCCGCCATGTACATTGGAGATGTGGGGGTGAAAGGGCTACACCACCTGGTTTGGGAGGTGGTAGACAACTCGATCGATGAAGCGCTGGGCGGCTATTGCGACGATATTAAAGTGACCGTTCTGGAAGACAATTCCATACAAGTAGTAGACAACGGCCGGGGCATTCCCACCGACATGCACGAAAAGGAGAAGCGTTCGGCCCTGGAAGTGGTCATGACGGTACTTCACGCCGGTGGTAAATTCGATAAGAATACGTACAAGGTTTCCGGCGGTTTGCATGGCGTGGGGGTTTCCTGCGTGAACGCATTGTCGGAAATGTTGCACGTAACGGTGTACCGCGATGGCAAGATGTTCGAGCAGGAATACGAGCGAGGCGGTCCCAAATACCCTGTGCGGGTAGTGAGTGATTCGGATCTCCGTGGCACTACCGTGCGGTTCTTGCCCGATAAGCAGATCTTCCCCATCACAGAATACAACTACGAGACCATTGCCACCCGTTTGCGCGAGCTTTCATTCCTCAACCCAGGCATTCGCATCACGCTGACCGATCTGCGCGATAAAGACGAACAAGGCGTGGCCAAGAACGACGTGTTCTTTTCCCAAGGCGGTTTGCGCGAATTTGTGGAATACATTGACTCCACGCGCGAAAAGCTTATTGCGCAGCCCATTTACATCGAGAGCGATAAAGGCGAGATCCCCATCCAGGTGGCCATGAGCTATAACACGAGCTACACCGAAAACCTGGTGTCGTATGTGAACAACATCAACACGCACGAGGGCGGCACCCACGTGGCCGGCTTCCGCCGTGCGCTTACCCGCACGTTGAAGGCTTATGCCGACAAGTCGGGGCTGCTGGAGAAAGTAAAGCTCGATATCAGCGGCGACGACTTCCGCGAGGGATTGACATCCGTTATCTCCGTGAAAGTGGCTGAACCTCAATTTGAAGGCCAAACCAAGACCAAGCTCGGCAACTCCGACGTGATGGGCGCGGTAGACGCGGCCGTGGGAGAGGTGCTCCAGTATTACCTGGAAGAACATCCCCGCGAAGCCAAACTGATTGTCAACAAAGTAATTCTCGCAGCGCAGGCGCGTCATGCGGCCCGCAAAGCGCGTGAAATGGTGCAGCGAAAGAACGTACTGTCCGGCACGGGGCTTCCCGGCAAGCTGGCCGACTGTTCGAGTACCGACCCCAGCATCTGCGAATTGTACCTCGTGGAGGGTGACTCCGCCGGCGGCTCGGCCAAGCAAGGCCGCAACCGGAATTATCAGGCCATCCTGCCCCTGCGCGGTAAGATCTTGAACGTGGAGAAGGCGCAAGAGCACCGCATCTATGACAACGAGGAAATCAAGAACATGATCACCGCCCTCGGTGTCACCTTCGGCACCCCCGAAGACGAAAAGGGCCTGAACATGAACAAGCTGCGCTACCACAAGATCATCATCATGACCGATGCCGACGTGGATGGCAGCCACATCCGGACCCTGATCCTGACGTTCTTCTTCCGGTATATGAAAGACCTGATCGAGAACGGCTACGTGTATATCGCATTACCCCCCCTGTACCTCGTCAAGAAAGGCCGCGAAGAACGGTATTGCTGGAACGAGGAAGAACGCGAGGCCATTGTGAAACAGCTGGCCGCCGGCGGCAAAGAAGATTCTGTAGGCGTGCAGCGCTACAAAGGTTTGGGAGAAATGAACCCCGAACAGTTGTGGAGCACCACCATGGACCCAGCCACGCGGTCGCTCAAGCAAGTAAGCATTGAATCTGCAGCCGAAGCCGATCACTTGTTCTCCATGTTGATGGGCGACGAGGTAGCACCGCGCCGCGAGTTCATCGAGAAAAATGCGAAGTACGCCCGCGTTGATATTTAAGCAACACTTTTTAGCGGAATTGATTTTATGGAGGATTCGATCGCAACGACCGAAAGGATCGCACAGCAAATAGAGGAAAGTAACTACATCAGCCGCGACCTGAGCTGGCTGACGTTTAACTATCGTGTGCTCGACCAGGCCAAGCACACCGACCGCAGCATTTTCGACCGGTTGAAATTCCTGTCCATCACGGCCTCGAACCTGGACGAGTTTTGCACGATCCGCCTGGGCAGCCTCTACAACTATATTGATTATGGCAAAGAGCGCTTCGACTACAACGGCCTGCGGGAAGAACCTTTCCGCAGACTGTTGCTGTTGGAGACACAACGCTTTTATAAAGACCAGAACGAATACTATGTCGAACACCTGAAGCCGTATTTCTCGCAAAACGGTTTTGTGATTGCGCCATACAGCGAATTGTCGGTGGAAGACACCCAAAGGGTGAACGAGTATTTTAGCAAGACCATCTTCCCCATGCTCACACCGATGGTCTTCGACAGCTACCACACGTTCCCGCTGTTGATGAACAACAGGCTGTTGTTTGGCGTGGTGACCAAAAGTCCCAACGAGAACCAGACCCAACAACGGGTATCGTTCATGCAGGTGCCCCAGAACCTCCCGCGTTTTTACGAGCTGGAAGAAAACGGGCTCATTAAGTTTGTGCCCATCGAAGAGATTATCCGGAACAATGTTCACAACCTCTTCCGTAACGTAGAGATCGTGAGCACCAACCTGTTCCGCATCAATCGAAACGGCGACTTCACCCTGGAGGAAAGCGAAGACATCGAGTCCAACTTCCTCGAGGACCTGAAGCGCAAATTAAAGACCCGTCGCTCCGGCCGCGTGGTGAGACTGGAAGTGGAGGCAGGTGCCGACCCCTGGATGATCCGCATGTTGAAGATCCAGTGGGACCTCGACGAGCATAACATCTTCTACGCGCCCCACGAAAGCATGGTCGAGTTCTCGGGATTGCTCCAGATCATCGGGCATAAAGAATTCAAAGCCAAGCGCGTCCACCCGCCGGACCCCATCAAGCCCCTGAACTTTCCCGAGCATGGCTCGCGCGATTTGTTCGAGGTATTGAAAGAGCGCGACATCCTGCTGCACCATCCCTACAACTCCATGGAGCCGGTGCTGGATCTTTTGGAGAAGGCGGCCGACGACCCGTATGTGCTCTCTATCAAAATTACAATCTACCGCGTGGCCCGCGATTCGCGGATCACAGCGGCCTTGTTGCGTGCCGCCGAAAATGGCAAGCACGTAGCCGTATTATTTGAAGTGAAAGCCCGCTTCGACGAGGAGAACAACCTGCGCGAAGCCCAACGCCTGCAAAAGGCCGGTTGCTTTGTGATCTATGGCGTGGGCAACCTGAAGACCCACACCAAGCTGCTGCTCATCGTGCGCAAAGAAGGGGAGGACAAAGTCTATCGCTATGTCCATCTTTCCAGCGGCAACTATAACGAAGCCACCTCGCGCTTTTATGTAGACATTGGCCTGCTCACCACCAAGGAGGTATACGCCAACGACGTGTCCGAGTTCTTCAATGTTATCACCGGCCACTCACAGCCGTCTACCTACCGCAACCTCATCACTTCGCCCCGTGATATGCGCATTCAATTGTGCAACCTGGTGAAGCGCGAGGCCGAGAACGCACGCAACGGCATTCAGTCGGGTATTGTCATAAAATTGAATTCATTCCAGGACAAAGAACTTATCGATGAACTGTACGAAGCCTCCAATGCCGGCGTGCCCATCAAACTGATCGTGCGCGGCATGTGCTGTCTTCGTCCTGGCCGCAAGGGGCTCAGCGAAAATATCCAGGTGATCTCGATCGTGGGAGAATACCTCGAGCATTCCCGCATCTACTATTTCCACAACGACAACAATCCCAAAGTCTACATCGGCAGTGCCGACGCCATGGTGCGCAGCTTTGACCGCCGGATCGAATCGCTGTTTTTATTGGATGAGGAAATACTCAAGAAACAAGCCATCAACAACCTGCGCTTCAACCTCAAGGACAACATCAACGCCTACGTCATGCAGGAAGACGGAACCTACGTGAAGAAAGAACTGGACGGCCAGCCGCCTTTCAACATTCACAAGGAATTCTATCACATCACGAGAGAAATCGTGATGGGTGCGAAGTTGTTTTAAAGCAAGCCTATCAACAAAAATATCCGATGTCTAGCGCTCTTATTAACGGGAGCATGGCAATGGTCGTGTTGGTGTTTCACCAACACGAATGGTATGCAACCCGATGAAATGTGAAATTTATTTTTGAGCACCAGGCTCTCATTAGACGAAGTGCTTCGATGCTAATTGCTCGCACAAGGTAAAGGTACGCAAAGCTGATCTGTTGCTGAAGAACGCAAAGGGCGGTCGGGGTTCTGGCTCCTGACTATTGACCCCCTGAATACTGGCTCTTCGATCCTGGCTTCTGGCTCCTGGATTCTGGCTCCTGGCTTCTGGCTCCTGGATTCTGGCTCCTGGCTCCTGGCTTCTGGCTCCTGGCTCCTGGCTCCTGGCTTCTGGCTCCTGGCTCCTGACTCCTGAATCCGACTACCGGTACTCATAATACTGCGGACACTCCGGATTCCTATGCACCCCCCGGATTCGCGTCCGATAAGTGATCATAAATTCGTGTGTGCCATTGGAGAAATTGTTCAGGTCCGAGCGGGTCCAGTCGTAGGAGTAGCCGAAGTGAAATTTCTCGCTCAGCTTCAGGTCGATGAACGTGATGAAGGCGTCGCCCAGGCGATAGGAAACACCGGCACTGAATACGTCATAGAAAATAAAAGCGTTGTTTATGTCCACGCTGAGCGGCTGGTTTTCCTGTGCCCGTACGAGGATGGAGGGATTGATCTTTACTTTGTTGAAGCGATCGAGCGGCAATACAACGCCGCTTCGGATGTAGTAGTAGCGCGCTTCTTTGATTTGTCCCAGGATACCCTCTACGGAGTTGGCGATCTTGTTGTTGAGGATGAACGGCACGGAAAAGCCAACAAAAAAATTCTTCTTGCTGTAATATAATCCGGCGCCAAAATTGGGCTTCACCACATTCAGGATGTTGTAGAACGAAGGGTCATTCGTGGCCTGGAGGTCGAGTTTGTCATAGTTGGCGCCCAAGAGGTTTATACCGGCCTGCAATCCCATCGACAGCGTGGCGTCGTGAAAATGAATCTTGTAGGCATAGCTGGCGTAAATGTGATCGTTCTTGTAACTACCGATCTCGTCGTGATTCACCAACAGACCGACCCCCACCTTGTTTTTCATCAAGGCCGTATGGCCGCTGACGCTAAAGGTTTTTGGAGCGCCGGGAAAATTGACCCATTGGTTGCGGTACATCGCCGTAAGATTCAACTGTACCTGGGCGCCGGCATAAGCCGGGTTGATCACCAGTTCGTTGAAATAATACTGCGTGAATACCGGGTACTGTTGTCCATAGGACCACGATACCATGGCCAACGCAATGATAAAAGTTGAAAAAAATCTCTTGAGAGAGGTGCTCATGAGTTTAAAAAGTTAATTAATAAGTTCTAAATATCCTGCCATAGGCTTCGAGCCGTCGCGTTTGTCAATGATGTAATAGTAGGTTCCGCCCGGCAGGTTCGTGCCCATCAGGCTGATGCCTTTGTTGGACTGGCCGTCGAAGAATATCTCTGAGTTGTCATAGCCTTCTGCTTCGTACACCAGCGTGCCGGCGCGGTTGAAGATCTTCACCAGGTTGTTCTCAAAGTTGTCGATACAGCCGATGTAGAAAATGTCGTTGGCCCCATCACCGTTTCGCGACACACCATTGAAGGGACGGATATCCGTTTTTACTGACACGGTTTTGGTGGAAGGACATCCCAGTAGCGAGGTCACTCTAACAGAATAGTCACCGGCGTCGATGTTAGTGACCAGCGGGCCAGTCACGAAGCCTGGTATGTTGGGGTCCTTAGGTACTTCGGTGCCGTGAAACCATTCGATCTTGTCAATTTCCACGCTATTGGTAATGAAGAGCGACAAACTGCCGTCGGGTACGGGTTGTAGACCGTCTACCGGAGACGTGCAATGTGTAGCTACAGTGCTGAAATCAAATTCGGGATATACCGGCAGGAAAATAATCTCTTCGCTAACCAACGGGGACTTACAACCCGTGATGCGGCTGGTGGCCGTAGCCGAATAAATGCCAACCGCAAGGCTGTCATACTCGTCGCCCACGAAATCGGGAGATACCTTTTCCGCCTGGCCGATGTACCAATCAAAGATATAGTCACTGATGTTCTTATCTACCGAGACCGCCAACGCGCCATTCTCTTTGCCGGGAGAACAACTGGTCAACTGCGACAAAATCTCGATCTGCGGCATCGGGATCGCTACGGGGCTGTAGTTGATCTCGATAGTAGCGGTGTTTGTACAGCCGGTGATTCTATCTTTTGCCAACACCGTATAGACCGTATTGTCGGGAGCCATCTTCGCCTTCAAGCCATCGACTTGCGCGCCTTGATAGAAACCACCGGGCAGGGCCACGGGAGGAAGGCCTTCGAACCAATAGAAGTCGTAGTTGATGTAATCACCGTTCACAGAAGCGGAGGCCACACCGTTAGGAATGGTCGGATCGCAATTCGTTACCGGCATTAAAGCCTCAGCCAAAACTGGAGGGTATACGCGCTCGTCGTTGAACGGCACCACCAGGGTGGAGCTCATACAAAGGGGTTGTCCCGAGGTGGGATCGGCAGTAGGGTCAAGGTTGTACGTAGCGACTACCGATATGGGTTTGTTCAGGTCGAGCACGGTCAACGTAATTTCCTTTTGAGGAGGAAGCGCTACGTTATCGACGGTCCAAGTGAACGTGAAGTCGTTCTGATTGATGGCAAGCGGAAGGCCGCTGACATCGTCATAGCCGCCGAACGTCACTGCCGCCAGCGCCTTGGGATTGTCGGCAACCGGGTCCAAGACCACGCAGTTTACCAGGGGCGTAGAAGAAGCATCGATGTCGATCGGGTTCTTTGACGACAGTACCACGTACGTATCCTTCGCGACACAATTGGTGCTGTTGTTGGTAACCACGACATTGAAGCCCATCGGGGCAAGCGTAGCCGATGTGATGCCGGTCACCTCATCCGTGTTGGAAACAGGGCCGCTGGCATCAAACCAGTTGTACGTATAGCCGGTCGTGCTCGTTCCGGAAGCCAATACCTTCAGCGAGCCCGTGGTGCGGCCTACACAGTGGATTTCGTTTTGGAAAGCAATCAAGGTCACGTCCACCGTGTTCATGGCTTTATTGAGAATGTCAAAGCTGGCCGTCACATCGCAACTGCTGGCCGCATCGGTGGCTACTACATAGTAGCTGCCGGAAGCCAAGCTCGCGTTATCCCAACTATTCGCGTCGGGATTGGCGCTGGCATCAAGGTCGGGCACAGCCGTGCCATCGTCTTTGCGCCAGTCGAACGTATACCCTGCAAAAGGCGACGTCACCGTGCTGGCGTCCACTTGAATGCGTTGGAAAGTAACGGTACCCTCAGGGTTGGGTTGATTGTTTGAATTCAGAATACAATGCAACACATCGGTTGTGGTCAAGTCGCCATTGGCCATGTCGATAGAAACCTGCATCGGCTTGTTGCCTATGGTAAACGTGCGGTCGGTAAAGCAGCCAATATTGGCAGCGGCCGTATTGTTGTAGGTCACTCGAACAGAGTAGTCACCCGGTATTACGTTCGCGATGTTTTGCGTAGTGGCACCGGTGGACCATTGATAGTCAAAATCTGTAGGGCTGCCCGTGACGGCTACTGTGATGCCGCCATTACCCGTCAACGTCGTGCTGGTCTTACAGAACGTGTTGTTGATCATGCTGGCGTCCGAGAGATTGTCATCGATCGCCGGATCGGTCGTCACCTGTTTCACGGTCACCGTTCGCACGGCGCGGCAACCTGCTGCAGGTCCGGCGTTGGCTACGGCCACGAAGGTGTAGGATTGGGGCGCAAGCGTCGTCGTCGGGTTTGTGTTATACTCGTTTCCAGGACCGGTATTGGGCACGGTGGCCAGGGCCGCTCCACTAACAGGGTCGACACTTCCTGCATAGAGGAACACGTCGTAGTCGGCGGTTGTCAAACCGGGTGCGAGCCTGGTCAACTCAACGACTGCCGCACCATTGTTGTAGGCCGGGTCGCAGTTGGTCACATCGGTTTGGGAAATGAAGTTAAGCCTGTGCGAGTCGACGAAATCCAGGACGAACTGTTCGTCTTGCTTACAGCCATTGTCGCGATTGGTCACCTGCACGGCATAGTTGCCTTGTTGGATCTTGTCCTTTTTGGATGACGTCGCCGTATTGAAAATATCCGTTGTCAGCGGTGTTCCGGAGCTCGATCCGCCCGCAAACCACGCGAAGTCATAGCCGTTGGTGTTCCCAGTGGAAACACCCGCTTCCAGGTATCCCGTTGGCGACGTACAGTCTGTGGGTTGCTGCTGGTCGGTCAGCGCGATCACGAAAGGAACGATGGCGTTCGCTACGGTGATGGTCTTGGCCGGTGTTGTACATTTCCGGATCTTGTGAATAGCCTTCACCGTGTAGGTACCGTCGGGAACGCCCGGAAGCATGTTGGTCTTGTTGGACGGGTAGTCGGACGCCGTTTTTACGGAAGAGCCGTTATACCAGAAGAAGTCATAATCGGAAGGCAGGTCGGGCGAAACGGTCTTTACTTCGATTCCACCGTTCGTGGGAACGCACTTGGAGTTGGCCGTCAGGTCAATCGACAGCAGCGATACGGGCACCACCCCATCGGTGATTTGCACTTGCTTGGTGGCTGAGCAACCGGTGACCTTGTTTTTTACTTTAATGGTGTAATATGTGTTGCCCGACAATCCGCCCACGGTGTTCTGTGTTGCGCCGGAAATAGCGTTTACCGTATTCTGGCCGGTATACCATTGATAATCAAAGTCGGTGATATTACCCACGGGAGTCACAGAGGCAGCGCCGGTCGGTGCGGTCATGTCGCAGGAGATTTGACTTGCAGTGGCGTTGGCCGTGATGCTCGGAGGCGTAGTCTGGATGATGCTCACCGTCTGGGGCAACGATGCGCACTTGGTGGAGTTCTTCGTAGCCACTACGGTATAAGATCCCTGCGCCAGGTTATTCCAGGTGTCGCCGGTGAAATCGGGAGAGGGCTTCACCGCGCTGCCGAGGTACCACGAGAATGTATACCCCGCCGTACCGCCATCGGCCAACGCCGAGGCTTTACCAGAGGTGGAAAGCGTACACAACGCGTCTTGCTTGCTAGCGGCGAGCACAGGTTTTACGCTGTTGTCGGGAAGATTATACGAATCGAACCGCTGGCAGCCGGTGGCTTTCTCGATCACCAGTACCGAATACGTAATAGCGATCAAGCCGGCGATGTTATGGCTGTTTCCAATTTTCGGATCGGTCAACACGTCCGTGCCCTGATACCAGGCAAAGGTGTATTTGTTGGTACTGGGGTCAATAGCATTGCCACTGCCATCCAACACCACCGCGTCGAGGTGACCGTTCGGGTTGTCCTTGCAATTGATGAGACCGCTGATAAGGTCGATGCGAATGCTGAATTTACTTTGGATATCACCCACAACGACTTGTACCGTATCCGAACTACATTTCGCCGTTTTGTGAATGGCGTATACCGTATACGTTCCTCCCGGGATGTTGGTGTACTTGGCTCCCGTGAAATCGGCCGAAGCAATCGGCTTGGCCGTCGTTCCAATGGACCAATAAAAATTATAGTCGGTGCTGTTTTTCACGCCACCCGTCATCACGTACGCCTCGGCTGCGCCGTTGTTTGGCGTGGTGCCCCCGGAACACGTAATGTTGTCTTGTACTTTGATGGCCGTAAGCGCTACGGGATTTGGCGTGATGGGCGCTTGGATGATGTTGTTCCCATAATCGCACTCAATAAAATTGGTGTTGGGTAGTTTTATGGGGGTGGGCACGGTCGTGCCACCGTCGTTCAAAACAATGTATAGCGTGAAGTTGGAACCGGGACCGCTCACGCTAAGGTTTGTCAGCGTCTGTTCAGCGCCCACGCTAAGGTTGTTCAAGGTCACCTTGGTGGTGCCTAACTTGTTGGCGCCAACCTTGGTCGGGTCGTTGTCATAGAAAGAGATCGGCACATCGCCGCTCAAACCGTTATCGCCTTTGTTCTTGATCTTGAACGATACCGTAAAGGTCAACGAAGGACAGGTGGGCTGATTCACGGTCAGTGAATTATCGACAAAAGCCAAATCGGGCGATGCATATTTCGGACAACCCAGCGAGTTGAGGAAAGGCGATTGGTTGAGGAAGCTGTTCAATGGCCGGTTCTTTCCAACGGTACACACATTCTCCGAAAAAGCGAGGTGGTGTTTTTGCTGCACCTTGGGGATCGTGAGGTTATCGTTCACGTTCACGTTGAAATAACCGTGTTGATTCCATACGCGTCGGGCGGGTACCCACGGTTCGCCACCGGAACGGAACACACGCACCTGCGAGAACTCGGCCTGGTTAATATCGCAGAAGTTGGCGCGGTCTGAGGTCAAATAGTTGGGATCTGAAGGATTTGTAATCGTGCCGTTTTGAACGAAGTCGATTGTGCGGCATGTCACGCACAATTCTGTCGAACCGTCGGCATCTACGTCAGCCACTACAGGATATTCGCGATTGGTACGCGACACGCACGGTTGCTGTGTAAAAACAGAGCCGTCGGTGCCGTCAAGGATATAAATAAACTTTTCATCGCGGTATACGATCTCGGATTTTCCATCACCATTAAAGTCAAAAAGTGTACAGCCGGTGTTCCCCGAGGTTTCTTCGAATACGGTGATCTTGGGCCACAGCGGAACCAGTTTGGTAGCATTGGCGGGATCGTCTTTCAATGCATACAGGTATTTGCCCGAAACATAGGCGAGGTTGGGTTTTCCGTCCCCGTCAAGATCGGCAATGTTCACGCGGCCCGTGCCCTGGTGCCAACCGTTTTTGTAGTAGTCGGACGTAGCCGGAGGACATGCCTGGATGGTCACGTTGCCCGCCATGGGATCGGAGTAGGTCTTCACGGTGCCCGTCACCAAGTCCCAAAAGAAGATGGTGGTGTTCCCGTTGTTGGTGTCTTTTCCGGAAGCGACCACGTCAAGCGAGCCGTCGACGTTGACGTCGGCAACGCTGGTAGCGTCGATGTCAACCCTTTTGCCATAGTTGGTGATGGACATTTCCTTGTTTATTGTACCCCCTGCAACGTTGACGCTGTAGATCACGCCACCGCAGACCAGTTCCAGGTTGTCGTCTTTCACGGCATCGCTAGGCTTATGGGCAGCTTTGGTGGCATCATTCAACACATCTACGGCGACAGGCCCACCGTTGAAGCTGGACCAGCTTCCGCCAGGGGCTACGATGGTGGCCCCGGTTTGGGCATTATAGATGGCGTTGCGGGCATAGATCTCTTCCTTGCCATCGGCGTTAAAGTCGGCTATGCCGATGGTGCCGGGATCGCCCGGAAGTTTGGTCACCCAAAGCTGATTGAGATTACAGTCATATGCGTAAAGGCTCCAGTCGGTGCCAAGAATGAAGATCTCACCGCAGGAGCCGTTGCCGTTATTGAGGTTGGCGATGGCGATGTCCTCATAGGCTGGGGTGAAACTGACCGTGAGTTGTTTTTTGATGGTATTGACGGTACCGGTGGCCTTTCCGTTCAGGATAAATATCTTTTTCGAAAACTTGTTCACCGTCATCATCTCCGGCACGCCGTCGCCATCGATGTCGCCCACTACGGCACGTCCAAGGTGGTTGGCCGTTCCGTTGGGAGAGGCCGATTCCAGGGCCAATGTAAACGCGGGAAATTGTGACGGTTTGGCTTCGCAAAGCAGGTCATTGCCCACATAGCCCCCGGTGCAGACCACCTGGTTGGCGCAATCTTTGTCGAAGCAGTCGATAAAACCATCGCCGTCATCGTCCAGGCCGTTAGCACAAATCTCCTGGGCGTGCGAAACCGTTGCGCATAAGCTTAAGCACAAGGCAAACAAATAGACGTACCTCTTCATAGGTTAAGAAAGTTTATAACAAGCCAAATACTATTGCCGCTAAGGTGGCGGTTTACACTATGTGAATTTCAATTCAATCGATACCGTAACATTGCGTGTAAGATTTTAGTATCGGTTCATGCAACCAAGGCCCCTGACAAAAAAAGTACCAATCCCTAAAAACTGCATTTAAACCTATCCCAGCCTATCTCAACAGGGTGATACTTCCCGATCTGGGCATACTTTCCTCCCCCTCGCAACGTATGATATAGTAATAAACACCGTCAGGCAGCCGCTTTCCGTTGAAAGTGCCATCCCAATTGTTCTGATACGGTTTCGAATTATACACTTTCACACCTTTGTCATCGTAAATCGTCACCTCGCACTGCGGGTATTCGTCGATCTTTCCCACCATCCAAAAGGCGCCGACAGCGTCACCGTTAGGGGAAAAGAAATTGCCTGGCAGGAGTTTATTCACAATGGCTTCGCCTCTCACTTTCAACTGCACCGTGGCGGAGCCGCTGCAGCCGTTGTCACCCGTGCCCGTCACGGTGTAGGTGGTGGACGAAAGCGGTGTAGCCAACGGGTTGGCGATCGAGGGATCGGAAAGCGTTTCGGTTGGCGTCCAGCTAAAATCAATCAGGCCTTCGGCGGTCAATTGGGCGCTTGCTCCCTCGTCGATCTCTTCCGGTGTGGCCGTGGCCGTAACGGTAGGGGTGGGCAGGCCGCCAATGATTTGTTCCGCTTTCAGTTTACAGCCGTTCGTAGCCACCACATCCACGCTATAATCGCCCGGGTCTTTCACCGTGATGGTGGCACTGGTTTCTCCCGTACTCCATAAATAGGAGTTGAACGTGTCGTTCAACCCCAGCACCAGGCTGGACTCGGGACATACATCAAATGTATTTTCTGCATTGGTAATAAAAACGTCCGGTGCGGCGGTGATCGTGATGGGTTTGGAGGCCGATGCGGGGCAGGCATTGCCGGTATAGGCCACGGTAAGCTTCACGGTGAAGCCCGTCGCCGTGGTATAGACGTGCTTTGGATTTTTGTCACTCGATGTTTTCGAGTCGCCAAAGTCCCAGGCATAAATAACCGAGGCCGCGGGATCGGAGGTGGATTGATCCGTAAAACTCACTTCCTCGCCCTTGCAGGCCGAAGCCGGCAACGTGAAGTTGGCAACAGGCGGTGTCACCACCGTTATGACGGCCGACGAAGATTGCACGGCGGGGCAACTGATCGATTTGGCGGTATAGTAATATTCGCCGCTTTGGTTCACGCCCAATATATTTGAATTCTTTCCGAGATCTCCGAGTGTTTTTTCGTACCACGCAATGGTAAACTCTCCAGGTTTCGATATGGTCACGTCGGGATAAATCGAAAGCATTTTGGTACTCGGAAGGCAAACCAGCGGGGAGCCTGTAAAGGCTACTTTGAAATTCGGAATATCTATGGCCTCTACCAAAAGGGTATCGAGTCGGGCAACACACCCGCTAGGGCCCTTCGTACTCAGGAAATAGTTACCCGCATTTTTTGCCTGAAAGTTCACTACGGGCGTAGGAATTGTGTTGACGCCGGTATAGTTATCAGGACCGGTCCACTCGTAGGTATATGGTCCACCAGACAGTGGAGCATTGACTTTCAGGTTCATGGTGTTGCCATAGCAGACCGGTCCATCCGACTGTGGATCGGGATCGCCGGCCGGTGTGGTGGCCGTGATCGTGACGTTCACTACGTTACTGGTAGTCTTACAGCTTCCTCCTTCCGACGTGGCCGTAACGCTGTAATCACCCGATGCAGGAGGAGTGAATTGATAGTCGTCTGCTGTGGTTGTGTTGGTGGTGGCATTGAACCATTCGAAGGTGGTGGCCCCGCCGTTGGTTGAGGTAAGCGTCAGCGGGAACCCGGAGCAAATATTTAAGGGACCTTCGGGGGTAATCTCCGGAATCATACAGGCGCGGTTGCGGAAGATGGAAACTTGGGACGCAGGTATGTTCAGGTTGTTGTCATCGATACTGGTAAAAACAACGTCAGGCTTGCCATCGCCGTCTACGTCGCCGATGACCACGTGCCGGTTAATGCGGTCGGTGGCCTTGAGCACGGTGGTAAAGGAAAGATTTCCGGGTGTGCTCGTATTGTTAAGGATGCTAAGGGATTTTTTGGTGATCGAAGGTGTCACAATATCCACCTTTCCGTCGCCGTCCAGGTCGCCAAAGTCGATACCCCACGGGTTGGTGTCCGTCACAAAAGTTTTCAGTGCTCCAAACGACAAGGTCCCCGCCGTGCTGGTATTCAGGAAGACGCCGAGGTTGGAGCTGGGAGAGAGCTGGGTAAACGCGATATCCGATTTACCGTCACCATCCAGGTCTCCGATCTTTAAGTTTTTCACCGTATTCCCCACCGGCAGTGCCATGGCTGGCGACATCGTGACAGCGTCAGGTGTACTGTTGTTTTGAATGACGTAGACATCAGTGTTGGTAATAAATTGGTTGGTCACGATCTCTGGCAGAAAGTCGCCGTTGAGATCTTCTACTGCGAGGCCATCTGTACTTTTCCAGTCCGGTAGCGGAATGATGATGGGGGTCGGGGAAAAAAGAAGGTTGGAAACGACGTTGACGGTTTTATTCACCAGCACGATCACGCTGTTGGTAGCCTGCGAGGTAAGAATCACCTCCGGCTTACCATCCAGGTCCAGGTCGGCGATCTCAATGCGGTTGGGTGTTTTGCCAGGGAGAGAAAATTTGGTTGGGAAAAAGCTAACCGACCCCGGGCCAAGGGAGGTGTTGCGCAGGAAATAAACATTGTTGCCCGTGCCTTTTTCCGTGGCCACGATGTCGGGCTTGCCGTCGCCATTCAGGTCACCGCACTTCACCTGGAGGGTGCCAGTGCCCATCGCGACTTTAATTAAAGTCGACATATTAACGGAGCCAGGAGTGGATCCGTTCAATAGAATATGCAGATACGAATCGGCGTCGCGCGCCGTAGCGATATCAGGTTTGCTATCGCCGTCGAAATCGCACATGCAGAGGTCATAAAGGCCTTGGAATCCATCAGAGTTCGTAGGATAGTTAGTTTGCAGGCCCAGGTTGTTAGGGTCAATGCCAGGCGCGCCACCAAACGACAAGAAGAAGGGTTGGCGAGCGTAACCGATCAGGCCGAGGGGACCGGTAAGGCTGCTAACGGAAATGTCCTGATAGGTAGCACCGGCCGGTATTTTAACCTGCAACTGTTGATCGGACGAATGCTGGATCACCGCCCGGGTGGAGCCAAAAAAAACAACCGGGGCACCAAAATTGCTTCCCTTTATGGTCAGAATGTCGTCCATACTGCCCTTCACTTTACTGATCTCCTTTATTTCCGGCCGCTGGGCAAAGGCGGCAGGGATGATCATGAGGAAAACGATCGGCAAACCAACGATTTTTGTAAACAGGCTATGAACTCGCTTCATGGTGTCATAAATGCATTCTATTCGTTAAAATGTAACCCGCGCCCATCCCAATCCTGCTATTTCGTCGTCACAATGAGCACACGGGCCTCTTTCAGCTTGGTATACGTCTTCAGGTTCCGCACTTCCTCGTGGGCCTCCGAGGCCTTTGTGGTTTCCAGTACGTGCACATAATACTTCTTATCTGCCGGGTTGTAGAAGATCTCGGCGTTGAACTTGTCGCCGATGAGCTTGCGCTTGTAGCCGTCGGCCGCGGTAAAGTCGTTGAACATCCGGATTACTACATAGTATTTCTTCTTCGGTTCGTCGGTGTTGGTCTGGTTGATCGCATTCGGATCTTCCGTCGTTTCCTGGAAGCGCGCC
>DATDAV010000280.1:0-1625 GCA_036525235.1 Chryseolinea sp. | reverse complement strand
CTCAATCAAACGCGGGGTGGAGCAGTCTGGTAGCTCGTCAGGCTCATAACCTGAAGGTCCTGGGTTCAAATCCCAGCCCCGCAACCAATTTCAACAAAGGCTGGTAGTGCGTGGGATTACGGGATCGAGAACCGGTTAACTCAAACAAATGGAAGGCTCATAATCCCGCCATGGCGGGATCCTGGGTTCAAATCCCAGCCCCGCAACCACTTCAAAAAGGCTGGAAGTGTATCGGGTGTATGTGATTCAGAATGACGCGGGGAAACGTTACATCGGTCTGAGCGAAGACGTAAATCATCGAGTTGCGCAGCACAACAACGGTGAATCGAAGTGGACGCGTAACAAGGGGGCATGGAAACTGGTTTGCGTAAGTCGCGAAATGTCCCTATCGGACGCACGACAACTCGAAAACCGGCTCAAGCGTCAAAAGGGCGGCAACGGTTTGGAAGCGCTACTCAAACAAATGGAAGGCTCATAATCCCGCCATGGCGGGATCCTGGGTTCAAATCCCAGCCCCGCAACCACTTCCAAGGTCTGGAAGAGACTGGAACAAAGTGGTTTACATGCCGATTTCACTCGGAAATTGACGATTTCTCGGAACGGTCTGGAAAGCCATGAAAACGGCAAGAAAAGGGCAAAAAGTTGCCACAAAATGGCCACGCCCCTCTCCAGGAGAAAAAACACTTCAGGTTGAACAGGTGGAGGTAGAAGGCGGGCCTTCTGTATTTCCTGCTCGGTATTCTCAAGCGCCGAAATTTTTCTTCGAAAGGCGCATCGACTTTTGAGTCCGGGGAGCCTGGGCCGGGTGGCAATAGAGTGGATTGCCATCGTCGTATTTTGGCCCATAACCGTTCCAGTCACGCACGAAGACGCCCAAAAAAATACGTATCAGTTTTCCTCATGGGTTGGGTCGGTGCACATACATGGGAATCTCACGGGATTCAGAAGTTCAAGTCCTTTATGGATTCCTTCAATTTCTTGATGCGTTCGGCACTCTCTTTTTCGGATCGACGTGGGAAAATATCTCCTTGGGAGGGTGACCCTTCATCACGCGATGGCGTTTTACGTCCGCTTCCGTCTCGGCGATCTCGTCCCGTTCATTTGCCTCATAATCGTCTAATGGAGGTTGAGTGTCTGGTGTTTCCATATCAGTCGAAGATTTGTTGGGCTCTTGCGTCTGGTTGCGCAAAATGGCAATGCGGCGGGCAAATGAGCCTGAGCAACCTTCAGGAGCGTTGCTAGGCCAAGCCGGTAGCGATGATTTTCCCGGTTGAGGCAGACTCGCTAAAGTCGCCGTGGCTCCCGTGTCGCCTCGGCAATGGCGAAAGGCCTATGCCCATGCGCCAGCTGGGTGTTCGATCTAGGGCAAGCTTCAGGGGCTTAGGGGGCGCTATTGACCGATTGTTCACTTCATTGCTGCCTAGACGTGGATTCCTAGCATTTTTATTGGCTTTTTTAGCAACTGGCAAAAAAACTTCTTGCGACCCAAAAATTTCTTAGCAATATCCCGCCGCGTGAAACGTATAAGAAAAGAAGTTTTGATAATCGGCGGGATCGGTTTGGCCGTTTTTGCAATGTGGCGTTCCATTGATCGAGCTCCGGTAAAACCAGCGCATGGCATTGTC